>NZ_JCAUAS010000003.1:0-628247 GCF_059692075.1 Paenibacillus sp. J31P190 | reverse complement strand
GTCCTCCTAGATAGTGAATTTTAGGGTTATGACCCTGTGCATAATTCCATCTTACGGGGGCGCTTCACTTTTTTCAAAGCGGAAAATTAACGCTCTACAGGAATGCTTCGTCACACATATCTAAGGGGTGGAGGTCGGTCTTTCTAACGGAACGGGTCTGAGCCCTTTTGCGTAATGTATCCCGATACTCCGTGCTTTCTTTTGTCATCCTGCGAATACACCAAATCACGTAGAATGTGCTTGGATTAAGCGGCTAAAGTAAAGACTTTATTGGGGTTGTAGACTTCATTCTGCGTGTCAAACCGACTAAAAGGCGGGCCAGCTTGCCGATTAGCTTCATAATAGACTTCATTTTTTTAAGTTTCTTAACCTCGACATTTTGTTGATGTATCGCCTTAAACTCAGGGTTCGTCATAACCATACACATCGTGATTAAATAGAGGAAGTGCCTAAGACGTGGGCGGCCCCGTTTACTTAGTTCCATTTGACCCTTCCATTTTCCAGAGCTCGCTTCAGCTAAATTTAAACCTGCGTGACGCAATAGAGAATTCCCGTGAGCATACCCGCTAAGGTCACCTGACTCTCCTAGAACGCCTGCTAAAGCAATAGCACTTATGCCAGTAATGGCAAGGATTTTGCCTGTATAGGGGATCCGTTCGAGAACGCTTTTGACCTCATCTTCAATCTTCTGAAGCTGTTTATTCGCTAAGTCGTATTCCTCAAGAAGATGTTCAAGGTGGAGTTTGTAAGCGTGTGTTGCTTGTTTGGAACCAACAGTTCGCTTGGCAAGATCGATGAGCGACTGAGCTCTACGTACACCTGAGTGCCGTTTCATGGAATTCTTCCATCCTGCAATAACATCAGCTGTATTTAGCTTACATAAATCCTCGGGGAGAGGAAACAGTCGAAGAGTTGCCAAAGCACCCTTACAAGTTAAGATCTTAAAGACTTGCCTTAGTTCAGGAAACACAATGTCGACCCAACGATGGATCTGATTCACCGCACTTACAAGCCGTTTAACGACGGTTTCTCGATTTGCCATTAGGACCCGCAGTTCTTCGTATTCTGTGGAATGGAAGCGGACAGGGGAATAGTAGCCGTTTTTCATCATATCTGCGATAACGAGCGCATCCTTTTTGTCACTTTTAGATGGTGTATTGTCGCGGTTTTCCTTGTTCTTTTTAACTAAGTGAGGGTTAACGAGTACTGCTTCAATTGCTTTTTCCTTCAGCCAATGGGCGAGGCTGAACCAGTAGTGTCCTGTGGGCTCCATACCGACGATTACCTCAACTAACTTGTACGAGGCTAACAAGTCACTAATCCAGCGAGAGAGAGATGTGAAACCCGACTCATCATTACTAAATTCCAATGGATTACCAAGAGCAATGCCGCGGAAGTTAACAGCTCTAGCAACATGAGTCTCCTGAGCGATATCTACACCAACAACAAGGTGATTAGCGGTAATGTTTTCAATGAGTTGATTTTGCTTTGCTTGTGCTTTAAACTTCATAGTAAAGCGACCTCCTGATGTGGGATTTTAAGGGCTGTAGACCCGTTGTATACTCCCATCGTACAGAGGCGCTCTTTTTTATTCAAATTCCAAATTATTCGTTCCACAGGAATTCTAACGGATAACGTTACTTAAATTGGGATCGCCGGCTGCCGCGTGGTAACTCTTACTCCATAAAGGATTTTATAATCAAATGTCGAAATTATTAAAATAATTTTCTAATCAATATCGACTTGAGGTAGGTGTAGTTATATGTTTCAGGAATGGTATGATTCTCTTGAAGGTGAGAAAAAGGTTAAGGCTGATGATTTAATTGAGAAGTTCACTGCTTTAGGTTGTCCAGATCCACTTAATTGGACAAGATCAGAACTTGAAGAAAATAATCCATCACTTGCAGAATTCCGATTCTTAGCATTTCTAAAGAAATCTCTTACTTATTATGATCAAAATCAAGAATCAATTGTTCAGGGGTTATCCGAACGGGGCATGCCATTAATCAAAAATACCATAAAGAAAATGGTAGATGCAGGCATTCCAAATAATGAAATAACAACACTATTAAAATACTATACATACGCTGGCATGTCAGAAGTATTTGACAGACTTGAACATTATTACACAGATAACTTGCCTGATTATCCTACCTGGGTAATGCAAGAGACTGATCCTAACGGTGAACCAACGGGAAGACCGATGTATGGTCTTTATGGAAATCAATGGTTCCTTGAGCCTCACAACGATAAATAATGTTAACTATCTATTAATACTCAATACACTTGGGATTCAACTAACGAGAGTACTATAGCGTCATCACTTCAGGCTGCCGGTATTTATTGGCGGCCTATTGAAGTAACGGGCAGTAGAGCGTGGTAGGAGTTTGTGTTCCATCGCGGTTTGAAGCGATACGAAACATATAAATTCCAACATATGGTATAATGGGGGGCGGTAGTATATTGATGAGAGAGCAATTTTATGGATAGGAGGGCGTTCAAGCATTGAAGAATATTAAGTTAAGGACAGCTTGGATAATACCTAACATATTTATGTATATTGCTTTTGTAGTGATTGGTGTATTTGTACTTATTAATGCTTCGGCATTGAATGACATTAATCGTATGGGTATATGGATTGTAATAATGATATTGCTACTTTTTGTTGCTCTTTTTGGTACTTTTAGAATTATATCATGGATAAAACAAGGGAAAATATAGATAAAACATGGATTTCATTCAACTATCGGGCAGGATAGCTCCAGTATTCAGGTCCTGGCGTGAGGTATTGCGAATTATTTCTAAAGTATAGACAAGGGTTAATTTATTGGTTATTGAATTATTAGTACGATCGTGCTAAGTTTTTATCCATGAGTACTAAATTCGGATTGAGGCTGTCCGCTTCATTGCATATAATGAAGGTACCACCCTTCGGGGAGATCGTTAAGGGAGGCCGCGATGAACGAGACCGCATTTGACGAACCATTATTTGCAAGCTTGAAGCCGGGCTTAACCTCGTTCTGTTACCGAATGCTAGGCTCCATGGACGATGCGGACGATGCCGTTCAGGAGACGAGTATTCGGGTCTGGCAGAGCTGGAGCACGTTCAGACAGGATTCCTCGTTCAAAACTTGGGTCTATCGGATTGCCTCCAACCTGTGCTTGGACAAGCTGAGACAATCCAAACGCCGCGCGCTTCCCGTTGACCTGTTCGACCCGGCCGTCGCCATCGTCGAGCCGCGCGACACGCTGCCGGACTCTGCCTGGATCTGGCCGTCTCCCGACTTTGGGAGCAATCCGGAGGATCGGCTCGTCCGCAGAGATACCCTTCAACTGTGCTTCATCGCTCTCCTGCAAACCTTGCCTCCGCGGCAGCGCGCGGTACTCATTTTGAAGGATGTATTTGAATGGTCCTCCAAGCAGATCGCGGAAACGTTGGCGATGTCGCCGGCAGCGGTGAACAGCGCCTTGCAAAGAGCCCGAGAGACGATGGACCGGGCGCAGCTTCGCTCGGATGAGCTCAGCAGCATGGACGTTCAACCGGAGCAGCAGCTGCTGTCCCGGTATGTGGAGGCCTTCGAGCAATTCGATATTGCTGCACTCGTCGCGTTGTTCCACGAGGAAGGCTGCATGTCGATGCCGCCCTTCGAGATGTGGATCCGCGGCAAGGAAGATTTGTCCGCCTTCTATTCGCTTACTCGCTGGCATTGCGAAGGTTCGCGATTTGTGCCCATTACGGTGAATGGCGGTTATCCGGCGTTGGCCCAGTATATGCCGGGCAAAGAGGGCTCTGGCCTGGTACCCTGGGGCATCCACGTCATCGAAACCAAAGAAAATCAAATCCTGCACGTTCAAAACTTCATTCATACGCCATTATTTTCGCGATTTGGGCTGCCTGAGCGAATTGACCAATGAATTTCGTCATTGGCTTACGTCTATATCATTGAGAATAACCAAACGACGAATATCATGAGAGAGGTGTCTATTTAAAATGGAAACGAGTCAACCGACGAAAGTAACCGTGCAAGCCGTCATTCAAGCCCCTGTCGAGAAGGTATGGCGCTATTGGACCGAGCCGGATCACATCACGAAGTGGAATCAAGCGTCCGAGGACTGGCATGCGCCGAGAGCCGAAAACGATCTGCGGGTCGGCGGCAAGTTTCTGACACGGATGGAAGCGAAGGATGGCAGCATGGGCTTTGATTTTGGCGGCGTCTACGATGTCGTGAATCGGCATGAGGCGATCGGCTACACCATGGAAGACGGAAGAAGAGTGGATATTGCTTTCGTCGATCAAGGGAATGAGACGAAGGTCATTGAAACGTTCGACGCGGAAAGCTCCAATCCCGTCGAGTTCCAGCAAGCAGGCTGGCAAGCGATCATGGACAATTTCAAAGCCTATACCGAACAAAACTAATCATCGCGAAGAAGACGACGGGGAAGATGCCCGGCGTCTTTCTTTTTGAACCCTAGTACGAGCGTGCTCTCCGTTAGCCTTAACCTTGTGCCGCATCCATGTTCATGTAGTTAATGGCCCACAGATGGCCGTCCAAATCCACGAAGCCCCAATGATACATGAACCCATGATCTTCAGGTTCAGCGTGCAATTTCCCGCCCAAGGAGACCGCGGTATTCACGATTTCATCGACCTTTTCCCGGCTCTCGAAGGCCAATGCGATCGTCATCTGCGCATACTTGCTCGTATCGACGGATTCCTTCTCCGTGAGCGTATTAAAGAATGCTTGATTGATCAGCATGACCTGCAGGTTGTCGCCGATCACGATGGCTACCGAATTCTCGTTCTCGGGGAATTGCGGGTTGAGCTCGAATCCGAGTCCGGTGAAGAACGCTTTCGATTGTTCTACGTTTTTTACAGGCAGGTTGAAGCTCGTGAATGCGGACGTTAATGCCATTTTCAAAACACCTCTTCGTCAAATTAGTTTGTGTTCATTTATGCCTTCGTTTATATAGACGACAGCCGATCCGGGAATTCATCGGTCTCATGGATTCGGAAGCGTAAATTTTGAAAAATAACTTGGTATTTAGTTCGGATACCCGCCATTCCCGTAAGGTTGCTTATTCTTATTATGCAGGTTAAAGATTGAACCTCTCTAAAAAGGAATTCGTCTGAATATATGACAATTAAAGGGTGGGTATCGAGTGACGGAATGAGGAACGGTATGGAAATTAATGATAAAACCGAAGTGCGAAAGAAAAAGTTCGAAACCGTCGCCATTTCAGTATTAGGTTAAATGTCTTTTTCATGCTTACATTTCTCCTGTTCTCTTCACTAATCGTACGTTTTGCTTATCTACAGTTCGTCGAGGGTCCGAGTCTCTAGGAACGCCAGACAAGCATGATCACGAAGGGCGTATCCATCCCGCCCATCCGCGGCAATATTTACGATTCGGCGGGACAGCAGATCGCATATTCGATCTCAACTCAGTCCCTATACTTTACTTTCAAAACAGGCTTTAAGCAAGAAGCGGCGGAGGCGCTGGCTGCAAAACTCGTGCAGCTGTTTAACGAAAAAGGCGAAGCGAATTCCAAGCCGTTGACGACTGAGGAAGTTATCGAGGCTATGGACATCAAAGGCAGAGCGCATCTGCCATTCCAACAACGACGGATCAAATCGGGACTGTCAAAAGAAGAGATCGCCTATCTTAGCGAGCACCGCGACGAGTATCCGGACATGGAGATCGTGGAGGAGCGCATCCGCCAGTACAGTCCCGACCGGGTCGCAGTTCAATTGGTCGGCTATATGAACAAGATGAAGGGAGCCAAGGAGAATCTGGACTTTTACAAAGAAATCAACGCGGATCAATCGGATCCCACGCTTAAGTATTTGGATTCCGAGGAGGTCGGCTACGACGGCATCGAGTTGATGTATCAGAAGGAGATGCGGGGGCTTAACGGTTATAAATCCTATCAAATCGACAGCATGAGCCGGATCGTCGGCGACATGAAGCTGACCAAGCCGGTCAAGGGGCAGAATCTGTATCTAACGATTAATCGCAAGGTGCAGCTCACCGCGCAGCAAGCCATTCTCGGTCAGATCGCGACAACCCGGTTAATTACACAGCCTGCCGGCGAGATCCTGCAGGCTGTTCAGCTAACTGGGAACTTTAGCTCAATAGATATCAGAAGAAGGCTTCCAACGGTATAGAACGGCAGCCTTCTCAGCTTAACGGGCAGGTTAGCGTGGAATACGCGGTGAACTACACCACAAAAAATGGATCGTAAAGAAGACACTACAAACTGGTCTTGTTAAATGATATTCTTGTGACAGAATACTGAGAGAGTGAGTGATGGTTGATGATTATTAAAAACTGGGAAAGGGTGAGTGACTCACAAAAGAGGAGGTAATGGTTTTGTACAATAATGTAGAACTAATGAACATTCAAGCTGGGGTTCTATATGTTCATGATCAAACTGGACGTATCACGATAATAAATGAGCGTGTGTGCCAGCCAGCACCCCGATTTTTTTGGGGGCAAACGGATAATGGCCGAGTAATAAAATTCCGAAACGATGTTTCAAACAACGTAGTCCGTGACACCGTGAAAATAATGGATAGGTATGATCCAACTGAGCAACTGGCCAATGTGATTAGTGTATTAGAAATGGATAAGAAAATTAGCCGAATTTGGATTGGTCCTGCTTACACATTTAATGAAATCGATACGGATTACATTGATGCTACTTTGGTCACCGAGGATAATAAATTCTACTTGGAACATGGATTTTCCTCACTATTGTCGGAACTAGAATTTCGAGAACCTTGTTATATGGTGATGGAAAACAACATGGCGGTATCAGTATGCTTTAGCGCAAGAAGTAGCGACAAAGCTGCTGAGGCTGGTGTGGAGACATTGGAGGGCTATCAAGGAAAAGGATATGCAATTCGTGTAGCTTCTTCCTGGGCACAAGCTATTCGTCAATCTCAAAGAATACCTTTATATAGTACATCATGGGATAATTACTCTTCGCAGTCCGTTGCAAAACGCCTTCAGCTTCACCTTTATGGAACGGATATTTCTATATATTAGGATCTACAAACCGTAGTTTATTTGAAGAATAGATCACACCGCTAATGGATAATAACGTTAGTTGAACGATCCAGAGGGAGCAGTTCTGCTGTGGCAGCTGCTCCCTTTTCGCATTAAAGTAACGGGCAGGATAGTGCGGAAAGATATTTTTTTGAAACATATCGATAGGAGGTTTCGTCTTAAACTTAAAGTACTTCACACATTTAGGGGTTGAGTTGATTGAAGTTTAAAATTTGGATGTCTTTACTTATAGTTAGTCTTATTTTTCTTGTTTCCCCAAAAAATGATGTGAATGCATTATCTTGCGCTAAGGTAGATGGGCATAAGGAGAAAATGGAGACTTTCGGAGGAGCAATATATGGTGAAGTAATTCAGATTAAGGGAGATATCAAGCAAAAGGGTTTTATTGGTCCCAAGGAGTACGTTAAATACATACTGGTTGATGTTGAAAGAAGCTGGAACATTGAGGTCCCCTCACAAATAATTGTGGCAACAGATTATTCTTGGGGATTTCCATTTGAAAAAGGAAAATCATACTTACTTTATGCACAAAATCTCAATGGAGAGTTAGTGAATAGTCCCTGTGGTCCAGTTAAAGAAATACAATCACTTAACCAGATAGACAAGCAATTTGGTGAGGGAATTACTCCAATAAATCAGGTGAATATGGAATTTAAAATGTGGTTTATGACGGATAAGGACTATGATGTTTTGATCTTGGGTGGCATGTTGATATTGTGTCTTCTTGTGACTATATTCTATTTCAAAAGACGCCGAAGAATGAAGGCAAATGATAAATGACATATAATAGGGAAGTGCCTTTTTTGCCCAGTTTCGTACGAAATGTAAACATTGGACTAAGCAAACGCAGAACTATAACTTAATAAACAACTAAGACGCGGCTGCCGGCACTGTCGGCAGCCGCGTTATGCTAACGGGCAGAATTGTACAATTTTTACATTTATAAAGGATATTTAAGGTAGATAGCGAAAAGGGTACATCTTAGAGCTTTCCAAATTGAGGTGAAAAATGTCAAATATTAAATTCTTGAAGATTTGCTCATTAATTTTGCTCATACTCTTATTTTTGTCAGCCTGTCTTAATAAGAATAACATTACTGCAAATGAGCAAGAGGAAGTTAAAGAAACTATTACTAAATATTTAGAAGCCGTTATCAACAAAAATTTTGAGACAGTGTATGACTTAACAGAAAGTAATCAAAAAAAGTACGATTTATTAGATAATTTGAAGGAAAAACAAATGGGTATTAAGAGCCTGGAAATTAGCAATTTAAAACCGTATCACGGGCTTGATTTAAACGATAATACCCCGACCAGATTGTTTAAAGTTGAATTAAACATCACTCCAAATGATTATGGTTCTTGGAATGATGGGATAAATCCACGGTTTATTTGGGGGTAAAAGAAGGTGGTGTATGGAAGATATCTGGTTTTGCCGAATCCCCATCAGGGGAAATAAACGATTATCAAAAAGAACTTCAAGAATCTGCTTTCTCTTTTGGCAGAACGAGAGTTCAATCAACATGAGAAGGCAGTGGACCATATTGGATTAGCTGTCTATTTTCATTAAATTCCAGAATATGGTATATGACAATCTTACTCTGATGATTGGATAATTTTTATTTGATTTAAAGATTTATTGACATTATTGCAAAGGCAGAGTTGCTTAAGGAGGAATCCTGTGAGTATATTGTGGGATAACATTGAAAATATTTATACCCCTTTATCCGAAGAATTAAAAAAGGGAGATCAAGTAATATTGAAGATTCAATTCGATTCTCCAATTGATGAATTTAATAAAGTTATACTCAATAGTTTAATTAATTGGTGGTTTTATCCCTCTAAAGGGAAAAACATCAGACCTTTTAAACAGTTGAAAGTGAGCGTAACCGAGAATTTTTTTGAAGCAAGCATATTAATTCAAAAAAAAGATAAAGAGGTAGATGAATTCAAGCTATTTTGTCAGGATTTACTAGATATTTTGAATACTGATAATATTCATGTGAAGTCGTGGGAAATGAGCAAAGTAGATGCTAGCACTGAAGAAGATGAAACGATGAATGATAACCAAGATATAACTGTTCCCAGTTTGAACAAAATAGAAAGAATTGCCCTGCAATATGATTTTTCTTTAAATATGGATATTGACCCACATAGCGGTTTTGAGATCTACAATGAAAAAACACTGAGTGGATTTTCTTCAATGATGACAGAAGATTTCAGTCTTTTTAGTATAGATGTGTTTAATCCAAGCGATGATGAAATGGTCAATGTTCTTAACGAAATATTGGAGTGTTACAATTTACCAGTCGCACAACTCAAGCCAGATTTCATTAAATTTAACACTGACAAAAGAGAGATCATAACAAATTATAATAATTATTGGGTTCATTATATACCAATGGAAAATGAAGAGAATGTTTTGCTTATGCGTTATAGAAAGTTCGTTTAATTTAAAGGTGGTCTTTAAATGAAAACTTGTGTTAAGGGCGTACTAAGCTAACGGAAACAATAGTTCAATAAAACTGCGAACCAGCGGTCAGTCTAGGACTTTATTTTTCAGTCCATGACTGTCGCTGGTTTTCTTTTTTAGTTAGTCTAATATTAATTATCCGGATTCTGACGGTTTACAATTAAGAAATCCGCATAGGATCAACAAATCCAGTCTAAAACTTTATTATCCTCGGACACTTATTTGTAGTTAAGCTTACGGGGACGATTTATGTCCAAAGCAGTCTGATTCAAAGGTTTTTGAAGTGCGATTACCTACGCAATCATTCATGAATTTAAGAAAAATTTTATAAATACCTTACTTTTTATTTAAACAGTTTTCCTTATCCTAATTGGACGAAGAGGTAAGGATGAAACTGAAATGAAGAAGTAGTTTTTTTGGGTTATCCTCATTTTGCTGCTCAGTTTATAAAGCCCATCACTCCAGAAGCCGTAGTCGATTCGGAAGTGAATCTATCTGTTTCAGCATACGGAGCTGTTTAAGGATATCGTTTGAGTGTTGGCTGATAATCGTCCCTATGAGCTGTCAAGTAACAATATAGATTGTATTATAGTGACCGCAAACCTCGAGCAAGCATAAAACTCAAAAGTGAGGACAAGAAAAATGAAACTAACGAAACTAATGAATCGCATTGTGCTGCCAGCACTGTTTGTCTTGTATATGCTTACTTTATTTAGAATCATTTTATTTAAGTACGGTTCGATTGATACGGACTTTCTGTTGGATCGACTGCAGAAAAATCTAGAGAACCCTAACCCTGAGTATAGTATGCATCGAATGCTGTATGGTAATTTTATTCCGCTTAAAACAATTTCCGTTACCGTTCTAACTCCGTCAATACATGAAGTAATCAATTTGGTCGGGAATATCTTGGCATTTATGCCGTATGGAATTTTTATTGTATTATTGTCTAAAAGCAAAATGATTTCGCTTATTGGAGTATTTATCCAATCACTGGGATTGAGCTTACTCCTGGAATGCTTGCAGGTCTTTTTTTCCATCGGAAATTTTGATGTGGATGATCTGATCCTGAATAGCTTTGGAGGCCTACTGGGGTACGGTATTTTCCGGTTGTATGGCAAGTATGTAGGAATTAAACGATTGTAAGGCTCTTGTCTTAAGTTAATAAACTCACACAGAACGATAGTTAAACATGCGGAGGGTTGCCACATGGCAACCCTGCTCCGTTAACGGGCAGGATAGTTGAATGATTTCGCGAATAACTTAAGTCATGACGAATTTACGAAGTTCGCAAAAAAGACGTTAGCCGAAAGAAGTTCTTAGTTTAGGAGGAGTCTATATGATATTAGAAAAAGTTATAAATAGAATTGTAATACAAAGTGAATATAAGGATTTTGTTGATAAGTATATAGATAATATACTTACCGAATTTAAAGGTAAGATTCATAGCATTTATATGTGTGGCTCGATTCCAAAAGGAACTGCTAAACCTTTTAAGTCAGATGCAGACTTTACTATTGTATGTGTAAATCCCAAAGATATTGATTACGAAAGATTGTCAAATATTAAAGACAGGCTTTTGGAAGAATATCCAGTAGTAACTAAGATTGATACGATAATTTGCTCGATTGACGATGTATTAAGTAAACCAAATGAGTGGGGTTTTTGGGTAAAGATAATTTGTGTTTGCATATATGGTCATGACGTTGGTGAAAAAGTACCACCGATAATTATTTCTCCAGAGTTCATTTTAGACTTAAATACAGAGACCAAGGAGGAAGTAGATCGTATACATAGTTTACTTTCTAATGCTAGTGATAACACAATGAAAACTAGATATATTAAAGGTTACTCTAAGAGATTAATTCGTGCATTATACTCTTTGGTTTTAGAAGATACAGGTGTATGGCATGATGACATTATTAAGATGAAGAATGCCATATTAAACTATTGTGAGATTGACTCCGCTTTAGTTGATTATCTGTATGCTTGTTACTTGGATAGTAATGTACTTGTTGAAGAGTTTCTGGGAATTGCAGATGAAGTATATAGCTATTTTGAGAACGCCTTAAATGCAATGGCTGCTTCCAGAACTTCCTTCGGCTAACACCATATTGACGCTCCGGGTCACTCTGAGAAGCGAGTGACCACATCCAGCCCCCTAAGCCCGTCGGGACGTCACTGCATTAGGTGTTCGGCAAGCCTCACAACTATAAGCAGCGACTCTAATTAAAACATAAGACTATTGAGCTAACGAGGAACGATAGTTGAATAACACACATTAGATGAGCAGGCACTGCGGTGGCCTGCTCATTTTATTAAGCTAGCTGGCAGGGTAGCTTAATAACAAAGGAGAAATTGATTGATAACATCATAAAAGCGAGGACCCCGCGAATTATATCGCAGAGTCCTCTTATAGTGGGAAGCGGTTTATTTCAAAAATGCACTTCTAATGCTAAGTCTTACTCAAAAAGTATCGAAGCAGAAATCTCGATCTTTTTATCCTTCTTAGTGTTTTCATGGTGAATCAACAACCTTTCGAAAACTAAAATTGAATTCCGTTTTTCGCTGGTTTTTAATACCACTTCCCACTTATCGTATGTTTACCCTTTTCCTAATATTTTGAATCAATAAGGGTAATATGGCTCTCAGAAAATAAAGTTTTAGATTGACTTGCTTGATTAAGCTAAAGGGGAACGAATGCTGAATCACATTAATAGCATTATCTAATAGGAGAATATAATGAAAAATATCTATTTGGCTGGAATTTTTTCGATAATATTTCCTGGAACTGGTCAATTATATAATGGTCAAATTTCAAAATGGCTTAGGCTTACAAGTCTTCAAATACTTTTCATAGCAATCTTTCCTGTACTATTTAGAATAGTAGGAATGATTTCTGGTTATCTATTTGCGATAGGCATACTAACCATTATTTTGCTGCCAGTTGCATTCATTCCTATATTATTACTAATAGCCGGGTTGGTTCTTGCACCGAGATATTCAGCATTCAAAGATGCTATTAAAACAGATAATCAGACTACAAAATTGAATAAATATTTCAACAGAAAACAGCAACTAATAATTGTTAGTCTAGTGACAATTAACGAAATAATATTATCAGTACTCATTTATGAATACTTTTGGCGTATTACTGAACATATGTTATGGTAATTCAATATAAGAATATTGTGTGCAAGGGCTATTGAACAAGTGGGAAACGACAATAAGAACATGTGATGGCAACGGAACCGTTTGGTTCCGCTGCCTTTTCTCAAGTAACGGGCAGTATACTTCCAATATGTGTTAATATGTAATATGGAAAATAGTTCAAGAATTCGCTAACCGCATGAAAGAAATAAGACCGTAAAGTTGATCTAATATCCGGATGATGGTCACAGCTTAAAAGGTCAGTACCAAAATGAAAATGGTAAAGAGATTGACAGTTTATTAACGGAATATGGTTTGTCTCAGATATCCAAAAACCCGCAATAGTAGGTACCATCACAGATTAAGCTAACAGGGAATGATATTAAAAAATGGAGGGTAAAATGGAATTTAAATCAACTAGAGTTAAGTACCTACTTAGTAAAGTAAAGTTAATCCTTTTATTAGGCTCGATGTTATTTTCGTTTGTTCCACTTGCAAATGTTCAAGCAGGAACAGGATTATATAAAGATGTTAATCCTGGTGATTGGTATTTTGAAGATGTGAAATGGGCTACGGAAAACCAAATGGTGAGCGGATATGACGACGGTACTTTCGTACCTGATGCCAAAGTTACAGAAGCGGAATTTTTAAAAATGTTAATCGCATTGTATAAGGGAGATATTACTCAAAAAGCTGATCCTCATTGGTATGATGCATATTATAGATTCGCTGAGGCCAATAAATGGAATGTATATGGAATCTTATCGTATAAATCCCTATATTATCCATTTAATAATACTATTAAGGCAGTTGCCGATACGCCGCTAATTCGGCTTAAATCCGCTATGATTTTATTAAATGCAACTGGTCAGGAAGCGGATGCACCGGATGAATTGATCTGGGCACTATATAACAGTAATCTTTCAAATGGAAAAACTAGCAAGAGTGTTTATGGTTTTCAACCTCACGATCTGCTAACTCGAGCGGAAGCAGTTTCTTTTATAAGGAACTTTAAAGAAAAAAACGCAAGACATGATCTATTGTCAGTAAGTCAAATCATTCAGGCAAATCGTGATTTGTCCATAACAAGGATAATAAATACACTTAGCGAAATGACCGAAGAGTTTGGATATACATTTGAACCGCAAAGTAAATTATTAAACAGATACGTGAAAGAAGAAGGAAATATTGAAAAGGGTATAAAGATAGCAATAAATGAAGATCCATCTAAAGATATATATCTTCATGTATCAGCGCAACCTCATCAGCGGACAGTACTTCATATTGATAATTTGAATGATAAAAGCGCTCCAATAATGAGGGAATTATTAAAAAGAGTATTAGATGATAACTATAAAAGTTCAATTCTTGAAGCCTATGATATGATGCCAAAAGCAACTCCCCGAAGTATGGATATAAATATTCCGTACAACTATTCGCGTGTATATTTCAGCACTACGTCTTTTCAATTAAGTCTAGACGAATCAGATAAAAAACCTAACGGTTATGAAGGAAACTAGTAACAGATATCATTCGATTCACACAGTTTATATGAATAATGCTGACTCTGTAAATATTATTGTATATTGAGCTAACGGGAACTATAGTTCAGGAGCTGCATTAAGTAGCTCCTTTTTTGATTTCATTGAAGTAACGGGCAGGATAGTTAATTTACTTGGCGAATACCTCAAATATGGAAAGTTCTCAAAGAGGGGAAATACTATGACATCATATAAGTTTAGACCATATTTGAGTGTATTAGGATTTTGTTTATTTATTTTCACGATATTGGTTAATATTGCTTTTAGGTTAGCAACAGACCAAGGTTCAAAAATGCTTTTATCAACTTTTAGCGCAGTCTTATTAGTCTTTACCTTGCTGTGGGGGATTATGGGTGTTATTGAATTAATCTCATTAATCAAAAAAACAAGTAGGATGAAAGCCGATTATATAAATGAACAAATTGGTAGAGAAGATTATCGTAGGGGGGAAATTAGTTTTAAAGTTTGTTTCCTTGTAAATGTAAGTTATCTTGTTATTTTTTTATTTCAACTTTGGTATGTTATCAATAATTGGGATATGTTAAATGTATAAAATCATAAAAAACTCTTGTCCGATTGCAGTAAATCGTTAAACTAACGGAAACGATGGCGGAATAAAAGACAGTCAAAGACTTTAATTACTAGGGTCTTTGACTGTCTTTTTTGAGTAAATTTTGGTATATCACCTTCAAGATATGAACAGATTCTTCTGTGTTTTATAAATACAACTTTTTCCATATGTGTGCGTATATAGATACAAAAATCTATGGAGGTTATCACATGAAAAAATTTATTATGGGTGTAGTTGTAGGGGGAATTCTTTCACTAACTTCAGTTGTTGCAGCTTCTGATTCAATACAGGCATATTTATTTCCAGCATTTTTCACAATCAATGGTCTAAATGCCCCCTTAGACAAAGAATATGCTGTTCTTAATTATCAAGGGCACGCTTATGTCCCTGTCCGATTTTTGGCTGAGCAGCTAGGGGCTTTTGTTGATTATTCAGATGAAGGGATGTACAAGAACATTACCATTAATCATTTTCCTTCAAATGTAGCCATACTTACAGATGAAAAATATTCCAATATTCACTTTGGTTTGCTCGATTTGTACTTAGACGGCGGATATACGGGCATAAGAGGATTATTAGCTTTAGATCATGAGATGGATTCGAAAATCAAAACCGAACATGACATTGAGTTTAAACTGCATTTTTATGATGCGAACGATAAGTTGATTGGGACGGCATCAGGCACGTCAAAATCTGGTGGCTCTAACCAAAAGCAAACTATAAGCACGGGCGAAATTAAGTATGTTATGGCTGGCGAAGTCGGGGATTTCTCTAAATATGAAAGAGTGGGTTTTGAAGTCACAGCCTACAAATAATCCGCCTTGTCATTGAACTAACGGGCAGATTAGTTCTAATAGAGGTTTTGGGGAAAGTTGGAAGAATAAATTATTAAAAATCTATGTGGAGGGTAGGTTAAATGGTTGAATTGGACAAATTTGCCCCGAGAAAAATACATATAATAGGCTCCGTTGGGAGTGGTAAAACAACATTAGCCAGAAATCTATCAAATAAACTGAGTATTCCACATTACGAATTGGATAATGTTGTTTGGAAGAGACATAAACCGAGAGACATTAAAAGAACTGAGGAAGAAAGAGATCAACTTTTGAGTACTATTATTCATTCAGATACTTGGATTATAGAGGGTGCTCATTATAACGAATGGGTGTTCCAAAGTTTTCATAATGCCGATTTAATTATATTTTTGGATACTGATAATTCGAAACGAAAGTATCGAATTATCATAAGATTTATCTTACAGTTACTCAGAATAGAAAAATCAAACTATAAACCGACTTTTGAAATATTCAGGAACATGTTTATCTGGAATGATAATTTTGAAAATCGCATTAAACCGAAGGTTATAAATAAATTAGGACAATATTCTTCTAAGTCCATAACACTAAAAGATTCAATCGAAATTATAAGCTCGTTAAACTAATGGATAACGTTAGTTCAATATCAACAAAAGAAGGCAGCCGACCTAGTGATCGGTTACCTTTTCTCAACTAACGGGCAGGATTCTTCAAGTGATACATTGAAATATAAAACGAATATTTAGAAGTTTTATGCTAGAAGGGTGAAGAAATGGTGCTTTCCAAAGAAATACTATATTCATTTAATCTTAGTGGGGATATTGTACCATTGAGTGGCGGACAGAATACATCAATAAGAGTCAGTAATGCTGTATTAAAACCTGTGGATGACATACATCATTCTGAATGGTTACTGAGTATTATTTACAATATAGTCCCTCAAGGTTATAGAGTATCAAAGCCTATTAGAAGTAAATACGGTACTTTTGTAAATAGAGGATGGGCTTGCACTCAGTATGAGGTAGGTAAGGATGTAAAAGGGCGAATAGAAGAAAAACTTCTGGTATCGAAGTTATTTCACCGTGACCTATCTTCCATTGATTTTCGGAACTTCCCTCATACTGATAATCCTTGGTCCAAGGGTCATCGTATAGCATGGCAAATAGATGAATTGCCAGGGGAATTACCGAGAGAAACACAAGAAATTATTAATAAATTACTAAGTAGGGTACGCCTAAAAGAGCAATATAAAGTGCAGATTGTTCATAGTGATTTGTCGGGAAATATTCTTTTTGACCATGTTTTGAGTCCTTTAGTAATTGATTTTTCTCCAACAATTGCTCCAGTAGAATATGCAGAAGCCATTTTAGTTTGTGATTGTATAGCATGGCAAGGAAGCAATATTTCTGAGATAGATCTGCTACCAGATAATGAACTATATAAAGAAATGATTATTCGAGCTATCATTTTCCGTTTATCTGTTTCCGCTATATTTTCAAAAGGTGATTATCTTAAATTTTGCTAAGAGTATCAGGCATTCAAATCCATAATAGAGTATATAAAGTAGCATTCAACTATTGAACTCCCTCGGAAACTTTAGCTGAATAAAGACAGACAACAAAGCAGGTGCTATGGCGACCTGCTTTGTTCATTTTATTAAGGACAGGTTATTCTAATCTCTCCGTCGAATGAATGTAATGTGTTATTTCAAAATTATGGAGATGATTTTTTGAAACTATATGTTGTGAGACATGGTCAGACAGAATGGAACTATGAAAATCGAGTTTGTGGAATAACTGATGTCCAGTTAACGGATAAAGGTGAAGAACAAGCAAAAGAACTTTCTAAAATAGTATATGAGAAGCAAATCGACATCATTTTAACTTCACCGTTGTCAAGAGCAGTTAAAACAGCTGAAATACTTTCAAGAGCCATTAATAAAGATATTGTTATTGACCACAGACTTGTTGAGCAAAACTATGGGGAATTTGAAGGAACTAGTCGCGACAACCAAAATTTTAAAGAAGCTAAAAGGCATTTTTCGAATAAGCTTTCAGGTGGGGAGTCAATTTTACAATTATCACAAAGAATTTTTAATGTTCTTGATGAAATTAAAGAAAAGTATTTAAATCAGAATGTCTTAATTGTGACCCATGGTGGTGTCTGTAGGGTAATTAATGCTTATTTTAATGAGCAGACCAACGATGAATTTTATCATTTTCATATAGGGAATTGTGATTTGAAAGAATATCACATTAATAGATGAGATAATTTTGGATTCAACTAACGGATAACGATAGCTAAATGGAGGCTGATCGCATGAGCTCGCATCACCGATTGGATACGAATGTGCCCGGGCCGCTGTACGTCACATCCGCCTGTATTGATTGCGATACGTGCCGCCAGCTCGCGCCGAGGATATTCACCGAAGCTAAAGGATTCTCCACCGTTGCCCACCAGCCTGAAACGGGACTCGAGCAGAAGCAGGCACTGCAAGCCTTGCTCGCTTGTCCGACAGCGGCTATAGTGAGCGAGGAGAAGAGCGACATCGCCGAGGCAATGGCCGACTTTCCGTTGCTGCTGGAGGACGGTGCCCATTATTGCGGATATACGTCGCCCAAATCGTTTGGCGGCAGCTCGTATTTTATCATACGGCCGAACGGCAATTGGCTTATCGATGCGCCGCGCTTCGTGCCGTCCTTGGCTCGAAGGTTCGAGGAAATGGGCGGCATCGACACAATCTTCCTCACGCACCGGGACGATGTGGCGGATGCGAAGTTGTATGCGGAGCGGTTCGGCGCGAAGCGCATCATCCATGCGATCGAGAGGGAGGCTCAACCCGACGCGGAACATGTGATCGAGGGCTTCGAGGATGTACAGTTGGATAACGAGATGAAAATCGTCGTCGTTCCGGGCCACACACGTGGCTCGATGGTGCTGCTGTATCGGGAACGGTTTCTGTTCACGGGTGACCATTTGGCATGGGACCGGCACCGAGGGGTGCTGGAGGCGTTCGAGGATTATTGCTGGTATTCCTGGGAAGAGCAGGGGCTTTCTATGGAACGACTTGCTGCTGAAACTTTCGAATGGGTGCTTCCTGGTCACGGGGAACGGGTGAAGCAGCCGCCGGAGGACATGAAAAAGGCGATGCAACAGCTGGTCAACGAGATGCGGGGGCGATGAGCGGCATGAAGACCCCAATAATACTTCAGAGGAACTGTGACAGCAACCGGTATAAGAATACGGTGCTCGAGGCTGCAGGGGAAGATCCCGCCGCAAGGGGCTCGACGTATTTCTTGCGACGCTGAAGTCTATCAAGCATTCCCAAACCTTTAAACTGTGTTACGTTAGTTCATTCCGCTAACGAGGAACTTTAACATAATAATGACCTAAAGGCAGTAGGCCAAATAAGAGATATACTGCCTTTTCCGTACACATCAAAAACATCAGATACATTAAAGTTGATTCTAATTTAGTCTTAGTCTTTGTAGGTTACAAGTTGAGAGGATTTGTTTGCTTGTTGCTGCCAGAAGGAAATTACGTCCTTTGTATCAGCCACCATTCCAAAATATGTGTCAACGGTTTTTAAGGTCATATCGTGTTCTTCTTGAGAAAAAGCAGCACAGGCATCTTTCATGAACACAATACGATAATCTAACATAAAACCGTCTCTTGCGGTTGATTCTACACAAAGGTTTGTACTAACACCTGTCATTATAAGTGTTTCGATCTTTAATGTCTGCAAAACAGATTCCAGCCTTGTGTGAATAAAACCGCTATACCTATGTTTCTTTACAACAATTTCACTAGATAATGGAGCAACCTCGAAAAATTCTGCTCCCCAGCTACTCGTATGGCAAATAGGGTTTATGCCATCCTTAAATCGAGAAAGCCAAACTTCCGAATCGGTTGCTTTCTCATGATTTGTCTGTAGAAAAATAACGGGAATTGTATGTACTCGTGCTGATTCTAACAGGCCGAGCAAATTAGGAATCATTTTCTTTACAGAGCTAACATCAATTCCGGTTTTGGCTATCACTCCTTCAGGATGACAGTAATCATTTTGCACGTCCACAACGATCACAGCAGTATTTTCTGTTCTAAGTTCTCTTTCAATTTCTCCAACGCATTCACCTTCTTGTAAATTATTATCCTTGATAAATCAAAGCATCCATTTTAATGCTTATTTTTTCCATTTAGATGCAATTATTATTACAAGAGCATTAAAAATGAATGACGTTGTTTTATATACGGATTGCATTCTTATTTATGAAGAAATAGAGCTGCCGGCATTACACGGCAGCTTGTTGAACTAACGGGCACTTTAGTGAAGTAACATATCAGAGGAATCGCAGATCTGGTTGTTGCTATGCATCCTGTGGTGATTTATTTAACTCAGCCGAGTGTGGAGCAAAAGGGTTGGATTTCTTCCATCCGTCCAAGACCTCACTTCGCGTCTGAACAAAATATTAGGTTTATGGAAAACCGAAGCGGATCGAATAGGTTAAAGTTAGATAAAGTACCGATAACGAAGTAACGGCTGCCGCGTAGCAGCCGTTATTTCGTTATCGGGCAGCATATCTATAATAAGGAATGAAATTACCGAAATGTGACTACTTAATTTAATATTAAAGCCCAACAAACTCGATCATAGTGAAATCAAGAATATACTGCTCATATTATGGCAAAATAATAAAAACAATAAGGAGAGATTCCCTTGAAAAGAACGATAGCTGATTCCATCGTGGAATCCCTTCTGAACGCCGGCGTTAAGCGAATTTACGGCATTATCGGCGATTCGCTTAATGCCTTGCTCGATGCGATCCGTCGTTCCGGAAAAATAGAATGGATCCATGTCCGCCACGAAGAGGTTGCAGCTTTCGCGGCTGGCGCGGATGCCACCCTCAGCGGAGGAATCGCCATTTGTGCGGGTAGCAGCGGACCTGGTAATTTACATCTCATTAACGGATTGTACGATTGCCATCGAAACAGGGTGCCAGTGCTTGCGATTGCCGCTCATATTCCGAGCAGTGAAATTGGCAGCGGCTTTTTTCAAGAGACTCGTCCGGACATGTTGTTTCAGGAATGCAGCTTCTTTTGTGAAGTCGTAACCGGACCGAGGCAAATACCTCGAGCGGTTACGATGGCGATGCAAACCGCGACGGCAAGGTCTGGAGTGTCTGTCTTAGTTCTTCCTGGTGATGTAGCCGCTTTCGAATACGACGAAAGCCCGGTTCCAGAACGCGTCATCCATTCCACCCGGCCAATTGTCTGCCCTTCTACAGACGAATTGAAGACGCTTGCCGACTACTTAGACAAAGGCAAGAGGATCACCTTGCTGTGCGGTGCTGGCTGCTCGGGAGCTCATGCTTCGCTCATGAAGCTATGCGAGAAACTGCAATCCCCGATGGTCATAGCGCTGCGAGGAAAAGAATATCTTGAATATGACAACCCGTATTCCGTCGGATTAACCGGTCTCATCGGATATTCATCAGGATACCACGCCATGATGGAATGCGATGTCCTACTCATGCTGGGTACCGATTTTCCATACCGGCAATTTTATCCGCAAGAAGCGACCATCCTTCAGGTTGATTTGGATTCCTCCCGACTAGGCCGGCGAACGCCGCTCGCATACGGGGTGTGCGGAGACGTAAAGACGACGGTCGACATGCTGTTACCCTTTTTAATGGAACCGCACTCCCCTGATCACCTGCAGCACTTTGCAGCACATTATGCCAAAGTCCGCGAGGAACTGGACAACCTTGCAGCTCCTGGTCGAGCTCCTATTCATCCGCAATTCCTCATGAAGGTAATCAGTGATCTCGCAGATGAGGATGCCATTTTGACTTGCGATGTTGGTACGCCGACTGTGTGGGCTGCCCGATACTTGAGCATGAATGGAAAAAGAAGGCTACTTGGCTCGTTTAACCACGGGACAATGGCGAACGCCATGCCCCAGGCGATTGGGGCTCAGGTTGCGCAACCGGGACGCCAGGTCATATCGCTGTCTGGGGACGGGGGACTCACTATGCTGCTCGGAGATCTATTGACCCTTCGTCAGCATAAGCTCCCGATCAAGATCGTTGTCTTTAATAATGGCGCGCTTGGATTCGTGGAATTGGAAATGAAAGCAGCTGGCTTTTTAGAATTCGGAACGGAACTCGACAATCCAAACTTTGCGGCACTTGCTCAAGCCATGGGAATCGAAGGAATTCGCGTCGAGGATCCGAATGACTTGAAAAGCGCCGTTCGCCGAGCCCTCGAACACAGCGGTCCGGTAGTGCTGGACGTCGTCGTCAATCGTCAGGAGCTGGCGATGCCGCCGAAAATCAACCTCGAGCAGGCTCGCGGATTTACGATGTGGATGCTGAAAGCCGTTTTGAACGGGCAAGGCAACGAAGTCATCGAACTGGCGAAAACCAATCTCCTTCGGTAATAAATAGGAGTACTTGGACTCCTACAACTGACTGGTCACACTGCCTTAGTCGCAAGTTTAAAATAGCTAAACTAACGGAAAACGTTAGTTGAAAAGGATATCGCGGCAGCCGACCAAACAATCGGCTGCCGTTTTCATTAAGCTAAAGGGAGGATCGTTGAATCACTTCGGGGAAGCCTTCCATATATTCCCGCCAATCAATATTTGCACCACTTTCAACTGATCGCACTCGTTTTTTTATCAAAATAAAACCACTCTATCGGATTGTTTGAGCAAGTCAAGAAAGAGCGATTTATCGTTTGAATCCTGTATGCCGCCGCGTCTGACGGTCGAATCCGCCGGCTTTCGCGTGCCCGCCGATCGTATCGCGATTGGGCATGAGCATCTCCTTTGCAGATCCGTTTTTACTGACACCGTCTTAAGTTGCTCCGAATATTCTATAGCTATGAATAGTTGTAAAAGGGGGCAACGGTTATCAAATATTACGATCCCAAGTATGGATTCAGCATGCGTATCCCTGATTGGTGGAAACCATATTTGGTTATCAAAAGATCGGGCCGATCTGGCGATGAGGCATACGGCGTGCAATTTCTGTTCAAGTATCGCGGCAAAGTGTATACAGACATTTTCACCGTAAGTATGTACCGTATGACCCGAAAGCAATGGCGCGACAAAGGCTATGAAGACTCGCCCTCCATCGTCCTCTACGCGGGGAACGGGCGCCTATTCGCCTATTACACGCCGGAGGAGCCTCCCGATGAGTTTTTCGACAACAAATCAAAGGACGGCTTCAACAAAAAATACTCCAAGCAGCTAAACCTTCTTAGGCGCATGATCAATGACGATGTCCCCAAGATCGCGAAGACGTTTAAGCCCGCTAATTACAAGCCCCGTAAAATAGTTAAAGCCCGCTGAGCATCAGCGGGCTTTGTTGCTTAGTTATTAAATACGTATCTATGAGCACGCAGATGGATAGCTCAATAAATACAAAGAAACGGCAGCCTGCATATTGGCTGCCGTTTTCTCAACTAACGGGCAGTTTAGTGGAATAGAGAAGGCTTAACTCAGCTGGGGGAGCGCATTGCTGGTAGCGATGAGGTCAAGGGTTCTACGGTTCTGGTGCAAAGTTCTAATCCATGATAGCATTATTGAAATGAATTCATGGGATGGGGCAATTACGTTGGAAACAGAATTAGATTTGTTTAAGTGGAAGCAGTATGAATCTCAAGTTATCTTGCTAACAGTAAGATGGTATTTGAAATATAGCCTAAGTTATCGTGATCTAGTGGAGATGATGGAAGAACGAGGTCTTGGGATGGCTCATACAACCATCATGCGATGGGTTCATGAGTTTGGGCCAGAATTAGACAAGCGAATACGTCCCTATTTAAAGTCGACAAATGATTCCTTCCGAACTGATGAAACCTATATTAAAGTCAAAGGGCAGTGGAAATATCTTTACAGAGCAGTAGATTCAAAAGGAAACACGATTGATTTCATGTTGTCTGAAAATCGAGACGCTCTCGCTGCCAAACGATTTTTCAAGAAAGCATTGACTTCAACACACAATCAATCGCCTCGTGTGATCACTGTCGATAAAAACCCAGCTTACCCTATTGCAGTTCAGCAATTAAAGGACGAGAAGGCTATGAAACAAGAAACATTACTACGGCAAAAGAAATATCTTAACAATATTATTGAACAAGATCATCGGTTTATAAAGAAAATCATAAAACCAATGCTGGGATTCAAGTCGTTTGAAACTGCAGAATATACAATTGCGGGAATCGAAGTCATGCATATGCTAAGGAAAGGGCAGGTCGAATGCGTTCATTCGTCTGTCCTTTCCTTAGTTGAATTAATCAACAAATTGTTTGGTTTGACAGCATAATCAAACAACGAAATCGCGGATATCTTTGATCAATTTTAATTGTTGCACCAAAACCTTTTCGTTTAAGTAGTGCATCAGATCACTACCATTGATTGAGTTGGAAATTTTTATATTCTCAATTACCGACCAAATTGATTCGTAAGGCCTTTTCCATTCCTCGCGCCAAATAATAGTGCCCATATAAATATCCTCCTTAAATGAGATTCTGGATATATTTATTACCAACATATAGCACCAGATATACATGCATTTCTTTTATTAAAGTGATTTTTATGTCGTGAAAATTTGAATCTCCTTGATTTCTGGGGATTTTCTTGTCGTGAAAATTCGAATCTCCTTGATTTCTGGGATTTTCATGTCGTGAATATTAATCTTTTTTATGATGTCGGGATTTTCTTGTCGCTAATGGGGCTATTTTCTTGTCGTTGTACTGTTCTTTTTCTTATTTATAATAATTATTAAAAAGGATTGACTTTTATTATTATTTATTTATAATAATTATTATCTGATATGGATTCTCATTGGAAAGCAGTCACTATGGGTTGAAAGGAGTGCACAGCGATGTATGATGTCATTATAATTGGAGCTGGACCGGCGGGAGCCTCAGCTGCTATCTATACAGCAAGAGGAAATCTGAAGACACTCGTGATTGACAAGGCACCGAATACAGGAGCTTTGGCTATTACTCACAAAATTGCGAATTACCCGGGTGTAATTGGGGAGCTGTCAGGTAAAGATTTGCTTGATACGATGCGGGAGCAAGCCAAAGGCTTTGGGGCGGAGTTCATCCAAACAACAATTACAGCTGTAGATGTGGAAGGCGATACGAAGTATGTATTTACGGCTGACGGTATCTATGAAGGCAAGTCGATCGTTATCGCGACGGGTTCCAAAGGACGCAACCGAATGCTGCCCGGGGAAGAAAATTTGTTAGGGCGTGGCGTTAGTACATGTGCAACGTGTGATGGAGCCTTTTTCGATGGCAAAACAGTCGCTGTCATTGGTGATTCAGAGGAAGCCTTAGAAGAAGCACAAGCGTTAAGTAAATTTACGGAAAAAATTCACTTCATAGTTCCACGACCTGAACTGCAAGGCGTTCATCACGTTCCAGAATTGCCGGGCACTGACTTTCTCTACAAAGCCAAACCGCTTGAAGTGCTTGGAGACAAGCACGTAGAGGGAATTAGAATACGCACGAGTTCTGGTGCAGAGGAAGTACTCCAAGTGGATGGTGTGTTCGTCTTCCTATCCGGCAGTAAGCCTGGCACAGATTTCTTACAGGATCAGGTTCCGCTGGACGCGGATGGTTTTATGATTCTGGATAGCTCGATGCAATCATCTATTGCAGGTGTATTCGGGGCCGGAGAAGTCAGACGCACACCGGTGAAGCAAGCGGTTGTTGCAGCTGCTGATGGAGCTATCGCGGCCATGGCGGTTGATAAATTTATTAATAAACGGGCTCAACTGATCCCGCAGTACAAATAATCTTATACCCCACAAGGAGATGAATTCCGATGTCTAATGTCATTGTTTATTCCAGTACAAATTGCCCTTATTGCCAACAGTTGAAAAAGTATTTAACGGAACAAAATGTCTCCTACGAAGAAAGAAACATTGATCTGAACGATCAATTCGGACAAGAACTTCATGATTTAGGCTTGATGTCCTTGCCAGTGACTGTCATTGGTGAGCACAAAATTCTGGGTCTCAACGTTACTAAACTCAAAAAAGCTTTGGCCGAAATCGCAAGCTAATAACATACCATATAAATAGATAGAGGAGAGCTAACCATGACACAATTAACCGTACAACCCTCACAATCTTTTGCTAAAATAGGGCTTCCTGCGCCTTCATTTTCATTGCTTTCAACGAAGAATATGGAAACCTTAGAAGAGAAAATAGCGCTTGAAGATTATAGAGGAAAATGGCTTGTTTTCTTCTTCTGGCCATTCGACTTTACGTTCGTGTGTCCAACCGAAATTACAGCTTTCAGTGACAATTACGAGCAGTTCCTTGAATTGGATTGTGAAATCGTTGGAGCTTCTGTCGACAGTGTGTATACACACAGAGCTTGGACTCAAACGCCGCGCGACCAAAACGGCATCGGTCCTGTGAAGTTCCCGTTGGTCAGTGACTTCTCCAAAGAAACAGCGCGCGCATATGGCGTGTTAGACGATGAAAGCGGCGCCGCACATCGCGGATTATTCATCATTGATCCGGAAGGCGTACTGCGCTACCAAGTGGTCACGGATATGAATGTTGGGCGCTCTGTAGATGAGACGCTGCGTGTGCTGCAAGCACTACAGGCTGGTGGGCTTTGTCCAGCGAACTGGAAGCCAGGCGATAAAACACTTTAAGCCATAATTGTAAAAACGAGCCTCAATCGACTCTCACTCGATTGGGGCTTTTGTGTGTATTCGAAGTCTGTTTTGAAGTATAATAGAAGAACTATATAGGTGAAGACAGAGGAGTTAGATGCATGATGCAGTCCATATCGGACAAACTGTTTATGGGTTCTTTGATTTTACTCATGATTTCCATTGTGGTTAGCGGAATTGGCTTTCAATTCGTGAATTGGCGCACACAAGTGACAGATGAGTTAGATGGGGAGACGCAAGAAAGCGGCTCTCGCAAGAAAGCCGTATTGGACCGACAAGATAAGAGCTTGGGACGTGTGCTTCGTTCCTACTTATTTTGGATCGCGATAGCAGGCATTCTAATATCCATTGGACTTTCTTGGTTTAGCTCTAAATAAAAATATAAGGCGTATAGCCCTCGGGATGAGTGTTATACGCCTTTGTTGTATCCTATTTTAGCCGGAATCATGATCTAAACAATTTCTTCTACGCAGGAGCTGCAGACCAGCTTGCCTTTGAAATAGGTCATATTCTCGAAATTACCGCAGAATACGCAGGCTGGCATATACTTCTTGAGTGTAATGCGCTCCGGATCGACATAGACCTCGATCGCGTCACCGATATCGATATGAAGTGTTCGTCGCAGCTCAATCGGCAAAACAATCCGGCCTAACTCGTCTACTTTTCTCACTATTCCCGTCGATTTCATCTGAAAGCCTCCTCTTTATTTCATTAGACTTCGATCATGTATGTTGTATAAACAATTCCACATATAAACTTGAATTCCTTTTATTTACTTCAAACATTTTAGGCAATTATCTGATTAATGAATGAAAGTGGACGTCAAAAAAAGGGCTTACACATGTTTCATTGAACACGTTTAAGCCCTTTATACATATAAGAATCTAGTTTTTGTTCTCCTGTTGTTGTTGTTGTTGTTGTTGGTCTTTGGAGATTTGCTCTTTAAGCGCCGCATTTTTAATAGCCAACTGTTTGGATAATTCAACTTGTAAAAGGTTGATTTTATTAATCTCATCCTTTAATTTACTGAGTCGAGACATCTTGCTGCTTAAATCACTGGGTGAAGTACTTATTTTTATATCCCTTTGTAATTGATTTATTTTTGAAAGTGCTTTTTCCTTTTTTTTCTGTTCGTCGATACTTCTTTGTTGAGTTTCAGTAATTTCTTTTTTTAAGCGATTTATGATAGATAAAGTGAAACTTATAGCCATTCAAACACCTCTTAGCAGTTTAGTGTAGCTTCACACCATTCTACACTAAATACATGGCTCGTGCCAAAAGGGGATAAAAAGAGGGGGAGTGAAGCGGGGCAGCAGCTATGAATCGCGCATGGAAGGAACTACTCAATCAGCTTTACATCAACAATGACTTCCAAATCTTGCTGACCGGCACCGCGATAGACGCCTTTGACGGGAACGATATCGTTGTAATCGCGGCCGTGTCCGAGCTTAATATAGCGCCAATTGACCTCGCAGTTGTTCGTAGGGTCGTAGCCGAACCAACCCGTTCCCGGAATCAGGCACTCCACCCATGCGTGTGAGGCTTGGGTGAATTCCGTGCTGCCTCCTTGTAGATCGCCAACAAAGTGATAACCGCTAACGTACCTAGCAGGAATCCCTTTATCTCGGCAAATGGCAATCATGAAATGAGAGTAGTCCTGGCAAACACCACGCTTAAATTGAAGCATTTCTCCAACGGTGGTCTGCACGGAAGTGGCTGAGGGGTCGTAGGTGAAGTCGCGATGAATCGTTGTGTAGATCGTATGCAGTAATTCGTATAGGCTAATATCTTGATCGGAAATGGCATCTGAGTAAGCTTTAAGTTCAGGGGTCAAACCCGTATAACTGGTAGGCAGTAAATATTCCGCATGCTGATTTTGAAAGTCATCGCTAAATCTCATCGCTTTCTCCTCTAAGGGAGATGCGACGCCTGACGGGATGTTATCGTTGTCGTTCGTGACGACAGTGGACACCATTTTAATCGTTAGCTCGCGATGAAGTTTATTGACGGTAAAAGCATGTACGCGATTATGAAAAAAATCCGAGTACGTAAAGAAAGCTGAAGCAGGCTCCGTGGTGATGGCATGGTGATAACAGGCTTGACGATTGTCAGTGAGAGGCGTTAAACGAACTTCATTGACACTGTCCTGCGCTGTATCGGTGTAGGAATAGCGTGTGATATGCGTAATCTCCAGCTTTTTCATGCGATGACCTCTTCCCGGGAGGGAAAAAAGACTTTTGACATCCTTAAGCCCATCACGTTACAGGATTCCCGAAGTGCACTTAACGTCATTTCCAATTTGCCGGATAAAATATCATCTTCGTCCATGCAAGCAAGGTTAGCCTTTACTTTTCCTGCGAGCTTAGCCAGCCTAAGTATAGCAAGGTTTAAATCGGGGTCCTCCATTTGAATGCCCTGCAAGGAACGCTCCAAGGATTGGAAAGAGAAGCTAACCGAGCGTGGAAATGTTTCATGGAGCATCAGAAATTTAATTATGCTGCTTAGATTAACTGTATCTGCATGCTCCCTGCGATACGACTCATAACCGCTAACCGACTTCAATACGGATAGCATAAGCGGGTAAGAAGAGAGCTCTTCCCTAGCATAATCATGACATAACGACTGGAGTAAGCGCAGCAAGTTCTCGGCACGCTCCAAATATCTTCCGGCTTCCACGAAGTGCCATTCATTTTGACGCGGCATGACGGATGTGGCCGCCCCTTGAAACATAGACAAGGTGTCACGAATGAAACGATAGAACAAATGAGGCGAATCGTTTGTGATATCCCGAACTTCTTTTTCTTTTAGCCACAAATATAGGCCATTCATAATATCCCACAGCTCTGCGGGCATTTTCTCGCGAATATTACGAAGATTGGAGCGGGCATGGTTGGTACAAGCGAGCAAAGAATTCGAATTATTTTTATCGAGAGTAATATACTGGAGGACATGCTGCTCGGTGAAGCTCCCGTACTGCTCCGTAAATGCGGCACGATCGCCAATCGTATCAATTAATCGGCTCCACGATTGATCGCTGCTAGTCTCCTTCTCCTCGCGAATATGATAATACACGTCGATTAGCCTCGCGTGATTCTCCGTTCTTTCCGTATACCTTCCGATCCAGAATAAAGCTTCCGCTGTACGTCCCATCATCACCATGAACGCTTGCCTCCAATCAATATTTGTTTCTCTATGAATGAGTGACCCAAGTGTCTTTACATCCCCCGCCTTGCGAGGAGTTCACGACGAGTGAACCTTCTTTAAGCGCTACCCGCGTAAGTCCGCCAGGTATAACCTGAATGCTCTCGCCAGCGATGACGAATGCCCGAAGATCGATATGCCGCGCAGCCATTTGGCCGTCCATCATGACAGGAGCTCTGGAAAGTTGGATCGTTGGTTGAGCGATATAACGATCTGGATTCGCTATAATTTTAAGCCGGAAATCAGCCAACTCACTCTCAGAGGACGAAGGTCCAATGAGCATGCCGTAACCACCGGAGAGCGATGTCTCTTTGACGACCATTTCATCTAGATGCTGCAGTACGTGATCGCGTTCTTCCGGTCTAGAAAGGATATAAGTAGGCACATTATTCAGGATAGGTTCTTCATTCAAATAGTAACGAATCATGTCTGGAACATAGGCATAAATGGCTTTGTCGTCGGCCACGCCAGTTCCAGGGGCATTCACGATGTTAATATTACCTGCACGATAGGCATTCATGATCCCCGCGACACCTAACATCGAGTTCGGATCAAAAGCGAGCGGATCCAAGAAATCGTCGTCGATTCTGCGATATAAGACATCGATTTGGCGGAGTCCCTTGATCCCGCGAATATATACCTTATGATCAATGACGACGAGATCGTGTCCTTCTACAAGCTGTATGCCCATTTGCTGCGCAAGGAACGTATGTTCGAAGTAGGCTGAATTGTAGCAACCTGGGGTGAGTAAGCCAATGACAGGATCGGATTTGCCCGAAGGGCTTAGCCTGCGTAAAGCGGATAGAAACACATTTAAGCTATGCTCAATATCTTGGATCGAATGGCTAAAAACGAGCTCAGGGAATAAGTGCGTCATGATGGAACGGCTTTTGTACAAATAGGAGAAGCCTGAAGGTGATCTCAGATTATCCTCCAGAACGAAATATTCTCCATGCTCGTCGCGAATTAAATCGATACCTGATACGGTTACGTACACATCATTCGGGATGGATAGACGCATCATTTCAGGTCTGAAATAGCAGTTGGAAAGAACCATTTTCCTAGGGATAATACCATCCTTTAAGATGCATTGGTCATGATAAATATCCTTGAGAAATAGATTAAGCGCCTTAACGCGCTGCTGAAGCCCTCGTTCTAGCTTGAGCCATTCATCCCGAGGAATAATTCGTGGGATCGGATCGAAAGGGATGGTTCTTTCCAATGCTTCTGCTTGATCCGGGCTGTAGAGTGTAAACGTAATCCCTTCTTCCATCATGCGTTTCATGGTGGCCGTTTGGCGCTTGCTCAAATTCCCCGCCTTCATGGACATGAACTGAAGGAATACATTTTGATAATGTGATCTTACCGAGTATGAATTCACAAACATCTCATCAAAAAAAGGACGGGGATCATAGGGGGTGGTGACCAGATTCTCAGGTTTGGACATCGCAGCTCCTGGTTTCTTAGCTATACTTCGAGTGGAAGCTACGTTAGGATAAGGGCCCGAAGCAGAAACCAGGCCTCCTTTCTGATCTAAGTTCTTATTATGTGTTAGAAAATATGACGCGGTTTGATGAAGAATTATTCGTTTTTCTTACATTGTAAATTTATCAGAAAATTATGTCAATATACATGACACATAAATTAACTGACAAGAAATGCGTAAATAGATCAATTGTTAGAAAGTTTCAAGAATTTTCTGTTTTTATCTTGATTTACGTCGAAATCAGCTATAGAATGTCGAATAAGTAGATGTTATATAAAGTCACAATAAAGTCACACGCGAAATGTGAATATAGGGGGTTGGGGTATGTTTGATTGGCTTGGATTTCGAAAAGGTCTGCCTTTGTGGTGGTCGTATCGTCTGAATCGTCACCTCAAGGAAGATGTGGAACATATTTTCGAAGGGATTGCGCATACGAGAATTGAGATTTTACGAAGCTGGGTAGAGGCCTATTGGTCCAATTTGGATCGACTGCTCGAGCAGCTCTCTGATTCTGAAACTGGACCTACAGGCTTTACACAGGATGATTTGATGGTTCAACGGTTGATGGTAGCCGCGTCAAAGAGCGGGGCCGATTTTTCGGAGATTTTCATAGTAAATGAAAAGGCAGAAGTGATATACTCCACGTCCCCCACTCATGTTGGGAAGTCTTATGGTTCAGGAAGTGATCTTACAAAAGGGCTAGAGGAAGCACGTAAAGGCAAGAAATGCTTATTCGGACCTTATTCTGATCCTCTTACATTAAAGCTTGGCCCAAGTACTTCGCCGTTTCACGATGCTATGACACTCGCATTTATTACTCCTATAATGGTTAACGGAATATGGAAAGGGGCCATTTGCGGACGTGTCCCGAACGATGTGCTCGGCGATCTGATCCAGCGTGAATCAGGACATGTATATCCGGACTCCGGAGATAATTATTTATTTATGGCGAAGCCTGTGTTGAATAAACAGATTGCCCCAGGCACAGCGTTATCTCGAAGTCGTTTTGAGGATCTAACCTTTACCCACGGTGACAATTTAAAAGATGGCGTGCGAACAGATTACGGCATTGTCGGTGTAAAGGAGCATACGGAGCTTGAGCTCATTTTTACGGATCCGGCAACGGGACATCTTCATCCGGGGGTTGCGGGAACGATTGCGAAGGGACATAATTTATTCGTAGAGTTTCCAGGTTATTCCGATTATCGGCATATTTCTGTCATTGGCAAAGGTGTTACCTTCCAGCTTCCGCACTGCCCTGATGTTTGGGGGATGATGTGTGAAGGCGATCTAGAGGAGGTATACCGGATTCGCAGTATCGACTGGAAATTGCTCAAGCTGCAGCTGCGGTTCATTGTAGGATTTATATTACTCTCTGCAGGGGGCTTTTGGTTGCTGAATGGACAAGTTTCTAGTAGCTGGGGATCCGTAATTATGGCTGCTGTAAGTCTTGTATATGGGGGAATAGGCGCAAGCATTATAAGGCAAAAAGGCAGCAGGCCGATTGTAAGGCAGCTCGCGCAAATGAATAAGTTCATCCGCATTAACGCAGAGGGCAGCGGAGATTTGACACAGCGCCTACAAGTGCAGGAGTTCGCTGGCGATGAGACGCGGGAATTGGCGAAGTGGATTAATAATATGATCGATTCCCTTGAGGGTATTATGCTGCAGGTGAAACAAGCAGCGGCTGAAGTTCAGCTAAGCCAGGAACGAATGAATGAATCAACGGGTTCAACAGAACAATCAACTGGACGAATGAGCACCAAGATTCATGATATGATTCGTTCACTGCGCGGTCAGCTCAAGGACATCGATGTTGCGAAGGATGTAACGCAGAATATGAGCGGGACACTGCGCGAATTGGAAGAGAAGGCTTCGGGTCAAATTGCTGTGGCGCAGGATGAAGTGGATCGTATTGGCGAAAAGATGAATCATATTTCTGCGAAAGTAGCGGAAACGAATCGTACCATTCAAACTTTTTTGCAAACGACGCAAGAAATCCCGAAGCTGCTCAAGGTTATCGAAGAGATTTCCGCTCAGACGAATCTGCTTTCCCTGAATGCTTCTATTGAAGCTGCGAGGGTAGGCGAGCACGGAAAGGGGTTCGCTGTTGTAGCCGGAGAGATTCGCAAGCTGGCTGATTTGACCAAGAAGTCGACAATGGAGATCAATGACACCATTGAGCATATTGAACGTCATGCGAATGAAGCCTTCATCTCGATGGAAGAAGGTACCAAGGTTGTTCTGGAGGGGACGCAAATTGTGGCGGCGGCGTCTGAAATTCTCAGCAGCGCGAACGCGCACGACACCATGAAGACACAAGTGGTGGATGAAGTGGTGGCGCTGATGGAGAAGGTAGCGGCGGTAAGCATGGAGAATCGCCAAATCTCGGCGGAGGTTGAGCGTACCGTGCAAGAGCTTCTGCAGGATATGCTTCACGTGCGCCAAACGACGGGGGATGTTGGCGCAATTACGGAGTCGCTGCTCCTGCTTGTAAATCAGTTTCATTTAACGGAGAGCCGCATTCGATAACGGTTTGTTTCTAAGACATTTCCTGCGCATGTTAGCTAACCCATCCTGCATACAATGATAATGCGGAATGGGTTAGCTTTATTATGCTTACGAAGTAAGTTTTCTAACGAAAACTCGAAGGAGGATGTCTAATGAATGACCGTTTGAGCATTCGAACGAATAGGGAGTACATGATGGATCCCGGCTATTTTCCAATGCTCGTAGAGCGTCTGAAGGAGGAGCATGTGCAGATGCGCGAGCAGCTCTCCGAGATCCGAACGATGGCTGCTTCCTTGTACTCCCTCGAGGATTGCTCAATAGGAATGTGTAAGCTGATTGAACTTCAAGATCTGATTCTTTCCCTTGTTGAAGAGCTGGAACAGCATTCGGAATGGGAAGAAAAAGAATTATTTCCTCTTCTGCAATCTTATTTACAACCAACAACAGCGCTGTCTGTCTCTCGTTCCATGACTGTACTAGAGCAGGATCATGACTTGGCGAAAAGAGTGGTGCAGGCTTTCGTTGACGGTGTGAATGCGATGAAAGTGCCGATAGATGAGGAGTTTTTACATTTGATGGCATCGGAACTAATGACAGCTTGCTTAATACTGCTCAAACATTTCACCTTAGAAGAGGAGCTTGTGTATCCGCTCACCGATCGTATCGTGGAACAATTAGCTTAAGTACATAAAAAAGGGTCCTCTCAAGTCATTTGACTTGTAAAGGACCTTTTTTTTGACCACATAACGCTGTCGCTCATCACGAAAAGGCCTCGATAGAGGTTTTCTTATAGGGCTTTTGTTGATTACCTACTTTCTTCGCAAATAGAAGCTCCCAAGGGCTCTTATTTCTCTGAGTAGCTAGCTTTTCACCATATCAACGACAAATAAGAGCCTCTAAAGGCTCTTATTCCGCTCCATTAGCCACTTTCTTCGCAAATAGAAGCTCCCAAAGGCTCTTATCTGTCCCAATTCCGGAACATAACAACAAAATAGCGAATCGACGTTCTTCCTGTATTCGAATTTAGGCGTTTTCGGCAAAATAGCGTACTCACGTTCTGCAAAAGCTGCTTCTCCCCCTGGTAGGTCGCTGTAACTTTGCAAGCTTAATGCTTAAGCCTCAAGCGTACTCATCGTTTTCTCTTCGCATTCCTTAGAACAGAAGCTATTGTGCTTCTCTTCACAGGCTTCACAGCAGATATGCTTCAAGTGGCAAGCATCGTTCGCACAGTTGATGTAGCGATCTTCTGCTGTTCCGCAGTGGTAGCATTTGCCTACGACGATATCTTCGTCTGTCCGATTGATGGGGACTGAAATCCGCTCGTCGAAGACGTAGCATTTGCCATCGAATAAGCGGCCTTGAACATCTTCATCTTTCCCGTAGCTCACAATACCGCCATCCAGCTGATAAACCTCTTTGAAGCCTTCCTGTAAAAGGAAACCTGACAGCTTCTCACAGCGGATACCGCCGGTACAATAAGTGAGAATGGGTTTGTCCTTATATTCCTGGAGATTATTGCGAATCCATTCCGGGAATTCCTTCGTAGTCTCAACCTCTGGACGAATAGCACCTCGGAAATGTCCGATATCGTACTCGTAATGGTTGCGTCCATCAAGAACGATGACATCTTCGTGCTGGAGCTTCTCGTAGAATTCCTTTGGCTTCAGATGTGTGCCGGTTAGTTCGTTCGGATTCACATCTTCTTCAAGCCGGAAAGTGACGAGTTCCTTTTTAGGACGAACAAATAACTTTTTGAAAGCATGCTGTTCACTTTCATCTATCTTGTAGATCATGTCTTTGAACAGTGGCATTTGACGCATCATGGCCATGTAAGCATCGGTTTGTTCAACCGTTCCGGAAAGCGTCCCGTTAATGCCTTCGGGAGCGATAAGGATACGGCCTTTAATTCCTAGCTTTTTGCAATAAGCCAAATGTTCCTGTGCCAACGCTTCGTGATCTATTACAGTAACAAATTTATAATACAACAAAATGCGATATGGAGCGCCTTCTACTGTCATGATTAACTTAACCACCTATACGTATAAATTGCATGCTTAATCTGAAAAAGCATAAGCATATAGTGACATAAATCAGCACATTTTTCAATCTAACAGCAATTTTTGGATGGTATGAAAAACTTCCTCCAGAGCAATAGCAACCGATTGAAGTTGGTTCTGGATCATGCTGGCATTTGATTCGTCGGGCCCAGCATGATGCTCTAACATTTCTTCTAGGGCAGTTGCCGCGGCGAATACCCGATTCGCTGACAGGTTGCTAGAAGAGCCTCGGAGTGCATGCAGCTGATTTATGGCTTCGGCATAGTCCCCTTTCTGAATCGCAAGGGTTAATTGCGCAACAATAGGAGCGGATTGACTATGAAATTTTCGCAGCATTTCGTGATAGATCTCGGTTTTTCCGCTAAGCCGTCCGAGTGCTTCTTCCATATCAAGTCCTGGGACAGCCATCCTATTCTTCTCGCTAAGAACAGCATCGACAGCTGCGAACAATCGGCTAGGAATGATAGGCTTGGAGATCACTTCGTTCATACCAGCGCGAATACAATCTAATCGCTTTTCCAAAGTAGAGTCCGCGGTTAAAGCAATAATAGGAATATGCATCCATTTAGGCTCAAGACGAATTCGTTTGGTTGTCTCAATGCCATCCAGAACGGGCATATGGATATCCATTAGAATCAAGTCATAATCATTATTCTCTAAGTCATTTAATGCTTCGAAACCGTTGGAAGCCAATTGAACGTCACAATTCAACCTGCTTTCCAGCAGCGAACGAGCGACAGTCTGATTAATTTCGTTGTCTTCGACTAGCAGAATGCGTTGAAATTTTGTCATTGTTTCCGCTGTTTGTATGAAGTCTGTCGTAGATATGAGCTCCTTCTCGGCATGGGTGCCTGTTAGTGTTTGTAACGTTTGGTACAGTACGATCCGTGAGATCGGTTTGACCAGAATGGCATGCGGAGCCGATGGTGCAGGCAGCTGCTCCAGGGCATCTCTGCCCGATAAGGTTGTGTAAATAATCGTTAAAATGTTCATTCGATTGCAGGCTTCAAGCATGCCCAGCCATACTTCCTCTCCATACATATCAACAGCTTCCATATCAAGCAGGATCACATCTACGGGAATAACATCAATGGCATTCCTTGCTTCTTTCCAAGAATAAACGCCATTCGCTTCTGTACACATGGATTGAAGGGTATGAGCAAGCACTTGGTTCAGACCAGGGTGATCTTCCACAATTAATGCGCGCAGCGGGAGGACTGCCTGAGACTTCATAGGTTGCAAGGACAACGAGAAAGGCAAGCTAATCCGGAATTCACTGCCGAGCTCTGGTTGGCTTGACACCTCGATGGTGCCGCCCATATTCTCAATGATGTTCTTGGAGATAACAAGACCGAGTCCCGTTCCCCCGAATTTCCGACTCGTTACTTCATCTACCTGAACAAACGGCTGGAAAAGTTTGGATAGGTGCTCTTCATCCATCCCGATGCCTGTATCGCTGACGGTAAAGCCAATTCTGACTTCTTCCTCACGGAGCTGTTCAACGTTAACACGCAGCGTGACTGTTCCTTGCTCAGTAAATTTTATCGCATTGCTAGTTAGATTCAGCAAGACTTGATACATGCGTAGTGAATCCCCAATGAGTCCAAGCGGCACATTGTCATGGATATCACAAATAAAATCAACCGGCTTGTGGCCGAGCAGTACGCTAAGGGTTTCACAAACACGGTCAATGGTCTCATCCAACTGGAACGCATGATGTTCAATGGCTAGCTTGTCCACCTCAAGCTTCGAGAAGTCCAGAATGTCATTAATAATATTGGATAGGGACACCGAGGATCTCACTATTTTGCTTATATAATCCCTCTGAAGCGGTGACATGAGCGTTCGCTCCATCAAGTAGGAGAGTCCGACGATGCCATTGAGAGGTGTCCGAATTTCATGACTCATACGAGCCAGGAAAATTCCTTTAGCCAAATTGGCTTCATCCGCTTCTTGTTTCGCTCGAATGAGCTCCTCTTTGGAATGTACTTGGTCCGTAATATCTCGCGTAATGGCTGAGAAATATCGCTCTCCTTTGTCTGCGGGGCAATGGGGTACGATGATAACGGAAATGAATATTTGCCGTTGTTCCTTCGTTAGGACCTCTGCTTCAAATTCCCAGAATCCTTCCCGAATAGCTGTGTTCAGACCCTCTTCAAAATTGATGTCATTCTGGATATCTACGTACTCACTGAAATGTTTGCCAACGGTTTGCTGTTTATCTAATCCAACGGTGCTCTTGCATGCTTGATTCATATAAAAAATAAAGCCTTTCTCATCAAATGAGAGAATGGAATCACGTGCGCTTTCTACAATCGTTAACAGCCTCTCCCTAAACTCATTGCTCTCTTTAATATCACTAATGTCTCGAGCGATGAATACGAACCCTTTCAGCTCGCCATTCGGATTTGTAATGCTGCTGACACTAACCTGAACGAAGAAACGAGTGCCATCTTTGTGATGCCAAGTCCATTCAGAATCCTCTTTTAGGTGACGTAATGAACGAATCACGAGAGCTGTACAATCAGCTGGCACATATTCCCCAAGCTCTGATGAGTATTGCGCGGCTCTTTCTATCAGTTGTTCTTCATCCAACCACAGAAGGGGCGTTGCTTTCTTATGAACTTCTGCTAAAGAATAGCCAAGAAGCTGTACAGCTCTGCTATTGAGATGATTAACGGTAAAGGAAGGATCTGTCACGATCATGGCATATTGATTGTGATGAATAAAAGCTTCGAACGGCTCGAATAGTTCACGTAAGTTTTCTATCATGCCATTCACAGAATGGGCAAGAGCACCAAGCTCATCCTTGCTTTTGAAAATAAGCGGTTTTATGTAGAAATTACCCGCAGCGACGGATTCTGTGACATGGAGAATTTGCTTGATGCGTTTAATAATCAGAGTATTAGCAGTCAAGTATATGAGGATAAAAATGACCACGGCCGTCATCACAATTAATCCGATAGTCGACCAAAGTAAGGGGCTCGTGGGAGCCTCGAAAGCTGATAGGGGCACGGAATAAGCGAGATACCAGTCTAATTTAGGTACACGCGCATAGAACCACCGAGCTTTTTGGCCGCCGTTATACGATTCATCCAGAAATCCTTCGTTTGTCTGCAGCGCTTTTTGAAAGGCTGGCACAAGTGAAGGGTATTCGGTGAAAATATTAAGGTTCAAAATTTGAGATGCATCGGTATGATACAGGATGAGTCCCTCTTGGTTCACGATAAGTATTTCGCCCTTTTCCAAAGGGGTATGAAGATGCTCGAAAAAGGTTTGTTCCGCATCAAGAGAGATATTTATGATACTCGTCACTTCGTTTTTCTCATTGAAGACTGGTGCGGTAATGGAAAAAATATATTTGTCTGTTAGTTTACCGATTTCTGGATCAGAGATAAATGTTTTCCCATTTAGTGCCTCTTGGAATCTTCGTTCCCCTGTTACATAAAGCGTTTGTCCGGAAGTGAGAGTCATATAGCCGTTGAGATCTATAATTCCCATGGAATAATAGCGATTAGCGCCTGTTTTTAATTCTTGGGTCAAAAATTGGAGCCGTTCCTCAAGTGTCCCATGCTTCATAACATCTACACGACTAATTAGCTCCACTTCTGCCAAACGAATGGATAAGAAATCGTATAAATTTTGTGCGGAATTGGAAACGGAAGTTATCGATTGCTCTTTCATTTGGTGAATCAATTTATCTCTCGAGAGCCGATAATTTGTAATCCCGACGACAGTTAGGGAAATACAAGTGATAAGAACTAGCAATGAGACAAGTTTGAAACGTAAAGATGATAACATGAGTAACCTCCGTGAAGTTTAAAACTATTAGCAAATCTAACAGTTTCACAATGAGTGTAAGGTAAGAAAATTAATGAATAAAGATTATGATGATTGCAGTAGATGAATTGAGTATACATCATAGTTGGATCATTCATTCATTATTTGGGGGGATTTGGCAACATGCGGCTTACAGTGCGAACAAAAATGGTTACGGTATTCACAATCATCTTTCTGATGATTGGAGGTTTAAGCTGGACAGATATGAGTCGAATGGGCGCGTTGAAGGACAATACGAAAAAGCTTGCTGAAAATTGGATGATGGGCATTCAAATTATTGAAGAGATCCACTATAACTCGGAGCATTTATTAGCAATCTACTATCAGAAGAAGCTAGAGCCAGATGTTAAAAAGCATGAGCCACTTGATGCTGGCATGGCAGCATCAATCGCGAGTATTGATAAATTGTTAGCAGATTATAAGGAATCCCTTGCTGGGGAAGAAGATGCCAATTACTTTAACGAGCTTAATAAGAATTGGGAAGATTTCAAAGCTTCTTTTATGAAAAATAAACAGAATGCCGCTGATCCTAGTAAAGGAAAGGAAGCTGTAGAAAGCCTTCAGGTGATGGCAACCGCTTTTGGAAAAGCGCAAAAAACGATGGCGGATATGGTCGTGTTTAATCAAGAGGGAGGAAGAAAAGCGGAGCTGGAAAGCTTAAATGTATACAAAACAAGTGTGAACACATCCCTAATCGTTCTTAGTGTCATCATTGCATTCATGCTAGTTACTTGCTACATACTTGTTAGAAACATTTCCTCACCCGTTCGTAAAGCATCACAATCCTTAAATCGGATAGCGAATGGAGATCTTACCGTTGAACCTATTCTAGTAAAAAATAAGGACGAGATTGGCGATTTAGTCGGTTCTGTTAATCAAATGGTTAACCATTTGCGTAAGTCTGTAGAGCAAATGATGCAAGCCTCGAATAGCGTAGCAGCATCGTCTCAGCAGTTGTTTGCCAGCTCCGAGCAGAATACATCTGCCTCGCAGCATGTTGCAGAAGCCGTTCAGGATTTCGCAACTGGAGCTGATAAACAAGCCCAAAGTTCGATAGAATGCAGCAGAGCGATGGAAGAAATGGCTGTAGGTATTCAACGGATTGCAGAAACAACATCGGAAGTATCTGATTATCGAATTCTGCAACGCAGATTGCTGAGCAAGGGACCCATTCGATGGAGCGTGTGGTTAACAAGATGCAGGCAGTGAGTCATTCTGTGGATGCTGCGAACAAAGTCATCAATGAGCTGGAAAAACATACTCAGAGCATCGGTCAAATCTCGACGTTGATTGGAAATATTGCCTCGCAAACCAATCTTCTTGCTTTGAATGCAGCGATTGAGGCTGCTCGTGCAGGAGAGAGCGGCAAAGGTTTTGCGGTTGTAGCCGGTGAAGTTCGAAAGTTAGCGTCTCAGACGGATGATTCTATACGTGGTATATCCGAACTCATATCGAACATTCAAAGAGATTCTGCTCGTGCCGCTCTAGTTATGAATACGGGGTTGTCAGACGTACAGGAAGGTCTTAAAGAGGTAGGGATCGCAGAGCTAGCATTCGGTCAGATCGTCAATGCATCGCAAGAAGTTGCCAGCAAGATTCAGGAAACGGCTGCGGCGGCTCAGCAAATGGCTGCAAGCTCGGAAGAAGTTTCGGCAACTGTAGCTAGTGTAGGTTCTGTTGCGCAGCAAACTTCGGGGACAGCTCAGTCGGTTGCGGCTGCAACGGAAGAGCAGCTCGCGTCCACAGAAGAGATCACAGCTTCTGCTGAAAGCCTTGCTGGTATTGCTCAAGATTTGCATCAAGTTGTAAGTTCATTCCGAATTTCATAAAAGAATGTTGACGTTCAGACTTTCTTTAACGTTGGCGCGTCTAGTTATCGTGAAGGTTAATTCAACCGAAAGATACTCACGATAATGAATGAGGAGTGAACATGAAATGAAAAAAAATCCTTTTAACATGTTGAAACTTGGTGTAGTCGGATGTGCATTGCTGTTAGGAGTTAGTGGTGCCGTATTCCCATTAACAGGTATGGCATCAGCGGAAGCAGTTACCGTAGTTCCAATACTTTCACCAGTTGCATCTGAGTCAACTTCACCAGTTCAAATGAAAGAAGTAGATCTCACATCTAAAACACAGGATCTAAAAACTAATATTAAAGTGCCGCAGCTTTCAGGCATGTTGGATACGAAGTATCAAGAGCAAACGAATGATATCATTTTATCCCAAGCGAACAAAGATTTGGCGAATTGGGAGAAAGAGGCTGCGGAAGCCGCTGCTGATGCAAAAACGAATGGATTCACATATCGCCCCTACGAGCTGACGATTCAATATGTGTTGAAATCGGATGGTTCGAGCAATCCGGCGGGTGTTGTCTCACTTGAAGTTATAACGTATGCAGCTACAGGTGGCACAGGTATGCCGCGAGTTGATACGTATAATGTGCTAAATCGCGAACAAGGGCAGCGTGTTACTTTGCAGGATCTGCTTGGAGATAACTTCAAGGAGAATGTAAATGCCGGAATTCAGGCCAAAATCAATGAAAAACCTGAGAATTATTTCAAAGATGCATTTAAAGGCATCAGTGAAGAGCAAACCTTTTATGTGGAAAAAGGCGAAGCGGTCATTGTGTTCCCGAAATATTCGATCGCGCCAGGCTCCACAGGTACTCCGGAATTCCGTTTTAATTTGCCAGAGAAATGGCATATGACACCTAAACCCGTTGCCCCTATCCCAGTAGAGAAAATGAAGCTAGATTTAGCGGCAAGCGACAGCCTAACCAATGCCGAAGGCGTGAGTCTGGTGCCATTACGCAAAGTAGCAGAAGGACTTGGCTACGAAGTGAAGTGGAATCAAGAGACATACGCTGCCGAATTGAAAAAGGGTGCTGGGTGGACGAGTGTTTCTGTGGGTCAAGACAGCTATTTCTATGCGAAAATGGCTCCGGTTACGCTAGGGACAGCTCCAGTTATTTTGAACGACATGCTGTATGTACCTTTGAAATTCGTAACGGACATCCTGCGTGCAGATGCGAAAACGGGAAATGCAGGCGCCATTCATTTTGAACAATAAGAAATTAAAACATTAGCCTCTAGCTGCCTATTTATTTGGGTGAGCTGGAGGCTTTTCCATTTCACCATACTGAAAGCGTTTGCGTATACTATTGCATCTCGTAAAGTAGGAGGTGGCAGTAGACGATGTATTTGAAAAACTTATTGTCCGCTTGTATGGGTCTTTGGTTTCTGGTGAGTCCCTGGGTGTTCGGCTTTGAAGCTCATACGAATGCGCTTTACACCTGCGCTCTGCTAGGCAGCTTACAATTCGTGGCATCTCTGATGGCCCTAGGGAAAACCGGGAAAAAAGTTTGGCAAAATTGGCTTTGTTTTATTATTGGTGCTGTTTTTATTGTCGTTCCCAACGTATATCATTTGGATTTAATGGCCTTTTTTTCATTTGTCGTGTTGGGCTTTATGACCATACTGGTCAATTACGCCAATCTATATGCCGATCATCAATGAAGTAGTCGCATGCGAAAACGTGAGATTGCCATGAGGTTAGTTTATACTAGTCATATAGTGATAGGTAGGATGGGAGGATCATATACCGGCATGTTAAGTTCATTAGAATTAATAAAAAGGTATCGGGCAGGGGAAACAAATGCCGCAGACCAACCTAAATGGTTAACCTATATCGTTTCGGCGGAGGAGCGCATCGTTAACTTCGAGCGGATTCAGTCGATCCAGGAGCTGGCACAGGCGAACCCTGTGCTTGATTATGTTGAGCGGACATTACATATTTTGGACGGGCTTGAGTTGTCCTTTTGGAAGAAAGATTTACTAGAAGAGGTGTTGATCTGGTCTGAAGTCGCGAAGGGCGGGACTTCAAGAGACCGTTTCATGTGGCAAGAAGCAGGTATTCATCTTTACGTCCATAACCTTGGTTCGGCCCAGCTGTATAAGCTCGATAAAGGAAATCCAAGCGATAAGTCAACAGTCATACATACGTTAATCTACACTCATGGGCTAATTGGTCAAACCATCCGTGGCGAAGTTCCGCTTAAAGAACATACACCGTTAATTCGTTTGATGATGAATAACTTGCTTTCAGCTGATGAATTAAGAGGCTTGCTCTTGCCGCTGAATCAATGCATTATTGCAGGTGTTTCAGAAGAACTCTGGCAATCCGTTCGTAATGAAGTTGAGACAATGATTGAGCAGATCGTATCGGATTCTTTGGAAAAAGAGCCTGCCATAAAGGATCGCCTTGCCAGACTGCGGGGAAACACGATTCAAAAAGGAGAAAATTTCGATGCCGAGTATGGGAAGCTGCTGGACGAAGCTCCATTAGATGCATTAACGGCCTTTTTAGATGGTAGAACGCTGTGGTTCGTAGAAGCGGCGCTGCAAGAATTCTCTTTGGAGCAGTTGGTGAAAGTTTTCCTGATTATTCAGGTTTCAAGTCAGACTGATTCCATTCAACATATTAGCTTCGAACCTTTGATGAATACGATGTATTACGATTACAAGGGCAGCAAAAAGGTAAACGTGTATAAGAAGAGGATGATTGAGAAATATTTGGGTGAGCTTTCTTGGAATGATTTGATGAGGGATCCGTTGGAATTATCTCAAAAGTTCAAACCCGATGGTAAGTGGGGCAATGCCCATCTGAAGCACCTTATTGATCGAAAGCCGCAGCTCCCGGACACGATATTCTTTACCTTCCAATTTTCTCCTGCTGCTGAGAAACTGATTGAATTTTGTGTAGAGGCAGAGAAATCTCCTCTCTATGAAAAGGCGGTTCTGCTACTGTTCGATCTGTTCGAATTACGCAGAGATGCCTATGATCGGTTTCATAACGAGGAAGAATACTTAGCTACGATGAACCAAACGGCTGACTATAAGAAGATGATGCTGGATTACGTTGTTGGGAAGCGGGTTGTCGATATCGGACCTGGCGGCGGGGTTATGCTGGATCTCATTGAGCAGTATTTGCCGGACAAGCATCCGATTGGGATCGACATTTCGTCGAATGTAATTGAAGCGCTGGAACGCAAAAAGCAGCTGGAGGGACATCGGTGGGACGTTATGAAGGGGGATGCACTTGATCTCAAACAGTATGTAGAGCCGGGCTCAATCGATACGGTTATTTTCTCTTCGATCCTGCACGAATTATATTCTTACATACCCTTTGACGGAAAGAAATTCAACCATGCTACGGTTGCTGCAGCGCTGCGAAGCGCTTTTGATGTCCTCGCACCGGGAGGACGAATCGTTATCCGCGATGGTATTATGACGGAGCCTGCTGAGCAGAAACGGACCGTTCAATTTCTGCAAGATGGGGCGATGGCTTGGCTGCAGCGGTATGCGAAGGATTTCGCAGGGCGAACGATTCAGTATGAAGTCGTAGCTAAGGATGAGGTCATCATGCCCGTGAATGATGCGATGGAATTCCTTTATACATATACGTGGGGAGAAGAAGCTTATGTGCATGAAGTTCAGGAGCAATTCGGTTACTTTACCCCGAGCGAGTTTATTGCGTTCATCCTGGATACATTAGGTAATGAGGCCAAAATCGTGGAGAGCAAACACTTCCTACAGGAAGGGTATACGGAGGCGCTGGCGGATAAAGTAAGGATCATGGATCAAGATGGAAACGTGGTTCCGCTGCCGGATAGCACGTGTTTGATTGTGATAGAGAAGTAGCAACAGACCGGCCTGTGAATGCCTATTGCAAAAGAATTTTAATTATGTCATAATGAAATTATCAAATTGACAATATGAAGCGAAATGTGATTAAGCAGGTGATCTAATGAACATCCCAATAGAGAATGAAAGCAATTACCAAGCGAGTAAATACCGCACACCTGACGGCGCGCCTACGGATATCGTCATCTTTACGATTACCTCAGAAGGAAAAGGATCCGTGAAGAAGTCACTTCCTACTCGGGAGCTGCAAGTATTATTGATTCAAAGAAAGCAATGGCCGTTCGAGGGTCAGTGGGCACTTCCTGGGGGCTTCTCGATGGAAACTGAAACGATCCAAGAGTGCGCACGGCGTGAGCTAATGGAGGAGACGGGTGTTTCGGACGTACACATTGAATATTTCAATGTGTATAGTACGCCGCAGCGCGATCCTCGGGGGTGGATGATCTCGCATGCGTTCTTCGCACTCGTGCACGAACGCCATCTTGAGAAACGTCAAGCCGCGGATGATGCAGCTGATGTTCGCCTTTTCCCTATCGATGAGGCGCTGGCGATGGATCTCGCTTTTGACCATGAAATCATAATGAAAGATGCTCTTACTCAAATTCAGCAGAAGATGCTGACGACGACGATTGCCAGAGAGTTCCTGTCCGAAGAATTCACGATGAGTGAGCTGTATCAAGTCATTCAAACGGTCGTTCCGACGTTTAAGGAACGGAATTTCATTCGTAAAATTACTTCGACCCAAAGTCGCAAAGGGATTATCGAGGAGGTTCTGGATCGTAACGGACAGGGCAAAATGTCTAACCGTTACTCCCAGCGTTCTGCTCAGTTGTACCGATTTACCGATTATGTGCCTCAGCTGTCTATTTACAGCTAGGCCTCTCTTTTCTATTTTGATATTGTCTTAATAATAATATCAAATATACAATATAAAGGAGTGTTTAGGATGAGAGCTCTTATTATCATTGATTATACAGTGGATTTTGTTGTTGGGAAGCTTCCTTGCGGGGAACCAGGCGTTGCGATTGAAGCGAGAATCTGTGAAATTACTGAGCAATTTTTGGCCCATCAGGACTTTGTGGTTATGGCTGTTGATCTCCACGACGAACAAGATCCTTTCCATCCAGAGACGAAGTTGTTTCCTCCACATAATATTCGCGGCACGGCGGGGCGCGATTTATATGGCAGGTTGAAAACTGTACATGAGCATAATAACAGCGCGATTTATTGGATGGACAAAACAAGATACAGCGCCTTCTGCGGCACCGAGTTGGAGCTTAATTTAAGGGCAAGAGGAATTCGTGAGCTGCATTTGGTTGGCGTTTGCACGGATATTTGTGTCCTGCATACAGCGGTGGATGCTTACAACAAAGGCTTTGAAATTGTTGTTCATGAGGATGCAGTCGCTAGTTTTAATCAAACGGGCCATGAATGGGCCTTACAGCATTTTCAAGGTACACTTGGGGCGAAAGTCGTTCGAGGTTAAAGTGGCAGCTGAGTTGGGTGCAAAGGTATGAATCGGACAGAAATCACGGAGAATGAGGAGATGGTGAATATGCGGAATCTTAAGCAAGAAGCGATTCAAGCTTCATTATTTGTGCAGGGGAACATCGACGTGACTTACGAAATCGATCGTCGAGTAAAATTCCTCAAGGCGTATCTGGTTCATACAGGAGCCAAAGGCTATGTGCTTGGGCTGTCTGGAGGTCAAGACTCCACATTAACAGGCAAGCTGGCTCAAATAGCGATCGATGAGCTAAATGCAGAAGGCGGCACTGAAAGCTTTCAATTCATGGCTGTAAGGCTGCCATACGGTATCCAGAAAGATGAAGATGATGCACAGGAAGCAATTCAGTTTATTCAGCCTAGCCGTGTTGTTACGGTCAACATACAACCGGCTGTAGACGCGTCCGTACGGCAGTTTGCCGAAGCTACAGGTGAGGTTTTAAGTGATTTTCACAAAGGGAATGTGAAGGCTCGCGAGCGTATGAAGGTGCAGTATGATTTGGCCGCGCACTATCAATTGCTTGTTTTGGGGACGGATCATGCGGCTGAGGCGATTACCGGATTTTTCACGAAACATGGAGATGGTGCATGCGATGTGGCTCCGATCTATGGCCTTAATAAGCGGCAAGGCAAGCTGCTGCTGAAGCAGTTGGGGTGCCCGGAACATTTGTATTTGAAAAAGCCTACGGCAGACTTGGAAGATTTAAAACCAGGTCTTCCGGATGAAGAAGCACTGGGACTCACTTACGATCAGTTGGATGACTACTTAGAAGGAAGCCCCCTGCTCGCTCCTGCCGTACAGAAGATTGAGGAGCGCTACGCTGTTACCGAACATAAACGCAAGGGTCCAGTAACATGCTATGACAATTGGTGGAAAGGATGAATCCTATGAAATACGACAACTTGACGCTGCACACAGATAAATATCAAATTAATATGATGTACGCGCATTGGCTGCAGGGCACTTATCAGCAGAAGGCTGTTTTCGAAGTATACTTCCGTAAGCTGCCTTTCGGGAGCGGATATGCGGTCTTCGCTGGTTTGGAGCGGGTGATTCAGTACATTCAAAACCTGCATTTTGGCGATGAAGAGATCGCCTACTTGCGGACACAGGAAGAGAATTATCGGGAAGATTTTCTGGAGGCGCTGCGCGCGTTTAAATTCGGAGGAGACTTGCAAGCTGTACCGGAAGGTACACTTGTCTTCCCGAATGAGCCGCTCGTACGCGTAGTGGCGAGCATATTCGAGGCGCAGCTGGTTGAGACGGCGATTCTCAACTTCGTGAACTACCAGACGCTTATCGCGACGAAAGCTTCGCGGATCAAACAAGTTGCGCCGCGCGATGTGCTGCTGGAGTTCGGCACAAGACGCGCCCAAGAGGCTGACGCCGCTATCTGGGGCGCAAGAGCGGCCTATGTCGCAGGGTTTCATGCGACATCCAACCTCAGAGCCGGGATGCTGTTCGGCATCCCGACCAAAGGCACGCACGCTCACGCATGGGTGCAGGCCCACGACACGGAAGAAGAAGCTTTCCGTGCCTATGCTGAGGCGCTGCCGGAGCAAGTGACGCTGCTCGTTGATACGTACGATACGCTGCGCAGCGGCGTACCGAACGCGATCAAGACAGCGCGCCTGCTGCAGAGCCAGGGTAAGCGCATGAACGCCATTCGCCTGGATAGCGGCGATTTGGCGTATTTATCCCAGCAGGCAAGGCGCATGCTGGATGAAGCGGGCTTTCCCGAGGTGAAGATCGTCGCATCGAATGATCTGGATGAGAACATCATCGAGGGGCTGAAAGCCCAAGATGCGAAGATCGACGTCTGGGGCGTCGGCACCCAGCTCATTACTGCTGCGGATCAACCCGCGCTGGGCGGGGTTTACAAGCTGGTGGCCCGTGAGAAGAACGGCGAATTCGTGCCGGTCATTAAGATCTCGGGCAATCCCGAGAAAGTTACCAATCCGGGCTTCAAGGAAGCCTACCGGATCATCAACAAGAAGACAGGCAAAGCGGAAGCCGACTATTTGGCTCTTCAGCATGAAGTCGATATCAAGAAGGGTGAACGAATCAAGCTGTTCGACCCCATCCACCCTTATATCTACAAATATATTGATGACTATGAAGCAATTCCACTGCTCCACCCCATCTTTCTCCAAGGGAAGCTTGTCTATGAAGAGCCCGCATTGGATGAAATTCGAGATTATCATGCGCAGCAGATGCAGTCCGTATGGCCGCAGTATTTGCGTAAGCTTAATCCGGAAGTTTATCGTGTGAATTTAAGCGCGGCATTATGGAAGCTGAAGATGGATTTGATTCATGAGCATCAAGGGTAGCTATCGCACAATTATATGATCTTATTTCCAGATGTTATGATTGTTATGTGCGTACTCTACCAAAGAGCCGTCATAAAATTATATTCATGATGGAGGTATTATCCTAATGTCAACGCAATCTAATCAAGCATTTACAGACGGAGTCACACTAAATAATGGCATACACATGCCATGGCTGGGACTAGGCGTTTATAAGACCAAAGAAGGCCAAGAAGTGATTGGCGCAGTGAAAACTGCTCTTCAATTGGGCTATCGTAGTATAGATACAGCGGCCATTTATAAGAATGAAGATGGCGTTGGACAAGGTCTTCGTGAAAGTGGTGTGCCGCGTGAAGAGATTTTCGTGACGACCAAGGTTTGGAATGCCGACCAGGGCTATGAATCTACCCTGCAAGCGTTCGATGCTAGTCGTAAGCGGCTTGGTCTCGAAATGATCGATCTTTATCTAGTTCACTGGGCCGTACCTGCCACGTACAGAGAGACTTGGAAGGCGCTCGTTCATTTGTACAAAGAGGGATTCGTCCGAGCTATTGGTGTAAGTAATTTTCAGATTCATCATTTGAAACAAGTTATTGAAGATACAGGTGTTGTTCCAGCCGTGAATCAAGTCGAGTTCCATCCGGAGCTTGCGCAAAAAGAGCTTCTCGCATTCACTCGTGAGAATAACATTCAGCTAGAAGCATGGAGTCCCCTCATGCAGGGGAGACTCGATCATCCCGTACTGACGCAGCTTGCTGCCAAATACGGAAAATCTCCGGCACAAATTGTGCTGCGCTGGGATATTCAGAATGGCGTTGTGACCATTCCGAAGTCAGTTACAGAGCACCGAATTCGGGAGAATGCGAATATTTTTGATTTCAAACTAAGCACAGATGATATTGCCCTCGTGGATTCGCTAAACGAAAACAAACGCATTGGTCCCGATCCTGACCATGTAACTTTCTAGTTTTAAGTTGAGGAATTTCCTGTTTGGTACAGGGGTTCCTCTTTTTTTTCGAATGGTACCCTTCCCTTTCGTTTCATTGCAACAACGCGATCATCTGATACACCTCACGATGATCGCCGGGGAGCAAGTAATTGGCGACTTTGAGCTGGGAGGATCCATCGCCGTCTAGGAAAAGCCCATCCACCAGCTGCCCATTGCCAACCTGCTCTTGGACGGCTGAACGGAATTGCTCCCCAGTGCATGGCGTTGGAGCCACGACTAGATAAACGTTGTTATTCCTGTCGTAGACGATACCTGATCGCATGCGCTTCTCGTTAATGACGGGCATCTCTTCCGCTATCGCTTGCTCCGCCCATCCGTCTGGATTCGTAAGTCCCATGCTCACGCCTCCCTGCGCCCAGTAATGAGCGCGATCCATCACCTTCAGCTCGTCCGCATGTTCAACGACTTGAATGGTGAAGGTTTGAGCCTTCTCATCCCATACGAGTGTTCCCCGCTTGCGGTCAATATTAAACCAGCCAGAGCCGTAATCGCCAGGTTCCCCTTTGACGGGATGATCATTAATGACAGCGATGCTAAGGAGATAGCCCTGCCAGAAAAACCCGCCGTTAATCCCATTTTCCTGCCTTTCTGTCACATTGCCTGTAATTGCTCTCAGCCCTATGTTCTGTGGCGGAGTCCGTATACTATGGAGCGTGACTCCGTTGCTAGCTTGGTGGATGCTATATTCGGAAACAGGGAGGTTTGGTGGTGGTTTCACCCTAGCATGAGTTCCCCAGATGATGGTCCATATAGAACTAGTAATCATAATAAGGAGATAGATAAGTAGGTGGGCTGCATTCATTTTTACAAGTCGTAACCTATACATGGGGCAACTCCTATTCTCTTAAATCAGATCCTTTCTATGAGTCTATGAAATTTAATTTCGAATTATGCTTGTAAATAAAAAAACAGTTGAGCGAGAGAATATGGATCCCGTGCAACCGTTTATTTTTACAGAATTTATATGCTTTGGGGTAAGCGAAGCTTACCCTTATTTATTTGAGTTGGGAGAAAGGTTGAAATACATGAACTTGAAGGATATTTGATTGGATTATATCCAATGATGTCTCATGACATCTGCGGTTGGGGTTAGTTTCATTGGATTTATACAGTAGAATATGTGGAAATAGCTCAGAAGAGCTGGTTTTGGAGCGTTCTGTTGGATTAACTCCAATGAAAGCGAGCAAATAAGGTGAATGAGCCTGATTTGATTGGATTTTATCCAATGGAGCAAATGAGGGGAGATTGTCGGTTATGTGTATATAAGATATTAACCGTAGGGAAATTGAAGGAGCGCTATCTCGTAGACCGGATCGCGGAGTATGTGAAGCGCATTGGGCCGTAAGCCAAGGTGCAGATGATAGAGGTGCCGGACGATAAGGCACCGGAGAGCATGAGCCCTGCTGAGGAGCAGCAGGTGCGTATGAAGGAGAGCAATCAGCTGGCCTTCGTGATCTGCGGCTTGCTGGAGCTATCGAGCGAGCTGCCGCACCAGCTGATGCGGTTGGTGCTGGCGGGGCAGGTGTATCGCGTGATGCGGATAAATCGCGGGGAACCGTACCATAAGTAACGGCAAGTTTTTATTGTACAACTCGAGTCAAGTATGCAAAAAACATGTGCGAATGGAATGAAATGGAACAGCTAGGAGCTCCTCGACCTATTCCGTTGACTATTCGTCAGGAGGTATTCTCGCCTTATCATTATTTGATCAACGAGCCAGATAAGATGAATAAGGTGCATTTACAACCGGCAGAGATCAAAGTCGAGTTCATTCCGGCGCTTCTATGAGGATAGTTGAGAAGTAGCATGGAAATTTGACCCCATTGAAGTTGGTTGTAAACAGTGTTACTCTAACAACGGTAAACTCAAACTCCATGTTTTGCAATACAGCTACTAATAGTCACCATTTCAGTTATAAAGAAAGGTAATACTATGATAAAAGTTGATAACTTATCCTTCTCATTTCCGCAAAAAGAACTATATACAAACATTTCATTTACGCTTGAAGAGGCACAACATTGCGCTTTTATAGGAACAAGTGGCAGTGGGAAAAGTACATTGATAGATATACTGATGGATCCAGAAAGATATTTGTTCGAGGGCAGGTTAGAAATAGATCCGGCTTGCAAAATTAGACATGTAAGTCAATTCCCACAATTCGACAAAACGAAAGAAACAACAGTTTTTGAATATATAGGGGAAGAATTTATTAAGATACAAAATGAAATAACAGCTATTTGTACGGAAATGGAAACATCATCGGATATGGATGCGTTATTAGAAAAGTATCAATTAGCTTTAGACACATTTGATTCAATCGGTGGGGCTGATTTTGAAAGCAACATTAATAAGAAACTAAATCTAGCAAACCTCATGAAGCTAAAAGATCTTAGGGTATCCGACCTGAGTGGTGGGGAATTCAAACTTATTCAAGTGATGAAGGAAATGCTTAGTAGTCCAGACTTAATGATTATGGACGAACCCGATGTATTTTTAGACTTTGAAAACCTAAATGCGCTTAAAAATCTTATTAATTCTCACAAAGGAATGCTGCTAGTTGTTACGCACAACCGATATCTATTGAATCATTGTTTCAACAAAATTCTACACCTTGAAAACATGGAGATCCAAGAGTTTGATGGGCGGTATATTGAGTATAATTTCTCATTACTTCAGACAAAAATTGAGTTGCAAGAAATCGCAGTCGCTGAACAAGAAGAAATTGAGAGATACGATAACATTATTGATAATCTTAGAGCTATCGCAACTTATAATTCAGAAGCATCTAGAGGGAGAGCATTAAAAGCTAGAGTTAGGTTTCAAGAAAGATTGGAAGCGCGTAGAATTAAAGCGCCATTTGTTGATATTAAGCAACCTAAAATTAGTTTTGGTATTGAAAATGAGATTGAAGAAACCATTGTTGTAAATGTCAATAATTATAGTGTTACGTTTGATGAGTTGCTTTTAGACAATGTTAACTTTGAGATAAAATCTACGGATAAAGTAGCCATTATTGGTCCAAACGGTACCGGGAAAACGACTTTACTCCGAGATATCTTTAAAAATAATCATGCTTCAATTGAAATAAATGCTAATGTTAAAGTTGCTTATTTATCTCAGAATCAAGGCGAAGTGCTAAAGGATTCTAATACAATACTAGAAGAATTCATCGATGCTGGGTTTAAAACTTATGATGAGGTTAGATCGTATATTTCAAACTATGGCTTTGAAGGAGAAATCGTTAATCAAAAGATAGCATTTTTATCTGGTGGAGAAAAAAATATGCTTCAATTGGCTAAAGTTTCTGCCAGCAAAGCAAACGTATTGCTTCTTGATGAACCGACAAGCCATTTAGACACCTATACGCAAATAGCACTGGAGAAAGCCATTGAAGACTATAAAGGTGCGATTCTCATGATTTCTCATGATTTCTACTCTGTAGTAAATGGTATGGATTATGTGTTAATCATTGACGATAAGACGATTAGAAAAATGAGTATGCGAAAATTTAGACAGATGATTTATGCGAGCCATTTTGATAGAGACTATCTAGAAAATGAACAAAATAAAAAATCAGTTGAAATGAAAATAGAATTGGCTTTAAAAGATACTAATTTTGAACTTGCAAAAGTATTGGTTGAAGAGCTAGAAGAGCTGATTAAGTTGCTTTAAATTACAACCCTCTGATCGAAATGAAGACCCCACAGGAATTAGAAAAGAAGTTTAAGTTTGCCCGGCAGAAGTCTAAACTAGCGGGAACCATTAGGGGTTCGTTTTTTGTGATTAAAGGAGAATATTAAAGTAAGTGAAAGCGCAATTGGAGTAATCCATACACTTTTTCTTTTTGCAAAAGAGATGCGTGATCAAAGAGAGGGCCATCCTAAACGGGATGGCTTAAAACTTGCCGTTTCACCTAGCGCGGTGAACCTTACCATAAGTAAGGCGTTAAACCTAAAAAGGACCGTCAGGATGATCTCCTGACGGTTTTTCTTTAATTATTTAAAATCGCCTAACAAATAATTGTAGAAGGGTTCGTCCACCCAGAACTTGTAGGAGTCGACGTTCAAGCTGGCATTGATTTTCTTTAGGCCGGTAACAACATCATTAGATTTATCGCTGAGCGAGAAGGACTGTGCATAATAATGGCCTTTACTAACTTTATTATTAGAAATTACTTTGTAGTCTTTCACATCGGTTAATGAATAGTAGAGTGGCTGCCACCAGGAAGAGTAAATAAGTCCTGTCTCGTCTTTACTGTTCTTTTTAGCATATTGGAAAATGACTTGCTGGAACTTGTTCTTTTGCTCGGCGTTATCGAATTCGAACTCAATGTCGTATTCCTTGGCGTAGGCAATGAAATTGCCGTTCTCGATTTGGACGACTTGATAATCATCGGATTGTGTCGGCTCGCCCCATTCTTTCAAATAGATGAAGGCAGACGTTTTGGGCTCCAGCTGTACTTTCGCTTGAATGTTCTCGCTGCGCAGCAGTCCGATTAACTGAATCGCATGCGTAATGTCAGAATGTCCATAGGTGAGAGAAAGCTTTGGATCAAAGTTTGCGTCGAAACGAGAATCTTTCAAGTTATAGCCGGTAACTAGATTCTTTTTCAAGGCTTCATCGAAGACAGCACGCAATTCCGTTGATGAAATAAGATCCTCCGTACGCCAAGTATCGTTAATTTTGCGGAAAATATCATCATCGGAAGTCGTTCCAATATAGTGCTTATATTGTCCTTGGAAAGTAAGAATCTTACCCAGCAGTTCGTTCGCAAAGCTTTCGCCAGCCGCAGCATCCGTTTCGAAATCGGAGGAGACGAGGCCAGTATCAATAGCGGCGGCCAGCTCTTGGGCGGCTTGCAGCGTTAGTTGATTGTTTTGATCGTAGTCTATATGTACTTTAGCCAGAGCGGCTTTAATTTTATCCTTGGGATATGTATATGCGAGTTCTTTCAAGCCGGCGGCTTTTAAAGCGATGAAAGTTGCCTGCAGTTGGGTAAGCGGCTGATCACCTTGCAGCTTGCCTTCGGATAGAATGCCTTTTTCGTGCAAAGCAAGCGCTGCTTTGTAATAAGGGCTATCCTTTTGAACGTCTGTAAAGGCATTGGTCTGATCTTTCGCTTCCGCTTTCAAGATGCTGTTAACTGCGATAACGAAATCGCCCTTTGATATGGAGTCTGACAAGCTGATGGTATACTGGTTTTTCAAAAACTGTTTGTATGCTGCTGCAGAATCACTCGCTTCAGCGGCAGCGCTTAATGTGCTCACAGAGGCGAAGAGGACAGCTGTTAAAGCAGCTATTTGCAAAGATTTGCGGGATTTCAATGGTTTCATAAGAATAAAACACCTCCGAGTTTTTTAATTCATATAGGAATAGTATGGTTTATTGAAATATATCAGTTAAGCCTATAGGTGTCAATAAATAATAGTTGTCGTTTTTATTCTTGACATGACCTATGGAATCTACTACTATCAGTCTTAGTTGAAAAGTCGCACTTTGTCGAATAGGATAAAAAAATCTTTGATAAAAACAGATCAAAAGGGGAGAGCCACACATGAAAAAAACGTTATTTTCTATTTTCGCCCTTACATTAATGCTGACTGGCTGCGGCACCGCTAAAAATGATACAGCAGCTCCGGCAGCTACGAAAGCTGCAGAAGCAACGAAAGCGCCTGAAACCAAATCATCCAAAAAAATTATTCTAATAACACCAGAAAAAATCGGTGTGAACCCTTTCTTTGCTCAAGAGGATGAAGGTGTTAAAAAAGCAGGTAAAGAATTTGGCGTTGATGTGAAAACAGTAGAATCTACGGATGCCAGCGCGATAGAGCAAAACCTGCGTGCTGCTGTTGCAGATAATTATGATCTTATTATTACCAGCTCCTTTGAATCCGAGGATGCTCTGAAAAAGGTAGCTGCTGAAAATCCAAAGAAATCTTTTGCTATTATTGATACAGTAGTTGATTTGCCGAACGTTAGAAGCGTAGTATTCCGTGAACACGAGGCAGCATATTTGCTTGGTGCGGCTGCGGGTCTTGCAACTAAGAAAAATGTTGTCGGTATGGTGGCAGCAGTTGATATTCCTTTGATCAAAAAATACACAGTCGGTTTCCAAGAAGGCTTGAAATCAACGAATCCGAATGCAAAATTCATCGTCAACTATGTAGGCAGCTTTACGGATCCAGCAAAAGCGAAAGAATTGGCATTGACGCAATTCTCTCAAGGAGCAGACTTCATCGCAGCCGCATCAGCTGTTGGCGATTTGGGCGTGTTCGAAGCTGCTAAGGAAAAAGGCTTCTACACATCTGGCCAAGATATCGACCGTACAGTGACAGATCCTGAACACATTGTTCTCTCTCAATTGAAAGGTACAGACAGCGTTGCTTACCAAACTGTGAAAGATTTCGTGAATGGAACTTTTAAATTTGGCGCTATGGATTACGGCTTGAAAGAAGACGGAGTTGGTCTTACTTTTGTAACCAAAGAAAGCAAATCCAAACTAAGTCCATTTATTGGACAAGACGTTGTGACTAAAGTTAAGACCATCAAAGACGATATCGTAGCTGGCAAAGTTACGGTTCCGAATCCTCTGAAATAGTAGTACGTCCTTACAATCATAATATGACCCTGGAAACTGTTTACGGCGACGTAGGCAGTTTCCGCATTTCTAGGAAAGGAGTGCGAAACCCGTTATGCTGCTTCAAATGAACCAAATTACCAAAACCTATGGAAGCTTGACAGCCAACTCCAACGTAGATTTTTCGCTGCGCGAAGGTGAAATCCATGCGCTAGTCGGCGAGAATGGGGCAGGTAAAACAACCCTGATGCGCATCCTTTACGGAATGGAACAGCCAACGTCGGGATCGATTATTTTACGGGGAAGAAAAATTCAGTTCGTGAATCCTACGGATGCGATTCGTCATGGCATCGGTATGGTGCACCAGCATTTTATGCTGTTTCCTTCATTTACGGTGGCTGAAAATATTGTCATCGGCAATGAACCGCAAGTCGGCATGAAGTTCGACCGAAAGAAAGCTGCCCTGCAAGTGAAGGCATTGTGTGACATGTACCGACTACCCATTGATCCACTCAGGAAAGTGGCTGACCTTCCGCTAGGATTACAACAGCGTGTTGAGATTTTGAAGGTGCTCTATCAAGGTGCAGATATCATTATTTTGGATGAGCCTACGGGTGTTTTGACTCCGCTGGAAGCGAAGGAACTGCTTGTCATTATGAAGAGCTTAGCGAGCCAGGGTAAAAGCTTCATTGTTATCACACACAAATTACATGAGGTCATGGAAGTTGCGGACCGAGTTACGGTGCTTCGAGACGGTAAAATCAGAGGGACTGTAGATACATCGGCAACTAACGCAGAAGAACTTTCTAGATTAATGGTAGGAAGAGAACTGGTGCAAACGAGCAAAAGTGCCGCAAGACTTGGTGAAACGGTTCTCGAAGTGAAAGAGATTTCCATACAAGGCAAGAAAGGAAAGCCCGTACTCAATCGTGTCAGTCTTGAGGTGAAGGCTGGCGAGATCTTAGGTGTCGCCGGTATTTCCGGTAACGGACAGTCTGAGCTAATCCAAAGCATTACAGGACTCCAATCGATTGATCAAGGTCACATTCGTTTGATGGGCAAGGACATTACAGGCTGTTTGGTTCGTGAGATCAGAGAAAGCGGGCTTTCGCATATTCCTGAGGATCGTTACCAATGGGGAGCTGCCAAGGAAGGCAGCGTACTTGAAAACGGTACTATGGGGCATCACAGAACGCATCGGCGTAACGGATTATTGCAAGGCAAGTCACTGCGAAATATCGTTGACGGATTCATTCAGCAATTTCAGATTAAAACAGGTTCCCAGGATACGAAAGTCAAATTTCTATCTGGAGGCAATCTTCAAAAACTGATTGTGGCCAGGGAAATTGCCCAAAAACAACCGTTCCTTATCGCTGCCGAACCCACGCGTGGCGTTGATGTTGGAGCGATGGAAGTAATCCACGATGAGCTGTTGAAAAAACGAGATGAGCAGGGTGCGATTCTATTGGTATCTTCGGAATTGACGGAGATTCTTAAGCTTTCTGATCGCATTATCGTGATGTATGAAGGGCAAATTGCGGGGGAACTGTCAGCGCAGCATGCGACTGAGGAGCAAATCAGTCTGTTGATGGCAGGAGGTAATTCCCATGCTTAATTGGAAAGGAAACATTGGCGCGCTGCTGCAGCCGCTTATTGCGGTATGTATCGGTTTACTGGGCGGGGCCATCGCCATCGTTTTGATTGGCGGCTCCATTTCGGACACATACGCACAAATGTGGAAAGGCGCTTTCGGCAATTTTTACTTTTTTACAAATACGTTGACGCGAGCGACACCGCTTATATTAGTTGGATTAGGCGTTTCAATAGCCTTCCGCGCCGGATTTTTCAACATGGGTTCTGAAGGTCAAATGATCCTTGGTGCTTTAACCAGTGCGATAATTGCGCTCTATTTTCCTGGACCTGCACTATTTAAATTATTCGCCGCGCTTCTGGGCGGCATTGCAGTCGGCGGTATATGGTCAGCCTTTGCTGGTTGGCTTGATGCGCGATTTAAAATGAATTTGATTGTCACCACACTCTTGCTCAATTATATTGCAGCTTTGTTTGCAGGCTATTTGGTTGCCTATCCGCTCAAGGATAAAACGGGATCAGCTGCACTAGCGCAAACGATGATGGTGGATAAAAGCATATGGCTGCCCAAGCTTTTCCAAGGGATGAGCATGCATGCGGGCTTCATCATAGCCATTGTTTTTGCGGTTCTTTTATTTTTGTTTATTAAATACAGTGCTTCCGGTTACGAAATCCGCATGCTTGGCTACAATCCGTTGTTTGCCGCTTATGGAGGCGTAAACCGCGGAAAATTAATGCTCGCGAGCATGTTCGCGAGTGGCGGTTTTGCTGGTCTTGCAGGCGCAGTCGAAGTGCTTGGCATGCAGTATCGCTATACGGACGGCATGATAACAAATCCGGGTTTCGCTTGGTCTGGCATTATGGCTACGCTGCTTTCGGGCGCACATCCGCTCGGTACGACTGTTGCCGCAGTTCTTCTGGCTGCACTGCAGACAGGCGGTATGGGTGTTGAACGTAACACGAGCATCCCCCTCGAAATATCAAGTGTCATTCAGTCTCTCTTGATTTTGTTCGTTACGGCTAAGTTCAGTTATACCCTATGGAAACGCAAGAAAGGAGGAGGAAGCGATGCAGCATCTTCTTGATGTTTCGTTATTTAATTCCATGATACGGATGGTTGCTCCGATTCTCCTCGCTGCGTTGGGTGGTGCGATTTGCTCAAGAGTGGGGTTGTTCAATGTTGGTTTGGAAGGCTTCGTGCTTGTTGGTGCGTTCTCTGCTATTGTAGGCAATCATTATTCCGGGAATGTGTATCTAGCTGTCTTGATTGCGATTGCGGTGACGATGTTATTTTCGCTCGCATTTGCGTATATTAGCATCCATTTGCAAGCGAACGTGATCGTCGTTGGTATTTCATTTAATTTTCTGGCGCTCGGCTTAACAGCGTTCTGCCTAAAAGCCATTTTCCATGTGAAGGGCGCCTTTTACGATAAAAATATGGTTGGGCTTCCGAAGTGGAATATTCCCATTCTTCAAGACATACCTGTGATTGGCGGTATTATTTCGGGCCATTCCCCTCTTATTTACTTGGCCTTTGCACTGGTGCTTGGCTTGCAGTACTTTTTGTTTAAAACAGTCCTTGGTTTCCGCTTGCTAGCCGTGGGTGAGAACCCAGTTGCAGCGAAAAGCATAGGCATTAAAGTAGGCCGAATGCAGTATCTGGCCGTGTTAATTTGCGGCTTGCTTTGCGGGTTGGCAGGGGCTCAGCTGTCACTCGGTCAAGTCACGATGTTTACCGAAGGCATGACGGCGGGCAGAGGCTTTATCGCACTGGTCGCAACGATGTTAGGACAAGCGAATCCGCTTGGCGTTATGGCATCGAGCCTACTTTTTGGACTGATGGATGCATTCAGCATCAGGCTGCAGGGCTTCTCGCTGCCGACACATTTCACACAAATGCTTCCTTATATTGTGACGCTGCTGGCGATGCTCTTTTTTAGAAAGAGCAGTTATATGGCAGATGCTCAGAAAGCTAACGGAAGCTCGCGCTAGGTTGCAAAAAGGAGATAATGACAGATGGCAAAAGACACCAAAGCTGATCGAATCAGAAAGATGAAGGTTCCCTCCGTAGGTGCGGCAATGTCAGACCGAGTCCCGCCTGGGCAGGTTCTGACAGACCGGTTTCCTATTTTGCATGAAGGAGAAGTACCGGAATACAACATGGCGGAGTGGACATTGCGAGTGTTTGGCGAGGTCGAAGAGGACAAAGTTGTTACGTATGAACAATTGCTCACGATGCCTCAAACGCAAGTCCTCTGCGATATTCACTGTGTAACCCGTTGGTCGAAGCTTGACACGGCCTGGGAAGGAATTCTATTTCGCGATTTTCTTCGCCTGCTCGATATCAAGCCGCAAGGCAAGTTCGTCATGCTGCATGCCGACAACGATTATGAAACGAACGTCCCGCTCGAAGATCTGATGGGCGATCACGTTTTGTTGGCTTTGAAATATGATGGGAAGCCGCTGACTCCTAAGCATGGTTGGCCTCTACGGCTGATTGTACCTCACCTTTATTTTTGGAAAAGTCCTAAATGGATCCGAGGTGTCGAATTTATGACGGCTGACCGCGAAGGCTTCTGGGAACAAAACGGCTTCCACAATGTGGCCGATCCATTCCAAGAGCAGCGTTTCTCGGGGGAAGCGATTCCGATTCCAGAAGATGAATGGGAAAAGAAGGAGTTTGATTGACATGCTATTACCAATTTTACAGGTTCATTCAGAGGATTTATCGCCTTATGCGATCGTATGCGGTGACCCTTTTCGCGCGGAAGTCATAGCCAGCAAGCTTGATCATAGCAAAGAACTCGCCTTCAGCCGTGAATATCGCACGTTTGTTGGTGAATCACAAGGAGTTCCGATTACGGTTGTAAGTCATGGCGTCGGATCGCCAGGTGCAGCGGTTTGTTTCGAGGAACTGATCAAAGGCGGTGTAAAGACACTGATTCGCGTTGGTACAGCAGGCTCCTATTCAGCTGATGTTCCGCCAGGCAGCTTAGTCGTCAGTACGGCTGCCGTGAGGGAAGAGGGCTTAACCCGCCAACTCGTTCCGCATGGATTCCCAGCAGTTGCTGATCTGGATGTCGTGCAAGCGTTGTACGAAGCCGCATCAGAGACGGATGGTCTTGTGCGCAAAGGGATTACCGTGACGCTGGATGCCTTCTTCCAAGGTGTCGAGGAATTTCCGCACCGCAAATACAAGCAAGCCGGTGCTCTTGCCGTTGAGATGGAAATCGCAGCGCTCTACGTCATTGCTTCATTGCGCGGTGTACGTGCAGGTGCGATTGTTGCACTGGACGGTTATGCCGATGCTGATTTGAGAGAAGTTTACAACCCTCATACCGATGTTGTCGCACAAGCGGTTGAACGTGAAATTCTGACGGCGATTCGTGCCGTTATCAAACTGCACGCTAAGGCTTAGACACATTGGGATAATCGATGGCGCAGCGGTAACTAGTTTAGAAGAAGCTACCCTCAAAAGGCGTTTTTGAAAGTTAGTTATGGCTCTATGCCCATTACTGTAATGTGCTATGTTTTGCTTTGGTAACCAGAACTTATCGAGGGAACGTAGAAGCGCTATATGGACGAAAAACACCAGAAATCATAAGGAAGGGGAACGAGGAGGCGTTATTTCACGGGTTTTTATCTCCGAATCGCTCCTTTTGATCAAATAACGCACATACGTTCCTCTTAGTTGATTTTATGCGAAGAATTCCCAAAATAGCGGTTCTACGTTCCGCTAACTAGAGTTCGGGGTGACTTTCTATTGCAGCTGAAACAAAACAAAAAAATGAGAAGGCAAGAATCTTGCCTTCTCATTTTTTTGTTTTCTGTACCCAAAGTAATCTACTTGGGTTAGAGCTTTATGCGTATGTAACGATTATGTCATTAAAAAATTGGGATTCTTGCTTTATTCCCATCTTTGGCATATAGAATGGCTTCTGAACTAAATAAATCAACGTGTTCTAACGGTTGAGCAAGGTTCATCGTTGTAAATTTGTTATAACGAAGAGCGTTGATCAGAGAGGGAATTAATTTGTGGTCCGTTCCAACGAAATTGACAGAAATCGGTGTTTTGTTAAATAAAATATTCATTCTCAACTTCAACTCATCTCCTATAAAAAAATAAATAATAATATTAACTGAGTATTAAGAATATCATCTATGAAATAATAAGTCCGTCGATTACCGTTGTCGGAATAACACTAGTTCTGTCGAGGCTCAGGAAAAAAACACGTGCAAATAGAGGCGACTTGAACCAATACGTTCAAGTCGCCTCTTCGTTTTAGAGAAAACGACGATGATGCTTTTTACCGTCATAGGTGAACAAAACCGGCTTATCTTCAACGATGGTATGCATATGAATAGATTTGCCCCAGAGCTTATAAATGTAAGGGAGCGTTCGCTCGACATACTTGAGATCAAGTTCGACCCCTTCGAAAGCGTGCTTCAAATACAATTCGCCGCTGCGCTGGTAATCGCCATCTTCAACAACAATGTAGGGGAAGCCGCCATTTACACGTGAGTAGATGAGCTGATCCCGGGTGTTTTCCCACGTTTTATCGGTAATCTTCCATTCAGGGCCTTTCTTTTCAAATACATATAAATCGAGTTCTTCTACGAGAGGTTTATTCAAATAATTCCGGATAAACGAGGTATCCGATTCGTATTCGCGGACTTCGAAGATTTTGGCACGACCATTCCCGGGTTTGCGCCCATGCCTTCTTATTTCTTCTTCCGTCGGATTATCCCAGTGCTTCTCGATATCTTCATAAATTTTGAGCCCGAGATAATAAGGATTTAAGGTATGACGGGACGGAACCACGACCGAGGAGTTGAGCTTGGAGTACTCAATCGTCTCCTCTTCAGTCAAATCCAGCTCGCGCAATATGTGTTGGTGCCAGTAAGAGGCCCAGCCTTCGTTCATGATTTTCGTTTCAAGCTGCGGCCAGAAATAGAGCATTTCATCGCGGAGCATCGTCAGAATATCCCGCTGCCATTCTTCCATATAGGGGGCATTCTCCTCGATGAAGAGCAAAATATCTTTTTCAGGCTGAGGTGGAAAGCGTTTGTTTTCTTCTTTTTCAGGTGCAGGGGGTTTGTTCTTAACATCTAGATCCCATATATCCTCATATCCATAGGTTGCTACGGAACGTGCAGCTGGTGTAGAGGCTTTATGGGTCTCCTGACGCTTACGCGTCTGTCGATAGGATAGGGTCAACACAGGATCAATGTGCTCCTGAATAGCTAGCACTGCGTCAATGAATTGCTCGACTTCGTCAATGCCGTGTTCGATTTCATATTGCCGAATTCTTTCGGCGGTTGCGGACATGCTTTCTACCATATTGCGGTTCGTGTTTGCGAAACGGGCATTATTTTTGAAAAAGTCACAATGGGCAAGAACGTGTGCGACGATCAGTTTATTTTGAATGAGCGAATTCCCGTCTAATAAGAAGGCATAGCAGGGGTCAGAATTGATGACTAATTCGTAAATTTTACTTAAACCAAAATCATACTGTGTTTTCATACGGTGAAAATTTTTACCGAAACTCCAGTGACTGTAACGCGTCGGCATTCCATAGGCACCGAAGGTATAAATAATTTCGGCGGGACAGATTTCATACCTCATCGGAAAGAAATCAAGTCCAAAGCCTTTAGCAATTTCCGTTATTTCATCAATGGCGTATTCGAGCTTTTGAATTTCGGTTTTACTCACTGAACAGCCACCCCTTCCTGCTTTGTAAAAAAGGTTTTCAGTGCTTTGTACACTTCACCTTTCTCACGAATGACATAATGAAGAAATTTAGGATCATGAATATGGCGGAAAGCGGACATGAGTGTACTGCTGCGATTGTACTGGTTAACTTCGCCATAACCGAACATGTTGGAGCGCTCCATTAACTGCGTAATAAGTTTCACACAGCGTTCGTTATCTGACGTCAAATTATCTCCATCGGAGAAATGAAACGGATAAATATTAAATTGTGACGGCGGATACCGTTTATCGATAATATCAATTGCTGCTTGGTAAGCCGAGGAACAAATCGTACCTCCGCTTTCGCCCTTGGTGAAAAACTCTTCCTCCGTGACCTCTTTCGCTTCGGTATGGTGGGCAATGAATACAATCTCGACATTCTCATACTTCGTGCGCAAGAAGCGCGTCATCCAGAAAAAGAAGCTGCGGGCTATATATTTCTCAAAGGAACCCATGGAACCGGAGGTATCCATCATCGCAATAATCAGAGCATTCGAGTGAGGCTTCTCTATCTCTTCCCACGTTTTGAAACGAAGGTCATCAGGGCTGATATGATGGATCCCAGGGGAGGCTGAGCGCGAATTACGGCGCATATTCTCCAAAATGGTCCGTTTCTTATCGATGTTGGACATAATCCCTTTTTTACGGATATCGTTGAAAATCACTTCCGTCGTGGTCATATTGCGCTTATCTTTTTTCTGCAAATTGGGGAGCTCCAGCTCAGAGAACAACATGGCTTGCAGTTCCTCCATGCTCACTTCCGCTTCATAGTAATCTTCGCCAGCTTGATCGCCAGCACCCTCACCTTTCCCAGGCCCTTGCGCAGGCTGTGGATCTGTCCCTAATACATCGCCAACTTGAGAGTCACCATCGCCCTGACCAACATGCTTTCCTTTACTAAAGTTATAGCGGAATCGGTATTCATCCAGACTCTTAATAGGCACTTTTACGACCTGTTTTCCATTGGACATGACGATACTTTCGTCAGTAACCAGATCGGGAAGATTCTGTTTAATGGCATCTTTCACCTTCTCTTGGTGCCTGGTCTGATCCTGATATCCTTTGCGATGCAAGGACCAATCCTCTTTGGAAACGATAAAAAGGGGTTCTGTCATGAGGACACCTCCTTAGAGTTTTGCTTTAGCGAAATTTACGTCGTAAGCTTTTGCTGAATTATTATGGCAAGCATAATGCTGAACGGACTGAGGTGAAAAAAAGCTTGTTATTAAATATATTCAAATATGGGTGGGATATGTGATGCTTTGTAAGTTTGCCAGACCGAAGAGTTGACAGGTAGAAGAGAATTTCCATTACATGTCGAATATTCAGGTTATTTAGTTCATTTTCCTCATTTTCACATCAATAGAAGGTGATATTGTCCTTATCTAGAATTATGTCTCAGAACAAATCCGTTAATTGTCAATGTATGGAAGCGAGGTGAACCGTGATACGACGACGACCTATTCCTATCTTCATCCAGCTGCTGGCTGGTATGTTTCTCATTGCGGCTCTGGCTATTGCGCTTACCAATCTGTTCAACTATCGCTTAACTTCACAGCTAGCGCTGAATCGTACGGCTGGATATACGCAGGAGTCTGTCGATCAATTGTCGGCAAAGATTGATGTGCTGCTGCGTCAATATGATCAAGCCTCTCAGATGATTGCGTTCGATGAAAAGGTGCAGACCGCTTTGAACAAGCCGATTACGAAGCAAGGAGGGCAAGAGCAGCTTGCGCTGAACCGCTACCTTGCGGAGAAAACGCGCTATATCGCAGGTGAAATGCTCATTCACCTTTTCGACAGGGAAGGCAATGCTTACTCGTCTAACGAGTCGCTCCAATTGTCTTGGCGGAAAGCGGACGACGCTGTGAGTGCTGTTACTTGGTACAGAAAAATGGAGGAGCTCGATGGTCATATGCTATGGGTGTATGGTCCGGCTTGGCGAGACGGTGAGATTCCTGCCATTATTGGGGCTCGAAAGCTGAAAGACTCTCGAAACCTCACCATACTGGGGGATCAGTTCGTGGTGTTTCCTGTGGAGAAAATGAACCGGATGATTGGTGAAACGGGCCAGCGCATCGAGCGAAAGGTGCAGGTGATGGATTCCATAGGGAATATCGTGTATTCGACGGAGCCTCGCGAGATTGGAACAGCGGCAGATCAAGGGCTGTTTGCCAAGTTCGGCGGAAATGCGCAGCCATTCTTCGAATGGACGACGAGGGAGGATCGCAAACGGATGCTTGTGGCCTACGCCAAGTCCAATTACAGCGATTGGACGACCATCGCTTACTTCAAGCCTGAAGCGGTGTACAGTGACGCTTCGCAGATGTGGGCGAACGCGCTGCTGACCATGGCTGCAGGTATCGGGATTGCCCTCGCGCTGGTAGCGTACTTCACTTGGACGTTAACGAAGCCAATCCGTCAATTGGCCGACGGGATGAACAAGCTGAGCAAGGAAGGCATCAAGCCGATCGACCGGCCTTTTGCGAGCCGGGAGATCACGCAGCTGTATTCGAACTACAATGCCATGGTGCGTCAGCTGGAGGAAGTCGTGCAACGGCTCTCCGAGCAGCAGATTAGTGCCCAGAGAGCGGAGCTTGTCGCATTAAAAGCCCAGTTCCGCCCGCATTTCTTATACAATTCACTGAATCTGATTTACTGGACGATTGAGGACGAGAGGCCGGAGAAGGCACAGGAAATGACACTCGCGCTCGGAGAACTGCTTCGCTACAGCGTCCATCCATCGACCGATTTCGTGACCCTCGGGGAGGATCTGGCGCAGCTAGACAGGTATTTATTGCTCCAACGAGCGCGTTTCGGAGAGAAATTCAATGTAAGCATTGACGTTGAGGAAGGATTGCAGCAGCAAAGCGTGATCCGGCTCGTCCTGCAGCCTCTCGTCGAGAATGCCTTCCACCATGGCTTAGAGCATAAAGACGAGGGGGACTGGCTAATTCGGGTCCGGATCTACCGTGAGGGCGGCAAGATTCTGTGCTCTGTGGAAGACAATGGCGTAGGCATGCCGCTTACGGCCCTGCAGTCGCTTGAAGACTCGATTCATCGGGAGCAAGGCTTTGAGAAGAAGGCGGGCGGCATCGGGTTAAGCAATCTGCATAAGCAGTTGCAGACTTTCTTTGGTCCAGGTTACGGAATCCGCCTGATGACAAGTCAATTGGGAGGACTGCAGGTGGTATTATCGCTTCCATTGCTGGACCCGCCATCTCAGTTAGATAGGGATCAAGGATTGTTAATGCTGGGTAAGAGAGGGGATGATGGCGCTGCCTAAATTATTTCTTCGGCTTTCACTAGTACTGGCAATGATCAGCCTGCTGTGCTCCTGCTCCCCCGAAATGGTCATGCCGAGTGTGAAAAGCTCTCCGAAGCCCAGTACACTGCGTATCTGGCTGTGGCCGGGAAGCGGGCTGGAGCCGCTGATTAAGAAGTATGAGGCAGACAATCCTCAGATGGATGTTGAGATGGTTACTTTTCAATACGACGATGTGGTGCCGAGTCTCATGACTTCGCTGGCCACGAAGGCCGATTCCCCTGATCTTGTTCTGTTGGAGGCTTCGCAGCTGAATCAATTAAAGCGCTTCCAGAGCCAGTTCTATAACCTTTATGACTACGGCGACGAGCGGGTTCATTATCTGGACTGGAAATGGCGGCAAGCGGAAAGCAAGAATGGTGGCTTCTTGTATGCCATGCCTGTAGATATCGGGCCAGTGGCGCTTGCGTACCGTCATGACTTATTTGAGGAGGCCGGTTTACCAACAGAGCGGGAGGAGGTGGCGGCTTATTTGTCCGATTGGGATGCGTTGGAGCAGGCAGGAGTCCAATTGAAGCAGCGGACGGGGGCTGTATTATTCGATAATATAACGAATATCTTCCTTAGCTATCTCAACCAGTTTGACGGTCAATATGTACTGCCTGTGGAGCATGAATTAAGTCCTCATGTTAAGGAAGCTTGGGATCGGGCGGTGTATTTCCACAAGCGTGGTCTCAGTGCTGGGTTGCCGTCGCAGACCTCATCTTGGGCCGAAGGAGCGGTTAATCGAAAATTCGCCCTCGTATTAGCGCCCTCTTGGCTTCACGGCATGATGAAGAAGAATGCTCCTGCTACAGCGGGCAAGTGGGATCTGACCCAGGCACCTGGTCTGCCATCCAATTTAACGGGGACGTACTTAGCGGTACCGAAGACAAGCTCATCTCCCCATGCGGCGTATAAGTTAGCCGGCTGGCTAACGGCTCCGCAGCAGCAGCTGGCGAATTTTATCGGCAGCGGGAATTTTCCTTCCACACCGGAATCGTACTCCTCTTCTAATTTCCTGGAGGTTCACGATCCCTTTTTCAATGATGCGCCTGTCGGTCAAATTTATTCTTACACGGCGCTTCGCTACAAATCCGGCTACGATGATTACGATTATACGGCGATTGAAAGATGGATTCGTGACGGTCTTCGGCGGGTTGAATCTGACGGTGCAGATCCTGATTTAACGTGGAGAGGGATTATGCAGCAGTTTGAGACGCTAAACCATGTAGAGGGAGGAGGGTAACCGTATGTTTACTGTTCTGATTGTAGACGATGAAGCGAATGTACGTCTTCCAATGTGCAGAACATTGGCCCGATTCGAAGGCGTGGGTGAAGTGCTGGATGCTTCTAGCGGGCAGGAGGCGATTACAATACTGCAGCAGAGGACGGTGCAGCTTGTTATTACAGATATCCGCATGCCGGCGGGGGACGGCTTGCAGCTTGCCGAATATATCCAGCTGCATTCACTGCAAACCGAAGTGTATGTGCTGACGGGGCACGCGGAATTCGATTATGCAATGAAAGCGATGCAGCACCAAGTGGCAGCATACCTGCTTAAGCCTCTTTCCAAGGAGAAGCTGCTTGTAGTGTACAACGAAGCTTATGGGAAGTACCGAAGGCGGATGGAATCCGAGCAGGTGAATGTGATCCGCAGCCGGGCGTTGCTGGAGAAACGAACGCACGACCTGCTCCACGGGGTGCCGGTGCCAACCTTCGATGAAGGGCTGATTCCGCAATATGCCACCATCCGGCTCGTCTCCTTTTCGACAAAGGATTTGCGGTCTCTGGGAGAGACCTCGGTACGTTACTTTATCCGGGAATGTGCGCATGAATCGTTCAGCGGATTGGGGACGGCGGCAGTATGCGAAGAGGACCGGCTCATCACTGTGGTTCTGTTCACCGAGTACGATGATAAAGTGGCCTGGGAGCAGCGGGTGCAGGAAATTTCGAAGTGGATGGAAGCAAATCTCCGCATCGAAGTGAAGATTGGGCATGGCGGCTGCACCAAGGAGATAAGTGATCTTGGGCTGATGTATATGCGCAGCATGATGAGCTTGGGCTTCAACGAAATTACAAGGAAGGAAAGAGGGGACTCATTTCCGCCGATTATTAAGGCGCTCTTGAAATACGTACATAACGAATATGCCAACGAAGCAGTGAATTTGTCCGATTTTGCCCAGCAATTCCAAGTGAATGCCAATTATTTAAGTAATTTATTTCATCAGGAGATGGGGCTCACCTATACCCAGTACTTGACGCAGATCAGGCTCACGGAGGCCAAGAGGTGGCTGCGCGAGACGAACTTGAAGGTATATGAGGTATGCATTCGGGTGGGGTACAAGGACCCGGCCTATTTCAGCCGCATCTTCAAAACCTTCGTCGGCATGGCCCCCGGGGATTATCGGACGGTGGAACATTCCTGAGAAGAGTCCAAGAAATCGAAGATTCGTTACCTATACGAGCTGTAATGTCCTGCCTATACTAAATGTAAGGGCTTACTAATTTGAAAGTCCAGTTGAAAATGGTGAAGGGAGCGTTTATCGAATGAATCGGATGCCTAAACGCAAGTCCATGTTTCTGCTCTTGGTTTCTCTTCTAGTTCTTCTTAGTGCATGCAGCAGCGGAGGTACGCAAAGCGCAGTAAAAAATGAAGCAGGTGGAAACAGCGGGAAAAAGGTTCAACTGCAAATGTGGTTTTGGCAGGGGGCATCATTTGAAAAGATTATACCGGAGTTTAACCGCACCCATCCGAACATCGAGATTATTCCACAGATTTATAAGTGGGAGGACGCCCATAAGAAGGTGTTAACGGCTATGTCGGCAGGTTCGGGGGCTCCGGACATTGCGATGATCGATATTTCACAGATGGACCAATTCTTGAAGTATCCTGATAAATTTTACGACCTGAACGAGTATGGAGCTAAGGATCTGTCCAAGGATTATCTGGATTGGAAATGGAAGCAAGGCAGCGTTGGCAGCAAGCAGCTTGGATTTCCTACGGACATCGGTCCGATGGTGCTTTACTACCGCCAAGATCTTTTCCAACAAGCCGGACTCCCATCGGAGCCTAACGATGTTGCGGCCAAGATTAAGAATTGGGACGACTTCCTCGCTGCTGGCAAAACATTGAAGGAGAAAACAGGCGCAAGTATTTTATCCAACCCTTATGAATTATATGGCGCGATTCGCGACCAGGGCAATGAACTGTACTTTGATAAAGACGAGAATTTAACAATGGAATCCAACCCGCAAATCAAGAAAGCGCTGGATTATTATAAAAAAGCCCGTGAAATGGGCATCGCTGGAGCTTATGACCAGAAAAATGCGCTGCAGGAGTACTCTGCCGCTCTGAATTCGGGCAAAATCGCTACGTACATCTCTGCCGCTTGGGGCAAAGGGCACGTTGAAACCCGCGCACCGGATACGAAGGGCAAATGGCGCGCAGCCAAAATTCCAGAGGGCACCGGCAACATGGGCGGTTCGTTCTTGCTTATTCCGAAGGAAACGAAGAACGCCAAGGAAGCTTACACAGCTATTAGTTGGATGCTGTCACCGCAGCAGCAGTTAGAAGTATTCAAGATTTCAGGCAATTTCCCTTCGACTCCGTCGGTCTATGGTGATAAAGCGTTCACAGAGGCGGGGTATGAATTCTGGGGTAACCAGAAGCTCGGCATCTTGTTCTCCGAAGTAGCCAAGGACGTGAAAGTGCAGCGTAAAGGACCTTTCTATCAAACCGTGGAAGATATTATTAGCGATGGCATGCAGGCCGTGACGGTCGATAAGTCCAAGGATCCTGACAAAGAATTCGCGGCCCTCATTGAGAAGGCCAAGACCAAATTGAAAAACAAATAGGGATGTGGCTGCAATGAGAGGGTTGAAGACGTATCTGGCGCCCTACCTGATGATATCTCCATTTTATATCTTGTTTATCGTATTCGGCTTGTTTCCGATTCTGTTCTCGCTTTACCTGGCTTTCCACTCGTGGGATGGGCTAGGGCCTATGGAGTTCGTGGGACTTCGCAATTTCCGCAATCTGCTGACCGATGATCCAGATTTCTGGAAATCGGTCGGCAACACCTTCGTCATCTGGTTTTTTTCGACCTTACCGCAGCTGTTTCTGGCACTGGTCGTAGCATTTCTGCTCAACGCCGCTTTCGTGCGGTTCAAGGACTTTTATCGAGCGGTCTATTTTCTGCCGAATATTACGTCCATTGTCGCTGTAGCCATTATCTTCGGCTCGTTCTTCGGCAGTCAGTTCGGACTGATTAATGGCCTGCTCCAGGTCGTTGGGCTGCCCCGAATTGAATGGATCAACGATCCCTTCTGGGTGAAGGTTGCCGTGTCGCTGATGGTCATTTGGCGGTGGACGGGCTACAATGCCATCATTTACTTGGCCGGGCTGCAGAGTATCCCGCATGATCTGTATGAAGCAGCTACGATTGACGGGGCGAGCCGGAAGCAGCAGTTTTTCAGCATTACGCTGCCCCTGTTGAAGCCGATCATTCTTTTCACTGTGATTCTTTCGACGATCGGCGGCATGCAGCTGTTTACCGAGCCCTTAATTCTCGTCGGCAATACCGGCGGGGCAACCAAAGGCGGGCTGACGCTGGTGTTGTATCTGTATAACCAAGCCTTCGGCAATCAGTTGTTCGGCTATGCTTCCGCTATCGCTTGGATGCTGTTCCTGATCATTGGTATTTTCTCCTTCTTGAATTGGAAATTCGTTTCGAGAGGGGAGGGCATCTGATGAGCACGGAATCTTCCAAAGTAACAGTCAGTCGTCAAAGAAGAGAGGCCGTTGCACTAACCAAGACACCAGCGAAGTCCTCATGGGCTTCAGGAACGATCCTTATTCATATCGGGATGCTGGTTGGTTCTCTATTGTCGCTATTTCCTTTTTACTGGCTGTTCGTGATGTCTACAGCAACGACTTCGGATATGTTCCGGTTTCCCCCGAGGTTTCTGCCGAGCGATCAATTGCTAGTTAATATCGGCAAGGTTATCGATCATGTCGGGTTTTTCCGGTCGTTCGGCAACAGCTTGATCGTGGCAGGTGTGCACACACTTCTGGTTTTGTTTTTTTGCTCGATGGCGGGCTTCGCCTTTGCGAAATTCCAATTTCCGGGCAAGCCGTTCCTATTCTTCTTCCTGCTGATGACCATGATGGTGCCGCAGCAGCTGGGGCTAATCCCTCAGTTCATCATTATTCAAAAGCTGGGCTGGATCAATGACCTGAAAGCTTTGATCATCCCGGGCGCGGCGAGTGCATTTGGCATCTTCTGGATGCGGCAGTATGCGGCCTCCGTGCTGCATGATGAGCTTATCAATGCAGGACGCATTGACGGCTGTAATTCTTTTGACCTGTACTATCGCGTAGCCCTTCCGGTGCTTCGACCGGCGCTAGCTACGCTAGGCATCATTACGTTCCTGAATTCTTGGAATGATTATTTGTGGCCGCTCGTCGTCATCTCGGTTCAGAACAAATTCACGATCCAGATGCTGATTGCCTCAATGAATGGCGTGTACAGCACGGACTACTCCATGGTCATGGCCGCAACGCTGATGGCTACGGTACCGCTCATTGTTGTGTTCTCAATCTTCAGTCGGCAGTTTATTGCCGGGCTTATGCAGGGGTCAGTGAAAGATTGACAATAGCTGAGCTCGGAAGCTACTCGGGCGTTGGATAGAGCTGCCGTTGCAGGAAGGAGCTGTCCCTAAAGCCATAAATGAACAGTGACCCGAAAGAAAGACACTTTGAAAAAAGTGACCTATCTCGGGTCTTTTTACGTTTATGTAATCAATGAATAAGAAAGGTTGAGGATTACACGTGGGAAATAATTGGAGTAGGGAATCTTTCTTCTCAGTTGAATGATGTTGTAAAAAGTGCAACAAATTCTGCCTAGAGCCCTCCTTTCTCCCCTCGATGTTGCATAATGTACAACAATCAATAGTCGATCGTATTAGCATTCAAGGCTAGCTGTGGTTAAAGCTAACCAAGAGGGCAGGGACACTTTCTGAGCGCCATCTTTTAACAGCTTAATCCAGGGTCTTCCTTTGAAGTGTAGTGTCCACGAAGAGGGGCTCAGTTCAGAAGCGGCTGAGGCATAACCCTTTTTTTGCATTTAATGAGTACAAACATTCGCCCATGGTGCTATACTAAAACGTGACGTAAAAGATCGGTTGGAAATTGAAGTGGAAACATCAGTATGATAAAGTCTGCTTGGGCTTAATCGCTCAAACAGGCTTTTTTTATTGGATGGAACTACTTCCCAATGGCCTACCAATCCTTCAACCTTAGAAATTTTGATATAATAGGCATATATTCTCAAACAGGAGCAAGAAATATTACCTACACACGAGCTTTGTACGATTTGGAGGCACACAGCATGGATTACATAGAAATTGGTCAGGTTGTTTCCGGGTTTCGGGAACGTATGACCAAGCTGGCACTTTTTGATCCTCTCTATGAGCTTCAGAGAAAGCGGCAAACCGATCGGCAAAATAAACCGATAGATTTCATGGAGCTTGGGCTGTTGACGCTGCTTTATTTTTTTGAGCAGAAGTTGATGCGAAACAATAAGGCGGGTGTCAAAGACTTAGCCGAGTTTCTTTTGAAGGTGACAGGGATTTTCATCGATTTGGATGAAGCCGAATTTGAGGATCTGGCCAGGCAAATCACGCAAGTTTTTCGTCCAACGACAGGGAAAAAACGGGATTTTACCTTTATGAATTGGGAATCCGGTCAGTCGGAGCATATTTATATATCGATTCTGAAAGCGAATGCCTTCGACTTAAAAACGAATACGCAGTACTACACGCTCGACGAAGATGGGTTGGAGCTTATTTTTGCGACCAAGGAATTTTATACCGAATTTCAATTATCAATTCATCAGTTGGTACTGCGCAAGCAATTGGAAAAGGGCGAGTTCGAAGGGGCCCTGCGGCAAATTAATGAAATGCGGATAGATGTGGAAGCTTTGCAGGAGCGGATGGTCAAGCTGGAGCATGAGTTGAAAAGAAATATCGTGTCGGAAGAGACGTTCGGACGTTATAAAGGTCTGCTGGAAGATATTTACCTGCGCTTGCAGATGGAGAATGAAGAGTTCGAAGAACTGCGGCAATTCGTGAAGGAGACGAAGGATCGCGTTCAGGCACAAACGGTTAGACAAGCAGATCAACGGCCTTATGAGTTAATTTTACGCATATCCAACGAGCTGGAGAAGGTTCATGGCGAGCATTCGGATCTATTTCATCAAAGTATGGTGTTAAAATCACATGCACTTGGCGCAGCGCAAGAATCCTTATATTATACCGGCTTGGATTCCTTTAATTTTGATCAGGATATTGCTTCTCTTATCTTTAGTACGCCACTGCCTTTGGAGACGATGAAAGGTGTGCTGGCCCCGTTCTTGCCGGTTCAAGAGACGAAGGCGTGGTCGCTTTTGACGGTGTGGGCTGAGCAAAATATGCTAGAAGACGGCAGTGGACAAGAGCGGGATGACAAGTTCCTGGAACTTGGCGGTGACAGCGACGAATACCGTTACCAAACGATGCAGAAAAAGTTGTACAAGCTTCTGATGGAGCAGCTGCTGCAAAGGATGGAAGAACAGGGCCAAGTTGAATTGAAACTGTTTATTCAGCTGTTCAAAGAGAGCGAGCTTGCAAGATTGCTGGGCGAGAGAGCTTTCTATGATTTCTGGATCTATCTGCATCAAAGAAGTCCACTTCGGGCGGATGATAGTGATAAGCAGCAAAATGAAGAGCAGGGGGTGTTGCTGGAAGATATGTATATGCTTCTGGGAAGCCGCTGTCTGGTCATCATGGAGCAAGAAGATATTATTAAGGTAAACGATAGATTTAGCATTCAGAATATGTTGATTTCGTGGGGAGAACAGGATGACAATTGGACTTGAAAATGGGACAGTAATGAGAGCTTTTCGCATCTATACCTTGCTAGCTCGCGATAACGCAGTTGGCAAGGAGCGGCTCCAAGAATACATGGCCGACGATGTGGTGCGAGGGCTAGTGGATCAATTCGCGCGAGAAGTCGATTGCGTAACGGTTATTGCCGGTGAGCAGCTGTATATGATTCCGGAGACACGGCTATCGCCTTTTCATATGAACAACGAAGTGATTAAACGTACCTATCTGCGGGCGAATGCCGTGAATGCGGATCTTTATCTGATGTATGTCAGCATTATTGTGTTGATTGGAGCCTTTTATGACAGCTACCAAACGATGGAGCCGACGAGAAGTTTTATCGGAATTGAAGAGTGGACGGAACTTGTGAATGAGCGAATAGCGTTGCTTAAGACGCATCCTGAAGCTGAACTAAAAGAGATGGAGCAGGAGTTTTCCTATAACTGGACGGCCTTGATTGAAAAATGGAGTGCCATGGACGATATCAAGGAAACAGCTGCGAGGCAAAGCGGGAATACGATTAGCCGGGTTAGCTTTATGGATTCTGTCCGCAAGTTTCTAGTCGCGCAGGAGTTAGTGATCGATATAGGCAACCAGGAAATTACGTTAACCGAAAAGGCGAAAGTGGTCGTGCAGCGTTATTTTATGGAGCTGGAATATAACCGTGGCATTTTGGAGTTTTTATATCAAAGCAATGCGTTTGAGGAGGAGGGAAGCGAACATGCCAGCCATCTCTAAAATACGTTTTACCAATGTGGTCTATGAGGATGGAAATAAGCGCTACAACGATGAATTGTTTCATTTCGATGGGCATAATGGCGCGATTCTTCTGGAAAATGGAGGGGGAAAGACGGTTTTTATCCAGTCTGCCATACAAGCCATACTACCGCATGCGGAACTTGCCGGACGTAAAATGAAGGATACGTTAAGTCTCGAAAACGGCCCTGCGCATATCGCAATCGAGTGGATTCTGAGTGAACGGCCACGGAGATATGTGGTCACTTGCGTCAGCTTGTTTCTGACAGCAACAGGGATAGACTCCTACCGTTATGTCTATGATTATCCGGAGCTTGATGCGGATGCCATTGATCGGATACCTTTTGTCAAGGAAAGTGCAGGCAGCCTTCGAGCAGCCGATAAAGGTGAAATCCATGATTATTACCACCAAATGACGTCGAAACGGATGAACGCGAAGCTGCCGTCATCGATTAAAGAATACAAAAAAGTATTGGAAAACGATTACCACATTATCGCAACAGAGTGGGAACGAATTGCGAAGATCAATAGCTCAGAGGGCGGTGTAGAGAGCTTTTTTGATGAATGTAAAACAACAAGCCAATTGTTCGATCGCTTGTTGATCCCAACGGTAGAGGATGCGATGGCCGGATATGAACAAGGCGAGTTCGCGAATAATTTTGAAATGCACAGGGACAGCTTCAAAAAATATAAAGAATTAAAAGAAAAAATCGAAGAAAATAAGAAGATCCTCGTTGAATTGGATGGCTATGTGCTTCATTTTGCCAAAATGGATGCCAAACAGATGGCTTATGTAGCTGCCCAGGCTGAAACGAAGGCCTATTGGTTATTAGTGAATGAGCATAAAAATGAGGAAGCCTCTAAGCTTTCACAATGGCACCGGCAAATGGCAGAATGCGACCAGCAGCTGCTGTTATTGACTCGGAAGAAAGAATCCCTTCAGATTGCGAAGCAAAAACAAGAGCAATCCGCTTTGGAAACAAAGCTGAGATTGGTCGAGGAAGACGTTGAGCAGAAAGAGGCGCAAGTACGAAGTGCTAAGAAGAACTACTATTCTCTGCGTTTGGCCGACTACAAGCAGCAATGGACCTCTTCAGATGAGCGCATGAATTATTTGCAGCGCGAACTTGATCAGTTCGGTAATACCCAAGAAGAGGGGGAGCTTCGCGAAGCATGGAACAATAATAGCGGGCAAATTCGCAGTATTTACAGCAAGATGGAGCAAGAGTGGCAGGTGGAAGAAGAGAAACTCAGGCAGGAATTAGATGCTCATCAGAATAGGACGGCTTTAGAGGAAACGATTCTGAGAGATCTGTCGAGCGAACTTGAGGGATTGAACAAGCAGCTCATTGAACATAGATCCATTGTGCAGGCCCGCGAGAAAGATAAAGAAGTGCTTAGAGCTAATGTTTTGGCAAATCCAGCAGTCGAGAGCATGGAAGGCAGTATGACGGATTGGATTCAGCGTTATCAGAAATTGGATGACAGCAACGTGCTGCTCGTGCAGAAGAACAAGGATTTGGCATTCGGTAAAGATGAAAGCATGAGAGAGCTGGAACGAGTGAGTGAAAGCCTTAAGATCGCCTATGCGGTACGCGCCAGCTCGGAGCATAATATCGAAGCCTTTAAAAAAGAGCATCAATCCATGCTTACCGAAATTTCTGCGTACAGGTCATCATGGGGGAGACTCTCATCCGTTTATGAGAAGCAGAGTTCGATTGAAGAACGGCTTAGGGAGGATTTGGAAAAGCTGCACCTGCAGAAAGAAGCATATTTGCTGAAAGAACGTCTGGCTTTCCGCTATATCGATGATTACAGCTACCAGCATACATTTTTTGCAGATACCTATGTGGCAGGCTTGGTAGAGAAGTGGAGAAATCAATTCGCGTTATTGGAGACAGGCATTCAATATTTGCAGGGCTTAGACCTAACCGAACGGGCAATGACACATCCTTTGTGGTCAGTGACTTTGATTACGACAGAAGAAGAAATTGGGTTATTAACGAGCAAGCTTGGGCAGTATGCGGAGGATATGCAGTTCCCGATTCAAGTCATCTCATCGCAGGAAGCATCGCGTCTAGCCAATATGGATACGCCGATAGCTTTGCAAGACAAAGCTTGGGTTGAACCGCAGCATTGGCGTGAAAATGCCGATGTCGCTGAATTTGCTAGCTGGAAACAAGCGATATCTCAAAAAGGTGAAGAGGTCCTGACAGCACGTAAAGTAAAGGAAAGCGAATTGCAACGTACTTCTGATTTACAAACCGCTTTCAGTCGATTCACTGCTTCATACCCGCTTGAGGTCGTACAAGAAATGGAAAGGCAAGTTGGACTTAAGCGCGAACAAGTGCGTGAATTAGAAAGCCAGGAGGATTCCATCAGGAATTCCGTTCGTCAGGCTGAGCAAACGATTCAGCAGCACAATAACATCATGGACGAGCAAAAAGGTGAAATGGTTCAGCTCCAACAGTGGATTGAAAAAGGACGAACATATGTCGAGTTGGGGAAAGAAATCGCTGCTTTGAACGTGGCGATTGATCAGCTTGTTGAACAGGCTGAAGATCAGCAAAGCAAGTTGGACAGCAGGCAGCGCTCTATGGAGCAAGTGAAGCTGCAGATCGAATCCGTGAAAAGGAGTATGAACTATTTGAAGACCGAGAAAGCGAGTCTTCAAAGTCAAGATACGTATATAGAGACTCTCGATGTACATCCGATTGAAACGAATCATAGTTTAGATTGGTTGAAAACAGAAAGAAAAGATTTGCATCTCAAGTTAAATCGCATATCTCAAGGACGTCAGCAGCTTGAAACAGAGTGGAATCATGCCAAGACCAGCAGAACAACGCTGGAGAAGGAGATGAACAAGCTTCGACTGGAACAAGCGGACTTGGATTTGAATGAGGATCTTGCGTTTTCTGTGACCGGTGAAGAACAGATGTCGCAGCTGTTATCGGAGCTCAAGGACTTCGAGTCTCGGTTGTCTCGTGACAAAGAAGAATTCACGCGTGTTGAGAAGCAATTTGATGCACTAGCGACGACAATTAAACTACTCATTGAGCAGTATGGCGCTGCGCATTCGGGTGGGCTGCCTGTAACCTTTACGGAATCGCTGACAGTGGTGGATGAGCAAGTGCAAAGCGAAGATACGCGCCTGCAGCAGCAGAAGACGGGATTACAGCAGCAGCATACACAAATTCAGGCCCAATTAGGTAAAATCGAAGACGTTATCCAATACTTAAATCAATATAAAATCATGCATGGGTTTGAAAATCCGCTCATTCAGGCGTCATTGATCACGCAAGAGCTGAAAGCCGAGTTTCTGAATGACAGGTTGAAAATGGTCCGAAAATCCGTGACTTTGTTATCCGCCGTTATGAAAGAACTGGAAGCCGAAGAGTCTTCTGTGAAAAAAGCCAGAGTTCATTTCGTTGATTTTTGCCGGAAACAAATCAAAGATATCAAAATGAGAGATATGGCCGAGCAAGGTGTCGAGAAAAAAGACAACTATCAGGAGCTAATGCAATTTCAACAGAAAATGCACAGCCGGATTGAACGTGTCAATCATGTCGCAGAAGAAACGATGCGTACACACAATCAACAGCTGGAACAGTATATTATTCATGTGCATAGCCATATCAAGCTGATTGCTTCTGAGCTTCGAGATATTCCTAACAAAACGAGAGTCAAGGTCGAGGATCAGTGGAAGCACATTTACTCGTTTCAAATTCCGGAATGGGATGAGCTTGAAGCCAAGGACCATCTGCGCAAGCATCTGGAGTGGATTTTGGCCGAACTGGAAAAAGGTCACTATCGCGACGACAACGGTCAAGAAGTGAAATCGACAGTTCGCAAGGAGATTGAAAAATGGTTGGATACCAAGCAGCTTCTGCACATTGTTTTGCAAGAAAGGCCGATGAAAGTATCCTGCCGCAAAGTAACCAATGAGAATAACGTAACGAAGGCTACCTTCTCGTGGGAGCAGTCTAATAACTGGTCAGGTGGGGAAAAATGGAGCAAGAATATGACCTTATTCTTGGGATTACTCAACTATGTCGCGGAAAAACGTCAGCATATTCAAGCGAATATGAAACGACATCGTACCGTGATCCTGGATAATCCTTTTGGGAAAGCATCGAGCGACCATGTATTGAGTCCTGTATTTTTTATTGCCGAGCAGCTCGGCTTCCAGATCATAGCGCTCACAGCGCATGCTGAAGGGAAATTTCTTAAAGACTATTTCCCTGTCGTCTTTAGCTGCAGGCTCAGACAAGCGGCTAATGGAAGCAAGCTAGTCATGACCAAAGAAAAGGAAATTAATCAGGCTTATTTCCGTGATTATGCGCCAATTTCACTAGAAAGATTAGGGGATGTTAAGCAGATAGAGTTATTTATATAATGCATTCACCATTGTTGCCGTGCTATTTCCTGGTGAAAAGTAAAATAGACCAAAGAAAGTCTGCCCAATCTCCCGCGGCTGCGGTACAGAGATCGGGCAGACTTTTTTGTTACTTCTGCAATGCCCTTGGAACTGGAGGTATCCATCATTGCAATAATTAGCGCTGATCGAGGGATATTTTTTCTTCAAAAACGGACTCGATGCTTGACAAACAATTAGTTAAGATACTAAACTAAAATCATGAATAAGAAAAATGTCACTCCGTCACATAGCAGGAATAAAGGAAGTCGTAATCTTGGAAGATTGATCATGCAGCTCAGGCGGCTCGAACGCCATCCTCAAACTTTTGGAAACGCGGGTTCCCTGACTCCGAGCGAAATTCACACGATTGAAGCGATCGGTTACGAGGGTGCCGTATTAATGAGCGAGCTCGCTGCCCGATTGAACGTTACGAAAGGAGCTGTATCACAGCTTATCGTCCGCTTGGAAGCTAAAGAATTGGTATTACGAGCGTCACATCCACATGATTCGAGGGGTATTGTGATTTCACTTACCGAGAAAGGGAAGGAAGCTTTCACAGCACACGAAGAAGTGCATGTCGATTTTTACGATCAGCTTCGTACTCAGGTAAGCGAGCAGGAGATCGAAATATTCGAGAAATGCATTGAAAAATTAAACGAGTTTTTACAGAGATAATTTTTTTTGGCTATTTAGTTTAGCAACTATACCATATAGGATGGTTAGGGGATGAAGCATCATGAAATTATCTGGTATTCCGGAGCAAAGGCAGCGATTTTTGATGATGATTTCGATTTGCGCGGGGGCGTTTATATCCCATTTTACAGCAGGTATTGTGAATGTTTCGCTTCCTAACTTCACGCTAATTTTTCATACCAACTTGGGAATCATTCAATGGATTACGACCGGCTACTTGCTGGTCATTGCCTCCGTGCTTCCGATAATGGGAAAACTGGGGGATAGCTATGGGCATCGGTTCATTCACAATCTTGGTTACGTGATTTTCACCGCCAGCTCTGTCTAGGTCGCATTTTCGCCCGATATACGGGTGCTGCTTATTCTTAGAGCGATGCAAGCCATGGGGACAGCCATGTTTCAAGCTACGAATATAGCACTGATCACCATTCATCTACCGAAAGAAAAAAGAGGGCGGGCTCTTGGTATTGTAAGCACCGCTGTAGCCCTTGGTGGCATGACCGGGCCGTTTGCGGGCGGTTTGATCGCGGAGTGGTTTAGTTGGCAGTGGTTGTTTTTGGTTCATGTTCCCGTCGCAGTCGTTGCCACATGGATGGCTTTACGCTACATTCCCGCACGCGAACAAGAATACCGTTCTGAACCTCTCGATAGTGTTGGAGCGTTTCTGTTTATCATTGTGATTGGCTCCATTATTTTAGGACTAACGGATGGCAACACATGGGGCTGGCGATCGACAGAAATCATTTCTATATTCTCTGTTGCCCTCGTGGCATTGTTAGGGCTCCTTCTATGGGAATTACGTCAAAAAACACCCTTTTTACCGATTAAGGCGTTGGCTATTCCCGCTGTGTCAGGGGGGTTGATCATAAGCTGTACTTCTTTTGTGCTAGCTAATACGGTTCTGGTCGTCATGCCATTTTATTTATCCTGCCTGTCCGGCATCTCTCCACTGTCCGTCGGATTTATCATGACCGCGTACCCACTCCTTTTGGCTTTTGCAGGCCCGGTTGCGGGTCATATGTCCGATCGTTTTAGTTCCAGACGTTTTATGTTCTTGGGATTATGCGGGATGGGAGTCGGACTTATGGTTTTTTTTATTGGTTTCGGCCAGTTGCCGCTGGTATGGATTATTCTTGTGATGGCACTGATGGGGATGGGAATGGGGTTTGTTGCGTCCCCGAATAACAGCTTTTATTATGCAGCATGCTCCTAAGGAGCATATCGGATCCATAGGAGGGATGATCGCTTTAACACGCAACCTGGGCATGGTTTTAGGGGCGGCGCTGGGACTTGGCGTTATGAATGGAGGAGAGGTTAGAGATCAGGTTCCCCTTGATGCTTTTCGGTCTATTTTCGAAATCGCCGTTTTGATTTGCATAGTCGGCATTGGGGTACTGGGATTTAGTAGTTGGCTGGAAAAACGTTGGAACAGGAAGACAAAGAACAAGACAAGTAAACAATTCAGTTAATAGGAGAGACCGTTATGAAGAATGATATTGTGGTGGTTGGCGGATATGGTCATGTAGGAAAAATGATCTGCAGAGATCTGGGAGAGTTATATCCAGGTAAGGTTTATGCGGCGGGAAGAAGCTTTAGCCGTGCTGAGCAATTCAGCATCACAACCAATGGGAAGGTTAGGCCTTTACAGCTAAATATCAAGGAGGCGGTTGATCCAGATATTTTGAAAGACGTCAAGCTGGTGGTGATGTGTCTGGATCAGGCGGATACTGGATTTGTTCGGACTTGTTTCAAATGCGGGATTCATTATGTGGATGTTTCTGCGCACGATTCGTTTCTATCGCAATTGGAAGGATTGCATGCGGAAGCCGCAGCAAGTCATGCAACGGCCGTGCTGAGTATTGGACTCGCTCCGGGGCTGACAAATTTGCTGGCTCTTCGTGCCAAACAATTAATGGATCAGACGAATGCCATAGACATTTTCATTATGTTGGGAATGGGAGATCAGCATGGACAAGCCGCTATCGAATGGACCGTTGATAACCTAAGCACGGATTTTGGTGTAGTAAAGGATGGAAGCAGGGTTGTCGTATCTAGCTTCACGGACGGCAAAAAAACGGATTTTGGATCAGAATTGGGTCGTAGAAGGGCGTATCGGTTCAATTTTTCTGACCAGCATGCGCTTACGCGAACGCTTGATGTGCCATTTATTTCCACGCGTCTCTGTTTTGATTCGAATGCGGTGACGGATTTGCTGGCGTGGATGAGAGCATTGGGCATGTTCCGTTTATTGAAGTTAAAGACGATTCGTAAAGCCGCGATTCAATTATTCGGTAAGTTGCGATTCGGAAAAGAGATGTTTGCCGTAAAGGTCGATGCATGGGGAAAAAGGGGTCAGGAAGATGTGTTTGTTGAGAGCTTTTTACAGGGAATAAACGAGGCCAAGATTACCGCAAAGGTGGCCGCTTCTGTGGCGGATAGGGTATACCGCTCAGCGTTATCACATGGCGTATATCATATTCATCAGTTATTTGAATTGGAGAGCCTATTTCCTTCTTTTCCTCCAGAGGCCACCATTGAAACCCGGATCAACGGCAAGAGGATTTATTGATTTCTCGCTTCTACATGATTGAATCATGCTAACCATATTATGCGCACCATTTGGGTACGATTGTGCAGGGACAGGTTGTGAGTGAAGGAACATCGGAGCAGGTGGTAACCGTGACTGTGCTATGCGAAACAAAATCCCATACCAAATGTCAGTGGTTGGGATTTTGTTTATGAGAGCCATATTTATCTATTCATTGCTGCAGCACTTCTTGTATTTCTTACCGCTGCCGCAAGGACAAGGGTCGTTACGTCCTATTTTATCCATCTTCTTGGAAGGGGCCAACATAGGTACTGAACTTTTACCCTTAAAGAGCCGATCTATATCATTTGTTCGTTTGGCGCGTCGTTTCTCCGCTTCTTCTAGTTCTAGCTTCCAGATATTCCTCTGAGGCAGCAGAGTGTCTGACATTATACAATGGGCATAAAGCGTTTCCTTGAGATTCAGGAGCCCGCTGTCATAGCCATTCTCCAGGAGTTCGTACACCAAGGGAATACCTATAGTGGAGCCTAACTCAGACAGTCCGTCGGTCAGTCTAGTGGCATTAGTGATATCATCTTCGTTTCTCAGAAGCGGGCAGCTTAATTCTTTCGAACACTTCCGATGCAAACAGGCGATAATATTCCTCGGATGCTGCAGCGTATTTTTCAGCTAATGTTGAAATGACAGATTCGGTGCCAATCCGAACTAGGGCCTTCACAGCAGTTTCCGGCAGAACATCATCTTCAGCTCCCACATTAGGTGTGAGCTCGGAGAACAACCTTTCTACTCTAGTTTTGCTATATTAAAATATTGTCTATACTAAATAATACAATACTAGAATGAGTTTGAAAAAGAAACTGCTGGATAAAGCTAGTTATCCTAAATGAGTATGGCGAGGAGGAAAAGTTGTTCATGACCACGTTGAATCATAAGAAAAAGCAGACGAAACCGGAGCTGGAAGCTAGTTTAAAAGAAGAAGAAATCCGTTATATCATTCACGCGGCAGATAGTCTGATCGGTAGTGGAGGAAGGAACATGTTGGCCAAAATTTTAAAGGGCTCACGTGATAAAAAGCTGTTGGAGCTGGAATTGAACCAGAATGTGGCTTATGGCTTCTATGGTTACCTGACTCTAGAACAAATTACAGAACGTGTCGATTGGATGATCAAGAATGATTTTCTTGAATTGCAGTACAACCGCGATATGCCCCTGCTTATTTTCACAGAAAAAGGATGGCTGATCCAGCGTGATCAGTTGACTGACCTGCTGCTGCATCAGTGGAGCCAGTGGGTTGAAGCCGGAATTAGTGATATGGATATGACTTATCTGAAAGATCGCAACCGAGGAATGATTTTACTTTTTTTACAAAAAGTTGCGAGCACTTCGGATGAACGCTTCATTCCACTGCTCAAGCAGTGGGAGCTTGTCGATTATCAAAAGGTGAAGAAAGCGATAAGGGATGTGATTGCTCATCTTCAAAATAAGGGGAAGAGTCCCTTAGTTCTAGAAGGTGCAGCACCTCAAATGAAAATTACTTCCGATCTGTTCCTTCAACCGCGCGAAGCGGAGCTGCTTAAATGCTGGGAATGCGGAAAACGTTTTGAATGGAAGGTAGAGGAACAGGATGTTTTCCGCATGCGTGGCTGGGAACCGCCAAAACGTTGTTCTTCTTGCCGGGATGAACGCCGTAGGCAAAAAGAAGGTTTCACATGGAATGATTTTGATTAAGCTTAGGACTCCCCATACCTAGCCAAAGCTCTTTTGGCCGATTCAAGCATTCTCCTTTGCAAATGCTCGCCTTGGGTGACGCGCACCCTCTTGCCCAAGAAGCGAAGTTTGCTAAGGACATATTCGGCTTCATTATTTAGAAAGGTTAATCGGATTGTATACGTTTCTTGAATTTCATCGTATTCAACTTGCTTCTCAAAGCAAGAGAAGGCATATAAAATCCGCGACAATTCTCGATTGTACTCTTTTATAACCTCAATCGTTGCATGAATCTGACGTTTTTGCAGCAGTTTCTCTATGTCTAAACCAATTTGGGCGACTCGCTCAGGAGAAATGGACAACTCTTTGATCGATTCAATTTTTTCGAGTTTCGTACTCATCATTGCTCGATGTCTGATGTGATACCAGAGCAAGTACCATTCTTTTTTCACCAAAGAATACTCCAGCTTATAGGGAAATGCCATTTCATTGGTAAAAGTCCGATCATCCTTCACTCTGTAAGTAAGCTGGATAGCAGCTTGACTCGTAATGAATCGACGTAATGTGCGAAGCATCGGGTGATAGACTTGCTTCTCCTTACTTCGAGCTTTCTCAATAAAGGCATCAGAAAAATCCAAGCTAGCCTCATCAACTAACACAGATTCAAGTTTTTCCAGTGTCACTGGGGTGAAAGCATGGGACGCCGAAGGGTGATTAAGCATGGTCTTTAGCCATGACCTTTCCTGTGAGGTGATCATGAAAGTGCCCGAATTCTCTAGGCGCGTAATCATTTGATAGTTAAATATTTTCTCGAACAGGTTCATAATACGTCTCAAGCTCCTTCCACTCCGCAATCATCTCATTCCGAAAATAGATCGGTTCAAGCACCTCGCAGCTAGATCCGAAGCTTCTAATCCAAGGCTTAATTTCCGTAGTTCCATTAACCTTAATTTCGAAAATAAACGAATCGATCTGTTCTTCCGTAATTTCTCCCCACTGCCCCTGAAGAAGGACACGATCTTTAATGAAATTCGGCCCCGTATCGCCTGGATTAAAAAATCTTACTTTCAAGATAACCGATCGTCCAGTATCAAGGACCCAACTATGCTTTAAACTCTCTTCCAATACACTTTTCTTCTCATCAAAAAGGATGGAGTCGACAGTCTCACCCTGCTCAATCTGAGTCATGCCTTCCATACGATATTTCTTGATACCATGCCGGGAGTCATAAGCAAGAAGGTACCATCGTCCATATTGGTGATCGTAGACAATTTTGAGCGGTAGTGTTTTCTGCAGTTTCCCTTCCATTTCCCGTTCAAATAATGGGTTTGTGTTTTTAGATGAATAAGATTGCGAATTTTTAGGCGAAAAGTATAAGAAATCGATCTTGCGGCGATTTTGAATGGCTGATAGAAGGATGGATAGATGCGCTTCATCCAAAATACGTGAGTGGTAATGATATTTATAAAGGAATGGCTCTATGGATACCGGTTCCGATGAAGTCCGACTCATATGCTTTTTTAGGCCGTCTCGAAGTAAATAGCCTTGAACCGACGGTACCTGTGTATTCGACATCACATCAATGAAATCATAGAGATCAAGCAGCTCATCCTGGCTAAGTTCATGAATTAGATCATTATGTATGCGATATCGATTGGGGCGTGGACCAGGCACTTTTTTAATGACACCGACTTCTTCGAGATATTTCAAGTCGTTTCGAACCGTTTTCTCATCAGGAAGTGAGGAATCCGTTTGGATATCTTTACAACATACATCCAGCAGCTCAATAGCGGTAAGTGCCTGCTCATTCAAAGCAGTAAGCAGAGTGGAAATTCGCTGACTTTCGGATTCTTTCAATGATTTCGCTCGAAATAAGAACAGCAGCATAGGATCCGTTGAATCGAAATAGCTGTAGCGCAGCATCTCGGCGAATTCTTTCCTTTGCGTATCCGGTGCCTGTTGATACATCGTCGCTACGATTTCTTTTAACCGGCGTAATGTTTTATCAAAGGTATGAACCGAGATACCCAGCCTCTCAGCAAATTGCTGACGACTGTACGCGCCACTTGTGAGGACAAGCATTCGCAGAAATTGAATTTCTTTATCAAAGCTTTCCTTAGCCATTTGTACCCCTCGCTCTTCATTTCAACCTTATCTTATTGTAACAGGGGAGAGATATGGAGAAAATGGAAAACTTTTCACCTGTCGTCATACTTTCACCATGTTCGTTCGCAGGCAAATAAGCGAAGATAGCTTTAGAAGAAAAACGGAGGTTAATTAAATGGATATGAAAACAATTGTGCACGGCGGTAATCATTACGAAAAGGAACTAGAGCATGGCAATCTTCATGTTTTTGCTAACCCGGATGTGTTCCATTCCTTTGAGAGCAAAGTATTCGAAATGGCGGATAATAACCTGCGGATTCCGCGTAATGTGCATATGAGCTACACCCCGGATGCCCATGTTGGAATTGGAACTTGCATTGGGACAACGGCAGTCTGGAGCATGAAAGACGGGTTCGTTTCTCCTTCAATTGTTGGCGTAGATATCGGCTGTGGCATGCGCGTGCATACGACATCCCTGCATAAACGTGATATTCAAGACAAGGGAGTTCGTAGAGCATTAATCAAAGCGATCGAGAAATATGTCCCAACCAATGAGCGCACGAATACGAATTATTCCGATATCGATATTATGGATGTCGTTCAAAACGGATTAAAAGGTCTACCAGAGAAATATATACCGAGCGAACTGTGGTTGACACATGTAGAAGAGTCTACGTTTAAGTTCGACCACACCTACCTTGAGAATTTGCCAGCAAAAATCCGTAAATATGCCCACGGGCAGCTTGGGACGCTTGGTGGCGGGAACCATTTTATAGAGATTCAGTATCTAGAAGTGGCAGAGGCTCATAAGGATTTGGCGGCAAAATGGGGCTTGTTCGATGGCCAGGTTGTCGTCATGATTCACTCCGGATCACGTGCATGGGGAGCTATGTTGGGTCAAGAATTTACCAAGGTTTTCAGAGAAGTAATGAACAGCTGGGGTGTCGTAAATCCTGATCGGAATCTCTTATATGCGCCAATTGCAAGTCATGAAGGACAAACCTACTTAAATCTGATGTATTCCGCTCTAAACTTTGCGGTAAGTAATCGACATATGATTGCTTATGGCGTGCGTGAAGCTTTCAGAGAAGTTTTTGGCGAGAATGAAGAACTGCCTGTTCTCTATGACCTTATGCATAATTATGCATTAAAGGAGTTTCACCGTAATCAGCAGATGCTTGTTCATCGGAAGGGAGCGACAAGAGCGCTGCCGCCAGGTCATTTCCTGAATACAGCTGCCTATAAAGAGACGGGTCATCCGGCATTAATACCTGGTTCCATGGGGACCTCATCGTACATTATGGTTGGGAAAGAGGAAGGGCTGAAAAACTTCTACTCCATTTGTCATGGTGCGGGCAGAGCGAGATCGCGGAAAGCAACAAAAGAGCTTGTCACTGTCGATCAATTCGCGCAATCAATGAAAGTTGGGACAGACGATGAGATTCTCGTTAATCATCGTTCCCTGCAAACGATTCTTGATGAATGTCCGCAAGCCTATAAGGATGTGGATCAGATTATTGATAGTGTTGTCGGTGCATCGCTAGCAGATGTGGTGGCGACTTGTAAGCCGATGGTTGCGATTAAAGGCGTTTAGTAAATTGTAGTGATGATAGACGTCAATGGACGTATAATCATAAATTTGGATGTATGTACGGATGACTTTACCAAGGCTAGGATTTCAAATAGTCCGGCAGTGCTCACACATCCGTATATGTTTGTATACTGTAATGTTCATTTCGGCGTACATTCCCCAGGTGCAGGGGTTCGAATCCCCTATCGTATGGAACGATTAGCTCAGTGGTAGAGCACTCGACTTTTAATCGAGCAAAAAACATCCCAATTGATCGTGTACTGGAGTCTTCTGTGGCTTTCAAATTGCACACTGCACTAAGGCTATGCAGTCTGCAGATACCGATTGCAAGAATGTTTACAACCGTTTGTTAAGAACTGGACGATAGACGGTTTGCTAGTGAAACCCGACAACTCCAACTAGTTTTCAAGTGGCTATTATTCATTTCTTGTACTCTTAAGCAGGATTCCGCCCTACTCGCAGGAGGACTCCAAATACGTGATCTATCATTCAAGGAGGGTTAACATGTTTAAAAAAGTGACGATACAAAATGACGAACGAGGCCTGCTTTTTCGTAAAGGCAGCTACTATAAAAGCTTACAACCGGGCACTTATTGGTTTTCTCCATTTTCGGAAGATACTGTTGTTGTTCTAAATATCATGACCCCTTTTAACGTAAAAGGGAAAGATCTTCAGTTGTTTATACATGACGAAATACTCATACAAGAGCTGGATATTATACAGGTTCATGACTATGAATATGTTCTGCATTATGAAGATGGCAAATTCGTTGGTTTGTTGACAGCTGGAAGCTATGCTTTTTGGAATGTTTTGAAAAAACATACCTATCTTCGTGCAGATATACGTAATCCTGAATTACCCAATGAAATTGATCCAGCTATCATTCCTAAGCTAATTGGTTATTATCAAACATTTGATGTGGCTAGTCACGAAAGCGGAGCTTTGTTTTATAACCATGTCATGCAAAAGGAGCTTGCTCCTGGCAAATATTATTTCTGGAAGGGGCCAATAGGAGTCGCTGTGAAAACCGTCGACCTTCGCCAACAGCAAATGGATATGACAGGGCAAGAAATGATGACGGAGGATAAGGTAACATTGCGACTTAACTTTGTGTGCCAATATCGCATTTTGAATCCGCTTCGAGCGCTTGAAATCAAGTCGTTTGAAGAGCAAATGTATATTCAGCTGCAGCTTGTTTTACGTGAGTACATAGGTACATTGAAATTAGATGATTTGTTGAAAATGAAACAGGAAATCGCCTCCTACGTTTTGTCACGCTTGAATGAGAAAAGTCTAGATTATGGCGTACAATTCTTGTCCGCAGGTGTGAAAGATATTATTTTGCCGGGCGATATTAAGGATATCCTGAATACGGTCTTGATGGCTGAGAAGAAAGCTCAAGCCAATCTCATTACGCGGCGCGAGGAGACTGCTTCTACGAGAAGCTTGTTGAATACGGCTAAGCTTATGGATGAGAACCAAACCCTATTTCGGCTGAAGGAGCTTGAGTTCCTGGAGAAGATTTGCGAGAAAATCGGGACGATTTCTTTTAATGGTGGAGGCAACTTATTAGAGCAGTTGAACTCACTGGTTGGAGATAAAAACATTTCTAAGCATTGATAAACTTTATTAATGGGCATGATCACTATAATTAATCTTTCCGCCCGCAACAGATTGACAGTTCTTAGGTTTGACTCGTATGATGTTTGTAAATGAATGGAAAGGAGGCCGACGATATGATTCGCAATCAAATTTCTATGAATAACCTGACAATTGAAAAGCAATTCATACCGTCGGTCTCAACCGGACTTGTGACGAATACGTAGGTACTCTTTGAGTAGGCCTAGTTTAAATTTGACATGATAAAGCCGTAGACGATGTTGGTCTATGGCTTTTTTGCATCCACATAATAAGAAGAAAGGGTGAGTCCCATGACATTTGATATAGGAAAAATAGATAGTGAGCTTAAACGAATTGAACAAGAGGAAGGTGTAATGATCCTCTATGCCTGTGAATCGGGTAGTAGAGCGTGGGGATTTCCATCGAAAGACAGTGATTATGATGTAAGGTTTATCTACGTAAGACCTGTGGATTGGTATTTATCCCTATTCGAGAAACGAGATGTCATTGAGCGTCCGATTAGCGATCAGCTGGACATCAACGGTTGGGATTTGAAGAAGGCGCTGAACTTGTTTCGCAAGTCGAACCCGCCTTTGCTCGAATGGCTCCAGTCGCCGATTCAATATATGGAGCAATACGGTGTGACGGAGCAAATCCGCCAGCTATCACCGTTAACCTTTTCGCCGCGGTCCAGTATGTATCACTATTTGCATATGGCCAAAGGGAACTTTCGAGAGTATTTGCAAGGTGAGTATGTGAAAATCAAAAAGTATTTTTATGTGTTACGCCCCATACTGGCTTGCCAGTGGATTGAAGAGCGCGGCAGCATGCCGCCGATGGATTTTGAGAATCTGGTGGAGCAAATGCTGCCGGAATCGAAATTAAAACAAGAAGTATATACGTTGTTGACGCGTAAGAAGGCTGGTGTCGAATTCGATTTAGAGCCGAAAATTACGGTAATCAACGATTATTTAGATCGACAAATCGCTTATTTTGAAGAAACTGCCAAACATATCGCTGTCTCTGGAGAAAAACAAGAAGCAGCATTAGATGCTTTATTCCGAGATGCGCTGAGGGAGGTTTGGGGTTCATAGAGAGGAACAAAACGAATGAAAGAAAATTATATTCAGCAGGTCCAGCTCCCATCGGGAGTCGTCCAAGTATACGCAGGACCTGAGTTGTTTAAAGCGTTAGATTATCAAGTTTTTCAAATGGCCAATAACAATTTGCAGATTCCAAATCAAGTGTATATGAGCTATACGCCTGACGTACATGTCGGAGTTGGTACTTGCATAGGGACGACAGCAGTTTGGAATACGAATGACGGATATGTATCTCCATCCATTGTTGGCAGCGATATTGGCTGTGGAATGCGAGTGCATATGACGAATTTGCACAAGGATGAACTGAAGGATGTGAAGCTGCGCCGCAAGCTGGTGAAGACGATCGAGAAGTATTTACCCGTTGAAGATCACGCACGCGGACATTTCTCGGACATCCGATTGGAACACATTGTCACGAAAGGACTGCATGGACTTCCGAAGAAGTATATTCCCGACGGCTATACGCCTCGAAAGGCGACTTCGCTTACACATGTAGAAAGCAGCAAATTTACTTTGGATGAAAATGCATTGAATCGATTTCCGAACAATGTTTGGCATCGGTCACACCGCCAGCTTGGGACGCTCGGGAATGGGAACCATTTTGCGGAGATTCAGTCAATTGAGATTGCCGAAGAGAACCGTGAGGTGGCTGAAGCATGGGGACTATTCGATGGTCAAGTGGTCGTTATGATTCACTCGGGCTCGCGTGCATGGGGCGGCTCTGTGAGTCAATACTGCAGTAGTGACATGTTAAAGGTGATGCGGATGAATGGATTAGGAACAGCTGATCCTAAGCTGTTATTTGCACCCTTAGATCATCCAGAGGCCCAGACTTATGTAAATCTGATGTATTCGGCGCTCAATTATGCTGTTGTAAATCGCCATCTCATTGCCTATGCCATTCGTGAGGCTGGTAAAGATGTGTTTGGGTCGAAGTTTGAAATGACCACCTTATACGATCTTATGCACAATTATGCATGGGAGGAAGAGCATGAAGGGCAGTCCTATTTTGTCCATCGCAAAGGGGCGACGAGGTCGCTTCCAGCAGGACATCCTGATAATCCGCAGCCTTACCTAAATACAGGTCACCCTGCGCTGATTCCGGGTTCGATGGGGACGGCTTCCTATATCATGGTAGGAGCTCCGGGCGGCAAAGCCAACTTTCACTCCATCTGTCATGGAGCAGGGCGAATTCGCTCGCGCAGTGCGACGAAAAGATTGATAACGCTGAATGAATTTACCTCTTCCATGCGAGTAGGTACAGATGACGAAATTGTCGTAAACCAAAGATCGTTAGAGTCGATTCTAGATGAATCGCCGCAGGCTTACAAAGATGTAGATCAAATTATTGAAAGTGTCGTCGGAGCTGGATTGGCTGAAGTTGTAGCCAAATGTAAGCCTTTGGCGGCAGTAAAAGGTGCTAAATGAATCATGAACATTGCGTAAGAATTAATGAAGAATCAGCTGCTGTATCGGCTCCTTTTAGGTCTGACGGCAGATCGTTAACAGCGTATGGGGACTATGCCTATGTATTAGAACGCATTCAATATGTGCTGGGAGAGAAATATGGTCACGACTTCGAACCCTATTTGAGTGATGATGGAAAAGAAGAGTATTGGGAGCTGCTTGAACAGGATGTGAAGACAGGGTCTAGTGATGTGCAGTTTGTCACTAAGATTTTTGACCATATGGAGTCACGTGCATTCGGAATAGATGCGGAGAGTGATGCTGCGGCTTATCGCACGTATCCAACACTGCGCAATAACGTGTTTGCTTACCCGTCCTGGGGAATCGCGTTAGCTAGAGTACCTATCTTTCGCATGAATGGCGTCGGAGAAGAGGATTTTGTTTTTGCTGTGGATGATGAGAGTCTGTTGCGTTTTCTAGAACACGCTCGGCAGCGGCGTAGGGATTTGGATCGTAGACAAGTAACTGTTTTCACGGATGGACCTCATGGAATGGAAAAAGAACTGGCTCCTATTACGCGCATGGTAGACCGTACGGAGGTCATCATGAAAGACGAAGTGAAGACAGATATTTTTCGCTCTATCGATCAGTTTTTTGCTGAGGATCGTGCTTTTTTCAAGGAGTATGAGATTCCTTACAAAAGAGGCATCCTGCTCTATGGGAAGCCAGGCAATGGTAAAACGACGCTCGTCAAATCGATTGCCGGCAGCGTGAAAGCTCCTGTTGCTTATTGGCAAATAACGGAGAACACAGGTAGTGAATCTATTCAAGAGGTGTTTCAAGCTGCGGCTAACATGGCACCAATGATTCTTGTTATTGAAGATATTGACGCTATGCCTCAGCGGGCGAGGTCGTACTTTTTAAACATTTTGGACGGTGCGACTTCCAAAGAAGGCATTTTCCTCATTGGGACAACGAATTATCCGGAGCAAATAGATCCGGCTCTTATGAACCGGGCAGGGAGATTCGACCGTGCTTATGAAATCAAGCTTCCAGACCTAGAGCTAAGACAGATCTATTTGGAGCAAAAGGGGATAGGGAAGCTTCTGAACGAAGAGTTGATTCGCGTAACGGCGAAGCAAACGGAAGGGTTTACTTTTGCCCAGTTAAATGAATTGTATGTATCGGCTGCGCTTCAGTGGCATTATGAGCAAAACGTGAATATCGAGAAGCTTGTGAAATCGATGAAGTCTGATCTGCACAAAGGGCAGACGATGTCATGGATGAAAGAGGATGCGGATGTGAGGGTTGGGTTTTTGGTTAGTTAAGAAATGTGATAACAAATAGGATTAGTTTGAGGATGTGATTGACATGTTACCTGACAACATACAAACAAAATTAAGTAAGTTTATGAGTAAAATACTGCGGCATTCGCCAGAAGAGTTTGGACTGAGCCTCGATCCTAGTGATGGTTCATGTGCGATTGCTGATTTAATAGAAGTTCTTCGTGTACAGACGAAGTGGTCAGAGCTTAAAGTAAGCGATATTGAAGAAGTTGTAGCGCGCTGCGAAAAGCAGCGATTTGAAATTAACGGTGATCGAATCCGAGCCCGATATGGACATAGCCATGATAAAGTCAGCTATCCAATGGTTGTGCCTCCTAATGTGCTCTACCATGGCACGAATGTGCAGGCTGCCCCTGTGATTTTAAAACAGGGGCTGCGTCCCATGAAGCGCCAATATGTCCATTTGTCCGAAGGACTACATTTTGCAACGCTAAGAGGAGAATTGGTTATTTTATCCATTGATACGGAGAAGGCTTCCCGAGCTGGAGTAGTCTTCTACTACGCGGGCAATGAAGTATGGCTTACAGACGCAGTTCCTGCCGAGTTCTGCAGCGTTTATGCGGATGAAAAGGAAGGACAGTTAGATGGATAATCAACTCATTGATATTGGAGTTAATTTGATGCATCTTTCTTTTGATCAGGACCGCGACGAGGTGGTTGCAAAGGCATTTGCAGCGGGAGTGTCTCCACTCCTTTTGACTGGCACAAGCGTGAGAAACAGCAATTTCTTATTGGCTAATAAAGCTTACTCTAAGCGCGGTCGCTCATACTTGAAAGACCAATAGAGGTTCTTCTAATAGAATTTATATGTTTTGGGGTGACTGAGAGGTGACCCCTTATTTACATGCCAGAATTTATATGTGATACATAAATGATGATTTGAATCGGTAAATGACTATGTTTTCCTAAAGTTTTGTCTTAAATCGGGATAGATCGTCATATATGCTCAATTGGGGTTACCGGATGAATGAATCTATATTCACGGTTTAATGATGTTGCAGAAAGTGCAACAATTGCTCCTAAATCTCGCCTTTCTCCCTTCGTTGTTGCATAATGTACAACAATTTAGTCCTATTCAGGCCATTTCGCAACAAATGGGCTCAAAATGTTGTACAAACTACAACTTCAAGTTGCGAAATAGCCTTTTGGCGTGTGAATTGTTGCATAAAATACAACATTGATACCGACTATAACCCAATTTGTCCTCACGAAAGCTGAATGACTTTAAAATCGAATTTTGGAATATTGAATATAAGTTGTGAGGATGCATCATGAATCAATCGACAACAAAGTTGCTTTCCAAAAGTTGTAAAATACACAAAACAATACACGGATAAGCAAATGAAGTTTAAGCATTTACCTCTTGAGCGTAGCTTGCTTTTCATCAAGCTTTATAAACACTCCCAACCATGACGGCGTAAGCCGTTTATTTACTTTTTCGAGTTCTTCGTTCTATTCACAGCTGAAATTCCATACCCATGAAAAAGGAAAAATTAGGAACTGTGTGGAAACTGTTTGTATAACCAAGTTATGAGGGGTACAAGATGAATTATTTAACGGAATCGTATGTAGATAGTTTGGCGCTTAACAGCAGTGCGATCAAGAATGGCAAGGATTTGATGAAGAAAAATAGTTTTCCGCTGCTCTGTCAATCGGAGGACGGGACGATCATTTTTGGGGAGTGTAAAGGTAGCGGAAAAGACCCCTATCGATGTTCGGTCGATGTGGCGAAAGAGGGGAATCCCGTATTCCGCTGTTCATGCCCGAGTCGTCAGTTTCCGTGCAAACACAATCTCGGTTTGATGTATGCCTATACGTCAGGCAAAACGTTCACCATTGCACCCGTGCCACAAGATATTGTGGATAAAAGGGAAAAGGCGGAGAAGCGGGAAGAGAAGAAGAAAGAACCTGTCGACCCGGATGCTCCAGTTGTTAAGCGCAAGACGAACAAGTCAGCATTAATGAAGAAAATAGCTGCACAGCTGGAAGGGATCAGTATTGCTGAGAAGCTTATCTTGCAGCTTGTACAGTCAGGGCTAGGAAGCCTGGACAAGAAGGCGCTGCAAACCGCTGAAGAACAGGCAAAACAGCTTGGTAACTATTATATCCCGGGAATCCAAACGGCGCTTCGTGATTTGACGCTTCAGTTACGAGCACAGGAAGATCGGGAGACCGTGTATACGAATGTGATCGAGCAGCTTACCGCGCTGCAAGCATTGATCAAGAAAAGCAGGGAGTATCTCAATAACAGATTGGAAAATCCAGATCATCCTATGGATACGGAATCAACGTTGGAAGAATGGATTGGGCATGCCTGGCAGATCGCAGAACTGAGGGAGTATGGTCGCGTTCGCAGTGAGTCCTCGGAATTGCTGCAGTTGTCGTTCCGATCCTATACGGATCATGCTAGAGGTGAGTTCATAGATGAAGGATACTGGTCGGACCTACAAATCGGACAGATCCATTTCACAAGAACGTATCGGCCATTCCGTGCAGCGAAATACATACGTGAAGAAGATTCCGTATTTCAGGTCGTCGAAGCGAAAGAACTTGCGCAATACCCTGGGGAACTTAACACGAGGGTGCGTTGGGAGGAAGCAACGTTCCGCGAAGCTGACTCACAGGATTTTCAGAAGATTCGTGCTTCAGCTCATAAGTCATTCCCAGAAGTTATTAAACAAGTGAAGAATCAGATTAAAAATCCACTTTCGGACAAGCGCCCTGTCGTACTGCTGCAATTTGCTGAGATCAAGAAGACGGAAACTGCCTATATCTTGTTAGATGAACAAGGTAAGCAGCTTCCACTTGCAGACATTCCATTTCTCAGCGAGCCTACGACTCATCTGCTGCCTATGCTAAATAAGATGTTCCTACAGAATCAAGCGGTTCTGGTTATGTTTGAACACAATTGGCAGCATAACAGGCTTGAGGCGCAGCCATTAAGCATCGTAACGACAAATGAAGTCGTTCGCTTGCTGTATTGAAGAAAAGACTTAGGAGACGAACCTATGAGTATAGATCTATTGTTTGAGCTGCAGCATGAGGTGCGGCGTTTGTTTGTAGCAGGTAGCGGGATGGCGACGGGTGATTTACGTTTGCAAAAGATGCTTCCCCAACTGCAAAAGTTGGGCGAGTCGGCTCCGGTGTTTAACCGAATGGCTCAAGCAGTTAGCCAAGTTCTGGACACGGAAGCGAGTGGCTCAGCGAGCAGACTTTTAGAGTTAGGCACGTTGTTGAACTCTGTGCTGTACACGCAGGGGAAAACGGAGTCGAAAGAAGACCTCGTTCCTGTGGAAGGAACGGGAGTGAAGCTTTCGACGTCAATCCCTTACCGCAAGCTGCATCCACTCATTGAGGCATTGACGCAAAAAGGTCAGGGTCGAATGGAGCAGATTCGTCAAGGGTACGACGATGGGTTGTTTCATGATTTCCGCGTCATACCTGCTGCTGTTTCTGCGTTAGAGGATAGTTATGTAGAAATACCCGATTTTCTCCATCGAAAGGTGCTGCCCGCACTCGGAATGGAGGCTCTCCCCGCGCTTCAGCAGCAATTTAAGCTAGACGGCGGGAAAGGTGACGCCCGCAGATTGGAGCTAATCCATGATTTGCTTGCCTTATCTGCCTTAGATCTGCTTCTTCAAGCTGCCAAACTAGGTTCAACGGAAGTCCGTTCCACGGCAATTGAGCTTCTAGGCGATTATCCTGATCAAGAGGATTTTATTTTAGAGCAAGCTGATGATAAGAAAAAAGAGATACGCAGAGCTGCCTTATTCGCCTTATCTCGTCTTGGAACGGAGCAAGCCATCGCTCGCCTTTACAAAGCACTGGGTTCGAAGGATCAGGATCTTGCGATAGAGCCGATTCAATTATGCAAGGCAAACGATTTGACTCTCAGTGTCATCGGGCATGCGGAAAGTGTGTTGGAGCGAATCATTCAACGTACAAACGTGGAAGATTCCGCACAACAGTTGTTGGCGAACATCCGCAGCTTACAAGGCAAAAGAGTACCGGAAGTCGTAGATTTCCTAGAAAAGTTGCTGTCTACGCCTAGTTTTATTGTTCCGGAAACGGAAGCCGTACAGGAGGCTGCTGCCGATCTTCTGCTGCAATTAGATCTGCCTGAGGCAGACCGTTTTGCTGTTACTTTACATGAGGTGTACAATCGCAAATTTATTGCTTACAGTTTTAGAGCAGCCATCAAGATTCTTCCTCCAGAAGACGTCTACGAACGCTTTTGCCATGATCTTAAGGATAAAAAGCAGCCGGCGGCTAAGGATTTATTGCGAGAATTGTATGAAGTGACACCGACGCTGCTATATCAAGCAGATGAACCCAATGAGGTTGCTTCAGCTAATTTTGTAACATGGGATCCAAGATGGGTGCATCTGTTTGTGAAATTGGACGAGGAAGAGCTCGTGTGTAGATTTGCTCAAGACCCGGACTCGAAAGTCACGGCTTATCTAGTCAAAAAATGCGAAGAGCTGCCTAATTTTAACCGAAATAAAACAGCTAATATGTTGTTGATCCTCTTCAGCCAAAGCTATCCGGATGCGCCAAGGCTGCTCATGGATATATTGGAAAAAGGCGGAGCCAAGCAGTTCTATTATTTGGATCGAGTCCAGCTTACATTGCTTTCATTACTGCCAAGGTCATATGCAGAGAGGCTGCAGCTATTCGCAGAAGGGCTATCCTATCAAGGCATGAAAAATCAACTGCTAGAAATCGCGGAAACGATAGCTGCGAAGCCGGAACAAACCGAGCCGTCAGATAACGAAGAGAAGGGACAGGGATTATGGGGATGGATCAAAAGCAAGATGTCGTAAGATTGCCCTCTGAACGTTTATACATGGAAGAATTGGAAGCTTTAAAGAAATTGGATCAGGATGCGAAGCCAGCCGGATGGCAGCTTTCTCCGAAGGCAGTATTGACGTTCCTGATTGGTGGAAATGTAAAAGGGGTCGCAATTACGCCGAAATATATCGGCAACAAGCGGCTGGTAGAAATGGCGATAGCCACGCTGTTGACAGACCGAGCTCTCATGCTGATCGGCGAACCAGGGACGGCTAAGTCTTGGCTTTCGGAAAATTTGACGGCAGCGATTCATGGGGATTCTGGCAAAGTCATTCAAGGAACGGCGGGTACGAGCGAAGAGCATATTCGTTATTCATGGAACTATGCCATGCTGCTGGCGCAAGGACCTTCCGATCAAGCGATTATTAAAAGCCCGATTTTCCGCGCAATGGAAACAGGCGGGATCGCCAGATTTGAAGAGATCTCGCGCTGCGCGTCAGAGGTACAGGATGCTCTGATCTCCATCCTGTCGGAGAAGACGATCTCGATTCCGGAGCTGGGCAGAGAAGTGTTCGCTGCAAGAGGATTCTCTATCATCGCAACAGCAAACACGCGCGACCGTGGAGTAAACGAGATGTCAGCCGCCTTGAAGCGGCGTTTTAACATCATCGTGCTACCATCCCCTTCAGATATTGATACGGAAGTGGAGATTGTTCGCAAACGTGTCAGAGAGATTTCGACGAGTTATGAGTTAAGAGCGTCGCTCCCAGAGGAAGAGGCGGTGCGCAAGGTTGTGACGATTTTCCGCGAGCTGCGCAGCGGGATGACACTCGACGGCAAAGAGAAGGTAAAAGGGCCGAGCGGAGTGATTTCGACGGCTGAAGCGATCTCGCTGTTAACGGGCAGTATGGCTCTTGCGGGAAGCTTTGGGAGCGGACAGATCAGTGAAGAAGACATAGCGGCTGGGTTGCAAGGTGCTATTGTGAAAGACGAAGAGAAAGACCGCCTCGTATGGAAGGAATATCTAGAAAATGTGATGAAAAAGCGGGGATCGACATGGAGAAATCTGTACTTCGCGTGCTCGGAGATGAACAACTAGATCGCAGTCAGGGGTTTCATGTTTTTGGCATACGGCATTTATCTCCTGCAGGTGCTTTCCATCTGCTTGCTTTCTTAGATGAAGTGATGCCTACAGCAGTGCTCGTTGAAGGACCTAACGACGCAAGCGGGTTTATTGCTGAGCTAACCTCTCGTGGCGTAGTCCCGCCAATTGCTATTTTAGCGTATACGGATCAACTGCCCGTAAGGACCTTGTTGTACCCGTATGCTGATTATTCGCCGGAATATCAGGCGTTTCAATGGGCTAGCCGCAATGGTGCACATGCTGAATTTATCGATTTGCCGTCCGAGCATGCTTTGGCTTTATACGAGCAGAGGCAGCGGAGGTCATCTTCTGCTGAGGGAGAGAGTACTCAGACTGAGGACGACGCTTTTCGGGCGTATGTCCACGAACAGAGGACGCTGTATCAGCAGCTTGCTGAACTGTCGGAAGAACCGGACTATGAAGCTTACTGGGAACGGCATTTTGAACATAATCTGCAAAAAGACGCCTACCGCCATGGCATTTATCAATTTTCGGCTCAAATGCGGGAGCTGACCGCTCAGCAGGAGTGGCAATTTGCGCCACAGGAAGCGGCTTACAATGAGATTCGGGAAGCTTATATGCGGCGCAAAATTCAGGATGCTATTGAAGCTGGGCACGCTCCTGAGAAAATTGTAGTCGTAACGGGTGCGCATCATGCCTCTGCATTAGATTTCCGCTTTCCGGTGATGACGGATGAAGAGATGAAGGGGCTGCCCAAGACGACAACCAAGCTTACGTTGATGCCGTATTCTTACTACAAGCTGTCTTCGCACTCGGGATATGGGGCGGGGAACCAGGCACCCGCTTATTTCGAATTGTTTTGGCAGTGCCTCCAAAAAGGTGATCTGAGCAGGCTTCCTTCCTTGTATTTTTCCCGGGTAGCTGCATATCTCAGGGAACATGGCACTTATAGGTCTACAGCTTCGCTCATCGAAGGTGTGAGGCTGGCAGAGGCTCTTGCTGCTTTGCACGACGGTAATCATCCTACATGGAAAGACCTTCGGGACGCAGCAATGGTATGTCTCGGTCACGGGGAGCTTTCGACAATTGCGGAAGCTTTGGCAAGGACGGATGTGGGCACGGCCATCGGCAGATTGCCAGAAGGAGTCAGCCAGACGCCAATTCAAGATGATTTGAACAGAGAACTCAAGCGGCTCAAGCTGGAGAAATTCAAGTCTACGGTTGCTTCAACCTTAGAGTTGGATTTACGTGAAAACCGCAGGGTGAAGTCAGAGGAAGCTGCGTTTCTGGATTTGAAGCGGTCTGTTCTCCTGCACCGACTGGAACTGCTGGGGATTAACTTTGCCAAGAAGCAAAGAGTGAATCAAGACTCCGCATCATGGGCGGAGAATTGGGTGCTGCAGTGGACGCCAGAAGCTGAGATCCAAGCCGTGGAGTCGACCTTGAAGGGGGAGACAATTGAGCTGGCCGCGGCTTTCGTGCTGAAGGAGCGGCTCGACGTTTGCGGCGATATCGCGGAAGCTTCGCGCATCATTCGGGCAGCTTGCGATTGCGCGTTGACTGAACTGATGGAGCAGGCCAAATCCGCGCTGCAAGGGCTTGCGGTGGATGCAGGCAACTTCGAGCAGGTCGCAGGGGCGGCCTACGAGCTGTCTGTGTTGATCCGTTATGGATCGATTCGCCGAATCGAAACGGATACCCTTGTTCCGCTGCTCCAGCAGTTGTTCCTGCGCGGATCACTGCTTCTCGTAGACAGCGCGGGCTGCAACGATGACGCCGCTCAGGGCATGGTTCGAGCGATTCAGTCGCTGCACACCATTGCCCAAGACCATTTTGAAGCGGTAGACGACGATCTGTGGTTGAATAAACTGCAAGAGCTGGCTTCTCGCGATGACCGTAATGCAAAGCTGTCGGGCTTCGCTTTCGCTATTTTGCTTGAGCGTAATGAAATTCCGGATGAGCGCGTTGCTCGGGAAGTTTCACGTCGCCTGTCACCGGGAATTCCCGTTGATCTAGGGGCGGGGTGGTTCGAAGGCATGTCGATGCGCAACCGATACGCGCTGCTGTCTAGGCAAACGTTGTGGCAGCAGCTCGATGCCTATATTGGATCGCTGGATAAAGAGGCATTCCAACGTTCACTTGTGTTTCTGCGCCGAGCTTTTGGTTCATTCGAGCCGAGGGAGAAGGCTTCGGTGGCAGAGATGATGGGCGACATTTGGGGTGTTGGTGCCGATAACGCTGGAACTGCTTTGCAGCAGCCGTTAAGCGAGGAAGAGAAGGAGAAGCTGGATGAACTCAACGATTTTGATTTTGGGGATTTGTAGCCTATGACCATGATAGATCAAGAACAATTGAAGCGATGGCGGTTGATCCTAGGTGCTGCTTCTGAAGAGAAGCTGCAGTCTTTTGGCGCTGGAGACGGAATGCTTGACGAGGAGTCGAGACTCATGGATGAGGCGCTTGCCGCGATCTATGATGAGACATCCGGGATTAGTGCTGATGACTCGAACGTAGGTGGCCCCCGTAAAGCGGGGCTGGGGCCTTCGTCCCCGAAGCTTGCCAAGTGGCTGGGAGATATCCGCACCTTTTTCCCGCCGGACGTGGTCTCCGTCATTCAGTCCGATGCTATTGAGCGCAAAGGCTTGAAGCAGCTGCTCTTCGAGCCGGAGCTTCTTTCCCAAGTGAAACCAGATATCCAAATGGTAGCCACGTTAATGGCGCTCAAAGGGAAAATACCGGAGAAAACGAAAGAGACCGCTAGGCAATTAGTGAAGGCCGTTGTAGATGAAATCGTGAAGCGGCTTTCGCAGGATCTTCGCCGTGCTGTTACTGGTGCCTTGAATCGCAGGCAGCATTCGCCGCTTCCGTCGTCCACAGGACTGGACTGGAACACAACCATCCGCAAAAATCTCAAGCACTACGACAAGGAGCGCGGTCTCCTGCTGCCTGAGAAAGTCTACTTCTTCGACCGAGCGCGTCGGAGCAAAGAGTGGACGGTCATCCTGGATATTGACCAAAGCGGTTCGATGGCGGGTTCCGTCATTTACGCGTCCATTATTGGTTCTATTTTCGCCAGTATGCCGGCTCTGGACACGCGAGTGGTTGCTTTTGACACCGAGGTCGTTGATTTAAGTGAGCAGTGTGCAGAAGATCCCGTTGATATGCTGTTTGGGATTCAGCTTGGCGGTGGAACCGATATTAACAAATCCATCGCTTACTGCGAACCTTTTATCACGGAGCCGAAGAAAACGCTGTTAATCTTGGTCTCAGATTTATATGAAGGCGGCAATCGGACAGAGATGATTCAAAGGCTTGTCGACATGCATCAGGCTGGCGTGAAGACGATCTGCTTACTCGCTTTATCTGACCAGGGCGTGCCTTCTTATGACGATGCTGTCGCAAAAAAACTAGCTCAATACGGTATCCCTTGTTTCGGATGTTCTCCCGAGAAGCTCCCCGAATTCATTGAAGGTGCTTTAAAAGGGCATGACCTTGCGGTGCTTGCGGAGAGGGTGAAGCATGGTAAGGGGATGTAGCTCATAATGCTGGCAGCCGAACAGTCCTTTGCGTGTGGAGGAAAGGGAGTGTGCTCTTGAGAGGTAGGATTCACGGATTGCTGTGTATTGTTTGTTTGCTGGGTCTGTTTGTCGGTTTTATGACGCCTACGGCGTATGCTTGTTCCCGCGGGCCCACAACGTTTGAGGAAGATTTTCTGGAAGCGAGTGCGATTTTTACGGCAAAAGTAACGAGCGTGGATGCCGTGTATCCGTCGCAGAAAGCGGCAGCGGTGGAACCTGATAAAGTATTCAAGGGACAGTCTCCAGCCTTTGTTGTGACCAATGATGATTCGGACCAATGCGGTGCTGGTATCGAAGTTGGGGAAACCTATCTATTTTACTCCCGCGGATGGGATTTACCCTACGTTAGTGTATTTGATACGCATCTTCTTAGTACGGAAAGAGCAGAAATGCTGACGCACTGGCTCTTGGATAGGACTGAGAATCAACAACCAAAGCCTCCCCGAACGGAGACTATTCTTGCCCATAGACAAGGAGAGATCCGGATATTTTTTGAACATCATGATAGAGGGTACTCAAAAAAGTCCTTCATAACAAACAACTCCATTTATGTTCCTCTTTCCTTTTTCAACGATACACTCTGGCATTCGGCGTACTGGAATGAGGATAAGAATGAAATCGTCATCGATACAACCAACCGTCTAGAATTCGAAGAGCCAGATCCCGATGCCCTACTTGCTCCCCATAGAGTGGCGGCAGAAGAAATTAGCGCAGCGTACAATGAGATTAAAATCAAAGTGAAAAGTGAAATCATAGAGGTACATCCGGAAGCGTTTGTTTCGGGTGATGAAATTTTTGTTCCTTTACGCGTTGTCGCAGAAAAACTTGGTTATGAACTTGAATGGATAGACAGTTCTTCTTCCGTCATTCTCCACAACCCTCTTGAAAAGCAGAGTGGGCCCAAAACTTTGGCCATGAGATATATCACTAATACCGGGTTGGAAGGCAGTCTTGAGATAGAACGGTTAACAGCGAATGAGATCACTTATCGGGCTTACCACGGGCATCTTCCGAAAGGTATTGAAGTTAAACCCGAAACGGTTCCTTTTGCGGAAATGTTAAAAGAAGAGCTTGGATATCGAAAATACGGGATACAATTTTATTTGAAGATGGATAAACAGGACATACGGCTGTTAGTGTCTCATGAACTCCTTCACAAAATCGAAAGTGACGCTTCATTTCGCGAAAAAGTCGGGGCAAAATTAGGACAGCCGATGAGCGTGATACCTCGCAACAGGATACTAACTGTAAAAGACTTTGAGTGAGATTATAATCACAAATATATATGGTATTTCAGGATAAAGATGTATGGGTGGTGGGAGTGCCCCAAAACAAGGAGGACCGGGTTTGATGGATCAGAAAGCAAATTCTGACTTCAGTAAATCGCTTTTCAACGATTATCCCTTACTGACCACGAAATTGTATATTCCGCAGCAGCCATCGTATTATGTGGCCAGAGAACATTTGATGGAGAAGATGTCTAAGGCGTTGAATTGCAAAGTGACTCTGGTCACTTCCCCTCCGGGATTTGGTAAGACGACGATGGTAAGCCATTGGTCACTAAACCAGCAGTTACCCGTAGCATGGGTCTCTTTAGATCAAGGCGAGAATGACGTGCTTAGGTTTTGGACTTATGTGATTGCGGCAATGAATCGGCTTTATCCCAGTGTTGGCCATAAATCTCTTTCTTTACTGCAGACGATATCTTTCTCATCCGAACAGATGATTTCATGGCTGATGAACGATTTGTTTGAGATCCCGGATTCCATCCTGCTGGTATTGGATGATTACCATTTGATTGAATCCGATGAGATTCATCGCCTGGTTGCTTTTTTTGTTGATCGTATGCCGCCACAAGTACACCTATGTATACTTAGTCGCAAGCAACCTCCAATTGCTGTTGGCCTACTTCGCGTCAAAGGTCAACTCAACGAAATCGGCCCAACAGATTTGAGATTTTCGCAACGGGAAATATCGACTTTTTGGCTTCGTCAAACAGGCGTTTTGCCTAACGAGCGATCACTTAAGCTGTTATCCGACCGGACAGAAGGCTGGGTTGCTGGATTACAACTGGCCGTATTATCCCATTTGTCGGGTCAACAAGATGCACTGCACCAATTTAAGGGGAACAATCGCTACGTTGTCGACTATTTAATGGAAGAAGTTTTTATTCATTTACCAGAGTCGATTCGTGCTTTTCTATTGAAAACTTCGATTTTGGAAAGGATGAATGCCAAGCTTTGCGCCGAGTTGACGGGTCAGCCGATCGATAAGGAACAGCTGCAAGAGATGGAGAAAGCTAACTTGTTCGTGATTCCGTTGGACGCAGAAGGCAATTGGTACCGATATCATCACTTATTTGCCGATTTCTTGCGCAGCAAGTTAGAAAATAAGGGTGAAATGATCTCTTTGCACAAAATGGCCAGTGACTGGTTTGAAAGGCATGGTTTTATGGGGGAAGCGATTGAACATGCTCTGGCTGCGGAAGCGTTTGATCAAGCATGCACCCTCATCCTAAGCGTCGCGACAGAGCTGTTGAAAAGAAGGGAATTGACTACGCTGTACCGCTGGTTGCTGCAGTTGCCTGCTGCTATCAGAGAGCGTCCCGCTTTGCTGATCATTCAAGTATGGACAGAACTATTAATGGGGCGCAAAGAGCTAATGGATGAGCATATTGAAACCTTGCAAAAGGCGCTGGATTCACCTAATAGCGTAGAAACATCACTTTATATTGGAATACGGGAAGATATGAAGGTCGCGAAAAACTTTCAGTCGATGTTACTCGGTAATTACAAGCTATGTTACTCCCTATTGCAGGCTATGCATGAAGATGACAATCTCCCAGATATCGAAGGTCTGCCTATGCTATTCGGCTTGGGCATGGAGCTGAATGACGGAGCAATTCCATTTATCCGCAGTTACTACGGCTTTAGCGGACGAATCAAACAAGCAGAACGTTATCACCGGTTATATGATTCCTTTATTAATAAGCATGAGTTCCACCAATATCCGTTTACGGCTTATCAGCGAGCAGCCATGAGCGAGATCAGTTATGAACGAAACCAATTAACGGAGTCATTACGCTTGGCTGAGGATGCCATTCGGATTGCTAAAAGGAGCCATGTAATCGGGGCATATGTGCCTGCTGAGATCATCCGGTCAAGAATTCTTTGGGAGAGAGATGCTAAAGAAGAAGCGATTGTCATCATTTACGAAGCGATGGAACATCTAAAGCTTACCCATCATCATAGCTCGCATTGGCACGGTTTGTTGAACGCTTATCTGATTAGTTGTCAATTAGAGATAGGAGATATGGGAGCTGTAGATCATTGGATGGAAATATCCCCATGGAGCAGGCAAAGTGAGATCATTGGCGATCAGGATTTCGAGCTTCTGACATTTATAAGGGTTTTAATGGCAAAGGAAAACGTCCATCAAGCATTCTCTTGGTGCGAACCACTCTTAAAAAAAGCCAGGACATCTGGAAGAATCATGACGGAGCTTGAAGTTCTGTTATTCCTCTCGCGTATACACAATAAAATGAACAACCCCCACTCCTGTTTGCTTCACCTGCATCAAGCTCTTCTCCTAGGTGAGAGGGAGGGTTACCTTCGTATTTTTGCGAATGCGGAACTGGAGCCGCTGCTCCGCCAATATGCGGATGTACGGAAGAACAAGTACATGGCGGAATTACAAACGGAAAGGGTTTCCCTTCACTATCTTCAAGTTGTTTTATCCCTTTTCTTAGACAAACCGAACATAGAACGAAATAACAATTACAAGGAATCCTCGGTGCATATGTTGACTGTTCGGGAACAAGAAGTACTGCAGCTCATTGCGAGTGGATTGTCCAACAAAGCCATTGCAGAAAAATTAGTGCTGGCTGAAGGTACGGTGAAGCTTCACTTGCACCGGATTTACAGTAAGCTGCAAGTTAACGGGAGAATCCAAGCTATACAGAAAGCAAATCAGTATCGATCACTTTGAAAAAGATATAACCATCGTATATATCGTTCGTTGGATGGCTTCGTCTTTCCCTTCTGATAAGCTGATAGCAGTCAGAAAGTGAGGAGAGGAAAAATGTCAATGAAAGACTACGATGTTATCATAGTCGGAGCGCGGGTTGCCGGTTCATCGCTCGCTTATGAGCTGTCGAAAGCTGGATATAAGGTGCTGCTCGTGGATCGCAGTTCGTTTCCAAGCGATATCCTATCTACGCATAACTTTTTCAACAATTCGGTAGCCATGCTCCGAGAGATGGGGGTATTGGAGCAGCTGCTTCAAACCGGTACGCCGATGTACAAGCGGGCATTCGTTCAAATGGATGACGTGGTCATCGATGGGATTTATCCCGAAGTAAATGGTGAGACTCACTGTTTATGTATTCGACGTAAGTATCTAGACCGAATCTTGTTCGACCATGCAGCTGCTCAAAGGCAGGTGACCGCCATGGAAGGCTTCCGCGTCACGGATGTTCTCATGCATAATGATGTGGTGAACGGGATCGTAGGGTTGAGCCGCGATGGTAAAAGAGAGGAATTTACTGCTAAGCTAGTGGTCGGAGCCGATGGACGTCATTCTACACTGCGCGATTTAGTGAAAAGCGAGCGGAAAATGGCTGTCCCTACTGATTTTGCATCGTATGTGGGGTACTTCTCTAATTATCGCCAAGAAGGCGAGCGCTGTGTGGAATTTAATAAAATGAAAGATAACCTGGCCATCATTTTTCCTACGAGCGACGATTTGTTTGTTGTAGGGCTCATGTTTCCCTTGGAGAAAAAGGAATGGATTGAGAAATTTAAAAGTAACCCGGAAGCTGGATTCCGCGAGCTAGTCGATGTCGGCTTCTCCAACACAGCTTTCCCTGAACGTCTCCGAGAATCTTCCTTAGTAGAACCGATTAAAGGGCTGCTGGGCTACGATAACGATTGGTTTCGAGGCATGGGCAAGGGATGGGCACTTGTCGGAGATGCTGTTTCTTTTAAGGATCCCGCGGTTGGGCAAGGTATGCATGATGCGATCTACGGTGCGCGCTTATTGACTGCTATTTTATCCTATACGGGCGACTGGGAAACAAACTGGGAGCCTATGGCTGATAAGTACCAGGCCGCCATGGAGTCGAAAATGATGTCCCATTATCACATGGCGTGCCAAATGACGAAGAACATACCAGATACCATGGAGCAAACGGTCGTGAATCGATTAATCGGCAGCAATCCCGATGCGGCTCAAGCTTTTCTTGGCATTTACAACTACGCTAATGAACCAGAAGCATTAGAGCGGACATTGATGAGTTTGCTGCAGGAAGGCAGAAGCGTTGAAGAATGAGCAGCGGTAGTCCCGACTGCAATAGTATGGGCCAACCGATTTCATCATCGAAATTGGTTGGCTCATTTATGATTTTACGAATGGATGTTGACCGACATAACGTCTCCTCAAATTTCTATCATTTTCTATTCATTAATTCGATCCTATTCGTAGTATAATGTTCCTAATGACATATGGAGGAACTAAAATGACGTTAATTAAGCAATTGCAAGCACCAGAAGAGTTTGTAGGTTACTACCTCATTAAAGAATTAGAAGTTAAACAAACGAATACCACACCTGCCAAAGATTTCATGGACATTGTGTTATGCGATGCTAGTGGGCAGATCTCTGCAAAACTATGGGATGTTAGCGCGACCGATAAAGAAACATTTTTCCCGATGACGTTGGTCAAAGTTCAAGGCTTAGTTCAAACCTATCGCGATAAATTACAGGTGAAAATCGGTAGATTACGCAAGGCGCTGCCAGAGGATGGCGTACATATTACGGATTTCATCCGTTCAGCACCGATTAGTCCGATCGATCTTATTCATACGATCAATCAAGTTTTAGAAAGTATTACAAATCCGACCATCAAGTCGATTGTTACGTTTTGTGTGAGCAAAGTGGAGGAGAAATTAAATCATTCCCCAGCCGCTAAGACTCATCATCATGCCTATTTCGGCGGCCTTGCTTATCATATTGTGCGGATGCTGGAAATTGGTGAATTTATTTGCAAACAGCGGCCATTTCTCAATCCTGATTTAATTAAAGCGGGCATCATTTTGCATGATATCGCCAAACCCGAAGAGATGATCGCGCAGCTAGGAATTGTTTCGGATTACAGTGTGCAAGGAAAGCTGCTCGGACACATCTCGATGGCGTCGAACTGGATTACGGAAGCTGCCTTGCATCATGAGATTGATCTCCAATCCGATGTTGTCATTGGCCTGCAGCATATTGTACTGTCCCACCACAACTTGCCTGAATGGGGGAGTCCGGTACTGCCTCAAATTCCAGAAGCTGTTGCCTTGCATTACATTGATTCGATGGATGCGAAGCTGCAGATGGTGGAGGATACCTTACTAACAACGCCAGAGACAGAAGCATGGACACCAATGATCCGCGGACTTGAAAATAAGGCGATGTATCGTTTGAACTTATAATCTATCTCAAAATAACGAAAACTGCGTGAGCTCCGGTGCTCGCGCAGTTTTTTTGTCTTTTCTCACAGTTCCAATCCTGTCCCTTGTTTAAATCGTTTAATGACGACCTGCGTGTTAACGCGTACGACGCCTTTCAATTTGTAGATATTTTGGTAGAGGAAGTCTTCGAGCGCAGCATCGTCTTTGAGCAAAGCATGCATATGCAGAGAGCTGCTCCCTGTCATTTGGTAAATACTGATAACGTTGGCGTCAGCGGAGAGCAGATTACCTACTTCCTCGGCAAACCGCGGCTCCACTTCGACTTCGAAAAAAGCGCTGACGGCTTTACCTAATTTCGTTGCGTTTAACCGAATGGTAAAGTTTTCGATGACTTCCTTTTCGATGAGGTTTTCAACTCGTTTTTGAATCGCAACACGTGAGAGATTGAGTATTTCCCCGATTTTTGCATAGGATATCCGGCCATTCTCATGTAGTAATTTGATAATTTCTTGATCCACTTGATCAAGGTGAGGAAGCTCCAACATAGACAAGACTCCTTTTTCGTAAAATATATACAGATGTAAATATTATCATAGTATTCTCACGAAAAGAACGAATTTTCCGTTCGAAATCAAATTATGTTAATCGAAATTTCTGGAATTATGTTAAAAACGTAACCATATGTATTTATTTCATTTACAAATGGAGTTGACGATAAAAAGCTTCATTCATATAATGATGTTAATTAACATAACACATAAATAAAATAATCAATTAAATGTAAGGTTACATAACATTTAAGGGGGTGGTAAAATGTCAAACAAATTAATTTACAACGGTACGGTGTTGACCATGAATGCTTCCAATCAGATTTTCAAACCTGGCTATGTATATATGGAACACGATGTGATCCGTGAAGTGGGGGAATGGAGGTCAGACGGGAGCTTAGACCATTTAATTTCACAATCTTCGAATACGTACAATGTTTCGGGTAAAGTTGTCATTCCTGGGATCATCAATGGCCACACCCATTTGTTTCAAACGTTCATGAGAGGGGTGTCGGATCACTCACCGCTCGCACAGTGGCTCAAGGAGATTATTTGGCCGATGAGTCTGGCGATGGAGCCTGAAGATTTTTACTTAGCTGCTTTAATCGGGTGCATCGAAAATTTAAAATCTGGTGCGACATATATGATGGATCACCATTATATCCACACGTATCCAGAGAATGATGCAAGTGTACTGCAAGCGATGGTGGATTCGGGGATTCGCGGACATTTGGCCAGAGGCGGTTCGGATTTGGCCGGAGAAGTCCGATTAAGGGAGACAGAGGAACAGATATTTGACAGTACAGATCGATTGCTCGATGAATGGGATGGCGCTGCTTCCGGCAGGATTCGAATTGCATTGGGGCCGCTAAATTTATATGGATGTTCCCGAGGGTATCTTGAGCGGGCGGCTGTCTTTAGCCGGGATCGCAAGCTGATTTCTCACGTACATGTCGCTGAAACGAGTGAACAGATCGACACGACGATGGCCCGCTATGGGCTTCGCAATTTGGAATTACTGAATGAAGTTGGACTGCTCGGCGAGCAAACTCAAGTTGTTCACGGTGTGTGGCTTGATGATGGAGAACTAGAAATGATTCGTGCAAAGCAAGCTTCCGTCATCCATTGTCCAGTATCTAATATGTACTTAGCTTCTGGTGTTGCCAGAGTACCTGAAATGCTGCGTATGGGCATTAACGTCGCCCTAGGTACGGATGGTTCTGGCAGCAATAATTGCCAAGATAACTTAGAAGTGCTGAAGTTCACGGCATGCTTGCATAAGGTGAATGAGCTGGATGCTACCTTATTGCCTCCGATGGATGTGCTGCGTATGGCTACAGTGAATGGTGCCAAGGCCGTTGGTAGGAGTGCTGATTTGGGCAGTCTTGAGCCAGGCAAGAAGGCAGATGTAGTAACCATAGATATGCTAAAAGCGCATATTAGTCCGGTACATCGCGCTTCCTCAGCACTGGTTTATAACGCGAACGGCAATGATGTCGATCTCGTTATTGTTGGCGGTCAGGTTGTCGTAGAGAAGGGAAAAAGCACGTGGATCGATGAGCAGGAAGTTCTAGAGAGAGCACAAGCAAGGGTTGATCTTCTACGCAGTAAGTTGTCTGGTCAGTATCCTATTTTTTCAAATATAGAGTAATTCATCTTAAAGCTTGCGCTAAACAAATTTTTACAAACCCAAAGGAGGATGGTTTCAATGGCTTTACAACGTCTACATGATCCTGTACTTGAAAATGATTGGCACGCTGTGTATCTCGCGTCTGAACTGAAGGACCAACCTGTAGGTGTCATTATTTTGGGCGAAAGAGTAGCCATTTACCGCTCTAGCAAAGGGGTTCATGCCCTGCAAGATCTATGCGTTCACCGTGGAGCCATGCTCTCCAAAGGGTGGGTACAAGATGATGTCCTAGTCTGTCCATACCATGGCTGGCAGTATGATTCATCTGGGCAATGTGTCTGTATTCCAGCTCAGCCTAAGGGAGAGAAGATTCCTCTAAGAGCTAAAGCTCAAACCTATGCCTGTGAAGAGAAGTACGGCTTTATCTGGGTATGTATAGGTGAACCCGTGGCACCTTTGCCTCATTTCGAAGAGTTTGCTAATCCGGAGTTTCGTCCATTACCTTGCGGCCCATACAAAGTTGAAGCAGCTGGAACGAGAGTGATTGAGAATTTTACAGACTTCGCACATTTGATGTTCGTTCATCAGAATCTGCTCGGACACCCCGACTATGCGGAGCTGCCTGACTTTCAGGTTATCAAGGAGAAGGAACGCATTTATATCGAAAATATTCCGATCTTTCAACCCGTTGCCCATTCTGGCTCGGATAAGAGTGAAGGTACGACTTACGTCTACATGAAGGAAGTTTATCGGCCTCTATCCGCTCGATTATCCAAGGCTGATCCAAGCAATGGCCAAACCTTGTGGATTATGTTGACGGTATTGCCTGTAGCCGCAGAAGAATGTGTTGTTTTCATGATGGTATCGCGGAATTATGCCTATGACGTAGATGATGCGAATTTTATTCGCTTCCAGGATATCGTGTTTGAACAAGATGCAAGGGTAATCGAGACTCAGAAACCGGAGTTACTACCGTTGGATCTACAGGTGGAACTCAACCATAAGGTAGATCGTTTCTCCATTGCGTATCGCCGTTGGTTGAAAGAATTAGGTGTGGTGGTTGGTACGATATAAGAGAATGTTCGTCTTTTATGTAATATTAATGTGTTTTATTGAAATGAATCTTGTAAAAGTAATAAAAACACGTACTTTTGTTGTGTTAAAATACAAAACGTTAGTCTATTCGTTGACTTGAACTGGCCTTCAACTCTATATTTGACTAAAGATTAATAAGTACTTTTGTAGAGAAAACCAAATATGGAGGGGAAGTTTAATATGAAACCATTTAATCTTACTAATCCGCTTGCAGCGAAACGCCCAGTTGTTTTGTCCATTAGCTTAGTTATGATCTCAAGTATGCTCGCCGCATGCGGTAACGCGGGCTCCTCGGTTTCAACGTCAGCGCCATCTACAGCACCATTGGCGCAAGCGACGGCTTCTACTGCTCCAGCAGCTTCACCGGCTGCAACTGCAGCTGCCAAGGCAGTCATTCCTGCAACTGTTGTTTTAAACTGGTTCGCCGAACCAGAACATGGCGGGAACTTTGCGGCCTTGGCCAAAGGATTCTACAAAGACGCAGGATTTGATATGACGCTTATGCCGGGTGGTCCCCAGGTTTCTTCTACACAAATCGTCGCTTCAGGCAAAGCGCAATTCGGTATGGCCAATGGCGATGATATCCTAGTAGCCAGACAAGAGGGCATTCCGATTGTAGCCATCGCGACCTCCATGCAAAAAAGTCCGCAAGCGTTGTTTTATCATAAAGAAGATGCTGCGATTAAAGATTTTGGTGATTTAAACGGACATAAGGTATATGTGGCTTCAACGGCCAGTTTCTGGCAATTTATTAAGAAGAAATACAAATTAGACAGTGCCCAAGAAATGAAATACACAGGTCAACTAGTTAACTTTGTCAGTGATCCAAAAGCTCTTACGCAAGGGTATGTAACTTCTGAACCGTTCACTCTTTCTCAGCAAAAGGTAGAGCACGGCACACTCTTGGTTGCCGATTCCGGTTATAGCATTTATGCTGGCGTATACTTCACTACGGAGAAAATGATTGCTGAACACCCTGACCAAGTGAAAGCTTTCGTTGAAGCTACAGTTAAAGGCTGGGATTATTACAAGGATCATTCCGATGAGATTAATCCTTCCATCCAACTGAAGAATCCAGATATGGGCTTAGATATGATGAAATATAGCGCTGCTAAAGAGATGGACTTTGTATTCGGTGGAGATGCAGGAACCAAGGGCACAGGAGTAATGACCAAAGAGCGCTGGGCAGAAGTTCAGAAGCAGCTTGTTGATGTAGGTGTTTTGAAAACAGCAGAGAGCATCGACAAAGTGTTCACAACGCAATTTTTACCTAAAAAGTAAGGGATAAAGGATAAGGAATAATCAGGGGGTGGCGGCATTGGCTTCTAGTATGAATATGGATTTAGTGAACGTTCGATTGCCAATGAAGGATGAGGGGCATTTGTTTCGTCTCTCGATTCGTGAAGGCCTCTGGACTCAGATTCAGAAGCAAGAAGCTAATGCTGCCCATTCTGGTGCAATGTCATTGGAACAATGGAAACCGCAGCTTGGAACAGGTGAATCGGGCGTCTCGTTCATTGACCTTGAAGGAAAAATATTATTGCCAGGCTTCGTAGATGCTCATATGCATTTAGACAAATCTTTCTCGCTAACTTCAGTTGAGAACCGGAGCGGGACGTTAGAAGAAGCCGTACGCAATTATTCAAGTGCATCACCGTCTTTTACCAAAAATGAGATTAAATCAAGAATCATGCGTTCGGCTTTGCAAGCTTTATCTTTTGGTACAACACACATTCGTACACATCTTGATTTTAATTTGAGAGCCTCACGAGAGGTAGCCTTACGCACAATTGAGGCTGCTTTGGAAGCCAAAGAAGCATTATCGCCTTATATCAGCTTGCAGTTGTTTCCGATGTGTCCCTACAATTTCATGTCATTAGATGTTGATGCCGTGGAGGAAGCGCTAAAGATGGGCGTCGATGGGATTGGCGGAGCACCGCATTTGTCATTAACCCCTAAGGAAGATATCGATTATATATTCAAATTAGCAGAGAAATATGATGTGCCGATTGATTTGCATTGTGATGAAACAGACAATCCAGCGATGCGCACCATCGATCATATCGCTTTGCGAACGAAATCAGAGGGTTATTCAGGAAGAGTTACCGTCGATCATTTATGTGCATTAGCTTCGATGACGGATCAGGATGCTCACGGCATCATTGACCGTATGGCAGACGCGAGCCTCAAAGCAGTCTCATTACCGGCAGTCAATTTGTATTTGCAAGGAAGACATGATGGATTCCCCGTTAGACGAGGTGTAACTCGCTTGAAGGAAATCTGGGAAGCAGGCATTCCTATTGCGGTGGCTTCTGATAATATTCACGATCCCTTTCACCCTTTTGGCAGAGGCGATTTGTTACAGATTGCTCTTATTGGCTCTTATGCCGCTCATATGGGGCGACCGGATGATCTTCGCACACTGCTGCGAATGATCACGGATGTGCCCGCCAAGGTGCTGGGTCTAACTTCCTATGAGGTAAAGGCTGGTAATATTGCGAATTTTATTATCATAGACGGAAGTACACCGGAAGAACTCTTTACCATGCTGCCTGAACGCCGTTGGGTTTATAGTCAAGGAAGCTTTGTACGAATGGCTTCAAATAAAGCGGAGTGGCAGGATAAGACCTTAGCTCATTATTGGCAAGAGGCAAGCGAGAGTGTATCCTTCCATAAACCTCAATTCGTGAAAGGGTGAGGTTCTTAATGGCTAACCTGGTGGTCATCTATTACAGCGCATTCGGTCACGTATTTCAAATGGCGCAGGCTGTTGCAGATGGAGCTAGTCAATCCGGAGCGCATCAGGTCAGGATCGTTCGTATTCCGGAAATGATTGCTGTTCAAAATCGTGTTATTCAGCAAGATCAAGAAAGATCCAGAGCGGGAAATGAGCAGTTGGCAAGGACGCTTTCTAAGCAATTTCGCTTAACAGATCGTTACAGTAAATATGAAGCTACGCAAGCCTTACAGCAGGATATTCCTATTGCGACGAACGATGATTTGCGTTGGGCGGATGGCATTCTATGGGGATTTCCTACGTATTATGGCACGATGCCTGCCCAAGTTAAGCTATTTCTTGAAATGGCTGGAGAGCTTTGTATGGAAGGTGCTTTGGAAGGAAAACCGACAGGTATTTTTAATAGTACAGCTTCCATTCATACGGGACATGAAGCTGCTATTTTAACCGCTATGGTTCCCTTATTTCATTTTGGCATGATATTCGTTGGACTGCCATATTCGGAGAATCCCGAATATTTAACCGCGGATGCGATTGGTTGCTCGCCTTATGGGGCATCCACTTTAGCGGGGCCAGACAGTTCGCTATCTCCGGATCCAAGAGAGCTTTTGATGGCCGCTCGATTAGGAGAGAGGGTTGCTGATGTAGCCGCTGCTTTACAGCTATTCCAAGCAAGATAAGCTTAATTTTATTAATTTTGAACGACGCTAATTTGAAAGCTTAGGATCCGCTCTTCACTTTGAGTCTGGGTCTTTTTTCATAAGAGCTTATGCGTACTATAATGTCCACTTACTTGGAGGTGCTCATCTTGTCATTCAGTCGTTATCAAGGTAAGGCGTGGGATCGCTGCTTTTATCCCCGCTTAAGTAAGCTCGAGGTTGCTCAGGTTCCCAAAGATGATGCTCTCATCGTTCTGCCGGTTGGCGCGATTGAGCAGCATGGCCCGCATATGCCAGTGTTTACCGATACATTAATTTCCGAAGTGCTCTTGACCGAGGCTTTCGAACAGCTTCCCGATGATGCGAATATATGGCTGCTGCCGGCCATTCCGTATGGGAAAAGTACAGAGCACCTTGGCCATCCAGGGACCATAACGTTATCTGCTACTACGTTAATGGCTGTCGTGATGGATATAGCGAAAAGCCTGAGCAAAAGCGGATTTCAGAAATTAGTACTAGTGAATACGCACGGGGGTAACACGGATTTATTAAATATGATGGGCCGGGAAATTCGTATTGAAACGGGATTGGCTGTATTTCGATTAGATCCCGGCGGACTCGGTGGGGCTGATGAATGGATAACGCCGCTGGAGAAGCAGGCTGGTATTCATGCGGGTGATATGGAAACTTCCTTAGTGATGTCTGCTAAGCCCGATTGGGTTCATATGGAGCTTGCTCCTGCGGAATATCCGAATTACCCGGATTCGCGATATTTGGGCCTTCGGAATCGTGCTTTTGCTTGGGTGATGGATGATTTATCCCATTCAGGCATTTCTGGCGATGCTACGCAAGCAACGATAACGAAAGGCCACGCGATGGCTGAAAGGTACGGTGCATATATTGCTGAGGCGCTGCTCATCTTCCAAGCTTTTGAGATGACGTCTTTGAAAATGGATCAGTAGATCAGGTTTAGCCCCAAAAAACATATACAGGAGATGAAGAAAATGGCTATGAATTCTTCTCTGATCCATACATCCAACTCACAAGTATCCGGTCCAAAATTCGTAAGTATGGAGAATCTCTCTAAGACGTACCCAAATGGAACAATTGCCTTGCAAGATGTGAATCTAACGATACAAGAAGGGGAGTTCCTTTGTTTTGTTGGTCCGTCTGGTTGTGGGAAATCAACGATTTTCAAAATGATCACAGGGCTTGCCAAGCCGAGTAAAGGGACGTTAGATGTATTCGGAACGACGCCGAAAGAAGCACGAAAGCAAAGTGATATCGCCTTTGTTTTCCAAGATCATACGCTGCTGCCTTGGTCTACGGTAGAAGCTAACGTAAGGTTGCCGCTTGAATTGCGCGGTGTAGATAAGAAGACACAGAAAGAAGAGGCCCAGCGCGTATTGGAGCTAGTCGGCTTGAAGGACTATATGAAGGTGCTGCCTAGACAGCTCTCCGGAGGAATGAAGATGCGTGTCTCCATCGCGCGCGCGCTCATTTCGAGACCAAAGCTGCTTCTCATGGATGAGCCCTTCGGCGCCTTAGACGAAATTACGCGTCAAACCTTGCAAATGGAGCTGCTCAATATTTGGCAGCAGGATAAATCCATGACTGTGCTATTCGTCACGCATAACGTATTCGAATCGGTCTTCTTATCCACAAGTGTTGTTGTGATGACACCGCGTCCCGGTAAAATATCGGCGCGGATTGATATCCCAGTCCCTTTTCCTCGAGATGAAAGCTTCCGCACAACGACACAGTTCAGTGATTTAGTTCGAGAAGTATCTGCCGCTTTGGATCATTGATATGAAAGGGTGAATAAGCTCATGGCCATGAATATTAGCTGGGAGAAAGAGATACAGGAGCAGCTTGCTAGAGAAATCGTGTTTGTCGATGGCGAAACGAGAGAAAAACTCTCTAAAGATTATTACTGGTACTCCCCTGTGCTTAATCGCCAATTGCAGGATATGAAAGCGGCCGATGCTGTTGCCATCCCGCGCAATGAAGCCGAGGTGGCGGAAGTATTAGCCTTTGGTTACCGCCATAACATTCCCGTTACGGTTCGTGGAGCTGGTACAGGTAACTATGGTCAAGCGGTCCCCCTGCAGGGCGGTATTGTCTTAGATTTAAGCCGAATGGATGAAATTCTTGAAATCGGACCTGGGTTTGCTCGTTTACAATGTGGAGTTCGTCTAGGTGTCATTGATAAAAAGGCTCGCGAAGTCGGACAAGAAATTCGCATTTACCCCAGCACCTATGTGAAAGCGACGGTGGGCGGCTTTGTGAGCGGTGGCTCCGGCGGAATCGGCTCGATTACCCACGGAAACCTTTGGGATGGCAATGTGCTGGAAGCCGTCATTTACACGATGGAAGAATCTCCGCAGCGCTTGGTTATCCAAGGCCGTGACTTATTTGATTATATTCACAATTATGGAACGACCGGCATTTTAACCGAGGTGACTATCCCGCTTTCTCCTCGAACCGAGTGGGCTCAGGCTATAGCCAATTTCGACACCTTCGAGCAATCGATGCGATTCGGTGAGGCTCTTGCCAGAGAGGAAGCTATTCTGAAACGACTCATTGCTCCGATGGAGTGGCCAATTCCCTCGTATTTCGTTCCGTTTGCCAAAGTGATTAAGTCTGGTATGGCCGCTGTCATGCTTGAATTCGCTGAGGATTCACTGCCGTTAGTTGAAGCTCTTGCCCAAGGTTATGGCGGGCACATCGGTCATCTTATTGAGGCTAAAAGTTACCGGAAAACGATCGGGGTATCGGATTTCACATGGAATCATACGACACTATGGGCAATGAAAACGGACCCTTCCATGACGTATCTCCAAGCTGGATTTAAGCTGGATAGATATATGGAACAAATTCAGAAGATTAAAGACAAATATGGGGAAGAGGTTTACCTGCATTTTGAATGGGTACGCAGTGGTGGAGAAATTTCGCCTAACTCGCTTCCAGTTGTTCGCTTTGAAAGCGAAGAACGCTTATACGAGATCATTCACTATTGCGAATCTATCGGCGTTAAAATATTTGATCCTCATACCTGGGTGTTGGATCATGGCGGACGTGGTGAAGTTGGCAGCATGGAGCGTAAGAAACGTGCAAATGATCCACGAGGGCTGCTTAATCCAGGAAAAATCATTTATGAGATGTAAATGAAGGGGGACGTACAATGGCTGTAGATTCTAAATACCTGCAAATACTGCCGGATGAAATATTCCCTGCCCGCGAACGGGCGGCCTGGGCTAATCGATTGGAAGACGGGGCCTCGCCAGGGCGTCGACTCCTGATGCTGCTTAAGAATCTTTTGCCGCCCTTAGTTGCCTTTGTTGTTTTCATCGGAGGCTGGGAACTTATTGCTTATTTAGTGAAAGCGCCTGTTTATCTCGTACCTAAGCCTTCCGATATCGTAGCAGCAGCCGTAGAAAACAGACACGGACTATGGGTATCTGTAAGGACAACAACGCTGGAAGCTGTGCTTGGATTTTTCCTCAGTATTATATTAGGGATTACAGGTGCCATTCTATTAGCAAGCTCCAAATGGATTGAGAAGAGTGTTTATCCTTATGTGATTATTTTACAGACCATTCCGATTGTCGCCATTGCCCCTCTCATTGTGATATGGTTCGATGCGGGTGTGAATGCGATTGTCATTATTACATTCTTAATCGGATTCTTCCCCATGCTTTCGAATACGTTAATCGGTTTAAATTCCACGGATCAAAATATGAGTAACCTGTTTTATTTATACAATGCGAATGCAATTCAAACGATGTGGAGGCTGCGCATACCAGCTGCCCTTCCTTATATCGTAGCCGGTTTGAAAATCTCATGTACTTTATCCGTAGTCGGGGCTATTGTCGGTGAATACATTGCCGGTATTGGCGGAGGACAAGGCGGACTTGGTTATGCGATAACATATGCCGCTGCTCGTTTAAAAACACCTTACTTATTCGCTTGTGGACTTTCAGCATCAGCACTGGGCATTATTTTCTTTCTATTAGTCAACGCTTTCGCCAAATGGCTGCTTAGTTCTTGGCATGAATCAGAGATGAAAAAGGATAACTAAATGGCACCAAGGTAAAGAGGGTGAGTTAGCTGCTGGATATTGTATTTCGTAATGTGCGAATGCTTGGATATTCGGAGGACCGAGGTCTTGTAGATATCGGTGTAAAAAACGGGAAAATCGCCAAACTTGGAAGTATAGCTGAGCATGGGGAACGTGAAATCGATGGTATCGGTCACCTGGTGCTCCCTCCGTTTGTGGAGTCTCATATTCATTTGGACACCGTCCTAACGGCGGGGGAGCCATCATGGAATGAGAGTGGGACCCTATACGAAGGTATCGGATTATGGCAAAAGCGAAAAAAAACGCTCACCTACGAAGATGTCACCGAACGAGCAGAGAAGGTGCTTCGGATGCAGATGGCTGCCGGCATCCTGCATGTGCGTACCCAAGCAGATATCTCTGACCCGAATTTGACTGCTCTACGTGCGCTTCTTGCCTTGCGCGAGCGCGTAAAACCATACATGAACCTGCAGGTTATCGCATTTCCTCAAGATGGTATTCGCGCTTGTCCGGATAATGAATGCCGTCTGGAGCAGGCTTTGGAGCTTGGCGCAGATGGCATTGGGGCGATTCCGCATCTAGAGCCTACGCGTGAGGAAGGGCTATTATCGCTTGAAATTTGCTTCAATCTAGCAGAGAAGTATGGCTGCTTCGTCCATGTTTTTTGCGATGAAATGGACGATGCGCACTCCACGTTCTTAGAAAGCGTGGCCCATCTCGCGATTCGTTTTGGACTACGCGAGCGAGTAACAGCTGCACATGCGAACGCTGCAGCTTATTATGGTGAAGCATATTACCAAAAGGTGCAGGGATTACTTGTGCGTTCGGGTGTGAATATCGTTTGCTGTCCGCTCATCAATAGTGCTATGCAGGGGAGATACGACAGCTATCCCAAAGGCCGAGGTATCACTCGGATAAAGGAATTATGGTCTGCTGGCGTTAATGTAAGCATCGCGCATGACGATATTCAGACCCCTTTCTATCCGCTGGGCACAGGGAATATGCTGCAAGCAGCCCATATTGCTGCTCATTTAGCACATATGACGGGGCGCGAGGAAGTGGCGGAGCTTGTGCGTATGATTACGACGCGTGCAGCGAAAACCTTGCAACTCAAGGAATATGGGCTCGAGATTGGGCATCCCGCAAGCTTTATCTTGCTGCCTGGTGATGATGCAATGGATCTTGTTCGTGAGCAGCCTGGTTGTCGTTATGTTGTGAGCCAAGGCAGCATTGTCGCTGAAACTGTGCCAGCAAAGAGTCAATTATTCATTACATAATAAATGCAAAAATTTATACAATAAGCTGTACCCCCTGATGGTATTTTGCAGGGGGTTGTTTATGTTTTGTTTTTCGAATGTTTACCATGTAATAAAAAGGGAATGCAAAGAAACCTGTCGAATTTATTATATTGTTAATTACTTACAGTTTTCTTCGGGGGAGGAAAATAAATGAAATGGATATCTCGAGAACTCTGGAAAACGATGTTGGTTATGATTATTTGTTGTGGATTTATGTCTTCCCATGCGTATGCCGATGATCAAGAGGATTTGAAACCGATTCCAGTGTGGAGTATATTGTGGAGTGATTCAACCGATGGAATTGATGATGTTACGACTTCTTCAACTACAAATAAATGGATAACAGTCAGGAATGGCGACGCGTCTCCCGAGAAACCGAAAGAAATTTCATCAGCATGGATTAGACTTAAGCTTCCATCTAACCTGCCTAAAGATTACGGTGTATACATTGAAGGGATTTATACCCAGCACCTTTGGGTGTACATTGGCGACCAATTAGTTCGAGAAGTTAAGTATGACTTTCCATATGAGCAACAAAGTACTTTATTTCCTGTTAGTAGTGAAGACAGTGGAGAAACCGTTTATTTAAAGCTAGAGACATCGATGGATCGTTTGGGTATACATTCAGAAATTAAGCTGGATCATTATGCAGCTTTGACGCGATCATTTGTACTTCAGGATTTACAGAACATTATTCTAGGATGTGCCTTTCTCTTCATTGCTGCCATTATGCTGATATGTTCTTTCTTTCTGAAAAAAGTTCAACTTGCAAGTTGGGTTTCACTTAGTTTACTTATTTTAACTCTTGGAATTACTATTATTACGTATTCTCCTTTCATGTATGCTAACTTTACGAATTATGGCGATTTGTATCTTGATCTATTTGATGTATCACTTGCCGTTTTTTTGCCGGCACTCACTTATTATTTTGAAATTATATTTGATAACGGTACATTTAAGCTGATTCGTAGGTTTAGAAAATTCCAAGTGATGTATTCGGTTTTTTCAATCACTTTTATGCTAGTTAATCAACTTAATAATTATAGATTTATCAAAGCTTATTTTTTTGCTTCAGTTACTGTCTTGGGGCTTATTATGATTGTTCAATTTATTTTAATTATTGGATTAGCTATTATACTCGTACGAAGCGGGAACAAGGAGGCTGTTATTTTTTCATCCGGTTTTGCCTTATTAGCTCTTATGAGTACATTAGACCTAATATTCTACTTTGCTAGATTCCAAAATTACCAGTTTTCCTTGTGGAGATGGGGAGTTGTAGGATTTATTATTGCTCTTATTGTTATATTGGGTAGGCGTTTTGCAATCAACCAGGAACATATGATCAATTATTCCAAGGAATTGGAATTTTACAACCATCAGCTTCAGCTCTCGGATAAGATGGAAATGATAAGCTCGTTGGCAGCATCTGTCGCTCATGAGGTGAGAAACCCTTTGCAAGTAACGAGAGGATTCTTACAGCTTGTTGCAGCTAGAACAGATGATAAGAACAAAGAATATATGGGAATTGCGATAGAAGAATTAGATCGGGCTTCGCTAATCATTACGGATTTCCTGACATTTGCAAAGCCACAGCTGGACGAACTCGTTGATTTAAATGTTTCGAAGGAAGTCAGTCAAATTGAAGGTATTATAGTGCCATTGGCCACATTACATGGTGGGCGGATTACAGTTAGTGTTCCTAATGATTTGTTTATACAAGGGAACTCATCAAAATTGAAGCAAGTGCTTATAAATATAATCAAAAATAGTATCGAAGCCTTTCAGGTTGATGGCCAGATTCATATCTGGGCATATGAGAAAGATGGAGAGGTCTACATTCACATCAAAGACAATGGAGAGGGAATTGAACATGCGCAGTTAACCAAATTAGGTGTGCCTTACTATTCTACTAAAACGAAAGGGACCGGACTAGGACTCATGGTTACTTTTCGAATTATTGAAATTATGAAGGGGCATATTGAATATAAAAGTCAAAAATACATAGGTACTGAAGTAGTCCTCAGGTTTCCATCCATAGCTGTTAAATAAAGAAGAGGTGCTGCGCGTTATTAGCGTGGCACCTCTTCATATTATTCTACCAGGTACTTTCAGTGCCACTCGTAGTAACTAATACTTTCGCGGGATTCGTAGGTATGACGAGAACAAACTCTGTTGAGGTTTCTTCAACTGCTTTAACTTTGATGTCATCAGGAAGAGTGATGTTAAATGCTTGTTTTAGCGCGGCTTTAGGATTAGCAATAAGTTGGTTCTTGAATGCTTCGTCTTCCCAAGCCTTTTGGATAATTTGAGCTTTCAATGTTTCATTTGATGACATGACTAATCACTCCTCAATTGGGTAAATTTACCTACAAAAAAATTATAGCACGAATATTCGGAATAATCTATCAAAATTAACTAGTTTTCGACAAAAAGTAATAGAATCCACCTAATGTTAACATTTTTCTGTTTTCTTTAATTTCCAGTGCGACTTTTTGAATGTTTTGCACAAGCGAATCATGAAAATTGATCATTTGCGTCATAGATATTTGTAAACCTAGTAATTGCTCATGATGAGTAATGGCGATTTGTCCATAGAAATCCAGAAAGTCGTGTACATACAACTGCTGCTTCACCATTTCAGGCGATACCGCACTATCCGTTGAAAGCTGCATGTGCTTACGCAGTGATGCTAATAAGCAGTTGTAAGAACCTTCTTCCAAATCTTCTTCCCAGTCAGCCCAATCATCCAGCATTTGTAAAGTGATAAGTGTTTGTTCAACAGCAGCAGTAACGACAGGGATAAGGTGAGCTTGGTTTGCTAATAGAAGTGCTCCTGTGCTGGCATTTTTGACTGGACTTGCTTTCTTAGCGACTTTGACAATGTCTTGATGGAAGTAATCGGATTGCTGCTCATTGGAAACAGCTTCAGACCATTCCGTGATATACGTCTCATAGTAACTCCAGAAAGGCGACCCGGCAGGGAACATTTCTCTATAAATGGATATGAAATGCATATGGAATAAATTGGCGAGAGGCAGCTTGTCCTTATGCTCACCTTTGGCTGAATCCATAATATCGTCTTGTATAAAATAGTAGAGCATGACGAAAACATTCGCTAATGAGAGTTTATTCATTGACTCTGGTGGCAGATTACTAATGTCTTTCATCCAATATGGTAGAAGGTAACAGATATAATTTTTAGTGCTTTCTTCTTTTCTTCCGTCAAATGTAGCAAGATAGGCAAGTCCGAGGTGATCTAACGGTGCTGGAAAAGCGCTAATGACGCCCTCTGCCTCTGCAAATACGTCAGCAAGTTCTTTCTCATGAGCAAGAAACCAGTTCATAGGTCATTATCCCCTTTATTGGTATATTATTGAAACTAGCCTAGCATGAATTCACGGAGTATACAATTAGTATTTTCTTGACAGAGGGGGTAATTTTATATACATTTGAAACAAATCGATTGTTCACAATATGACTGACAGAAAGGAAACCAATCCAATGAGCAGCAGTGAATTTTTAAAGCTAGAAAATCAACTGTGCTTTAGTCTATATGCAAGCTCGAGAGCCATTACTCGCATGTATCGCCCTTTTCTTGAAGGTTTGGGGATCACCTATCCGCAATATTTGGTGCTGTTGGTTCTCTGGGATCAAAAGGAAAGTACAGTCAAAGAGCTTAGCGAGAAGCTTGATCTTGATTCGGGTACTTTGACACCTATGCTTAAGCGGATGGAAGCTCAGCAATTGGTTCAAAGGAAACGATCTTCTGAAGATGAGCGTGTCGTGAATATTCAAATCACAGAAGCGGGTCTTGCCCTCTACGAGAAGGCGCTTTGTATCCCACAGTCGCTGCTTGCGTCAAGCGGGCTATCTCCTGAAGAAATTTATACGTTCAATGAACAGTTGAAACGTATTATCAGCAGCGTAAATGCGTTCGACTAAGGAACGACTATAGGTTTTTGAAGTGAGGCTCTGAAATGAGTTATTTCATATACATTTTGGTAAATAACATTGTACCTATTAGTATTATGATTGCTATCGGCGCGGCGATGTACCGCGCTTTCCACATTGATATTAAGACATTATCGAAGCTTAATTTCTACGTGTTTTCACCTGCGCTCGTTTTTGTTAAGCTGTATGAGTCCGAAATGAACTTGCATGTTTTAATGCAGGTTCTCTTGTTTTTTGTCCTTTTCTTTAGCCTCCTTTTTGCAAGCATTGAGGTTATTATTCGTTCGAAAAAGATGCAGCGCGGTATGCGTATTGCCATGCGTAATAGTGTGATCTTCTACAATAGTGCGAATTACGCACTGCCGCTGAATCAAACTGTTTTTGGTGGGAATGCTTATACCTTATCTATCCAAATTGTGATCATGATTTTGCAAACGCTAATTCCCAATACCTATGGTATTTATACCTTAAACGCACATAAATCAACATGGAAAGCAACGATGAAAACCATACTTTCCTTACCGGTCATTTATGCCATTCCAATTGCTCTGCTGCTGCGATATTTCCATTTACCTGTTCCAGGATCGGTTCATATACCGCTGCAGTATATTTCAAATGCTTTTATGGCGACAGCCTTACTTACCCTAGGTGTGCAGCTTGGCGGCATGAAATGGGAATTTCATTTTTCTAACGTGCTCGTTTCTAATATACTAAGACTTGCCGCAGGACCGTTGCTCGGATTTTTTGTTGTTTGGCTGCTCGGGATTGAAGGAATTACGGCCAAAGCATTGATTCTCTCGTGTGCTGTGCCCACCTCTTTAAGCAGCGTTTTGCTGGCCATTGAATATGAGAATGAACCGGAGTTTTCTTCACAGGCTGTCTTTACTTCAACTTTATTTAGTATGTTTACAATTCCAGTTGTTATCTTTTGTTTGGATTTTATATGAACATGGATGGGAATCATGAAGTTAGCAGGAATTTCGACATTTTTCGGCGAATGGGTAACCATACTTATCTATAAAGGGGGACTTCCTTAATGCGTTACCAATTTTGTCAGTATGTTACGATTGTGGATATGAATGAAGAAATTTTGTCAGAGGTCTTATTTGAACATGGCGAATTTGAATCGAATGCATTAACGATTGGTTCATCTGTTGTGATTTATCAGCTTGGTCTGAAGCAATTTGATGTTGTTTATGACAAAAGAGAAGGCAAAACCGCTCGAAATAAGGTTGTAGACATTGAACTCGATCTTATCAAAAAGCCTTCGATAACACGTGTGTTTTTGGAGCCCGTGCGGTTAATTGTCGGTCAGCATGATATTGGCGAAGTGGAATAAATAAATTAATCGTCACGGAAGGAAAGTAGAAGAAAATGATGAAACTTTTTTTGCTATTAGGTAGTGTGAATGCGTTTCTTTCAGTCGCTCTAGGCGCTTTTGGGGCTCATTACTTGAAACAAAGAATTCCGGATAAGATAGATGTGTTTCAGACCGGCGTTCAATATCACATGATTCATGCGATAGCTCTCATTCTTATTGCACTTTTGTCGGACAAGCTGGCAAATAGCTCTATGGTGAATGCATCGGGGTGGGCCATTTTTATCGGTATTATCCTGTTCTCAGGTAGTTTATATGGCCTGAGTTTGACTGGACTCAAGTTTTTTGGACCCATCACTCCGCTAGGCGGGCTGAGTTTCTTGGTTGGATGGATGCTTCTGGCCGTGGCCGCTTACAAATAAAAAAGTGGAAAGAGTCAGGGAATCTGACTCTTTTTTCATTGTCTTGTGTCTTCTTAGCAGGAAAAAGCGCGGATCATGTAGAAAGTAGTCATGACGGAAACGATCATTCTTCCTTAATTGAAAGGATGTGGCGCATGGCTGATTTCACGGGGAACCAATCAGAAACGGGTAAACCAATTGCTTCGGAACTAAAGCTACTCACAAGCCATGAGCTATATCATCAATTGTTTGATTGCGCAGTCATTGCAATGGCAATCGTTAGTCTGGACGGCAGGTTACTCATGGTGAATACATCATTATGCAGCCTCTTAGGCTACACAGAAGAAGAAATGATTGGTCTGCCTATTCAGGAGTTTTCGCATCTTGATGATGTGGAGACCTATGCAGAACTATGTGAGCAAACTCTTCGTGGTGAGCGGGAATCTTCCCAAAAAGAGAATCGCTACGTCCATAAGGATGGCTCCATGATATGGGGAATAGTTCAAGTTTCCTTCCTTCGTGATACGGATGCTCAACCCCATCTTGCAGTGGTTCAGATTCAAGATGTATCAGAACGTAAGCGTTTGGAGCACAAGCTTGAGGAAAGCAGACGTGTTTATCAATCCCTGCTGAATCAAAACCAAAATCAACTCATTCTAAATGCCGTTTCAGAGGGGATGTTTGGCATCGATGAGCACTTTGGCACTACGTTTTGGAATAAGTCGGCCGAGTGCTTAACGGGTTACACCTATGAAGAAATGGCAGGGAAGAATCCTTATCTCGTATTGACACGTGCGAGTGGAATCGATGAAGATTTGCAATACAAGAATGCAAATATGTTATATCGAACGATGCTCGAAGGGGTTTGTGATTGTTCAAACGAGATCTTTTACAAAAAAAATGGAGACTCGTTTCCGGTTGAATACATGACTTCGCCGATCTTGGATCAAGATCAAATCATTGGAGTTGTCCTATCATTCAAGGATATTACTGAGCGGCAGCGTACGGAAGAGCTGCTCCACAGGTCAGATAAGATGTCCCTTATCGGGCAGCTTGCTGCTGGGGTTGCTCACGAAATTCGTAATCCATTGACTACGCTCAAAGGATTTATGCAATTTCTGCACCAGGGTGCTGTAAATAAGAAAGAATACTACGATATTATGATGTCCGAACTAGAGCGGATCGAACTGATTACTACAGAAATGCTCGTGCTTGCTAAGCCGCATTTCATACATTACCAGCCCAAAAGCATCGAGAATATTATCAAAAGTGTCATTACCCTGCTTGAAACACACGCCTATATTAACAACATTGAATTCGTTGTCGCTTTGGAGCATCATTTGCCGCTTGTTCTGTGTGAGGAAAACCAGCTGAAGCAATCCTTCATTAATTTGATCAAAAATGCGATGGAAGCAATGCCAGATGGCGGGCAAATCGATATTCAACTATTTTCAGTGGGAGACAAAGCGGTGCGTGTCTTGTTTCAAGATAGAGGGCATGGGATACCGCAGGATGCATTGGCTAGGCTTGGAGAGCCCTTCTTTACAACGAAGGAAAAAGGGACTGGGCTTGGCATCATGATTACGAATAAAATCATTGAGGATCATCATGGCCAATTTGTGGTTGAGAGTAAAGTGGGAGAAGGAACGGTTGTCAGTGTGACGCTTCCTAGTACCTAGAGTGAGCAGTAAGAGGAGGCTAATTTGTGAAAAACCGGCTCTATATTGGCGGATATCTGTTAGTCGCCATATTCGTAAGCTTTTACGTAAAGCCGTATGCTGCATGGATTTGTTTGCTTGCCTCACTAGTGCTGCTTATCGTGCTGCTTAGAAAAGGTGGAAGTACACAGTCCTTAAAAATGGAAATGCCGCGGGATCACACGTATTTAAATGTACTTGATTCCTTATTCGAGCACAATCCGAATGCAATTGGTATTTTTAATCAAGAAGGTAAATTTGTTCGGATTAATTTAGCGGCAGAAAGCATTCTCGGATACTCCGTATCAGAGCTGCTCAATCAACCATTTATCAGCTTTGTTACACAAGAGCAGCTTGAGCGGACAGGCAGCCAGCTTGAACAGGTGAGAAGCGGGACTCCAGTTACCTTTGAAACTGCTGTCATACATAAAAGCGGCTATCGGGTGGATTTGAGTGTTACGGCTGTTCCTGTTGATTTGCAGCCTAATTCCAAAGGCAATATTCTCATTTGCCAGGATATCACAGAGCGTAAGCGCGGCGATGAGCAAGTTCGCTATATGGCTTATTATGATGATATGACAGGGCTGCCGAACAGGCGCATGTTCAGAGATAACTTGAATGAGCGGCTAAATATTTCCAAATCCATTGGACAAAAGGTAGCTGTCTTTTACTTGGACATTGATCGCTTCAAGCTGGTCAATGACAGTTTCGGTTACGATTACGGAAACATGCTGTTGCTGCAGCTAGCAGAGCGTTTCACGAGATGTGTAACGGACAATGATTACTTGGCTCGCACAGAAGGCGATGAATTTGCCTTTTTCTATACGAATGTAGCCGATTCTAATGATGTAATTGCGGTTATCGCAGAGATTAATCGTGTCCTCGAAAAGCCGTTTCTTTTAGAGCAATATGAACTACATATTACAGCTAGTATCGGCGTTGCGATATCTTCAGATGATGCCGACGAAGCGGAAATGCTTATGAAATATGCCGACATTGCACTAGCCAGAGCCAAAGAGAAGGGGCGCAACGACTTTCAGATCTTCAATACGGATATGAAGTCAGTTTCAATAAACCGACTCAAGCTGGAAAGTGAGCTTCGCAGGGCGATTGTCGGGGATGAGTTCGTCTTATACTATCAGCCTCAGGTCGACATTGAGACAGGGCGTATTGTCGGTGTTGAAGCTTTGATCCGCTGGGAGCATCCGGAGAAAGGTCTCATCTCACCAAACTATTTCATTCCCTTTGCTGAGGAGTCTGGATTGATCGTACCGATCGGCGAATGGGTACTGCGCGCTGCATGTAAACAAAATAAAGCATGGCAGAACCAAGGCTATGCGATGATGCCAGTATCGGTGAATCTGTCTATGCGGCAGTTTTTTCAACACAATCTCAAAGGCAAGATCAGACATGTTTTAGAACAAACAGGACTTGATCCGCAGTATTTGGAACTTGAAATCACCGAAAGCATGACGATGGATGTGGATCATGCTATTCAGTCCTTACTTGAGCTTAAGGAACTGGGTGTGAATGTAAGCATTGATGATTTTGGGACAGGCTACAGTTCGCTGTATTACTTAAAGAAATTTCCGATTGATAAGCTGAAGATCGATCGTTCCTTTGTTAGAGATATCATGGTGGATCCGAATGACGCGGCCATCGTGGCCACAATTATTGCGATGACGCACCATCTGAATCTGAAGGTCATTGCTGAAGGCGTAGAAACCGAAGATCAACTGCATTTCCTGCACCAAAACCGTTGTAATGAGGTGCAGGGCTATTGGTTTAGTCCACCCGTAAGTGCGGATGAACTAGAGAAAATGCTAAGAACGGGCATCCCGAATGCATCAGCTGCATCTGTCCATGCCAAATAAATAATAAGAGGGTATCCTTATTCTGGGATACCCTCTTACTTTTATTTAGAATGCGACATAATCATCAATTTCATTCAATTTGAATAAGTAGACCTTCTTCTCATCTACATGATACACCGATACATTTTGATTACTGCTATCATAATTCAAAATACGGCAAGGAAGATTAAGCTTGATTCCCTGACCTTTGATAACCGTTAAACGGATTAACGTATTATTCACTTTGAAACTTTCCAATTGCTCAATAATTTTATCTGAAGCTCCACTGTTGGCGGTGGCTTTCGCCGTGGCTGTTCCTGTTGAAGGTGGGACAGCAGCCGTTTTTTTGCTTTGTTGTAACGGAGAGGGGCTCTCTTTTTTTGTGTTAAGTTCAATCAGCTTGCCAAGTTGAATACCTTTAATGATTTGGTAATCCTTGACTGTATCCACATTCAGAAGATGAAGAAGCTTTTCCATGGCAAGGCCATTCGTGGCTTCTTCAATCAGAATTTCAACGGTAAATAAATGTCCATTCGGACTTGTGTCTGCTTTTCCTTGACTCATATAGCCTCCTTGCTGCCTAGAAAACTGCTCTTGCACTTACTATATCATGATATCATACCCAAATATAGCTTGCTTCCCCCAAAGATCAAAAGTACTTTCAACATACACTATAAGAACCCTATTTAAGAACCCTATTGGAATGTTGGAGATGATTAATAAAATGAGTTAATCAAAGTATGATATGATGTTTTAGTTATATGAGAATAAAAAATCCATTTCAATAACAAATAAAGGCAGTGATAACAATGGAAAATGAAAATACAAAGGATTTAAAAGAGTATGCAGGTAGAATTCAACGATTGGTTGATAATTTTCAAAGCAATATACATGAACATTTAAATGCGGATTATGTAAAATCAACAAAATGGTCGGATAGACTCGCCGATAATGTTGCAAGTTTTGTTGGAAGTTGGAAATTTATTAATATTTTCATGGTGTTTTTGGCTATGTGGGTTATTTTAAACTCTCTGGCGATTACTAAGGTTATTCATTTTGATGAACCGCCTTTTATTTTGTTAAATCTTCTATTATCCTTTCTTGCTGGATTCCAAGCTCCAATTATAATGATGAGTCAGAATAGACAGTCAGCGAGAGACAAACAAGAAGCTATTATTGATTTTGCGATTAACTATAAAGCTGAACAAGAAATAGTTGATATGCAAGGACATTTACATAGACTTGAGGCAGATTTTGCTGAGTTTAGGAATGAAGTGAAAGAAGAACTATCAGAGATTAAAAAACTTTTGCGGGAAAAATGAAAATCCATTTCAATGCATGTCAAATGCTTTCCCCGCGAATTTGAAATTCAGCTGAAACTTTTCAAACCTTTCTCACACCGTACTAGCCGAGCGCGCATATACTAACGTAAGACTGCGAAGAGGAGCTGTGCAGAGCATGATGCGCGTTGAACCCATTCTCCTTGAAGGACGTACTGCAATTGCTATTGAAGTGAAGCTGCCGAAAACGACGCTGTTGGTTGTGACAACGGATAAAGGTTATATTATGTGTGGCGCTCTCGATGTTGCGCTGCTTAATGAACGCTTGAGGGACAGGAACATTGTAGCTGCACGGGCAACGGGAGTTCGTACGATTGAAGAACTTCTGGAAGCGCCGCTGGAATCGGTGACACACACGGCAGAAGATTTGGGCATTGTAGCTGGGATGACGGGACGGGAAGCTATTTTGAAAATGATGTAAAGGTGTTTTGAATGACAAAATTAGAACGCATGGGATCTTAGGATCTCGGCGTTTTTATTTGTTTGAGCACGATGACCAACCAACCATCTGTTTATTGTGCACATATCTAAAAATGAAAAAAATAGCCATTTTCAATATATTTCTAGCGAATTTTCTCAATGAAGGCGTTGTTATTTTATTGACCAAGTGTTAAAATATGATTCGTCCATTACATAGAACGGGGGGAATTATTTTGAAAAAATTATTGTTTTTTGTACTAACTGTAGTTTTAGTTGTGGCGCTAGCAGGTTGTGGTTCTAAGGAAAGTGGTGGCACGAAGTACAAATTTGCTACTGATGCTGCCTATGCACCAATGGAATATATGGATAAAGATAAGATGACAGGCTTTGATATCGATTTTCTTGCTGAAGTGATGAAGGAAGCAGGTCTTTCCTACGAGGTCACGAACACAGGCTGGGATACTATGCTAACAAGTGTGAAGCAAGGTAAAGAGTTTCAAGCAGGAATTTCCAGTGTTTCAATTACAGATGAGCGTAAACAAACTTACGATTACTCCATCCCTTACTTCGAATCTACGAATATGATTCTTGTTAAAGAAGGCAGCCCGATTAAAAGCGCGGCAGACTTGAAAGACAAGAAAGTAGCTGTTCAAATTTCTACAACGGCGGATACGCTGATGAGCAAAATTATGGGTGATAAGAACCCATCCTTGAAACGTCTGGATAATAACACATTAGCTTTAATGGAGCTTGAGAATAACGGTGTTGACGCGGTTGTAGCTGATATTGCGATTGTTCGTGAATATGTGAAAAATAATCCGAACAAGAAATTCACTACGATTTCTGATCCGAAAAGCTTTGAGTCCGAATACTACGGTATTCTGCTTCCTAAAGGAAGCGAGCTTAAAGCAAAGCTAGACCCGGCGATCAAGAAAGTAATTGAGAACGGTGCTTATGCAAAAGTGTACAAAAAATGGTTCGGTCAAGAGCCTGATACAAAGAAATTGCTTGAACAAAAATAATAGGGTCAACAGCATGCGTGACTTCAACCTTGCGCATGCTTTTGTTCTTTAAATAGCAAAATAATGGATGAAAGGAAGTGTGGAATGGATTTTCGTTTTGACATCATTATTGAATATATACCTTTATTACTGAAGGGTACGCTTTGGACGATTGGTATATCCATTCTTTCAATCCTGTTCGGCTCTGTATTAGGGCTAGCTGTTGGATTAGGCAAAATGTCACACCGCGGCTACCTAAGATGGCCAACTAGTATTTATGTAAACTTTTTCCGCGGCACACCGCTGCTCGTTCAAATATTACTCGTCCACTTTGGAATCGTTCCTTTATTCATAGGAACAACGAATGCGATCATCGCTTCAATCGTTGCTTTATCTCTGAATTCAGCAGGCTACATGGCCGAGATTTTCAGAGCTGGTATTCAATCCATCGATAAAGGACAAACAGAAGCCGCGCATTCGCTGGGATTGACCCATTTCCAAACCATGAAATCGGTTATTTTGCCTCAGGCCATTAAACGTATGATTCCTCCATTTGGAAATGAGTTTATCGTGCTAATTAAAGACTCTTCCCTATTCGCTGTTATTGCTGCACCAGAATTGATGTATTGGTCCAATGCGATGCGCAGCCAATACTTTAAAGTCTGGGAACCTTATTTAACAGCTGCTCTTATTTATTTCATTCTCACTTACTCTCTAAGCAAGCTGCTTGCTTATCTGGAAAGGAAAGTGTAGACATATGACAGCTATGATTGAAGTTAAAAATCTTAAAAAATCGTTCGGGGATAATATCGTCCTGCGAGATATTAGTGCAGATATTCAGAACCAAGAGGTTCTAGTTGTGATAGGACCTTCCGGATCAGGGAAATCGACATTTCTGCGTTGTCTGAACCTGTTAGAACAGCCGGATAGCGGCAGTATCTTGATTGATGGTAAATCGATTATGGATCCGACGAATAAGATCAATGAGATCCGTATGGAGCTCGGGATGGTCTTCCAGCGGTTTCATTTGTTCCCGCATATGAAAGTCATTGATAATATCATGTTAGCGCCTGTTCAGGTGAGAAAATGGCCGGAAGATAAAGCGCGAAAGAAAGCGCTAGAGCTTCTTGATAAAGTTGGGCTGGCGGATAAAGCCAATGCCCTTCCAGACTCGCTCTCGGGCGGTCAGGCGCAGCGTGTTGCTATTGCACGGGCGCTCGCTATGGAGCCGAAGATTATGCTGTTCGATGAGCCTACATCGGCTCTTGATCCTGAAATGGTCGGGGAAGTGCTTGCTGTTATGAAACAGCTGGCCAAAGAAGGGATGACCATGGTTGTTGTCACGCATGAAATGGGCTTCGCCCGCGAAGTCGGTGACCGCGTTATGTTTATGGAACAAGGCGTTATTGTCGAAGTAGGAAAGCCCGAGCAGATTTTTGAAAATGCCACGCAGGAACGTACGAAATCATTTCTGTCTAAAGTGCTATAGTACTTTTTAAAAGAATAGAAGTAAGCAGGGAGGATCGCATGCCGATCCTCTTTTTTATTTGTATCTTTTTGGTAAAAGATAGATTTATAATGAAGGTAACTATCTTATATTGAAAATAAAGGTGATTTATTCCATCGTTTTCGCTCATGTATTTAAGCGCTTCCAAAGAAGTTTATTTCTCTATCCATTCTTGGTCATTTCGAATCCAATTCTAAAGAGGTGCTAGCTTTGAAAACGAATGAAAATCAAGTGCCCATGGTTCAAGCAATTGGCGTTACGCGTGTTTTTGGGAAAGGACCGGGAGCTGTTCACGCATTGCGGGGAGCTCATTTAAGTATTCCCAGAGGCAGACTAGTGGCGTTACGCGGGAGATCCGGATCTGGTAAAACAACGCTGCTCAATATATTAGGGGCACTCGATCATCCGTCGGAAGGAACCATTTATTTAGAAGGCTTGGAGATTAGCCGTTTATCTGATTCCAAGCGCAATGAAGTCAGACGGAAGCAGATTGGTCTTATTTTTCAATCTTTTGCCTTGGTGCCCTATATGTCAGCCTATGAGAATGTAGAGTTTGGATTGCGCATTTCGGGTATTCACCCCAATCAATATAAGAGTTTGGCAGAAGAAGCGCTGGATTTCGTTGGATTGAAGCCGAGAATGAATCATCGTCCCTATGAACTTTCCGGCGGAGAACAGCAGAGGGTTGCGATTGCCAGGGCCATTGCGCACAAGCCAAAGTTGATTTTGGCAGATGAGCCTACAGCTGAGTTAGATAGCAGAATGGGCCTCCAGGTGCTTAAATTGTTCAAAGATTTGGTGCAAGAAGGAATGACGATTATTTTGACCACGCATGATCTCGCTATTATGGAAATTGTAGATGAAGTGTATGCACTGGAGGATGGTACCATTGTCGACGAAGGTTAATAAATTCGCTTCTCAGCTCGTTCTACTAACAAGTGCTGTGTTTTTACTAGCGGGATGCTCTCTGTTGCCCAAAGAAGAGGAAGCGCTTAAACCGCCTTTAATCAAACCCGTGAAAGAAAATTTCGACCTTTACGAAGTGAAGAAAGGCAGTATAACGAAGAAAGTCAGTGTTATTGGGACGTTTAAGTCTAGTCAAACGACCAACTATTATTTTAAAGAGTCAGGTCATCGGTTAGCTGGATTGCGCGTTAAACTAGGCGATACCGTTAAGCCGGGGGATGTGCTCGCTGAACTGGAAAAAGGCGACTTAGAAACTCGGATTGCCCTTCAAAAACTGAATCTGGAGAAAGCTCAGATTGCTAGTGTGCAAACGAGACAGGTTGACCCCGATCAAGTGCTAGCGAATCGTTTGAAGGCCATAGATGTCGAAGCCGCGCAGCTTCAATTGGCAGCCCTCCAAGCCGAACTGGACAAGACAAGGCTGACGGCTGATTCCACAGGAGTGGTAACTTACTTAACCGATGCACAGCAGGGGAATGTCGTGGATGCCTTCAGTACGCTTGTCGTCATCGCTGATCCTACAAAGCTGCAGCTATCTTACGAATCTTCAGATACAAGCACTCTTTCCGGTATTGAAGTTGGCATGGATGTTGAAGTGAAGATTGGTTCCTCTGGAAATAAGATACAAGGCAAGGTGCTCCGGACGCCTTCAAGCTCACCACCAACGGACAACAAAGCGCAAGCCGAAAGAAATGCGAAAACGATTATCGTTGGGGTTCCCGATGGAACCGAAGGAGCAGCGATCGGTGTGTCCGGAGACATAACAATCATCGTCGAGAAAAGAGAAAATGTCATTGTCCTCCCAAGAACAGGTCTTCGGAGTTACCTAGGTAGGGATTACGTTCAAGTGTTGATTGGTGAAAGTCGGAAGGAAGTCGATGTTGAGAAAGGGCTTGTAACACCTACAGAAGTGGAAATCCGAACCGGACTAAAGGAAGGTCAGAATGTTATTTTAAATAACTAGCATCTTTAGGAGGATAGCAATGGCTTTATTTCTGATGATTCTCCGTAAAATGGTCAAAAACCGCTGGCTAGAGCTTAGTTTACTGGTGGGACTAATTATTTCGGTCGCACTTGCCAGCTCAATGCCCATTTATACACACGCCATTTTACAGCGTATGCTGATCAAAGATTTGGAAGTTCTACAAACCAACTCGCAGCAATATCCCGGGCATGCCTACAATTCTGCTTACATAATGGGAGAAAGCGGAGATCAATTTTTAGCGGAAACGGATGCATTTATGGCAGAACAAAGCCAGCAATTCGGCTTGCCGATTCTCCTATCCACGATAACGCGCAGCACATTAAATTTCGAGCTTACACCTAGCGATCCAAGCAAGGTAGACCCTAAAGTAAACCGCGCAGCTGAATTAACAGCGATGTCGGAGTTGGAAAAGCATATACGTATTGTTGACGGTGTCATGCCTTCTAAGGAACCTGTGGATGGTGTGTATGAAGCGTGGGTATTTCCTGAGCTGTTGACTCAATTAAAAATCGTTCTCGGCAATGAATTAACCATCGCTAACAAAGATTTGAAACAAAACATTCGAATAAAGCCTGTAGCTGTTATTGATCGTACAGATTATGCCGATCTTTATTGGACGAATAATATGAGCGATTTGCGTTCGAAATTTTTCATTCCCTTTACCTTATTTGAAAAAGATTTTACGAAAAACAACAGTTTTCCTAATACATTTTCCTATTGGGATTACATTCTGGATTATCATCAATTAAAGTTGGAAGGACTTGAAGCCTACACCAGCACACATGAAAGGATAACCAGCTATTTAAGCAATCATTTCAACACATTTACAGTCAAGAATCCAGCGATTACTACATTGAAATTGTATGGTGAGAAAGAGAAAAAACTCCGAATTATGCTGTGGTCGCTTAATGTGCCCATTAGTATTTTACTAGCCTTCTATTTATTCATGGTCGCCAATTTGATTACAGAACGACAGAAAACAGAGATTGCCGTGCTTCGCAGCAGAGGAGCAAGCCGGACTCAGATTCTGCTGGGTTATGTGCTGGAAGGTATTTTATTAGGGGGAGTTGCACTTCTAGTTGGTCCTCTAATTGGCCTTCAGTTAACAAAAATACTGGGTGCATCGAATGGATTCTTAACGTTTGTCCAGCGCGCAGCGATGGAAGTCAAGCTGAATAAAGAGGCCTATCAATACGCTTTAATTGCTGTCATCGCATCGGTATGTATGACTCTTATTCCCGCTGTACTCGCCACTCGCGCTACAATTGTTAGCCATAAACAAACCATGGCGAGGAAGAACAAACTCTCTTTTGTACATAAAATGTTTCTCGATGTTGTCTTATTGGCTGTTTCTATTTATTTATTACAAAGCTTTAACCGACGAATGAATGATCTCGTTGCCTTAGGGCTGGACTCTATGGACATGAAAGTAGATCCACTTCTTTTCGTAGTCCCTGCATTATTCATTTTTGCTATGGGCCTATTCCTGCTTCGGATATATCCATGGGTCATTCAACTGTTGTATCTCATAGGGCGAAAATGGTGGCCTCCTTATTTGTATTCAACGCTGCTCCAAGTTGGCAGATCAACCACACAATATCAGTTCATTATGCTGTTTATCATTATGACACTTGCAACAGGGTTGTTTAGTGCCAGCGCAGCAAGGACGATGAACAAAAATATTGAAGAGAAGATCCGTTATAAGAATGGGGCGGATATCGTTCTGCAAACCAAATGGGACAATGATGCACCGCCCCCAGAGTCAGGCCCATCTGGCCTTCAGTCAGAAGCGGGTTCCAGTGCTAGTCAACCCGTTATTAAGAAGCGAGTCCAATATACGGAGCCTCCGTTCTTGCCCTTCACACAGTTGGCAGGTGTGGAGTCAGCGGCTCGAGTGTTTAATAAGAAAGATGCTTATTTCGCGCTTGGCAAAGAAACGAAAAAAACAGCGTTCATGGGCATTGATACCGATGAATTTGGTCAAACGGCTTGGCTCCGCGACCATTTGCTTGATCATCACTTTTACGAGTATTTAAACCTACTGGCTGGCGATTCCAAAGCGGTGCTTATTTCCAAGTCTATAGCCGAGGAAACTGGAGCCAAAGTGGGCGATGTGGTGCATTTAGGATGGAATGATGTTGAGGGAGCCACTTGTGTAGTGTATGGGATTATCGATTACTGGCCGAGCTGGAATCCCAATCCGATCTTAACCGCTGGAACTCAAACAGGGAGCAGCTCTAACACGACGAAGCAAAGTAAAGTGGATGCACCGAAGTTAGTGATTGGCCATCTCTCCTACATTCAAAATAATATGGCTGTTGAGCCGTATGATGTTTGGCTAAAGCTAAAACCGGATATGACCAGTCAAGCTTTGTATGAAGAGCTAGAGCTTAATCATATACCCCTCTCAAGTTTAATGGATACGAAGCAAATGTTGGTACTCTCCAAGAATGATCCATTCCAACTGGCTGTGAATGGCGTTATGACGCTAGGTTTCCTGATTGCTATTGGCATAAGCTTTATGGGGTTTCTCCTGTACTGGGTGCTTTCGTTGTCCGGACGGATCTTACAATTCGGCGTGCTTCGGGCGATGGGAATTTCTTTTGCGCAGCTGATCGGAATGCTAATCGCTGAACAATTATTAACTTCTGGCGCAGCTGTACTAATTGGCATGATTACGGGGAATACGGCCAGCAGACTGTTTGTTCCGTTATTCCAATTAACTTTCGATTCATCAAGTCAAGTGCCGCCTTTTCAAGTGAGCTTTGATCCGAATGATCAGCTGCATTTGTACGTCATTGTCACTATGATGATAGGGACGGGTCTATTACTACTCGGCACGATGCTGTCCAGAATTAAGATTCATCAAGCCGTTAAGCTTGGGGAGGATTAAGGATGATTCACTGTGAAAATTTAGTTAAAATTTATAAAGCGGCTGACATTGAAGTCGTCGCCCTGCAAGGGCTTGATCTCCATATTGAGGAGGGAGAGCTGATGGCGATTATCGGCAACAGTGGCAGTGGCAAATCGACTTTGTTGAATATGCTGGGAGGGTTAGATCGACCTTCGGCAGGGAATCTCCACGTAGATGGGAAGGATTTGTTGAAATTTAAGGAATCGGATCTGGTGAAGTATAAAAGGGAAACCGTTGGCTTCGTCTGGCAAAATAATGCGCGTAACCTGATTCCCTATTTGACAGCTTTGGAAAATGTAGAGCTGCCTATCCTGCTGCAGGGACGACGCAAGCGTCATCGAGCACTAGATTTACTGGAAGCTGTAGGTTTGAGCCACCGAAGAAATAATAAGCTAAATGAGCTTTCTGGCGGAGAACAGCAGCGTGTGGCGATTGCTATTGCACTCGCTAATCAGCCGAGGCTCTTACTTGCTGATGAACCGACAGGTTCTGTTGATACGAAGATGGCGAATCAAATTCTGGATCTATTCCGTGAGCTGAACCGCAGCTTCGGTTTAACGGTTGTTATCGTCACACACGATCCGCTTCTAGCTAAGAAAGTAGACCGTGTCGTTGCCATTCGTGACGGCAAAACCTCCTCGGAGATACTGCGGCGCAAATCCTACCAGGAGGAATTGCTGGAACTGGAGCAAGGCATCGTTGCTGCCGAAGGTGATTCTCATATCGAATACGCGGTCGTTGACAAGGCAGGCAGACTGCAAATTCCTGCAAACTTCCTCGAATCGATTGGTGCTTCCAATACGAATAAAGTTCGCGTTGCGATGGAAGATGGACGAATTGTTCTCCTTCCGCCAGACCAATCTTGAGAAAGGCCCGCTGTTGCATGTACATTTTGGTGTAGAAAAAAATCCCAATATGTTATATTGACTTTACCTAGATATTTCCATTAGAATGATTGTATACTATTCCAGTAGGAATTATCGAGTTTAAAGTAAATGACTGCTATTATTCAATTTATTTTTTTTTATCTTAGGAGGCATGTGCAATGTCAGATTCAGAACGCCAGTACTTACCGGAAACGTTAGCGATTCATGCAGGTCAACAGGTTGATCCAGCGACCAATTCAAGGGCTGTACCGATTTATCAAACGACATCCTATGTGTTTAACGATACGGACCATGCTGCAAATTTATTTGCGCTCAAAGAATTTGGCAATATTTATACCCGTATAATGAACCCTACGACCGATGTATTTGAGAAACGGATTGCCGCGTTGGAAGGCGCCCCAGCCGCTCTTGCTGTAGCATCCGGTCAGGCAGCCATCACCTTCTCCATTCTGAACATTGCTGAGGTAGGAGATGAAATCGTTTCAGCTTCTGCCTTGTATGGCGGTACATATAATTTATTTTCAAATACATTAGCTAAACTAGGCATTAAAGTGAAATTCGTTGATTCGAGCAATCCGGAAAACTTCCGAGGTGCGATTACGGACAAGACCAAAGCCATTTATGCGGAATCAATCGGTAATCCTAAAGGGGATATTCTCGATATTGAGGCTGTAGCGGCAATAGCTCACGAAAATGGAATTCCTTTGATTATTGATAATACATTCCCGAGCCCTTACCTGCTTAGACCGATTGAGCACGGGGCCGATATTGTTGTTCACTCCGCAACCAAGTTCATTGGTGGACATGGAACAACGATTGGCGGTGTTATTGTAGATAGCGGTAAATTTGATTGGGCTGCAAGCGGTAAATTTCCTGGTTTGACGAAGCCTGATCCAAGCTATAACGGCGTCGTCTATACCGAGGCTGTCGGTCCAATTGCCTACATCATTAAAGCACGGGTTCAACTGCTTCGAGATTTAGGGGCTTCGTTATCTCCTAACAGTTCGTTCCTTTTATTGCAAGGACTTGAGACACTGCATCTGCGTTTGGAACGCCACAGTTCCAATGCCCTTAAGGTTGCTCAATTTTTAGAGTCACATAACTCCGTAGAATGGGTTAGTTATGCTGGCTTAGAAAGCCATCCTTCCTATAAACTTGCTCAGAAGTATTTGCCGAAGGGTCAAGGCGCTATTTTGAGCTTTGGTATCAAAGGCGGTATTGAAGCCGGCAAGAAGCTGATACATTCCGTTAAACTATTCTCGCATTTGGCGAATGTCGGTGATTCGAAGTCGTTGATTATTCATCCTGCCAGCACGACGCATGCACAATTGAATGAACAGGAACAAGTATCTGCCGGCGTGTCTCCAGGACTTATTCGATTATCCGTTGGTACAGAAGCGATCGAAGATATTATCTATGATTTGGAACAAGCGATTGCATCAAGTCAGGGCTAGAAGAGCAAAGGAATTATTTTACGAATTCTAAGCTTGTAACCGTACACGAATACGCATAAAATAAGAAGGCTGTGATCTAGGCTCAAAACCTAAAATTGCAGCCTTTTTTAATTTGCGATGCAACTTTTGCACGAGATCAGAAGTCTATTCATGTGTAAGTTTTTCTTATTTGAGGAGGCAACTAGAAGATCATGAACAAAAAGTCGACATATACGCTCGCCATACTCTTGGCGTTTAGCATAGCAACAGGATGCAGCAAGGGGGAAGTAGCTCCTTCAGGTAGTCCCACTGCAACGTCTACTCCGCCGGTTAGTTTGGGAAGTCCTACGCCTTCTTCGAACCCATCTCCATCGCCTGTAGTAACCGCGAAACCCTCTGTTGTTCCTACAGCATCCCCGTCAGCTTCTGCCGTTCCGCCAAAGAGTGGAGCTATCCAAGTTGTAGCCAAACCGGAGAGTATAACGGTTCTTGTAAATAAGCAAAATTCACTACCATCGAGCTACGAGCCGACGGATTTGGTATACCCTGACATTCCATTTACTTTTGCTGAGAAAAATGAGAAACGTAAAATGCGTAAAACTGCAGCCAGTGCGATTGAAAAGCTTTTTGCTGGAGCTGATAAGGACGGTATCCATCTTGCTGGCGTTTCGGCTTATCGCTCTTATGCAACGCAGAAAGCTCTATTCCAGCGTTATGTACTTAAAGACGGCGAAGAGAAAGCCAAAATGTACAGTGCTGTTCCTGGGACGAGTGAGCATGAAACTGGGCTAGCCATAGATGTTACGGGCAGCGATGGGAAGTGTGCGGCGGAAGATTGCTTCGCTGGAACCAAGGAAGCGAAATGGCTTGAAACACATGTGGCGGAGTACGGATTTATTATTCGTTATCCCAAAGGTAAATCAACGATTACCGGTTATCAATACGAGCCATGGCATATTCGTTATGTGGGTATAGATGTTTCGAAAGAAATGGTTGCCAAAAGCTTGACAATGGAGGAGTATTACAATGCGGTGCCTGTAACCAAGTAGTGAAGGTGTCACTATTTTGCACCTTATTCTGTCGCTAATTCGAAATTTATCAGGACGTTATGTCATGTTACAATGAAACCAAGTCACTTATTTGGAGGTTAACATGATTAAAGTAGCGATGTTAAGTTTTTGGCACGTGCATGCAAATGACTATGCAAAACAAGTAGAGGGGCATCCAGATACTCAGATTGTTGCAGTTTGGGATGAGCTTCCAGAACGTGGGCAAGCGGAAGCCGCGAAGCGCGGTGTGAGCTTTTACTCAGATCTAGCAGAGTTATTAGCAAATAAGGAAATTGACGCTGTTGTTGTGGATACACCGACCAACCTACACCGAGACGTAATGATCGCTGCTGCGAAGGCAGGTAAACATATTTTCACAGAAAAAGTTATTGCACCAACCTTACATGAAGTTAATGAGATTCTGAATGCTGTTAATGAAGCGGGTGTGACATTGACAGTTTCATTGCCTCGTTTGAATCCAACGTATACGTTAGCAATTCAAGAAATTGTCCAAAAAGAATTATTGGGCCAGATTACACTCGTTCGAACACGCTTATCACACAATGGCGGGATTTCCACGAATGAAAATCCGAACGGATGGCTGCCAGAGCATTTCTACAATGCAGAGCAATGTGGCGGAGGCGCCCTTATTGATCTCGGTTGTCATCCTATGTATTTAACTCGTTTATTGTTGGGGCTTCCTGAAGCTGTAAGCGCTTCTTATGGCTACGTAACAGGTAGAGAAGTTGAAGATAATGCGGTAGCAACCCTCCAGTATGCAAATGGTGCTCTTGGCATCGTAGAAGCTGGTTTTGTGAACGCATATTCACCATTTGTAATTGAAGTTCACGGTACGGATGGCAGCGTCCTTTATTCTGACCATGATGGAAGAGTCTTACTTCGTACGAAAAAGCTTGCAGATGCAAGCACACAATGGGTAGCGTATGAGAACGGACCTGAAGCAAAGCCATCTGCGTTCGATCAATGGGTAGCTCATATTCAGAATGGGACAAAAGCGGTTGAAAATATTGGGCTTGCTGTGGATTTAACGAAGCTGATGGAGGCTTCTAATCGTTCCGTTGCAACCAAACAACAAGTGCGGCTTGATTCACTGAACCAATAATTTTTGCAGGTAAAAAAGGAGGGACTACAGATGAGTCAGCCATTTTACTTTGAACCCATGCTCGAGAATCCAATGGCATTGGATCGCTTGGAATTAAGCTTCAGGTGGGGTTCTTATGGACTTCGAGTACTGCGCTGTCATCTGACTTCCTTTCCTGCAGGAATGATCATAGATTTCCATCAACATTCCGAGTATGAAATTCATTACATCCCCTATGGCAAAGGCAGGGTGATCCTGGAGGGCGTCACGCATCCCCTTCAAGAAGGCATGCTTTATGTAACGGCACCAGGCGTTAGTCATCGCCAAGAAGCGGATGAGCGGGAAGCGATGGGTGAACTATGTTTGCATGTGGATATCGTAAAGCTGGATCAAGGTGAAGATGAGCGAGGTTCTATGCCCGTCCCAGAAGCATGGGGTGAAGCTTGGGAGATTGCTGAGGCAGATGCATGCTTAAGGCAGCTGAGCGAGCTTCCTCATGTCCCTGCTTTAGACCGACAGGAAGCCATGAAGTGCTTTCTTATCGCTTATGAAGCTTGGAGAAGCAATCAGCTGGGGCAGTACACGATCATTAAGCAGTCTATTGTGCAAATGTTGTTAAGGACAGTAGGGGCCTATAAGGCGGACCAACAAGGTGTGAACCTGCCTGCACGTGATATGAAGAGCTATCGGTATCAGCTAGCTATTCAATTCATTGAGGATAACTTCCGTCGACCACTGACGCTTGAAGGAGTAGCTGAACGCTTACAGATCAGCTCAAGGCAGCTTCAGCGCATCTTCAAGGAGCAGGCGAACATCTCGTTCAGCGAATACTTGGAACAGGTGCGTTTGAAACATGTATGCAGCGAGCTGCTTCAAACCTCGTTGACCCTTGACAAAATTGCGGAAAGCAATGGTTTTGCTTCTAGTAATTATTTGCACTATGTCTTTAAGAAAGCGCATGGTGTCACTCCGAATCAATATCGTGATCAATTATTGAACCCTGTATAAATGAAAAAGGCTGTTCCCTCGTAGTTTGAACGATCTACGCAGGGAACAGCCTTATTTTTTTATTCGAACAGCTTCCGCAAGTTTTCCGTATAAGGAGCTTGTATAATGCCTTTTTCGGTAATAATAGCTGTCACATATTCGTTAGGTGTCACGTCGAAGGCTGGGTTGAACACTTTTACCCCTAGCGGAGCTGTGCGTTTACCGAAGCCTTGTGTAATCTCATCCTCATGACGCTCTTCAATGGGGATGTCTCCGCCCGTAGGCGTATTCAGATCGATCGTGGAGAGTGGGCTCGCCACGTAGAACGGTATGCCGTGCGCTTTCGCCAGTACGGCTACGCTGTAGGTGCCGATTTTGTTGGCGACGTCACCGTTAGCCGCTACACGGTCTGTTCCTACGATGACCGCCTGGATCCAGCCCTTCGACATGACCGCGCCGGCCATGTTGTCACAGATCAGCGTCACGTCAACGCCTGCTTGCTGCAGTTCAAAGGCGGTCAGCCGTGCGCCTTGCAGCACCGGCCGGGTCTCATCCGCGAACACTTTGATGTTCATGCCTTTTTCCTTGGCCAAGTAGAACGGCGCTAGCGCCGTGCCGTACTTGGCTGTCGCTAAGCCCCCGGCGTTGCAGTGCGTCAGCACGCCGAACCCATCCTCGAACAGCGTTAGTGCATGTTCGCCAATAAGGCGGTTCGTCTCCTCGTCCTCTGCTTGAATCTTCTGCGCTTCGTCGAGGAGAGCTTCCTTGAAGGCAGCAGGGCTTACGCCAGCTCCTGCCAAAGTCACAGCCTGCGCTCGCATGCGATCGAGCGCCCAGAACAAGTTCACGGCTGTCGGACGCGACGTCGCCAGGTAGTCCGCTTGCTTCTGGACTTCCGCCAGAAGCCCGGCGAGCGGAGCATCCACTTCACGGATGCCGAGGTATACCCCATACGCGGCGGCGATTCCTATCGCTGGTGCGCCGCGAACCTTCAAATGCCGGATGGCTTCCCACACCTCTATCGGTGTCTCCAGCGGCAAATACAGAATCTCTTCCGGCAGCAGCCGTTGATCGAGCAGATCAAGCTGCTGGCCATTCCAACGCAAGGATTGCAAGGCACCTTGGTTCTCATGGTTTTGCACTTCTAAATCTTTGTTGTTATTGTTCGTCATAGGACTAATCCTCTTTCTGCAGCAGATTCTTGGGTGGCGATGGCAATAAGCTCATCGATGGATTTCACTTGACGATGGGTACGAATGAATGAAGTGCCAATGGCTAACGCCAAGCGCTGTGCACGCTCTCTTGCAGCTGCATCTTCGATTTTATCAATATCAGCCACATGGGCAAGTCCAACAATACGGCGCACCATTTTGGCTCCGGCGAATCCGACGGTGTCTTGCAGCAGATTGGCTAAGAAGTAGTTTTGATAGCCAGGTGTTTGGAATACACGATCTACACCGTGCTCATCCCATAACACGCGGAAATTCGTTTCGAAATGGGTCCATACGTCCTTCACGGTTTGAAGTAAATACGCGCGGTAGGAAGCACGGCTCTCACTATCTTTACTCCAGCCCTCTTGAGCAGCGTAATTGAGGAGCAGATTTGCGAGTACAGCGCCAATATCGAAGCCCATCGGCCCGTAGTAAGCGAACTCAGGATCAATCACCTTCGTGGAATCAGGTTTGATAAAGATGCTTCCTGTGTGCAGATCGCCATGTAGAAGCGCTTGTGCACTCGTAAGGAATTTATTGCGAAGGATAGCTATCTCAAAGTGAAGCTCGCTGTCCGCCCAAAGCTGTTCTGCCGCATCGCGGATATGAGCTTCGATATTGTTCGTTTCTGCATCGCGATACGGATCATCGAAGATTAAGTCTTCTGTAATTTTGCAAAGCTCGGGGTTGATAAATCGACCCTGTTGGATTTTCTTTTCTTGTTGATTTTTGCCTAGATCCGATGTGAAAAATAACGTATTTGCTAGAAAGCGACCGACATGCTCAGCAAAGAGTGGGTACTGGTTACGTTCAATCAAACCTCTGCGCATAATGATATGGTCACTCAGATCCTCCATTACGGTAAGCGCCAAATCAGCATCGTAGGCATAAACGTGAGGTACGAGGTCTGGATTCAAGCCTTCTTCGATCAAGAGCGCTTCACTTTCAATTCGTGCGCGGTCCAGCGTTAACGGCCAGGATTCGCCGACAACTTTGGCATAAGGAAGGGCTTGTTTTAAAATAATACTTTTTCCTGTAGCTGTTTCGGATATGCGAAAAACAAGATTTAAGTTGCCGTCGCCGATTTCATGACTAGTTAAGTCTGAGTCCGGTTGAAACAGATTTGGAATTTGACGTGCGTATTCAATAGCTTGGGCTTCACTTAAAGGATGGTAAGTGGACATGTAGTAACCTCCTATGATTCATTGGGTTTAATTCCAACTAACTTACTATGTTTTAATCGTCTTTTCCTAGTATAAGACAAAATGTAGCTGCTTGAAATACTAACTTAGGAAATGTTGCACAAATTACATAAAATAAGTGCTTCTAACGTAAATTAACGTGTACATGAACAGAATAAACCGATTAATAAAAGATCAGGAGGCTTAATATGGTGACAACGTCCTTAACCCAATCTATCCAAGTTGTTCTGAATAAGCAAATTGCAAACTGGGGATTACTTTATGTCAAGCTGCACAACTTTCATTGGTATGTGAAAGGCAATCAGTTTTTCACACTGCATGTTAAATTTGAAGAGCTATACAATGAAGCTGCCCTGCATGTGGACGAGCTGGCTGAACGGTTGCTTTCTATCGGTGGTCAGCCGGCAGCTACGATGAAGGCTTTTTTGGAAGTATCGTCCCTAAAAGAGGCCTCAGGTACAGAAACCGCCACGAAAATGGTCGAAGCTGTTATAGAAGATTTCACGATCCTTACGCAAGAATTGAAAGCAGGTATGCAGGCTTGTGAAGAAGTTCAAGATGACACCACGTCCGATATGCTTCTAGCCATTCAAACTTCATTAGAAAAGCACCGCTGGATGTTGCAGTCGTTCCTAGGCTAGTCCAAGTTTACAAAATCTTTAACCAGAACAAACATGTACTTGATGAAACTTGGCTATACTTGGAGCAAAACAGTTCTGGAGGATGTCATTGTGATGAAAATCCTGAATCTGCTGCTTGTTGTGGCTGCTTGCTTCTTCTTGCTCCTGATCGCTTTCGATGCAGATGTTCCTAGCGCGACTGCTGATCCTAATCCCATGAAACAAAATCAAGATCAGTTTGCGCGCATGCAACCAACATATTACGCTGAAACTTCGAAATAAAAGAGAGTAAAGGGATGGCCCAGTTTAGTAGGGCCATCCCTTTTTTACGTTGCGTTCAGTTATATGGAGCGACATTGAACGCTCCAATCTTCGGTTTTCGTGTAATGAAAACTTTTGGTACCCACATCGGAAAATGATGTTTTGTACACTGCCGAGTCGCAAAACGAAATTTGGAGGCTCCCATCGTTTTGGACTAATAAAACGAAATGATTTGCAAAACGCAAACCTACCGATGATCTGTCCCCAGGTTTACTATCCCGCTCTAATGGTGATGGAAAAAGGCAATAGGCATAACCCAAAAATTCTTTATTAGGGTCATTCAGCTTTCGAGAGGGCTAATAGTGCTTACCATGTTGTATTTTCTACAACAATTCACACACCTAAAGGCTATTTTGCAACTTGAAGTTGCAGTTTGTACAACATTTTGAGCCCGTTTGTAACGAAATGGCCTGTATAGGACCAAATTGTTGTACATGATGCAACAACGAAGGAAGAGAGGCGAGATTTAGGCAGTAATTGTTGCACTTTCTACAACATCCTTCAATCAAACAAATGGATTCATTCATCGAACAACTTCAATTAAGCATAGATGACGATTGACACCGATGTAAGATACCTCAATCTAAGGTGACATTGGTTGAATGATTTGACAGTCTCTATCGTCAAACAGGAGTTTCTAGTTTTAGCCACACGTTATGTCACATTGTTTTGCTTCTTGATATTCCTTATAATAAATAAGATTAATGAGGAGAACGAGGTGTTTGCGTCATGGGGAAACCAAAGGCTCTGAAAGAATGGGCATCGGCTGTTAAAGCGTTGGAAGATGGAACGCAAATTTTTATTATGCGCAAGGGAGGAATTGTTGAGGAAACAAAAGATTTTCAAGTGGAATCTGCTGATTTCTTTCTCTATCCGACGTATGAACATCAGAGAAAAGAATTATTGAAGGAAGATTATCGCGGGGTTATCGATGAATCCCTCAACGGCTGGAGTGCAGAGGATACACACGTAACGATTAGCAGCTATGCTCGAATGGTAGAAGATATTGAGGTTAGTGATCAAGAGCAGTTGAATAAACTGTATCCTTATCACATGTGGACCGAAAATTTCACGGAAGAAAGATTAAAGTGGAAACGTAAGAATCCGCTTCATATCATGCTGTTAAGGGTATATACATTGGTACAACCTTTGCAGATTCCGATCGAACAAGCCTATATAGGCTGCAAATCATGGATTGAGCTTGGGGCTGCTATCCCGGAAGAGTCTTCCTTGGTTCCAGTCTTGAGTAATGAGGAGTTTGCTGCGAGGGTTGCTGAAATTAAGCGCACTTTGGCATAATTAAAAGGTAGCATTTTCAGAAAATGACCAGCTTTTTCATGCAAATGCCCTTTCTTGATTTAGCATAGTAAGTTATAATAGAATTATTCTAATGAGAATCAATGATAATCATTTGAAATGATTGTCGTTTATCTTGTACATTCAAACACATTATGGAGGCTTAAGAAATGGCGAATTCATCAACATTTACAATAGACGGTCTAAAAGCGAACGTCGAAGGGAAGGAAATTTTGAAGGGTCTTAGCCTGGAAATCAAAGGCGGCGAAATTCATGCCATCATGGGACCAAACGGTACAGGTAAAAGTACATTGGCTTCTGCATTGATGGGTCACCCGAAATATGAAGTAACCGAGGGCTCTGTAACATTAGACGGTGAAGATGTTCTAGAAATGGCTGTTGACGAGAGAGCACGCGCTGGTTTGTTCCTAGCTATGCAATATCCAAGCGAAATCACGGGTGTAACGAACGCTGACTTCTTGCGCAGCGCAATGAACGTTCGTCGCGGTGAAGGCAACGAAATTTCGTTGATCAAGTTCATTCGCCAAATGGAAGCGAAGATGAAGCAGCTGGAAATGAATCCAGAGTTCATGCACCGTTACCTGAACGAAGGCTTCTCCGGTGGTGAGAAGAAACGTAACGAGATTCTACAAATGCTTTTGCTTGAGCCAAAGTTTGTCATCCTAGATGAAATTGACTCCGGACTCGATATCGACGCATTGCGCATCGTAGCTGAAGGTGTTAATGCTATGCGCAGCGAAGAGCGCGGCTTCTTGATCATTACGCATTACCAACGTTTGCTGAACTACGTTAAACCTGATTTTGTACATGTTATGATGCAAGGTCGTATCGTGAAATCCGGTGGTCCTGAGCTTGCAGAGCGTCTGGAAGCGGAAGGTTACGATTGGATCAAAGAAGAGCTCGGTATCGTGGATGAAACGGTTGGTCAAGATACGGAAGAATTCAAAGTTCCAATGAACACGCCAGGACCGAAGTACTAAAGGAGGAGAGACTTTGGTCTTCGACCCAAGGTCCCAGAAAGGAGAGACTTTGATCTTCGATCAAAGATCCCTATAAATGGAGGAAATCATGAGCATTCAAACAACACTTTCCATAGATACTAATGCTGTCATCGAGCTCTCCCGCAGCAAACAAGAGCCGGAGTGGGTGACTGCCCTTCGTACAGAAGGGTTAGCGTTAGCGAATTCTTTGGAATTACCTGCACTAGAAAAGACTAGAATTGACCGTTGGAGCATCTCCTCCTATGGTTCATATAAAACGCAAGCTCCTTTGACATCCCTCGATGCTTTACCCGAAGTTGCCAAAGGATTAGCCAATTCCGACAACTTGATCGTACAACGCAACTCCGGTATCGTGTTCAACCAAGTATCGGCGGAATTGAAACAGCAAGGCGTTATTTTCACCGATTTGGAAACAGCAATTCGCGATCATGAGGAGCTTGTAAAGCCTTATTTCATGAAAGCTGTAGAATCAAATGAAAATCAATTAACAGCTTTGCACGCGGCTCTATGGAACGGTGGTATTTTCCTCTATGTTCCGAAAAACGTTCGTGTGGACCTTCCACTTCAAGCGTTATTTGTAACCGATGATGCCGAAGCTACATTTACGCCGCATGTCTTGATTGTTGCTGAACAGTTTAGTTCAGTTACTTATGTAGATAATTTTGTATCTTCCGTATCAGGTGTTCCAATGGTACAAAACGGAATCGTTGAAGTATTCGTGAAACCAGGTGCGCGCGTTAATTATGCATCCGTTCATAACTTGGAAGAATCGGTTACGGACTTGACATACCGCCGTGCGATCATCGATAACGATGCAAGCATTCAGTGGGTAGTTGGTGAAATGAACTACGGTAACACGCTCTCTGATACAACATCGATTCTCAAAGGCAAAGGTTCCGACTCCGATGCAAAAGTGATCTGTGTAGGAACTCAGGAGCAGAAGTTGAACCTGACAACACGAGCTGTTCATTGGGGCAAAGCTTCGACAAGCGACATGATTACTCGTGCCGTTATGAGAGATAGCTCAACAGCGATCATCAATGGGATTACGAAGATCGAAAAAGGCGCACAAGGCTGTAACGGTCAACAAACAGAAAAAGTGTTGATGCTTAGCCCGAAAGCACGCGGCGACGCGAATCCGATTCTTCTTATTGATGAGGACGATGTAAAAGCCGGTCACGCAGCGAGCGTTGGTCAAGTGAATGCGGAGCAAGTACACTACTTGATGTCTCGCGGGATTACGAAGGAAGAAGCTCAGCGCTTAATTATTTACGGATTCTTGGCGCCAGTCGTTTCCGAAATTCCAATTAAGAGCGTTGAAGAACAGCTGCAAAGCTTAGTGGAGAGGAAGCTGGGACAATGAATACCTCGGAGATACGTGAACTTTTTCCCATTCTGAAGCAAGAAGTGAATGGTCATCCGCTGGTGTACTTGGACAGTGCTGCAACTTCCCAGAAGCCTATTCAGGTGATTGAAGCACTGAAGCGCTACTATGAGTGGGACAATGCGAACGTTCACCGCGGGGTTCATACCCTAGGTTCCCGTGCAACGGATGCATACGAAGGAGCTAGAGCCAAGGTGGCTAAGTTCATTGGTGCATCCAGTGAGCAGGAAATCATTTTCACTAGAGGAACGACAACGGCAATCAATATTGTAGCAAGCAGTTATGCGAAATCTGTATTGCGTGAAGGCGATGAAATCGTCCTTACACCGATGGAGCATCACAGCAACCTGATTCCTTGGCAGCAAGCTGCTAAGGCAACAGGAGCTACTTTAAAATATATTCCTTTACAGCCTGATGGTTCGATTTCGCTTACAGATGTTGAAAACACCATAACCGATCGTACGAAAATCGTTTCGGTTGTGTATGTTTCGAACGTTCTGGGTGTCGTTAATCCGATCAAAGAAATCGCCCGAATCGCCCATAAACATGGCGCGAAGATGATGGTCGATGGCGCACAAAGCACACCACATATGAAGGTGGATGTACAAGATTTGGATTGCGACTTCTATGCGCTTTCTGGTCATAAAATGTGTGGTCCCACCGGAATCGGGGCATTGTATGGGAAGAAGGCATTGCTAGAAAATATGGAGCCTGTCGAGTTTGGCGGCGAAATGATTGATCATGTGGATCTCTATGAGTCCACTTGGAAGGAACTGCCTTGGAAGTTTGAAGGTGGAACACCAATCATCGCTGGAGCAGTAGGTCTTGGCGCGGCTATTGATTTTCTACAAGAAGTCGGTATGGACAATATTTATAAACATGATATTCAGCTCACGAACTATGCGATGGAGCGTATGGCTCAGATCGAAGATCTGACTATCTATGGTCCTACAGCTAATCGTGCAGGACTCGTTACGTTCAATCTAGGTGATGTTCATCCTCATGATGTGGCAACCGTCCTGGATGCGGAGGGAGTTGCTGTACGCGCTGGTCACCATTGTACTCAGCCTTTAATGAGATGGCTTGAAGTAAGTTCCACGGCTCGTGCTAGCTTTTATCTGTACAATACAGAAGCAGATATTGACCGTCTTGTGATGGCCTTACTAAAAACAAAGGAGTACTTCGGCCATGCAATTGGATGATTTATACCGTAGAGTGATTATGGATCACTATAAAACACCGCGCAACCGTGGGAAGTTTGAGTCAGGCGAAGCCGTTACGATTGATCTGAATAACCCAACATGCGGTGATAAAATCTCGCTGCAAATGCAGGTTGAAAATGGAATCGTGAAAATGGCTAAGTTCACAGGCGAAGGCTGCTCGATTAGCTTATCATCCGCATCGATGATGACGGATGCTGTCAAAGGTAAGACAATCGAAGAGGCGCTGAAGATGGCCGATAATTTTTCTGGCTTGATGAAGGGCGAACCTGTCGAATTTGAATATGAAGATATTGAGGCGTTATCTGGGGTAAATAAATTCCCAGCACGCATTAAATGTGCAACCCTGGCATGGAACGCACTTCGCAAAGGGATTGAGCATTCTCAAAAAACCGATAACTAACGCAAAAGCGATGCATAGATTAGAAAGCTGTTTTTGCTGCACAAAAATTCTAAGGAGGAATTAACCATGGCTAAACAAATGCCAGATCTCGAGGATTACAAATATGGTTTTAGAGATGAGCATAAATCGATTTTTCAATCGGGTAAAGGCTTAACTCGTGAAATCGTTGAAGAAATCTCCAGAATTAAAGGCGAACCTGAGTGGATGCTAGAGTTTCGTTTGAAATCCCTGGAGCAATTTTTCAAAATGCCAATGCCACGTTGGGGCGGAAACATGGATGATCTGGACTTCGATGATATCCAGTACTATGTACGACCGTCCGAGAAGCAAGGTAAAACGTGGGAAGAAGTTCCTACAGAAATTAAAGAAACATTCGACAAACTCGGTATTCCTGAAGCGGAACAAAAATTCTTAGCTGGTGTATCGGCTCAGTATGAATCTGAAGTTGTTTACCACAGCATGCAAAAGGAACTAGAAGACCAAGGCGTTATCTTTACAGATACGGATACGGCTCTTCGTGAATATCCAGAACTGTTTAGACAATATTTCGGAACCATTATTCCTCCGAGCGACAATAAATTCGCTGCGTTGAATAGTGCGGTATGGTCCGGTGGTTCCTTCATTTACGTCCCTAAAGGCGTAAAATGTGAAGTTCCATTGCAGGCTTACTTCCGTATTAACTCCGAGAACATGGGACAATTCGAGCGTACTTTGATCATTACCGATGAGGAAAGCTTCGTACACTACGTAGAGGGCTGTACAGCTCCTATTTACAGCACAAACTCCCTTCATAGTGCGGTAGTTGAAATCGTATGTCTCAAGAACTCCCGTGCACGTTACACAACGATTCAAAACTGGGCACCGAACATCTACAACCTCGTTACCAAACGTGCAGTTGCAGAAGAAGGCGCTACAATGGAATGGGTCGATGGTAACATTGGTTCCAAGCTTACGATGAAGTACCCAGCTGTTGTGCTGAAAGGCCGCGGCGCAAAAGGGATGGTTCTTTCCATCGCTGTAGCTGGTAAAGGGCAGCACCAAGATGCTGGCGCGAAAATGACCCATCTGGCGCCTGACACAACTTCAACGATCGTATCCAAATCGATCTCCAAACACGGTGGTAAAGTAACATACCGTGGTCTGGCTTCCTTCGGACGCAACTCCCAAGGTTCCAAAGCGAACATCAAATGTGATACCTTGATTCTCGATAACGAGTCAACATCAGATACGATCCCTTATAACGAAATCATGAACGACAACATTACGCTTGAGCATGAAGCAACAGTATCCAAAGTATCTGAGGACCAATTGTTCTACCTCATGAGCCGCGGACTTACTGAGGCTGAAGCGACGCAAATGATCGTTATGGGCTTCATCGAGCCGTTCACGAAAGAACTTCCAATGGAATATGCCGTTGAAATGAATCGTCTCATTAAATTTGAGATGGAAGGTTCTATCGGTTAATCGATATGTACAACTAAAAGCGTGCCCGAGTTTCTCGGGCACGCTTTTTTAATTAATTGAATACTTGTCTAGCAAATAAGTCTCTCTGATTAAGTGTTAATACGTTTACGATTTTGTGTTGCTAGAGTCAGAATTGCAACATAGAAAGGTTGTAGGTTGAATTTTTTTCCGAACTCAAATTTATAGGAAGTCGTTACAGCATTGTTGGCTTTGTAATAAGGAGAAGTAATGTAATAGATCGTTAATTCACTATCATCGAAGCCTGTGCCGCCCGTTTCCATCGTGACATCATAGATGGAGTCAAGATCAATGGAAGCTATCCTTGTTTTTTTGCCAGTAACACCTTGATGGTCAATAAGAATGATTCTTTCGTCCGTCACGATAAATGTATCGCGGACTAACTTAAAGCCTGTTGTCACCTTTTCGCTGGGCATGAGATAGATGCCATACTGCTTTGTGAGCTCATCAACGGAAACCTCTGAAAAATTGCCTAAAAGTCCATTCAAAAAACCTGCCATCTCGATCACTCCTTTTCAATATATTCCAATATTCGACAAATAGAATGGGATTACCTTCTTCTCTCCCTCCCTCCGTATGAAATCGTATAGCTAGCTTACGGTCTAATCTCGAAGTTTCCAAGATGATCCAAGCCGTTCAATGGCCTTTTATGCATATTTGTAAGCCAGTTGTCTCACTCTATAGAGGATAATTATGTGTCCCTAAAGGAGAATAGAAGCGATGTGGAAAAAGCTGAAAGTAGCAGCAATTGGTAGCATAGTAGTCATGATGGCAACTACAACCGCTTGTGGGAGGGGAAATGTCAGCCCCAATAATGCAGCACCAACGCAGAATCCTACCGCACAGTCAGGAACAGGCAATATGCAGTCTCAAAGTTTGTCACAAGCAGGACAAGGAACGAAATTAGGTAATGATGATGCTGTTGTACCCATTAAAGTGATTAACAATGTAAATTATGTAGCTGCACGTGAACTCATCCAAACCCTAAAGTTCCAGTCAAACTGGGAAGCAGGCAATCAGAAGCTGTTAATTGGCGATAATGACGCAAACTACGAAGTGACCATGAATTCGACGAAAGCCATGAAGGATGGTTCAGAAATCCAAGTTAGCCAGCCCTTTATCAAGGAGGGGGATTCTGCCTATTTGCCAGTCTCCGCTTTGGCTGATTTGTTTCAAGAAGATATGTCCTATGAAGTGCAGAATGGGCAATTGTTGATTCATGCTGCTCCGGTTGCTCCAATTGAGCGGGAAGATGACACCGACCCCCGTGCTAACACAGCGGAGCTTGAATTTGGCGATGATCCAACGGATCCTTTCAAAGGGGAAGGTACGGGAGCTAACCCGGCATCTATGCCGCAAGATGAGGGTGATCTTGAGGTGTGGGCATCCACGAATCATGAAGAAGTAATTCCAGTTCTTAAGAACATTGATATTAATGCAATGATTAACAAAGGCAAGCAATATTTAGGTGTGAAATATCTATTCGGTTCAGGACCTTATCCGCAAACAGGAAAATTTGATTGCTCGACGTTTACTCAATATGTATTTGGAAAATATGGTGTAAAGTTACCTAGGCTTGCCCGTCAACAAGCGGCGCAAGGACAATTGGTTAGCCGAAAATCCTTACGCAAAGGTGATTTGATGTTTTTCTATGTACCAGGTCGATTCAAAACCAACAGAACAATTGGACATGTTGGTATTTATATAGGCAACATGCAAATGCTTCATGCTTCACCTAAACCAAAGGATGGTGTTCAGATTACTAATATCAATAAAGCGTATTGGAAATCAACGTTTCTAAGAGCAAAACGCTTCGCATATTAATCCGTTAAAGTCTATCCTTAGGGATAGACTTCTTTTATTTTTCACTTAATTGAAACAAAAGGTCTGTTCGTGCGTTTTATCTAGTATACAGATTTGGATGGAGGAAGATGAATCGATGAATATTACACTTTTTGAAAAATTGGTGGACGGACAACTTCAAAAAATTGGTGAACGCCCTTGGGATGAGCAGCTCATTCATGCCTTAAATGTAGCTAACTTTGTTCTTATTGGCGGTAAGGAATATGAAATGATTGAAGGGAGATTGAACTTAGATCTTAATGTTTTTGAACTTCTGCTGGTTACGGTAGGCTCAGAAGGGGGAGGGAACAGGCAGTGAAACGACCGCTTAAAGTACTTTCAACTTCTATAGGCATCATGCTCGTTAGTCATATGCTGCTGCTACCTGCGCATGCTGTAGAGTCTCCTAATCCAAGTGCTGCTGGAGCCGGATCATCTAAGCTGGTTGAATGGTCAACAGAAGACGTCAAAGCTTATTATGACCCTTCGGTTGACTGGAGTTTGCCCGTGCCCGTGTTATCGGATAATAAAGCGACGTCGCCTTCTCCTTCACCTACGCCTGCAGCAGGGGGGAGCTCAACGGGCTCAGGAGGAAGTACGACCCCAATCATTGTGAACCAAGTAACCGGTGGCGGTGGTTTTGGTTGGGATGATCTATTACTGTACCATTTGATCTTTAATACGGTAAGTCCTTACTCATCGAGTAGTTGGGGAAGCAATCACCGTTCCTATCATTACCGCTCAAATACACCCTATGTGACGAAAACCTATCAACCGAATTCGTTCTCGAATCGATCCACAACGAAGACGCCAACAACCTCAAGTGGAACAGGCTCGTTTACAACCAATAAGTCATCGTCAAACAGTACGAGCGGCGGAACAACATCAAGCTCCAAATCGACCTCAACCTCTTCCGGTAGTATTGGCGGTAAATCGAGTGGTTTCAGCTCTTCGTCAAGCTCCAGTTCAGGAGGTTAACTTCTGTGATATACGAAGTCATAGGGATGCCATCTGCCGAAAGAGATCATAGGGTGCAGCAGCTGGCGGACCTTGGATTTACATGGGCAGATATGGAAGAGGAAGCGTACTGGATTGACCAACTTGTGGTCATGGAGCGACATGCCTACGAAGAGCTTATCCATGCGGCTGGAGCTTTGTGGCGCGTGTTTGATAAGACCGTTCGTTATGTGAAAGGGAAAAGGGAGTTATATGAGCTCTTGTCTATTCCTGAAGTGCTGTGGGATGGGTTAGATCGGCTCGAACCGGGTGCCGCGGGCTTCATTAGTCGATATGCAAGATTTGATTTTACCGTGAATCAGCTAGGTGAAATTAAGCTTTTAGAGCTGAATGCAGATACACCTACAGGCTACGTAGAAGCAGCGATCGCTACACCCTGGTTATGTGATCAAATGGGAATAGAATCACCAAACCGTGCTATGAAAGAACTCATACGCTCAGCGTGGGAGATCGAAGCGCCTGACTTTGCTGCCTGCATCGCATATGGAAAGCATGTTGAAGATACAGGAACCATTGATGCACTTGTAGCACATAGCGGAAGAAGGGTAACCTGTGTCGATTGTTTGGATTTATGGATTGACGAAGGCGTCGTTAAGGTCGGAGAGAACCAAATCATCAGCAAAATGTTTGCACTATATCCGAAGGAATGGATGGGCATTGATGATGGTGGAGAGGCCTTCTCTTATGCGATTGAAGAACAATTCATACAACTTTTCAATCCATTACATGCGGTCGTCTTGCAGTCAAAAGGCTTGCAAGCCATCATATGGGGTTTGCATGAGGAAGGCGCAGAATTGTTCACCTCAGATGAGCATGAGGCAATAAGGACCTATATGCTGCCTACTTATATGACGCCTGATCTTACAGGTGATTACGTGTCCAAATCCATGTTCGGTAGAGAAGGCGGCTCGGTTGAGTTGTATAACGCGCAGGGTGAATTAGAGGTCAAAGATGAAGTTGGCTTTGACACGAGTGTGTTTTTCAAGCGTGTTTATCAGCAGCGAGCTGATTTGCCTGAGCTATCTTTTGCTCACGGAAAAAAACATTTATTAACAGGTCTCTTTGTCCTAAATGGAACACCTTGCGGGCTATTAGGGAGAGCAGGCGGGATGATTACAGGAAATGCGAGTCAATTTGTAGCGATAGGAGTGAAAACACCTTGAAACAAGGACGATTTTGGCTAATGGCCGCGGGCCTCATTGTATGCATCCTAATCATTTGGGGCATTAGCAGTGCTTTTCATAAGAAGCCAGCTGTTCTGAGTAAGGCGACGGTGGGAAGTCCAGCAAGCACAAGTGATAGGAGTGGTGAAGTGCCGTGGGATTATCAAGTACAGCAGGCGAAAGTAGGGGATTTATTGGACGGGGATATGGTCCTGCTGCCGAGTAATGAACGGATTTCGAATGATCAGAATTTTGCTACAGGGGACCAAGTATGGGTGCTGAGCTATATGCAGGCAACAATGAAAACGAATGATCAAGGGAAGAACGATGTAACACTTTCGCAATGGAAGCCTATTAAGACGTTCAAAACGAAAGAAGAAGCTGAAAAAGATGCAGGGGAGTTAAAAATAGAAATAAAGACGGATGTAAAATTAGTAGGGGTTTACAAAACGGAGCTGGATGGCAAATTCCGCTATTTCGCGGTAGCTGATCTACCAACAGGACAGAAAGTGAAGCAGCCCATTCCTGAGGAGCGCTATGTAAACTTTAAAAACAAGAAGGAAGTACAGGTTATTCTAGAGGAAGTACACGATTACAGCAATTTTGATCAATCCATGGCGAAATTTCGGGGGTGGGCAGAATGATTGTTTTGGATATTGTAATTAGTTTATTTGTGATTGTCCTGCTGCAATTCGCAGGTATGTATGTGTTTAGTTTAATGACGCCCTACCGCGATATGGAGGAAATAAACAATGGCAATGTAGCCGTCGGCATCACCATGGGTGGTAAATTTGTAGCTACGGCGATAGTATTAGGTATCTCTGCTTATACAAATTCATCGATTTGGCATATGAGCTTATGGTTCGCGGTAGGGTATGTATGTTTGGTTGCTACGTATTGGATCTTTGATTGGCTTACACCTGGTGTGAAGCTATCTGATCAACTAAAGCAAGGAAATGTAGCGGTTGGCACGCTGCTAGCTGCCGTCTATATTGGAATCGCAATTGCAGTCAGCAGTCTTATCATTTAATTAGATCGCGATTTTCGTAATTTCCACGTCGCCAAGCTGTGATAGATCCAAGAATTGATTATTAATGTTAATGAGCGGTCGGAAGAAATCAGTTGGATTTGTCATAACAATCGTACCGACGCGTCCGTCACTGAGGGATACTTTCTTACCAATAAAATTAGGAATCATGTTGCGGATGAATACTTGCGTTATTTTCGGATCAAGCTGGCCAAAACTCATGCGGTGCAGTTCCTTCAGAACGATCAGTAGATCACGTTTTTGCTGATAAACCCGGTTGCAGATCATAGCACTATAAACGTCTGCAACCGAAATAATAAGCGAGTACGAATGGATTTCCGTACTCTTTTTGCGTAAAGGATAGCCTGTACCATCCATACGTTCATGGTGCTCTAGAGCAACGAGAGCAAGGGTATTGTCATTTAAGGATTTTTTGATGATTTCATAGCCATATATCGTATGCTTCTGAATTTCATTGTACTCATCGTTGGTTAGCTTTGCGGGTTTATGTAGAATGTCCGAATGGATCTTGCTTTTGCCAATATCGTGGAGATAGCCTGCTTTTCCAATATGAAGGGCTTCTTTCTCACTTTTATTCATCCACTTGGCAATATAGTAGGATAACATACCTACTTGAACACTGTGTTGATAGGTATAATCATCTTTGCTGTTCAAAGAAATCAACAGCGAAACAACGTCTTTCTCCTCCTGAAAGCTTTCTATCATCGGATTGAAAGCGGATTCTATAAGTTCATTATGAATAGATTCCCCGTTTTCGACGGCAGCAAATAAATCTTTTATACCGGTGATTGCATCGTTAAAAGTGTGTAATTGCGTGCTATTTGCTTGTCGGACTGTAGGCTCTTCAAGCACATTTACGGCTTCATTCCCTCTAGGGTGTATATCTACATATTCTACATTGTGGCGATTGAGCATCAAAATATCTCCGCTATCAACGACAGTACCTGATGAAAGAAGATGAAGTCCTACCATATTGTAGGAATCAGAACTAAGTTTATCACCAACAATAAGTTGAAGCACATGTATACGCATAGAAGCTCCTCTCCTAGTCCTATAATCCGTAGGTATATAGTTATACTACATCCCAATATATCGGCTGTAAAGACTTTTAGCCTGAATTAAATCTTCTGTTCCTTGGATGAGAACACGGCCATCTGGAAAGATGATCATGTGCAAATCAGGGGCTGCTTGGAACTTTAGAAGGAATCGATTTCTCTCTACGGGACCAAGTGGTTTTAATCGTTCTTCCCAATATTCAAGCGGTTTATCGGAAGGAGTTACTGGATGAATCTGGACGGAATTACGGCCGCATAAGGATTGAATCGTATCACTTTCCACTCCGACGTCTAAGTAATCGTACTTCTTCATTGCACAGGCGGGACAGTCTGATTTAAGCGCACCTGCTACACTAATTGCTGAATTCTGATTGAACCATAAGTCCCATTGCTGCATTCTAAGATTAAGATGTTCGTTCGCGCCAACAAGTAATTTAAGAGCTTCCGTTGCTTGAAAGGAAGCTACAACATGAATGATTCCGCCAATAACACCAGCGGTATCGCAGGTTTCAGTCGTACCTGCGGCGGGGGCTTGTGTAAAAAGGCAGCGAAGGCATGGAGTTTGTCCTGGAATGATCGTCAAAGAGACTCCTCTAGAGGCAACCGCACCGCCATAAATCCAAGGAATCCCTAGTTTGATACTCACATCGTTAATCAGGAAGCGAACCGAGAAGTTATCGGTTCCATCTAGAATTAAATCTACATCGCTTAACAGCTGTTCAGCATTCAAGGAATTCAGATCGGTTACATGAGGCTCAATCGTTACCTGTGAATTCACGAGTTGTAACCGTTTAGCTGCTGCAATCGCTTTGGGTGTGGTGGAAGCTGCATCCTCTTCATCGTATAGCATTTGCCGTTGTAAGTTGCTAGTATCGACAAAGTCTCGATCAATCAGTCGTACGTAACCGACCCCTGCGCGAACCATATGGTTGGCAAGAACGGTGCCTAGAGCACCCATGCCTACGATAGCTACTCGACTTCCTCCAAGATTGCGTTGTCCTTCTTTGCCAATGGGGGAAAATAGAACTTGTCTGGAATAGCGCGCGTCAACGTCATCAATAAGATCTATATGTAAATGTGTGTCCAATTGTAGTCATCTCCAGTCTGGTTTATTCGAATTGTGGCGTTTGGAGCGGGTTCCAGGGACCTGTTTGGCTGCCTTTCCACTCCGAACCATCTTCCCAAATTTCTTTTTTCCAAATGGGTACGATTTGTTTCAGGCGTTCAATCGCATATCGACTCGCTTCATAGCAATGGACACGATGCGGGGATGAAACGGCAATTACGACGCTAGCTTCGGCAATAGCGACCTTGCCCAAACGGTGTGTAATCGCACAAAGTGTGCCTGGCCACTGATTTTCTATCTCTTCACCGATGGTTTCCATGGTCTTGAGTGCCATCGGTATGTAAGCTTCATATTCCAAAAGGACGGTCCGCTGCCCATAGGTCATCTCTCTTGTTGTCCCTATAAAGGCAAGCGAAGCTCCATGATTAGGGTGATTGACTTTAGAAGCTACCACATTTGGATCAATCCTATCGTAGGTGATTTCATACTTAGATGGTTGACCGCCTGACACAGGGGGAATCAGTGCAATTTCATCTGCAGCTGTGACGATTTCCTGATCTCCGGCATAGGCTTGATTTTTAGCAAAAAAACAGGTAGCAAGTTGAGTGGAAGCCGCCGGATAAGCTGTAGCGATCTGCTGTTTGAGCTGCTCAATAGAAATGGAGTCTTGTTGGATATCTATTATTAGGACGGAAGTCCCGAATAGGTCTACCAAACCTGCAAAGAGTTGGATGTGTATGTTCACGGCTCTGCTCCTAATGACTTAGTAGTTGGAATCCTTTACAGCATATCATATTTTGACCTGAAAATGGTATAATGGGTAAAGCATTTGGATGACAAATGGCGCTTAAGGATGAAAGGGGAAATGTATTCATGCAAGAAAATTTGCGCATACAATTGTCAGACCTACATATAAAAAATGAAGCATTCACGATATCCGAGATGGTTGATCTAGCAGAGCAAAAGGTAGCGCTTCAGGAGCGTGTGCCGAATATGCAGGGAGACGCATTTGATTTGAAATCATGGTATCGGAGCTGGAAGATCAGTCGTAATGGGGCGCATGCTGAAGAACCTACGCATTTGAAGGTGGAGGCAGTAGACGAATTTGAAGCTCTAATGCCTTGGTCACAATTAGATTCCGCTTTATTTCTATATGCTCAAGATGGACAGGCGCTCAAGAAAGGTTATCCGATTCGTCTTTATGTGCCAGATGGCAGCAGTGAATGTCTCAATGTCAAAAGTGTTATCAAAGTGTGGTTTCTTCATGATCAGGCGCTCGGGGAAGAAGCGACTTTCGGCTTCAAAAACAGAGTGGCGCTTGATGAGCTAAAATTCAAGAAATGAGAGGAGATTCTGCTGCATAAGATTAGACATGCTTCGGATCTGGTTTACAAAGAAAAGAGGTGAACGGTGTGTCTGAGCCCTTGCAACGACTTGTTATTTTACATACGAATGACATTCATAGTCATTTTGAACAGATGCCCAAAATTAGCGCGTACTTTGATCGCGTACGTCGACTGTGGCCGGCTGATCAGGTGTTGACACTTGATATTGGCGATCATATGGACCGGATGCGCCCTGAAACGGAAGGCACGAATGCTTCTGCCAATTTGGAAATTATGAACGCGACAGGCTACGAAGCGATGGTCATGGGGAATAATGAAGGGCTAACGTTCACACCGGAATTGTTAAGAACGGTTGTGAAGGAGCATGCCAAATTCCCAATTATAGGCAGCAATATTGTAGAAGTGGCGACGAATAAGACGCCCGATTGGATGCTTTCTACACTTACGATTGAGAAATCGGGTCTCACCATTGGAATCATTGGGGTAACCGCGGCTTACCAAGCGTACTATGAACTGCTTGGATGGCATGTAACGGACCCAATCGAATCTGTAAAGGCCCATACTAGGCTTCTTCGCCCTAGTGTGGATATCATTGTTGTCATGTCCCACTTGGGATTGCGATCGGATCAACGAATGGCTGAGGAGCTGGAAGGCATCGATGTGATCCTCGGCGGCCATACGCATCATGTGCTTGAGGAGCCGCTCCTGCTCAGCGGCACCTATATTTGTGCGGCCGGCAAGTTCGGTCAGTATGCCGGCCATATTGAACTTGCCTACGACCCGGCGCAGCGCCGGATCGTAGAATTGAACGGCCGCGTCGTCCCTATGACAGACGCAAGTGAAGAAGACAGCAGCGTTACCACGCTGCTGGAGCACTACCGCATCGCCAGCGCGGCGGCGCTGGATGCGGAGGTGGCGCAGCTGCGGGAACCGCTGCGCCTGGATTGGTACGGCGAATCCCCGCTCGGCAACTTGCTTGCCGCAGGGATTCGCCGCTGGACCAGCGCCGAGATCGGGCTGGTCAATAGCGGCCAGCTCCTTCAGGGACTGAAGGAGGGGCGCCTGACACGCGGCAGATTGCTGGAAATCTGCCCGGGTCCGATCAACCCCTGCCGGCTGCTGCTCAGCGGGGCGGACCTGCTGCAAGCGCTCGAAGAGTCGCTGCTTGACGAGTTCATGGAGAAGCCGATACGCGGCTTCGGCTTCCGTGGCGAGGTGCTGGGCGTGCTGTGTGTCGACGGATTGACCGTCACGACCGACAGCACCCGTGCACCTTACGAACGCATCATCGCTGTGAACGTGGGCGATGAGCCTTTAGACCCTAACCGTGACTATGTTGTTGGCACGATCGATATGTTTACTTTCGGCTCAGGTTATTTATCGCTCAGCCGCGGTAAGCAGGTGACGTATATGCTGCCTGAATTTATCCGTGATGTACTCGCTTCTGAGCTTCGGGATGAAGACGCGATCCTAAGCAGTCATTTCCTAAGATTTACGGATAGAAGACCTCCAACTTATATGGAATAAGTCGAACAACCACGACCTTTGTCGAAGGAGTTGTCAGATCTACCAAGTTACAGGTAGAATAGATAATTGGACAGGAGTACAATTATAAACTCTCAATTCATAGGGGGAAAACATGCATACTATTTTTGAAGCGATCATTATCGGGATCGTAGAGGGGTTGACCGAGTTTTTACCGGTTTCTTCTACGGGGCATATGATTCTAGCACAAAGCCTATTAAACACCCAAAATGATGAAGTCATGAAAACCTTTGATTTTGTTATCCAGCTTGGCGCCATTATGGCCGTCGTCCTCATTTATTGGAAACGGATTTTATCTTTATTCGGGTTAGTGAAAAGAAAAAGCGAGAGTAAGACAGGAAAGAAACTGAACTTGCTTCACATTCTTATCGGGATCATACCAGCTGGTATCATCGGAGTCTTGTTTAATGATTTCGTCGACGAGAAGCTTTTTAACTCAACAACCGTGTTAATCGGACTTGTTCTTGGCGGTATCCTATTGATCATCGCAGAGAAGAAGAAGGAACAGCCGAGTGCTGTCGTTTTGGATGATTTGACTTATCGTCAAGCGTTCTTCATCGGTTTGTGGCAATTGGTATCCATTTGGCCAGGATTCTCCCGGTCTGGATCGACAATTGCGGGTGGCATGCTGTCCGGCGTAAGCCGCGCTGCTTCTGCCGACTTCACGTTCATTATGGCGATTCCAATTATGTTTGGAGCTTCAGGTGTCTACTTTCTTAAAAACTACGAAGCACTCTCTTCGAATGACTTAGGTTTCTTTATAGTCGGTTTTGTCGTTGCATTCATCGTTGCATTGTTAGCGGTTGTTACTTTCATAAAGCTTGTTCAAAATATGAAATTAACGTACTTTGCCTACTATCGATTTGCAGTAGCCATCATTTTCGCACTTTATATGTACTTAAAGTAACAATAACTGTTTTATTTATCGAACCGCGTCGAATGATGCGGTTTTTTTTATTGAACTTTTTTGTGAAATCTATTACATTTAGATAGAAAGTAACGCTCACCTATTCGGGGGTCCTGAAATGCTGTTAATGCCGATCAACATGTGTCATCCTGGAATGAGGTTGGCCAAGAATATTTACAACGACGATGGTATGGTCCTGCTGGCCGTTAATGTTGAGCTTTCTCAGAGACTCATTGATCGACTTTTTACATACGGAATCGACTACATATATATTCAAGATTCTAGGACCAATGACATCATTCAAGAGGATATTATTCAAGATGAAACGAGAACGAAGGCTGTTCTCGAAATCCGTAACACCTTTAAGAAGGTAATGGAAGATTCGAACAAACGCGGAGCCGTTAATTATTATGATATCGGACGTAACTTCCGCGATGTGATGAAAATGATTATTGACGATCTAAGCGCTCATCAAGGGGCTATGGTTATGCTCAATAATATGAATGTGAAAGATAATTACTTATTCCAGCATTCTGTGAATGTAAGTATTTATGCCATTATGCTGGGAATTAGCTTTGGATACAGTCGTGAGAACCTAGAAACACTCGGATTAGGCGCTTTGCTTCACGATATTGGTAAGACGAAAGTGCCACTTGGTATTCTTCGCAAGCCTTCGCAATTGACTGAGCAAGAATTTACTGAGATGAAGAATCATACGACATACGGGTTTAACATTTTGAAAGACGAACCAAACATTCCTCTTCTGTCTGCGCATTGTGCTCTTCAGCACCATGAGCGAATTAACGGAAGCGGTTATCCGCGTGGGATTCAAGGTACAGACATCAACGAATTTGCCAAATGGGTTGGGTTAGTCGATTCTTATGATGCTATGACGACAACAAGAGTATATAGAAGACCTTTACTGCCGCATGAAGCTATGGAGCAACTGTTCGCGGGCTCAGGCACGATGTATGATCAAAGTCAGATTGCCTTATTCCGTGATAAAATCGCGATTTACCCATTAGGCATAACAGTTCGATTGAATACCGGGGAGTTTGGCATCGTATCTAAGTTAAACGTGACCGTGCCTCATAGGCCGATCGTTCGCGTGCTGCAGGATCAATCCGGTCAAGAGCTAAAGGAACCGTACGAAATTGATCTGTCATCGAAGCTTTCTACATTAATTTCAGAAATTGGGGAAATTAAAGTAGGCGAATTTGATCCAGATGAAAGTATGCCGACGATATTTTAAGATAAAATATAGATAACAAGCACGAAGAACCTGGGATTCCAGGTTCTTTTTGCAAATTAGGGGGATGCATGTGAGAGAATCAGCTGTGAAAGGAAAGTTCTGGAGATGGGGATACGCGATGCATCGTTTCCGATGGCTCGTGCTGGTAATTGGCGTACTCCTGCTTCTCAGCTTTGCTATTTTTGCTCAGCAAACACCGGGTATGCTCAAAGATAACGGCTTTACGCCTAAAGGTAGTGAGTCTGATCGTGGCCTCATTCAAATGCGGGATGAGCTGGGTGTCCCACTTACGATGTTGAACCTGGTTTATACGGGGGAAGGGCTCGATATGACGGACAAAGTCCATCAACAAGCCATTTTGGACTCGCTTAGCGAACTTAAGAAGCTGCCGTATGTGGAAAGTGTGAAATTCGTCGCGACACCTCGTAACGAAGGTCATTTGGATGTACTAGCCGTATCCGTATCACTAAATCTAGATACCGACCCTGCTCTGGAGAAATATCCGGAGCTTAAAGAACGCGTGCACCCGCCAACTGGCATGAACGTATATGTGACCGGCGGACCTGCTATTTTGCATGATATGCAGGAAGCGAGTAAACATGATATTGCCAAATCAGAAGCGATTGGTTTGCCGATTGCGCTGATTGTATTATTAATTGTGTTTGGCACCCTGGTTGCGGCGCTATTACCTATGATCGTTGGGCTTATGAGTGTTACCCTTACATTAGGGATTACCTATTTTATCGCCCAGCACCAATCCTTATCGAACTTCCTTCCGAATATGGTGACGATGCTCGGTCTCGCCGTAGGAATTGATTACGCTTTGTTTCTCGTTAGTCGCTTTCGGGAGGAACTCAAGGTACAGAAGAATGTAGCTGAGGCTGTGGCTATGACGTGCCAGACTGCGGGGAAATCGATCTTTTTTTCAGGTATAGCGGTGCTGATTGGGCTGCTTGGCATGTTATTCGTAGATCTCACCTTTTTCCGCTCCTTGTGTTTGGGCGGTGTAATTGTCGTGTCGATATCCGTTATAGTCGCGAATACGATGCTGCTGTCACTTCTCGGTATACTTGGTGAAAGAATTAACTCTTTGCAGGTCGTTCCTAAACGCTTTCGGAAGCAAGAAACGTCACGCTTTTGGGAACGGATAGCTTATGCTGTAATGAAACGACCCGTTCTGCTGGTTGTCATCGTCGGGGGTGCCCTGATCTACACGATGACTCCGATGGGGCAAATAAAGTTAAACGTACCGAATGCTGAGGTGCTGCCTCCCAGCTATGAATCCCGATATGGCTCGGAATTATTGAAAGCGGCCTATGATCCGCGTATGATGGGGCCCATCCAAATTGTTATTCATACAGAAGGAGAAGTGTGGAAAGAGGCTTCGATTCGTCAGCTTCGGGCTTATAGTGATCAGGTTAAAGGAGTATCCGGGGTAAAAGATGTACAGAGTTTTATCAGTTCACTTGGTCAACGTTCGGATGCCGAGTTAGCAGCCATGCTAAGGGATTCAAATGTCAAAACACAAATAGAAGGCAATAAATTGGCAAAAGGACACACAGCACTAATGGTTGTAGTACCTGAGAAAGATACCGATGATCCGGCGACGGATGGCCTTGTCCGAGAACTTCGCAGCTTAAGTAAGGACGGACTTGAAATTGCAGTCACAGGAGGACCGGCCTATAGGTTGGATATTATAGATCGCATTCAGAATGAAATTCCTGAAGTATTAACTTTTGTGATGGGGATTACTTACATCGTTCTATTGCTTGCCTTTAGGTCCGTCTTGCTACCGCTCAAGGCTGTATTAATGAACATGCTCAGTCTTGGCGCGAGTCTAGGCGTTGTGGTGTTAGTGTTCCAGCATGGCTACATGGCTGATTTGCTGCACATAACGTCCATTGGTTATGTCAGTGCGACGCTGCCAGTTATCATTTTTTGTGTAGTATTTGGCATATCCATGGATTATGAAGTATTCCTGATTTCTCGCATTATGGAGGAGTATGAAGCAAGCGGTGACAATGATAAGAGTACGGCTGAAGGGCTTAAGAAAACTGGAAGTTTAATTACAAGTGCAGCTTTCATTCTAGTTGTAGTTGTAGGATCATTTATTTTTACAGATATCGAAATCATGAAGGCGTTGGGGCTTGGTCTAGGTCTCGCCGTGCTGATCGATGCGACCATAGTTCGAGTGATGCTGGTTCCAGCACTCATGAAACTGCTTGGGGATGCGAACTGGTGGGCACCTAAATGGCTGCGAATGAGTTCGCAATCGAAAGCAGAGAAGCGGTAGCGGAGCTACATAATAACTTGCCGCCGTTTCCTTTTTTGCGAATCATAAGTTACAATAAAGGGCATAGGTATAGGCATGATAGGAACAATTAGCTTGTGAATAGGAAATGATAGGTCAGGTGTAAACAGCATGAATATGAATGGAACAAGCTCCATCCTACCGGAGCTAACCCCCGATTACGATCCATGGGACCCTATTCGGTCTTATCGCAAATACGGGAAACACGTACTAACAAGTGTAGAGCTTACAATAACGAATTTGTGCAATATGCGATGTGAGCATTGCGCGGTTGGGGATTCGTTAACCATGTCGGAAGGACCGCGTATTCCCTTGCCGATCATTTTGAAGCAGCTGGACCAGGTTGAGCATTTAGAAACGATCAGCTTGACCGGTGGAGAGCCTTCGTATCACATCAAGATCGTCAAAGACTATATGCTTCCAATCCTTAAATATGCACGAGAGCGCGGTATACGTACACAAATCAATTCCAATTTAACGCTTGACTTAGCCAGGTATGAACTTCTCGCTCCATATCTGGATGTCATGCATATTTCTTTCAATTACTTGAACGCTGCCGATTTCCATCAAGTCGGCTTTGTGAATAGCGGGCATCCTGTTAGTCATGATACAGCGGCGCGCATGTATGAACGTATGGTTGATAACACGATCGCGCTTAGCAAAGGTGGACTTTATGTCTCAGCGGAATCGATGATTAATACACGCACACATGAGAAATTACCGCAGATTCATAAGCTCATTGAGGAAATGGGTTGCAAGCGCCATGAGGTTCACCCGATGTATGCCAGTTCCTTTGCCTCCCATCTTCCAATGGTATCTCTGGACGAGTTAAGAACGAGCATTCATCGGTTGTTAGACAGCCGGAATCGTGACATGTGGATGCTGTTTGGCACATTGCCATTCTTTGCTTGCAACGATCTTCAAGAGGACAGAATATTGGTTAAAAGGCTTCGCGAGGAGCCGAATGTAACCGTACGTAATGATCCGGATGGACGCAACCGCTTGAATGTGAGCACTTTTACAGGAGAGGTGTTCGTCACGGATTTTGCAAATGAACCCGCTCTCGGTAACATTCATGACGACCAGTTAGATACCATTTTTGCCCGTTGGGAGAATAATCCGCTGAATCAGCGTGTAAACTGCTTCTGCAGCAGCGCTTCTTGTTGTGGCCCTAACCTGCTGGTAGCCGACTCGTATTACCGTTCTGTTGATTTCAAAAGCCGCAAAGCTATCATCTAATCATATTACTGAAGGAGATATACGCTTGCCACATACTTCGTTTGATTTCGGTTCCATTGTTCTTAACCTGATAGTAGTTATTATATTAGTCTTGCTCAATGGTTTCTTCGTTGCTGCTGAATTTGCGCTTGTGAAAGTTCGACAATCCCGCATTCAACAGTTAGTCAATGAAGGCAGCGGCAAAGCAAAGTATGCCATCAAAGTTACGTCGCAGCTAGATACTTATTTATCAGCAACACAATTGGGGATTACACTTGCCTCTCTGGGACTAGGCTGGGTTGGTGAGCCTGCCATCTCGGAGTTGATCATGGAACCCCTCTTACATAAGCTTCAAGTAGAGACTTCGGTTTATACGACAACATTGTCTTTCATTGTTTCTTTTGGATTTATTACGTTCCTACATATTGTGCTCGGTGAGCTGGCTCCGAAATCGTTCGCGATTCAAAAAGCGGAATTAACCTCACTATGGCTTTCAGCGCCGCTGCTCTTCTTCTACAGAGTGTTTCGCCCGATTATCTGGGTGCTTAATGGTACAGCAAATAAATTTCTTTCATGGATTGGTGTAGATCCGGCAAGCGAGCATGAGGCGGCACATACAGAGGAAGAGATTCGTATCTTAATGGATGAGAGTGTCAAAAGCGGCCATATCGATCAAGATGAAATGGTGCTTTTCGATAATATTTTTGAATTCTCAGAACGCATTGCCCGTGAGGTGATGCTGCCGCGGACTGATATGGATTGTCTATACCTTGAGCTAAGCTTCATTGATAATTTGCGTATGGTTCATGAGACGAAGCATACACGTTACCCTGTGGCGGATCAAGATAAGGATAACATCGTCGGTTTCGTTCATATTGCTGATTTACTAACAGCAGATCCGGATGAAGAGCAGGAAATTAAAAACTTTATACGTCCAATTCTCAATGTTCCAGAGTCGATGGAAGTCAGCCGCGTATTGAAATTAATGCAGAAAAAACATTCCCAACTTGCTATCGTCATTGATGAGTACGGTGGTACTGCAGGACTTCTAGCACTAGGGGACATTCTGGAGGAGATCGTTGGCGAGATGCACGATGAGTTCGATATCGATGAACGGCCCGGTGTTGAGGTGAAAGAGAAGTATACGTCCGTAGACGGCCGTGTCCTGATTGAAGACTTGAACGATATGCTGGATCTGGACATCGAGGACGATGATGTGGACTCTATCGGTGGTTGGTTGTTTAAGAAGCTTGAAGGTGCACCTGTAAAAGGCAAAAGGGTGGCTTTTGGCAACCATGTGTTTGAAGTATCCGAAGTAGATCGACTGCGTATCGTGCGCATTCACATAACGAAAATCAACCCTGTCAAACCTGTAGATGAATAAGCGGAGGAGTACTGATGTCGCCTAAGACGATCTTAATCATGGTGCTTGGATTGCTGCTATTGTACGGATTGTTCACCATAGGTTTGCCATTCTTACTCGCGCTCGTGACAGCTATTTTCTTGGACCCTTTAACCGTACTTCTCATGCGTGCTGCAAGGGTGAACCGATTAATTGCAGCTGCGATCATTTGTACCGTCTTTACGCTGCTGACGCTGACCTTATTTTATTTCATTGGGTTAAATGTCGTCACAGAGCTCATTGATCTTGGCCGCAAAGCGCCAAATTATATGGATGAAGTGAATAAGTATATGGATCAAGCTGTCAACCGCACACAGTTGTTCTATGATTCCTTGTCACCAGATATGGCGGCACAAGTGCAAACTTGGCTGGAAAGCAGTACAGAAACCTTAACAGGGGCTTTAACCAATGTATTAAGCGGCATTTCTGGTTTCTTTTTAAATATGGCTGGAAAAATTCCGAATTTATTTATCTTAATGCTCATGTACGTCATTGCTTTATACTTGTTTATGTTTAGTTTGCCAAAGCTTAGGATGTCTTTTCTGTCCATGTTTGAAGAGCATTCCAAAGGGAAGATGGAAAACGTGCTGACTTACCTGCGGGAAGCTATCTTTGGCTTCATTCGAGCTCAGCTCATCATGGCCGTGTTAACCTATTTAGTCACGTTTATAGGCTTGCTGGTCTTAAGCGCTGAATATCCGCTAGCCATTTCCTTATTAGTAATGGTTATGGAGTTCGTTCCTGTGATTGGTACCGGGCTTGTGTTTATTCCTTGGCTCGTCTATCAACTGCTGATTGGACATACGGGAATGGGGGTAGGATTGTTAATCCTTTTCCTTGCTTTGACGATATTCCGCCGCATTGTAGAGCCAAAAGTGCTCAGTGATGCTGTTGGAATTAATGCGCTCGCTGCTTTGATCAGTTTGTACGTTGGTTTCGAGTTATTAGGAATAACTGGTCTCTTTCTGGGGCCTTTGGTTGTTATTATTTATCAAGCTATGCGTAAAGCAGGCCTGTTGAACTTAAATATTAAGCTGGATTGAGCCACAGTAGATGAACAGGGTGGTAAGGTATGAAGTTAATTTTATTTGATTTGGATGATACGCTGTTTGACTTCTCAAGTACGTGGAATGTCGTGATGAAGAAGATGTTTGCGGAACATGAGGTGACCAAAGAGTATGATAACGAGTCGTTCTTCTCCGCATTTCAAAAGAAAAGCGATGAATTATACTACCTATATGAACAGCGCATTTGCACGGTTGAAGCGTATCGCAACCGAAGGCTGATCGAAACATTAGCTGACCACCAGTACACGATGTCGGAAGATGAGGCAGATGCTTTCAACCTCCAGTACGTCCAACAATATGAAAAAAGCTTAGAGCCTGATCCTCACGTGTTGGAGCTGCTGCTAAAGCTCAAGGAGCGTTATCAGCTAGGAATTATTACGAATGGACCTCATGATATGCAAGAGGGTAAAATAGTGCGTCTAGGCCTGAAGGAATTATTTCCTCCTGAGCAGGTGTGGATCTCTAATGTCGTCGGTATAGCCAAACCTGATCCACGTATTTATCAACTGGCGCTTGATTATTTCAATGTGCTGCCAGAGGACACTTTATTCGTTGGTGACTCATGGGAAGCGGATGTAGCTGGTCCGCTGCAAATAGGCATGAAGGCAGTTTGGCTCAATAAATATGGTAAAACGGCTCCTGCCTCAGCCTCCGATAAAAAACCGCTAGCGATCGTTAGTCAGCTTCATGAACTTATTGATTTTCTAAATTGGTAAGCCTCTGATTCATAAATTGAAGTCCCTGCTTTGTTGCCCGATGGCAACGCGGCAGGGATTTTTTTTCAATATACGCGCTTGGCTCCTAAATATTTAGGTCCCCAGTACGAACTCATCATACTCTGAGGATAAATGCCAGCTGACCTAGTAGCTGATAAGAACTGCCCATTCCCCATGTAGAAGCCTACATGGTCCACCACTCCCGGAGCTGCAATTGCAAAGAAAACCAAATCGCCTGGCTGCAAATTAGGTTGACTTACAGAGATTCCTGAATCAAAAAGGCCTTTAGACGTAGTCCGCACAGCGGGTATCCCATGTTTGTTGAACATGAAATAGACAAAGCCAGAGCAATCAAAGCCTTGCGGGGTCACACCTCCCCAAAGATAAGGTACTCGAATGAAGTTCATGGCATCTTCCAACATCGTACGTTTGGTTAAGGCATGGACGATTCTGAGCCTAGTTGCGGCGTCTACGATCCCTGTGGAAGGAAGGAGATAAGCTTTCTGGTAATCTTTCACGGCTTGTGTGGTTATTGTTCCAAAGTAACCGGTTACAGTTGGATATGTAAAAAAACCGAGGCTTTTCAAGTTTCTTTGCAGTTCCGAAACAGAGGTACTCGTCATTCCTCGCGTCAAAGCTGTATTACTTGTTATTGAGGTAGTGGCAGCGGCAGAAACAGGAGATAAGGCGAATATACTGCTTACGGAGGTTGTTACGAGTATTGCGGCAATTGCGAGAATCAGCTTTGGATTAGTCATCGTAATTCCCTCCATGGTGTACGTAGATTCTACAAATCCTTCGTTTTGATAACGATTGATTTCATTGTAGCCGTCAACGATTAGCCCATACAATATGGAAATGTTGGAAAACATGTGATTTTGGCCAAGTCATGCAGCATATAACGAGCATATAGGCCTTTGTTGATACGCCTGTTTACTCCCAAGACAGAAGAGGAGGAGAGATATGCATATGCATGCGGATTCACAATTCAAAAAATATTTTCCATTCATCGGTCCGTTTGATCCTTGTCCACCCATTCGAGTGAAATTGTATAACACACCGCCACAATTATATATTAACTTTCAACCACCCGGCTTGCCACAGTTTAGCCCCTATGAAGCATTGAGAAAAGGAACGCTCTGGCCAGCGCTTTACGGACCTTATGAGTCCAAAGCGGTAGAAGGAGGCCCATTGACATGAGTGAACCCATGTTACCAGACTCGTATTACAGACAGCTTCACGATCTGCAAGCCGTAGATTTCGTCTTAGTCGAGCTGACGCTGTATTTAGATACTCATCCTGATGATCTGGGTGCCATTCAACAATACAATCAATTCGCACAGAAGAGGAAACAAATTGCTGGGCAGTTTGAGATGGAATTCGGCCCCCTCATGCATTTCGGTCATAGTTATACCAAACAACCTTGGCAGTGGTGTGAGCCTCCATGGCCATGGCAAGTCTGAGAAGGAGGAGAGCGCATGTGGATTTATGAAAAAAAGCTGCAGTATCCGGTCAGAGTCAGTAAATGCGACCCTCGGATGGCTAAACTGCTCCTTGAACAATATGGGGGTGCTGACGGGGAGCTTGCGGCGGCATTGCGATACTTGAATCAACGCTATTCGATCCCAGATAAGGTGGTGGGGCTGCTAACGGACATTGGGACTGAGGAGTTTGCCCATTTAGAAATGATCGCAACGATGGTGTATAAGCTTACAAAAGACGCAACCATCGATCAACTGAAGGCCGCTGGTCTGGACGATCACTATGTGAGCCACGACAAGGCGCTCTTTTATCAGAATGCATCCGGTGTACCTTGGACAGCCGCCTACATACAAGCCAAAGGAGACCCCATCGCGGACCTCTATGAGGACATTGCCGCAGAGGAGAAAGCAAGAGCCACCTATCAATGGTTGATTGATGTAACCGATGACGTTGACCTGCAGGACAGTCTAAAGTTCCTCCGCGAGCGAGAGATTGTGCATTCCCTGCGATTTAGAGAAGCTGTTGAAATTTTGAAGGATGATCGGGAGGCACAGAAGGTTTTTTAATAAGGAGGAGCAGACAAGGACGAGGTAGCTAGGATAAGGGATAAAAGAAGCGGGCCAGTGAGGCCTGCTTTTTGTTGTTTTACGCAAGTCGTAAAATCGGAAACAGACGTTCAGTCGATATCCACTAGTTTCATCGCTGTGCTACTTTAGGCTCCGAAATCGCGCTTATTTTAATTGCGATTAGTTGAAAGCGCGTTTTCTGAGCCTCCGGAGACCATTGATTCATTCATCCTATCTCGCTCTACATTGAAGTGTCATAAATCGGGATCAAGCATCATTTATGCCCAATTGAGGTTGCTGAATGAATAAATCTATATTCGAGGTTGAATGATGTTGTAGTAAGTGCAACAATTGGTGCCTAAAACTCGCCTCTCTCGCTTCGTTGTTGCATCATGTACAACAATTTGGTCCTATACAGGCCATTTCGCAACATAGGGACTAGAAATGTTGTACAAACTACAACTTCAAGTTGCGAAATAGCCTTTGGACGTGTGAATTGTTGTAGAGAATACAACATAGGTAACTACTATAACCCATTTGCCCTCACGAAAGCTGGATGACTCTCAATCGAATTTTGGAGTTTTGAATATCAGTTGTGAGGAGGCATAATGAATCAATCGACAGCCTCCTCTGTTCTCTCTTATTTTAGGCTCCGAAACGGAGCTTATCGCAAGTTCCATCAGTTGAAAGCACGGTATTGGAGCCTATACGCTTATGTCACTTCTAACTTGCATAGGCTCTTTGAAAGTGACAGTTGCAGGGTTAAGGAACAAGATTTAGTGGGGGAGAGGAGAATTGAAAGCCTCAGCAGCAAAAGATGCAAGGATGTATGAATGTAAGGATGTAAGGATGTAGGAATGCAGAAGATGCAAAGGATGTAAATGTTGTAAATGTTGTAAATGATTTAATGATACAAAAGGAATACCAGTGCTGTTCTTGTATGAGTGGCAATAAGCGGATATCCGTCTAATTGTTCCTAGCTGCAAGCAAGCCTAAGAATTCCTTCAGCGCAATGGTTGTAGTGGATAAACCGCTGGAAGATGGAATGAATTTGCTTATACTTAGGAGCTGATTCTGCTGAGAAATATAGTCGTTAGGGTATGGGACTACATCTATTTTGAGTTTTTGGAATTGCTTAACGGATCTGGCCATGTGGAAGGCAGATGTGATGAGAATTGGAGATTTCCATCCTTTTTCTGTGAGAATAGCTTGTGTATTCACGGCATTTTCCTCGGTATTGCGACTCTTATCGTCCATGGTAATGGATGATTCGGGAACGCCAAGCGCGAGAAGGTGCCTTTTGGCAATTTGGGATTCATTGCCCGTATCACGAAACACTTGACCGCCAGACAAAAGGATAGGCAGCTTTGTGCTTCGGTATAGCTCAGCAACAGTTAATACACGCGCGGCCGTGTTTCCAGTCAGATATCCTTCCCCTTTGGTAAGAGGGTCTGGATTTTCCAAGGTTGCGCCTCCTGTTAGGAGAACTAGCACGTCGCCGGACACTTGAACTGGTGGTGTGTACCTTCTTTCAATGGAATTTAGTAATGCATTGCCGAAATAAGGCATGGAGGATACGCCTAAAAGAAGTGCGGTTAGACCCACAAGTAGCGTACCGAGGTACTCCTTTTTTTGCTTCAGCCATAAAGCTATAGCCAAGAGTAGAAGTATGATAATTCCAGGAGGGAATAATAGGGTGTAAGCGATTTTTATCAAATAAATCATATCAGGTGTCAGACCCTTTCTTTTGTAAGCTCAAGTATGGTTTTAGGGGTTTTCGACAAAAGTTGGTACTTTCCTGCAAATTTACAAGAGCTTCAAAGTAGCGAGATGCAAAAAGCCCCGGCTTCGCGATATGAACGAAGTCGGGGCTAGTATCAACAAATATGTGCGTCAAGCCTACTTATGCTGTAATTTCTTTGCCGCGAACCCATACTTGTTCGAGCTCTAATTCAGGGCTGACGAGCAGCAAGTCAGCCTGCTTGCCCTGCGCAATCGAGCCGTGCGACCCCTCGAGGCGCAGCAGCCTCGCAGGGTTGCCGCTTGCGAAGCGGCTCGCGTCTTCGACGCTGACACCGACCTCACGCACCATAAACCGGAGCGCCTCGATCATCGTCAGCGTACTGCCGGCGAGCGCGCCGCCTTCCGTCAGCCGGGCTACGCCCGACTGTACGGTCACGGCTTGCCCGCCCAGCTTGTACTGCCCGTCGCCGAGTCCCGCGGCTGACATGGCGTCCGTGATCAGCAGCAAGCTATGCGGCTGCTTCACCATAGCCAGCAGGCGAATCGCTGCCGGGTGCACGTGGTGCCCATCAGCGATCACTTCGCCGCTGATGCGTTCGTCGGTGAGGATCGCACCGACGGTTCCAGGTTCGCGATGATGCAGCGGCTTCATCGCGTTGTAGGTGTGCACCGCATGCGTAAGCCCCTCTCGAACCGCCGCCTGAATGTTGGCATAGGTCGAGTCAGTGTGGCCGCAAGCGGCAACGATGCCATGATCGCGCAGCCACGCGATCATCTCAAGGCCCCCCTCGCGTTCGGGGGCTAGGGTCAACTGCTTCATGAGCTGCGGATAGCGCTCGTGCCAGTCTTCGATCCATGAGAGCTGAGGCGGTACCATGAGGTTCGGATCTTGCGCGCCTGCCCATTTGGGTGAGATGAAAGGACCCTCTAGATGTACGCCGAGCAGCTGAGCATATGGCATCTCCTGGTTCTTATAGCGGTCTACTTCACCAAGGACTCGATCAATTGCATATCGAGTCGCTGTCATCGTCGTAGCCAGCATGGAGGTTGTGCCGTGTAAGGCATGAAACCGAGTAATAATGTCAAGTGTCTCTGGATTCGCATCCATGAAATCGGCACCGTATCCTCCATGAACATGAACATCGATGAACCCTGGCAACAACCAGCTGCCATGGGCATCGACTGACCTAGCGGCAGAACCGGCAGCAGACGGGTCCCACTGTGACATATCGCCAACAAAAGCGATAAAGCCATCCTTCACATGAAGGATGCCTCGCTCAATAATTCCCTGCTCAGTTACGATTTTAGCCCCCGAAATCACAAGTTCACTCATTCAAAAAGCCTCCCCGCCTCAGCATCAAGAAGAACGACAAGGTGTGGGTGAGTTTGCAAAAGGGTTGCCGGAATTTCCGTTGTAATCGGACCTGTAAGTGCGCGATGTACGATTTCGGCTTTATCGGCTCCACGAACGATCAACAGGATCGTTTTGGCTTTCAAGATGGTGCCTACACCCATGGTTAAGGCATGAGTCGGAACTTCATCGATGGAGTTAAAGTAACGTGCATTCGCTTCGCGAGTTTCCTCTTTTAATTCTACGCGGTGTGTACCGCTGATCAAGGAATGATCAGGTTCATTAAAACCAATATGCCCGTTATGGCCTAAGCCGAGAATTTGCAAATCGATTTGTTTCGCTTCTTCTAAAAGCTGGTTATAACGTTCGCATTCCGCTTCTAGATCCGCTGCATTACCGTTTGGGATATGGGCTCTAGCAGCAGGTAAGTCAATATGTGCAAACAAATGCTGCTGCATATAAGCGTGATAACTTTCTGGGTGATCTACCGGTAAACCGCAATATTCATCCAAATTAAAGGTTGTGACGGATTTAAAGCTAACCCGTCCTTTATCGTAAGCTTTAACTAGCTCCTCATAAACGCCTACAGGTGTTCCGCCTGTGGCTAGACCCAATACCGCTTTAGGCTGCATTTGGACAAGCGAGGTAATAATGCCGGCTCCAGCTTCATTCAGCTCTTGTTGATTTTGAAAAATATGAAGATTCATGATCGTCTTCCTCACTTTCAAAGATAAGTTATCGAATAGGGATGTTTGCAAGATGTGATCCCTATTTTGACTAATTATGATGGTATTTTGCATGAAAATATCATTTTAAAAACAAATTACTCTCATTTCAATCATAACTGAATTTTTTCTTATCGGCAACAGGCTTTTTCCTAATTATGAATATTGACTTACATGGGTATGTTTGCCATTCTTATCTAAGATCATAACTTTTATTTTCTATACTGAGCATAAGAAGGAGCTTGATAATGAGTAATCAGAGAAACCAACCCGAAGCGATGCTTTTTGACTTGGACGGAACATTATTTCAGACGGAGACCTTACTTCTGCCTGCTTACCATAAGACGTTCGATGAGCTTCGAGCTAAAGGCCTTTTTACTGGTGAGACTCCGCCGGAAGAACGAATTTTAGGGGCGCTAGGTATGCTTCTTGAGCATATCTGGGAGCGGGTTATGCCAAATGAGCCGATGGCCACTCGTCAGGAAGCAGATAAGCTTCTGATCAAGTATCAAGTGGAGGGACTGCAGCAGGGGCAGGGCGATCTTTATAAAGGAGTGGCTGAAACCTTAGAAGTTTTACATCGTAAAGGAATTCGTTTATTTGTCGCAAGCAATGGACTTGAAGATTATGTTCGGCATGTTATTGATTCTAAAGGTGTAGCGCATTTATTCGAAGGATTGTACAGTGCAGGGCAATATCGAACAAGATCCAAGGTGGATTTAGTAAAAATACTGCTGGAAACACATCATATCCAATCAGCCTGGATGGTTGGCGATCGCTCATCCGACGTAGAGGCAGGACTCCAGAATAACCTAACCGTAGCGGCTTGCGATTATGCAGGTTTTCGTGAGTCGGGAGAGCTAGAGGGTGCGCATATACGAATCCGCAGCTTCGCCGAACTGCTTGAATATTTGTAATTGAGGGCTAGGCTGTCGCAAACATGGCTAGATAGGCATACACTGTAGAACTTTGATAGAAAAAGGGTGATCAGAATGCCTTCTTTTATAGGAATATTCAACGTTATTAGGAATGAAGGAAATCTGGTGAACGGCGATACTTGCGTAATTGCTCCGACAAGCGCATCCAAAACCTATACAGGTGGAGGCGGCGGAATTACGGGAGATTTTGGGGTAACCAATACGCTGGTTAGCGCAACGATCACGTTTGACCCGGATGGGATAGAGGCTGGAGCGAACAAAGCCGGAACGGTGGCATAGCAGTTAGAGAACCATTCGTTAGATCGATTCAGGCTCAAGTGAATTTGAGCAAATGAATCGATCTTTTTTTTGCAGAAACGATATTGACATCAGCATGTTTCACTTACTATTATGTATATATGAGCAATTGTTCATATATAGTGTTGCCATGTATAAACCAAACGGCAGCATTTCATTCTAAAGGATTGAGAGACAGGGAGGGAAATCCATGCAGCATCATGAGTCTGACGTACAATCACATCAACACAAAGATCACTCTAATTGCAGCGGTCACGTGGGTCACCAAGGACACGAGCACGCTCACCATGGACATCATCATGGACATCACCACCATGGCCACAGCGGAAATAAACAAGGACTCCTTATTGCGCTATGTATTACAGCGAGCATCATGATTTTAGAGTTTGCAGGTGGATTATGGACCAATAGTTTAGCGCTGCTCTCGGATTCAGGCCATATGTTAAGTGATGCAGGCTCTCTTGTATTGAGTCTCACCGCCCTTTGGTTCGCTGCCAAGCCATCATCAGCTCATAAATCCTATGGTTTTCATAGAATTGAAATCTTAGCGGCTCTTTTCAATGCTGTCACCCTATTTGTAATAGCAGGGCTCATTATCTGGGAAGCAATTGGGCGATTTATGGATCCTCCTACTGTTGCCAGCGGTTCAATGATGCTCATTGCATGCGTCGGTTTAATGGCCAACTTACTTAGTGCTTGGGCACTTATGCGTAAAGGGGATGTGCATGGCAATCTCAATCTGCGCAGCGCTTATCTGCATATTCTAGGTGATGCTTTGGGCTCTGTGGGCGCTATATTAGCCGGTGGGGCTATGCTGATCTTCGGTTGGTATGCGGCGGATCCAATCATTAGTATTATTGTATCTCTACTTATTCTTAAGGGGGCTTGGACCGTCCTGAAATCGACGATCCATATATTGATGGAGGGAACTCCAGCAACTGTTTCTTATGGGGATGTCAAACACGCACTGGAGAGCATTGATGGTGTTATTAATGTTCATGATTTACATATTTGGACAATTACTTCAGGCCTTGATTCTCTGAGCTGCCATTTACTCATTGCCGATGATCATGATAGTCAGGTAGTCCTCCAGAAAGCTATTCATCAAATAGAGGAACGATTTCAAATCACTCATGCTACTATTCAAATTGAAAACTCGACTAACGCCCATCCGGAACTAAAAGTATAACGAAGCAAAACGCTAAGGAGGGATGATCATGGAAAAAATAGAGATAGAAGCAATTGAAGATGAGGACACATGTACTTGTACAGGGGCTGATTCGGTACAGCTTATACAGGAACCTCAAATAACGGAGGAGCAGGCCGTAGGGATTGCGGAGGTATTCAAAGCCTTAGGCGATCCGACAAGGGTTAAAATGATCTATTACCTGCAGCAAAAGGAGCTATGCGTGCATGATCTTGCAACGCTTCTTGCGATGGGGCAGTCGGCTGTTTCACATCAGCTCCGCTACTTGCGGGATTTGCACATTGTCAAAAGACGTAAAGTGGGGAAAACGGTCTTTTATTCGCTAGACGATGACCATATTGAGCAAATTTTTGTTCAGACTTTGGGACATCTTCAGCATATGTAAGCCGGAAGCTGGCTAGTTTTTTAGCTGACGCTTCCGATTGCTTGCCTTATGATTCGGCTTTTGTTTCTTCTGTTTGTTGTTCTTCTATTTTTATTTTCTTTTGTTTCATCATCCAGACCGCATATTCAAGTGGCCTTGTAACCGCCTTCTGATAGATCGAATGTTGACCAATTTTGCGAAATACTTCTCGTGATGGCTTAGGATTGACTTCAAGCAGCCAAATATTTCCTTTGGGATCTACGGCAATATCCATGCCTAACTCGCATAACTTACCGAATTTACTTTCCAAATAGTTAGCGAGCTTATACGCGAAGCTGTTCATCTCTTTCTTAATTGCATCCATTTTTTCTTCAGAAGAAAAACGGTAGGCTAACAATTTATCCTGGGTGACTGCACTCCCGCCGCCATGAAGATTTGAAGTGATGCTGCGATGAGGACCAATACGTCCCGCACAACCTGTGACTTCCCACTCACCATGGCCATTTTTCTGAATTAGCAAACGATAATCATGCACACGGCCATCCCTCAGTGTTAGCTGGATTCCTTGCTGAACCACATAATCGGGGCTCAATTTCAGGGTATGCAGTTTGATCGCAAGCTGTTTTTCCGTCGCACGGAATGGAGCGATGATGGTTCGTTGCTGATTCCTTCCTTGTAATAAAAAAAGATCAGAACCGAGCTGTTCAATTCGTAATATTCCTCTTCCACCCGTGCCATTCTTCGGTTTTACATAGATTAGCTTATGCTTCTTTAGAACCTTCAGCAGCTCCTGCACGGAGCTAAATCGGACAGTAGCAGGTAAATAGGGGCGAATGCTCTCATTTTCTGAAAGGGTTTGATGCATCGACCATTTGTTAGCTAAAGGTTTACTTAAATAGGTAAGCTTGGCATGTTGATTACGAAATGCTTTGAGCATCTGATAATTTGCCGCCGCTTTATACCGGCAGCGATCATAAATAATAGGGGGAAAAGAAGTCCGCTTGCGAATCCATTTCCCCAGACCGGAATCATACGTCAGCGTACGAACGGCGTTGTCACCTTCGACGTCATCCGGGGTAAATACCTCAACTTGCACACCAAGTTTCTTTCCCTCCCTACTTAACCGCTGAAAGTAAGAGAGCTCTTCGAGCCGAGATTTACTTAAATAGATAGCGAGTACGCCCAGTCTTTTCGATGACAAGCATAATCACCTTCTTCTCCCATGATTGATCAAGTAAAGGCTGTAACGGATAATGCGTTCAAGTGACTTTTGACGAATTTTGGGTTCATCGAATTTCATTGGTTTAGAATTAGCTTCGAAGAACCAGATGTGTCCAGCGGTATCGACACCAATATCCATCGACATTTCGCCAAGTTGATTGCCGGATGACTTCTCAATTTGCGCAGCGAGTGTAACAGCGGCTTTGCGAACTCGTTTCAAAATATTTTTGGCTTCCGTGCCACCAAACGCACTCGTAAGCAGCTTGCGTGGCTCGTCGATTGATCCGCCGCGAGGTACATGTGTCGTGATGCTAGCTTTACCAGCTACACGAGCTCCAATACCGGATACACTCCAGACGCCTTTGGACGTCTTCTGGACCAAAGCGCGTAAATCGTAAGCTCGCCCTTTGTATCTCGTTAAAGCGATACCTTGCTGCACAATGTAGTCATGGGTACCACGGTGTTTATTCCATTCATTCCATAGTTCATCAGTGGAATTGTGGTAACTATAAGCCATCTTCTTATCTTCTTGGCGGCTCAGCCGATAACGGCGGCCATTTTCAGTCGTATATCGATCAATGCGCATAATGCCTTTCCCTGCTTTACCTTTAACTGGTTTTAAGTAGAGAACGGCATGTTTACGCAATAGCTGAGTCAGATCATTTGCCGAGTTCAATTGCTGCGTATCGGGCATATAAGGTTTGCTTTCTTTGGCACTATTTAACCACCCGAACAAGGTCCATTTGTTGAAGAAGGAAGGATTGAATAACTGAATGCTGGAGCTGCGATTGCATGATTGAATGGTTTGCTGGACTTCAGGCCTCATTTCCATCTTGCGATAGGGAATACGATTGTATACAACTTGTGGAGCGGGAACGAGTTCCCTGCTCCATTTTTTGGTTTCGGCATTGAAGCGATAACCATATATTTCGGGGCTGGATAAGGTGAAGTCCTTCGTAGTCACGATGTATACATCAACGCCAAGTTGTTCGCCAGTTTGAATTAAATCACGGAAATTGTCCAGATTGCCACGAAATACACGCTTACTATCCTTAACAGTGAGAATGGCCAGAGTAGGTTTTTTAAGTCCTATCTCATGAAGGAAGAAGACCATTAGTTTTCCCTCCTAGAGCGGAAGCGACTCAAAAAGAGGCAGTGCTCGTAAATATTTTGTAGGGTAGCGACGTCCCCTTCTTTCAAAGAGGGATGCTTGAAAATGGATCTCCCCGGTTTGGCATTTGCTTCGAACATCCAGATTTTCTCGCTTTGATCAATTCCGATATCGAATCCGAGTTCTCCAAGTAAATGGTTATAGTTATTCTCGATACCCTCAGCGAGCTTAATCGCTGTTTCTTTGGCATTGGTAAGCACTTGCTCCGCGCGACTGCCGTAGATTTGACGCAGTACCTGTTCTGGCGTCATTAATTGACCGCCATTGCGGATATGGGTTGTGACGCTGCCTTTACCGGATTTCTTTGCGCCGATCGCTGCTACGACCCAATTGTTATTGCCGTTCTTCGTTAAATGGAAGCGAAAATCAATAGGGCAGCTGTCAATTTCAATGAGACGAATTCCTTGCTGTGCGACATAATTCGTGAGGCGGCCACGTCCAGTTCCAAGCATTTGCATTAAACCCTCGAATTTTCCGTAACGGATGAGAACATTTTTACCGCCCTTGCGGTACCGAACGAAGTAACCTCGCTTAGGGTTATAAGTCACACGGAAAATGCCGATTCCTAAAGAGCCTGCCGTTGGTTTCAAGTAAATGAATTTATGCTTATCAAGCATTTCCTTAATTTGATCAGCAGACGGATTGATCTTGGATTCTGGGACGAAGCGGAAAGCATCATCGCCATCTAACATCTTGTAAACGTCCCATTTATCAAAGAAGCTCCAGTTAAAGAGGGGAATCCCCCTTCGAACAAATCGGTCTTTAAAGCCTTCCATCCCTGCAGATTTCTCCGCTTTGCGGCTGGACATTCGATTATAGACAACATCAGGCAATGGGAATGTTTTGCGTACCCAACCTCCGCCTTCTTTTGGAATAATGCCTGTAACCGTTTCTTGAATCCAATTTACGCTGCTGGGGCTGAAAGCGAAAGCGAAGGACTTCGTTGAGGCTGTACTCATAACTTGGCGAATGAATCCAGTTTTTGTACCGAAGGGCGATGTACCGCTCGCTACGTTGGTCAAGATACCAATGACAGGACCGATACGAAGTTCTTTATTATTGTTATTGGTTACGAACACACTCCCTGTTCGAGGAATGCGTAAGGAGGCCATTAGGGAAAGCGGAATGTACATATGCTGACCACTTTTTTTGATCAGACGGATCGGTAGGGTCGCTTTTTTAGTGCCAACCTTTACAGTTATCGATTTATTGCCGGTTAACCGTAAAGCTTTGACGAGTTCACTTGTTAAGTAGACCGATCTATCTGTTCGTTGTACGGCGTGGAGCATACACGTTGTCAAACTCATTAGGTTACCCTCCTAAACTTGTTGCCCTACGGGGCTTTCCGTGTCAAAACAGGCAGATTTGACCATCTGCCTACTTTGGCACATACCAGCAAAGCCAAGCTCAACTCAGCTTTTTGTGGAGTAAGAATCCAGCATAATGTATAGGGTTTGCAATGGATGTCGTGCGTGCTTTCTCGTTACACATTCGTGCGAAAATCATCCTGCCCGGCTTCGAGTTCACTTCAAGAATCCACACGCGACCACAAGAATCAATCCCTAGATCAATACCAAGCTCAGCCAGTCGCCCGTGATGAGCTTCCAGAAAAGGGGGAATTCGGCTTGAAAGCATATCGAGTGTTGCTATAAGCTCATTTGCCTTCGAGTCACCAAACTCCCTGGTAAGGAACGAGGTCACATCTTCAGCAGTGCCTCCGCCATGTAGATTGGAGGTGATGCTTCCAGGTTTACCAATACGTACGGCCATGCCGGTACTTTCCCATAACCCACGGCCGTTTTTTTGCACGAGGGAACGTACATCGTAAGCCATTCCCCCTGTTGAGTGGAGAGTTAGGTATTCTTGTATTAGATAGGGTCGCATACCAATCAGGTTGCGAAGCCAAAGCCAGCACGAGTCAAAGTCTTTAAAATTACGCTCTATGGGGTGATTATGGGCGTCGCGCCCTTTTATATGAAAAGAGCAGTTATCGTCCATAGTACTTATCTTGTGAATGTGCAAGGCACCTCTGCCTTGGCTGCCACCCTGTGGTTTCAGGAAAACGTCGCTCCTTCTACGAAGCCACTTTCTTAGCTCGGTGCCACTTGTCAGCATACTCGTTTTAGGTAAGTAGAGATGCAAAGTGCTGTCTTTCTGTAGGATCTGACCCACTTCCCATTTTCCGCTCAAACCGTAACCGAGAAAACGAATATGGGGTTTCGCACGCAGCTTGCCAACATGGTAACGGTACTGCCTATAGCTGTGTTTATTGCTAAAGAAGCATCGATCATAGATAAGTGAAGGAAGAGGGAAGAGTTTCATGACCCACTCGTGTGTTTCACTCAAGTAGGTGTAACCTTTCACCATATCTTGCTTCCAATCGATACGATTCGGTGAGAATACGAACACGTCGAGGCCCTCGCTATCACCATAAGAAATGAGATGTTCAAAAAAGTCCGAACTTGCAAAAGGCAGCTTTCGATTCTGTTCCGTCACCATGATCCCTAACAAGGGACGACTTGCGCTTAACCGCATGTTTTCACCTCAGAACTTCGCTAAAAAACGCGCATACTGCACGATTTGTTTCACAGACGGTCTAATTTTCCGTTCATTGTTAAGGGGGGTATTATCATCCTTGGACGGTTTGGAGTTTACTTCAAGCAACCAAACTTTCCCCATTTTATCTACAGCAAGGTCGATTCCTAGCTCTCCAAAATGATTAGGAATTTGTGTTTCAATCCCTTTGGCGATGTCTAGAGATGCCTTGCGCAAACGTCCCGAAACTGAGACACGTGTAGCAGACGAAAACGATGATTTAGCAAGTGCTCCAGGCACGGTCGTAAGGCTTCCGCCACGAGCCAGGTTAGAGACAAAATGCTGCGTTCCTGCAACGCGGCCAACAATCGACGTTATCGCCCATTGTCCTAAGGCTCCCCTCTGTACAAGCGCTCGGAAATCAACAGGGTTACCGTCGGAAGTGATGAGATCGAGTCCTTGTTGTAATTGATAACGTTGTGTCTTGAGCTTGCCGGATAAGGCCTGGAACACAGCGGTTAGCGAAGGGAAAGATTGTTTGCGAACCCCAGCTAGGTTCGTAAAATGACAGGTAAAGCCATCTCCAGCTTCCTTGCGAATGCGAATGATTCCTTTACCTAAACTTCCGGTAATCGGTTTAAGGAATAGGACCGGATGGCGTGCGGCCATGGATTTCAACATCTGATAGTTTTTGAAAAGATAGGATTCGGGTAAATATCCATGGAGGGTGTTATCTTTGCGCAAGGCCTCGAATACTTCAGTTTTGTTCAAATATTTCTCATTAAAGATGTCAGTGGCATGGCGAGCTTTGACGTCTTTCATGAATTGTTGAACATTGGTCATGTTTTCGTATTTGCGCGAGGTAAGGCGATTATAGATGACATTGGGGATCGGAAACGTTTTTTTGCTCCAGGAACCATTGGAATAAGAATACGCAGATAGAGTTTGGGCATTGGCATGCATTTCATCTGGCGGAAAAAAGCACACAATAGCCCCAAAAAGGTCACACGCGTCCGTCATTTCTCTACAAAAAGCGGTGATAGCACCGAATGGGCGATCATTTGAGCTAGCATAAACTCGGCTAATCATTACGCCAATCAAGGGTCCGATCGACAAGGTGCTTTCTTTTTGCCTATAATGAAGATTGAGTTGGGCCCCATGATGAAGACCGATTTTGGAAGCGAGAGCAGGGTTTATACGTAAACTGTTCGACGTTGATGCGGTGACAACTTTGACATCCTGCTTGGCAGAGCCAAATCGCATAGTAATCGTTTGATTGGACGGAACTTTCCATTTTTTTGCAATGGCTTCACTTAGAACAACGGTCCGATCATCCAAATAGATGCTGGTGCCTTGAATGGATATTCCAACTTTCGTCCGGGTCAATAGCGAACACTCCTTCCAGCATCAAAAATGGCATTGTTTGCTTAAGCAAAGTAAACTACTCCATCATATGAGGACATATTTCCCTTGGTGCCTAGGCATCTGTCCGAAAGTGCCCTTTTATTCGTTGAGTAAGTACATTGGCCATTACAAATGAAAAATGAGGAGGAAATAAAATGAATGTACATGATAAGGCTTACGAATTGGCAAAAGCAATTAAGGAAAGCAGCGAATACAGGGATATGAAGGAGTTCCGCTCCATTATTAACGGCGATGCATCCAGTAAGAACTTGTTGGGAGATTTTCGCAATCGTCAAAATGAGCTGCAGCAGAAAATGGCGGGAGGCGAAATGCCACCGCAAGAGGATATGGAAAAATTACAGAAACGGTATGAGGAGCTCGCCCTCAATCCGCGTATTAACCAATTATTCGATGCGGAGCGTCGATTGTCGATCATGCTGGAAGATGTGCAGCGGATTATTGCTGAGCCGTTAGAAGCAATGTTGAAATAAAAAAGAGTGTATCCCTGTAGAGAAGTCTAGTCATCTAGTCGTCTGGAAGTCTACTCCTGGGCTACACTCTTTTTTTAGTAAGCAATCTAAGAGCAGGGATACCTTTTTGCTAGGCTCGCTGTTGCGAAATAACTCGAAACTGTCTATAGTAAAAGGGTATTTATTAGGAAAAGAGGATTTGAAACCGTTATGGCAAAAGCAAAAATCACGGAGCTCGATCTCGTTAGAGCCTTCGCTATCCTTGCAGTCGTTATGATTCATGTTACCGCGGACTGGACAGTGGATCCGGCTTTGAAGGGGAGCAGCACAGAACTAATCATTTTATTTTTGAACAAAATAAGCTATTTCGCTGTTCCGCTGTTTATTTTTTTGAGCGGCATTGTATTATTCTACATTTATACGGATAATTGGAGCGCGAAACAGGCCGGTATCTTCTACTGGAAACGTGTCCGCCAAGTGTTAGTTCCTTATATCGTTTGGTCCTTCTTCTATTATATATATAATCCTTGGCTTTGGACGCCGGGGCACCCCGTTAAGTTTGATCTGCGTATTTTTCTGGAACAATTAAAATGGGCGGATTCCGGCTATCACTTGTATTTTATGATTATTATCGTACAGTTCTACCTGTTGTTTCCGCTGCTAGTTTGGGCTGTTAGAAATGCGCCTTGGTTTCGCCGGACGCTGGCACTTTGGGGACTAGCCATTCAAGCAGGCGTTTACATTTACACCCACTGGTTCGGTACAATTAGTCATAAACCAGAGCTTTGCATAACGTACTTCGGGTATTTTCTCGTGGGCGGTGCAATTGGCATGAGCTACGGTTCCTTTCGTTCTTGGATGGATCGGAACAAGGGTTGGGTGCTGCCAGCTGCAGTTCTTAGTGGTTTGGCCTATGTGATGCTTTACCTATTGGGACTAAAAGGATTTAAGTTTGAAAATACGTGGTATGAAATTTTATGGCTGCTCTACAGCATTGGCATTGGTGTAAGCTTTATCTGGATCGCGAAATGGCTTCTCCAAAAATCAACCAAAGTTGCGCGCTTTTTCGTCTCGTTAGGTTCGGTGTCGTTTGGTGTCTACTTAATGCATCCAGCGTTGTTATCCCTATGGAAATATAAAGTACATATACCCGGCTCGATTTTGCTTTTTAACGTGTATAATGGAATCGTTTTTGTGCTGATTGTTGCGATACCGTGGGTACTCACGCTGTTATATAGAAAAGTAAGAAAAGTGTTATCGATATGATGGAAGATTAAGACCCTGTTGGTTGGGTCTTTTTTTGTTTACTTCACAGTCGCACGTTTCCCACAACCAAAAGCGGATATTCATTGAAAATTCCTCTTGAGTATCTGATAATTGTAAAGACGGATTGTTGGACAGTCTGGTTTCAGTGTAGTCGAGGTTGCTTAGATCGTGACAGTTTGTCGACCATATCGGTGGAGACTTTCTAAATATATTCTACATATAGAAGAAAGGTTGTTGAAGGATGAACGAAATCATTTCTTTATTGCAAAATCATCGCTCCATTCGTAAGTTTACGAATGAGCCAGTAAGCTCGGAACAGCTGGATGCTATTCTGGCAGCCGCTCAAGCGGCATCTACATCCAGCAATATGCAAGCGTATAGCGTTATCCATGTAACGGATGACGGGCTGAAGAACCAGCTTGCCGCGCTAGCCGGCAATCAAGCATACGTCAGCGAGTGTCCGCTGTTCCTAGTGTGGTGCGCGGATCTGCACCGATACGCGCAGGCTGTCCACCGTCACGGGGACACTCCGGTTACTGGCAACGCTGAGAACTTCATCGTTGCCACAGTAGATGCTGCATTAGCGGCGCAAAATGCAGCCATCGCCGCGGAGTCACTCGGACTCAGCGTAGTGTACATTGGCGGGCTGCGCAATAAGCCCGCTGAGGTGTCCCAGCTGCTGGGCTTGCCGCAGCTGGTGTACCCGGTCTTCGGCATGTGCATCGGCATGCCGGATCAAGAGCCGCCGCAGCGCCCGCGGCTCCCGCGAGAAGCCGTATACCATGAGAATCGGTATACGGATAACGAAGGAGCGGTCGACGTGTACGACGAGAGCATCCGCGACTATATGAAGGTTCGATCGGGCGGCAAAGTCGATACGACCTGGTCCAAGGACATGGCAGCCAAAGCGCAGCGGCCGCGAGAGCACATGAAACCCTTCCTTAGCTCCCAGGGTTTCGAGATTGAGTAAGCCTTAATCTTTCGCATTGAACATATAACAAGAACTTGTCTCATACAATGACATTAGTATGAGATAGTTTCTTGTTTATTTAAAGCGAAAGGAGTGATCATTTTGAAAGGCTTTAAAAATGTCGTTTACATGAGCTTAACGTTAGGCATGCTATTTTACTCCATTCCCCAATTGGAGTTTCGAGATGTAGGATCGCTGCCTATGGTGTTTAGCAGCATCTGGATCGTGATGGCCCTGCTTGTGACAGCCTCTCATTTGCATCAAATACTTGGTGTGGATGAAGAGAAACGCAAAGAGATGAACCGCATCAATCGGATGAAAAAATGGCAGTTGGAGCAGCTTGTTCAAGGTCGCCGGAAACTTCTGCAATTTCGCAAGTAGCGAAGAAGAGATTTCCATTTTGACAACGAACGTATGTTTGCTATAATACAAATAAAGTATCCAATCCAATAGGGTTGGATTTTTTATTTAGGAAAAGCTGATTTCATTGTTCTTGCGCTTTGGAACGATTATACTAGTAGTACAGAGTAATACAGGAACAAGCGAATGAGGTGTAACAGTTGGATACACAATCCGTGGATACATTAACGAAGCATGAACAAATTTTGCGCTATATTGAAAGCTTGAAGCTTGGCAGCCGGATCTCCGTTCGCAAAATTGCCAAGAACATGGAAGTCAGTGAAGGAACGGCTTACCGAGCTATTAAAGAGGCCGAGAATCAAGGTCTGGTCTCGACCAAAGAGCGAATCGGAACCGTAAGAGTTGAGAAAAAGCTGCGGCAGAACATTGATAAGCTCACATTTGCTGAGGTAGTGAACATGGTCGATGGGCAAGTACTCGGTGGCTCGCGTGGACTCCATAAGACGCTGCACAAGTTCGTTATCGGCGCGATGGAACAGGATGCCATGATGCGTTACATTGAGGCCGGCAGCCTTCTAATCGTTGGTAACCGCAACCGTGCCCATATCTGTGCTTTGGAACAAGGCGCAGGCGTACTCATTACGGGGGGATTTAACACCAGTACAGAGGTGAAAGTCCTTGCAGATGAACTGGAGCTGCCTATTATTTCGAGCAGCTACGATACGTTTACGGTTGCCTCCATGATTAATAGAGCCATATACGATCGTTTGATCAAGAAGAAAATTATGCTTGTCGAGGACATCCTGGCATCAGGCGCTTCCCTTTATGCTCTTAAGGCAAATAGTACACTGAAGGACTGGCAGCGCATGTCAGAGGATACAGGGTACAGCCGTTTTCCTGTTGTAGACGAGTGGAACCGAATTATTGGTGTTGTGACCTCGAAGGATATGGTGGGAGCTAATTCTCTACAAACAGTAGATAAGCTTATGACGCGCAGTCCGCTTACCGTAACGCCCCAAACTTCAGTAGCATCAGCAGCCCACATGATGGTGTGGGAAGGTATTGAATTGCTGCCAGTCGTGGATACAAACCGCAAAATCCTTGGCGTGCTTAATCGCAGCGATGTGTTGAAAGCCATGCAGTATATTCAGAAGCAGCCGCAGAATGGTGAAACGTTCGAGGATTTAATCTGGTCCGGACTGGAAGAGGTTAGGGATGAAAAGGGGTCACTGCAGTTTCATGGCGTTATCACCCCACAGATGACGAATCATTTGGGGACGGTATCGGAAGGTGTTCTTACAACGCTGATGACCCAAGCGGCCTATCGCATCGTGCAGGAACATAAGAAAGGGGATCTCGTCATGGACAATATGTCGACCTATTTCTTAAAACCGCTGCAAATTGACTCCAAAATAGAAATACGACCCACCATCATTGAAGTGAGCCGTAAGTTTGGCAAAATTGATGTAGAAATTTATCATGCTGGGACTTTGGTTTCCAAAGCAATGCTAACCGCTCAAGTCATTTAACGCAGCATGCGATCGAAGTGCCCATGATTGCGAATGCCGGCGAATAAGTTGAACAGACCTAGCAGGACCAGCACGGTGCCGAAGATGCGGCGAAAGCTGGATTCACTAAAGAAGAAGATTTGGGTGATAGCAATAAGAACGAGCATCAAACCCATGCAAATATTCATGCGGGCGGAGAATAAACCGCGTCTGGCCGCAACCGTTTCACGTCGAGACCGGAAGCTGAAATATACGGAAAGCCCAAGCAGTATGCAAATAAGGGAGAATAAAGTGATTTGAATGGCGAACATCTGGTTAATCCGTCCTTTAGGCGAGTTTACTGTTTACTTTAGCGATTTTAATGAAAGATTGCAATATTCTATCGCTTAAAAAGTCCTCAGGGCGGTTATGTTCGTTTCTCTTGGGCCGTAATCCACACAGTTAGTTCGGTTTGAATCAATACGATGGATTTGATCTCAACGACATATTTTTTATCATGCAAAATATAGGTCCGCTGGGTAATAATTCTTTCATAAAGGGGCTGTGAGTCCCGTACGAACGCGGCCTTTTGGCCAATAACGAGCTTGAGCTCACTCTTCACATCCACCTCGATTTCTTTCTGAATATCTTCACTGATGAGTTCATTTTGGTTTTTGGGAAGCAGATGAACATTGACTGTGTTAATTAATGCCTGTTTATTTTTTGTTTTATTTAAATTTTCGATATCATCAAGGAGATCACGATTTTCCTCCAAATATTTATGCATCTGCACATAGAGCTGATTATAGGTGTGCTGATGAATGCTCATATAGACCGCGCTCCCAATGATAGCTCCCGAAAGCATCAGTCCTAAGCTCGAAAGCAGACGTTGATATCGGGCAAAAGGAGGGATCCTCAAGGCTGATTGCCCCCTTTGCAGATCATTTGAATAAGTGAAGTGCCCATCTGCGCTCCTATAAAAGCAACAATAATCAGAACGATTTGCTTAATAGCGGGATTCAAATGCCCTATAGCTACATGGCTTTCAATATAGCGTATCGGATCAATCGTGCCGCCAACAGCAGCTACCATGGCCCAGATTTTAATGTTTTCTGAAATGGTCAGCATTTTTTCCGTCGGTGATTGAAGCGTGAGCACGGCTGCTATTCCACTTAACATGCTGCCTCCAAATACGACCCCGAATGCAATACAGAAATACACGATAATATTTGCCCAAAAGACATACATGTCCTTATCGCTTCCTTTCCAGCTTAGTTAAAGAGGACAAACTCTCTATACTTAATGTATGGGAATGCCTAGCACCAATATGATAAAATATAAGGAATAAAATGAAAGAAGGGAGGACATGCTGATGAGTTCGTTTGTACACTTGCATGTTCATAGTGAATACAGTTTATTAGACGGTGCGGCACGTATGGAGGAGCTTGTTTCACAAGCAGCTAATCTTGGCATGACCTCTCTAGCATTGACAGATCACGGTGTCATGTACGGGGCCATTGCCTTCTACAAAGCGTGCAAACAGCGAGGCATTAAACCAATTATTGGTTGTGAGGTCTATTTCACAGCGGGATCTATTCGCGATAAAGGGACTAGACAGGAACAGCCAATCTATCACCTTATCCTGCTAGCCAAAAATTATCAAGGTTATCAAAATTTAATGAAGCTCTGCTCAATCGGACATTTACAGGGCTTTCACTATAAACCGCGTATCGATTTGGAACATTTAGCCAAGCATTCAGAGGGACTTATTTGTCTGAGCTCCTGCTTAGGCAGCGAGGTCTCTCAGCATTTGCTTCACAATCGTCATGAAGAAGCCCGAAAAGCGGCTGAGCGCTATCGTGATATTTTCGGCGATGATTTCTTTCTGGAAATTCAAGATCATGGGATGATTGAGCAGAAAAAAGTGATGATCTCGATGATCGAGCTAAGTAAAGAAACCGGAATCCCGCTAATTGCCACGAATGATGTGCATTATGTGACAGAGCCGGATCATGTGATGCAGGACATTCTCATTTGCATTGGGACAGGCAAAACGGTGGAGGACACCGATCGGCTTAAGATGGGGACGAGTCAGATGTATTTGAAAAGCGAGGAGGAAATGAGACGTTTATTCGTCCATGTTCCCGAAGCGCTTACGAATACGAGCGTTGTAGCTTCACGCTGTGAACTCGAGCTGGAGTTCGGTAAATCGATTTTACCTAGCTTTCGTCCCATTCCTGAGCACCTCGCAGCTGGAGAATATTTGCGTGAGCTCTGTGTACAGGGGCTGGAGCAGCGTTATGCGGCTAAAGCTGAGTGGCATACAGTGGATTCACCGCTGCGGAAACAAGCAGAGGAACGTCTAGCTTATGAGCTCAGCGTCATTGAGAAAATGGGTTTTTCCGATTACTTCTTAATCGTATGGGATTTTATTCGTTTTGCACACGAAAAGAGTATCATGACCGGACCAGGCAGGGGATCATCTGCCGGAAGTCTAGTTGCTTATGTACTGCGTATTACGAATGTCGATCCACTTAAATATAAGCTGTTGTTTGAACGTTTTCTTAACCCGGAACGGATTACGATGCCGGATATTGATATCGATTTTAGCGATGAACGCCGGGATGAAGTGATTGACTATGTGGTTGCCAAATATGGGCACGAGCATGTCGCGCAAATTATTACCTTCGGAACGATGGCGGCCAAAGCCGCGGTAAGGGACGTCGGACGCGTATTAAATGTACCCTATGGAGACGTTGACCGAGCGGCCAAGGCGATTCCGAATCAACTAGGTATGACCTTATCGGAAGCACTGCAGGTTAGCTCTGATTTAAAGGGGCTGGTCGCAAGACAGCCCAAGACAGCAGAATTGCTGGAAATGGCGATGCGTGTTGAAGGCATGCCGCGCCATGCTTCAACGCATGCGGCAGGGGTTGTCATTTCCAGAGAACCGTTAACGCAGTATGTCCCTCTCCAAGAAGGCACGGCTCAGACAGCTCTTACCCAGTATACGATGGAGCATTTGGAGGCCATCGGACTGTTGAAAATGGATTTTCTCGGCTTGCGGACGCTGTCTATTATAGAACGAACGGTTGATTGGATAGCACAGATGGAAAATGTGCGTCTCAACTTTGATATGTTGGACATGGATGAGGATGCCGTGACCTACGGTATGCTTAGTAAGGGAGAAACGACGGGCGTCTTCCAATTGGAGTCATCGGGTGTACGCAAGGTGTTGAAGGATTTGAAGCCCTCTGTGTTTGAAGATATTATTTCCGTTGTGGCCTTGTACCGTCCAGGTCCGATGGAGTTTATACCTAAGTATATTTATGGGAAGCACGGACAGCTGGAGGTCGTTTATCCGCATCCCACGTTAGAGCCTATCCTTCGGGATACGTACGGCATTATCGTCTACCAAGAGCAAATTATGCAAATTGCCTCATCAATGGCAGGTTTTAGCTTAGGCGAAGCAGATTTGTTAAGACGAGCAGTGTCCAAGAAGAAGCGGGAAGTGCTGGATGAAGAACGGGCACATTTCGTTTCGGGCAGCTTGCGTCAAGGTTTTAATGCCGATGAGGCTAATCATGTGTATGATATGATCGTGCGTTTTGCTGATTATGGTTTTCCGCGTGCGCATGCAACGGCTTATGGGGTGCTGGCATTCCAAACGGCTTATTTAAAAGCGCACTATCCGATTTATTTTATGGCTTCTATGTTAACGGCTGTTATGGGGAATCATCGGAAGGTAGCCGAATATGTGGATGAGTGCCGGCGGGTGAAATTGGCTGTGCTCCCGCCTGATGTTAATGGCAGCGGAACGGTATTTACACCGGATCCTGGGGCCGGGGCAATCCGCTTCGGGCTTGCAGCGATCAAAAATGTAGGTACTCAAGCCATCGATGCTATTCTTAATGAACGGAAAAAGTCACAGTTCGAGAGCTTGCTAGATTTCTGCCGACGTGTTGATTTACGCGTATGTAATAAACGAGTGATTGAATCGCTCATTCAAGGTGGAGCTTTCGACACTCTAGGCGGGCATCGCGCTCAGCTGATGGCTATTCTCGATGAAACCATCGCCTCCGCAACCAAATGGCGCAAGGAACGGGATGATCTGCAGCTTCACCTCTTTGGCTTCGTTGAAGAACCGAACTGGGAGGTGGAGGTTCCGAACATTCCTCCGATGCCGCAAAGTAAACAATTGGAGCTCGAGAAGGAACTTCTCGGCATGTATATATCCGGACATCCGCTTGATGCTTATGCGGAGCAGCTTAGTGAGATGGAAGCGGCTATGCTTCATCAATTAGCGGAGCTGCCAGATAACAGCGAGGTTCTTGTAGCGGGCATGATCCTCTCGAATAAGACGATCGTCACGAAGAAAGGGCAGCCCATGGCGTTCATGGAGCTGGAGGATCGCATTGACAAGGTCGAGGTGGTGTTGTTCCCCGAGACCTGGAAGAATGCGGCTCCGCTCGTGCAGAAGGGCAGACTGGTCCTCGTCCGGGCGAAGCTGCAGCTTCAGGACGAGGACCCGCCCAAGCTGCTCGCGGAGCAGCTTGTCGCGCTGGACGACCCTGCAGGCGTCCAGCGGCTCCGCCGGCAGCCAGGGGCGCATAGGCGATCAGCTGACGTAGTCAGCGATCGGCCTGCGCGCACGGCTGCCATCTCAGGCGGCGCAAGCAGCGCCGCCGCTGTCACACAGGCGGCCCCTGCGGCGGGCCGCCAGGAGTCCCGCGCTGCGGCGCAGCCGGCGCGCACGAACGCTGCGGAGCCGAAGGCGCAGCGGGTGTTCGTCAAGATCTCGGCTGACTGCGAGCAGCCGGATAAGCTGCTGCAGCTGAAGGCGCTGCTGAAGCTGCATAAGGGCCAGCTCGCGGTTGCGCTTTTCTACGAAAGCAGCAACAAGCTCTTGGCCCTGAGCGACCAATATTTGGTCGATCCTTCGAAGGATTTGTTCCGTATGATTGAGACCATCATGGGTAAAGATTCGGTCAGAGTGAAATAAAGATAGCATCCTCCGCATATGAATAGGAACCCGGTATTTCAAGGGTTTAATACATGCGTAGGAGGAGACTTATGACCGAACAACATATGATCCAGTTGCTGCAGAGACGTGGTGTAACGGTAGAGCAAATCTCTGAAATTGTGTTCAAGCTGCAAAAGCCCTATAATGATCAACTATCGCAAGAAGAGTGTATCGAGAGTGTGCTGGCTGTTCTCGCCAAGCGGGAAGTGCAGTATACACTTTATACGGGCATTGCTCTTGATGAATTGGCAGAGAAAAAGCTGTTGCCCGAGCCTTTGCAATCGATTCTTGAAGCGGATGAACCTCTGTTCGGCGTCGACGAAACTCTGGCCCTAGGCATTGTTCATGTATATGGGATGATTGGCTTAACTAGCTTTGGCTATTTAGATAAAGAAAAAATGGGTATTATCCGAACATTGAATGATGATCGAAGTTCTGTTCATGTTTTTCTGGATGACTTGATCTGTGGTTTAGCGGCAGCAGCTTCTGCCAGAATCGCTCATCAGAATGAGCATGCGCCTGATTATAGCAGTAAATTACGTCTGGACTAGCTCAAAAAAGTTCAGACTTCACTTTTTTTCATGAACGTGCTCTGTTGCGGGAAAAAGAGAAATTATGATATCATTATTCCATTGTGTGCGCCTATGCTTATGTAGGATGTTAATTATCATCGTTGCTAACTTGCCCTAATCCATGTAGTTGCACGTCATAGGAGGTTTTTTTTCATGTGGACGGTGATATACATAGCTCCTACCGCGAAGATTGCAGAGCGGATTAAACAGAGGCTGACGGAAGAAGGATTTCTCGTACAAGTTCGGGGTATCTCCTTATCCAAAAATCAGTTCGAAATCGTCGTACCCGCAGGTGAAGTAGAGGAAGTTCAGGAAGTGCTCAATTCTATTTTACATAGATAATGAAAAGTAGAAGCAAGTAACGTGGCTTGTCAGAAGTTCAAGATAATAGCCAAGTAGAGGTGGAAATGTGCTAAAGGATTTATTTCAAAAGCGTAAATATGCAACGATTCCTTCCGAGAAAACAAAAAGGGATATTCCCGAAGGTTTAATGAATAAATGCCCGAAATGCGGTACGATCCAAACGAGTAAAGAGCTTGAGAAAAATCTAAAAGTCTGTACAGCTTGTGGCTATCATTATCGTTTAAGTGCCTTGGAACGTATCCAATTAACGCTTGATGAAGGTCAGTTTTTGGAATACGACGCAGACATGATCTCTGAGGATCCTTTGGAGTTCCCTGACTACGTTGAGAAATTGGATAAAGCGAAGAGTACAACGAAATTACAAGATGCAATTATGACCGGTGAAGGTACGATTGGTGGCTATCCGGTTATTGTTGCGGCCATGAGTTTTGACTTCATGGGTGGATCACTAGGCTCCGTTGTTGGGGAGAAAATAACCAGAGCAATCGAAGCTGCCATTCAAAAGAAAGTTCCAATTATCATTTACTCCACATCAGGTGGAGCTCGTATGCAAGAAAGCATTCTAAGCTTGATGCAAATGGCGAAGACAAGCGCTGCTTTGTCCAAGCTCGGCGCGGAAGGCGGATTGTTTATTTCTATTATTACAGATCCGACTTTCGGGGGTGTATCTGCGAGTTTTGCTATGCTAGGCGATATTATTATTGCTGAACCTGCTGCACCATTTGGATTTACAGGCCGTCGTGTTATTGAACAAACGATTAAACAAAAGCTGCCGGACAATTTCCAGACATCTGAATTCAATCTCGAGCATGGTCAGCTCGACAAGGTCGTGAGCCGTAAGGATATGCGTCCTACGTTAATCAAGCTGTTAGACATGCACGGAGTGAAGGGGGAGGCGACTTATGGCGGGTGAAATGCCGTTTGAACAGCCGCTGGCGGAACTAAAGAAGAAGATTGCGGAACTGCGTACTTTTGGCGCTGAGAAGCAAATTGACTTTTCGGAGGAAATTCGTCGTTTGGAAGAAAGATATGCTGAACTCGAAGATGAGCTTTATGCGAATATGTCTTCTGCTGAGAAAATGCAGTTGGCTCGTCATCCGCAAAGGCCGACAACGATTGATTATATTGGAACCATTTTCACGGATTTCATAGAGTTTCATGGCGATCGCCTTTATGGGGATGACCTTGCGATTGTAGGTGGACTAGCCAAATTGAACGGCATTCCAGTTACGGTTGTCGGTCACCAAAAAGGGAAAGATACGAAGGATAATATCGCTCGTAACTTCGGCTGTCCGCATCCGGAAGGGTTCCGTAAAGCGCTGAGGTTGATGCGTCAAGCGAACAAATTTAAGCGTCCTATTGTGACGTTTATTGATACCAAAGGTGCATTCCCTGGGAATGCTGCAGAAGAGCGCGGCCAAGGAGAAGCGATTGCCAGAAATTTACTGGAAATGGCCTCTTTTCGTGTCCCTATTATCTGTATTGTTATTGGGGAAGGCGGCAGTGGCGGCGCACTTGGATTAGGTGTAGGTAACAAGGTATTGATGTTGGAGAATGCTATTTATTCGGTTATTAGTCCCGAAGGCGCGGCTTCCATCTTATATAAAGATGCTTCCAAAGCTTTACACGCGGCAGAAGCGATGAAAATTACTGCAGATCATATCTTGGAGCAAAAGGTGATCGACGGTATTATCCCGGAGCCTAAAGGTGGCGCACACCGGGATTTAGCAGCACAAGCAGAATTGATCAAAACAGCTATCTGGGAACAGCTTCAGCATTTGCTAAGTATGAACGAACAGGAGCTGCTCGAGGACCGTTACCGCAAATTTAGAGAGATCGGCCGGTTCACATTCACTCAGGAGGGAAACCATGCGTAAAACGAAAATTGTCTGTACCATTGGACCTGCAAGCGAATCACAAGAGAATTTGAAAAAGCTTCTAGAAGCGGGAATGAATGTTGCCCGTCTTAACTTCTCCCACGGAGATTTTGAGGAGCACGGCGCACGTATCCGCAACCTTCGCGCTGCATCCGCTGAGACAGGCAAAGTAGCAGCTATTTTGCTTGATACCAAAGGACCGGAAATTCGTACGGGAAAATTGAAAGAAGAGCCGATTGAGCTTGTTCAGGACAAGCACATCATTTTGACAACAGAAGAAATCTTAGGCGATGCAGATCGTATCTCAGTTACCTATTCGAATCTGCCGCGTGACGTTGCTGTTGGATCTACCATTCTAATCGATGATGGTTTAATTGGTCTTTCGGTTGTTGGTATTCGTGGAACCGAAATCGAGTGCCGCATTGTTAATGGCGGAACGATTAAAAGCAAAAAAGGCGTTAACGTCCCAGGTGTGAAAATTAGTCTTCCAGGGATCACGGAGAAGGATGCCAACGATATCGTCTTCGGTATCGAGCAAGGCGTAGATTTCATCGCCGCTTCTTTCGTACGTAAAGCAAGTGACGTTATGGAAATTCGTGAATTGTTGGAAAGACACAATGCTTCACACATCCAAATCATTAGTAAAATCGAAAACCAAGAGGGCGTTGACAACTTAGACGAAATCCTTGAAGTATCCGATGGTCTGATGGTTGCTCGTGGGGATCTTGGCGTTGAAATTCCAGCTGAAGATGTTCCTGTTGTCCAAAAACAAATGATCAAAAAATGTAACATCGTAGGTAAGCCGGTTATTACGGCAACGATGATGCTCGACTCCATGCAGCGTAACCCGCGTCCAACGCGTGCAGAAGCAAGTGACGTAGCCAATGCGGTGTTCGACGGAACGGATGCTGTGATGTTGTCCGGTGAAACAGCTGCTGGTAAATATCCAGTTGAGTCGGTGCAAACGATGGCTCGTATCGCTGAGCGTGCGGAAGCAGCTTTGGAATATAAAGAGATTTTCCTTCGTCAAGCACAAGCGCAACAAGTTACGGTAACCGAAGCAATTTCTCAAGCAGTAGCTAACTCAGCTTTGGAGTTGGGTGCGAAAGCGATTTTAACGGCTACAGAAAGTGGATATACAGCTAGAATGGTGTCCAAATACCGTCCGAAATCACCAATCATCGCCGTTACGCCAAGCGAGCAAGTCATTCGCCGCTTGTCCCTCGTATGGGGTGTTATTCCGGTGATGGGCGTGCAAGCGAAAACGACGGATGAGCTGTTCAATCTTGCGGTAGAAAGCAGCATCAAAACAGGTATCGTTTCTCTAGGTGATATCGTTGTTATTACGGCAGGTGTACCAGTTGGACGCTCCGGAACAACGAACTTGATCAAGGTTCATCACGTAGGTGAGATGATTGCCAAAGGAACCGGTATCGGTATGCAAACAGCAACGGGTATCGTTGTAACAGCTCGTACACCAGAAGAAGCGAATGCGAAAATGGTAGACGGTGCTGTACTTGTAACGGTATCGACGGACAAAGAATATATGCCTGCTGTACAAAGAGCTTCAGCGTTGATTACCGAAGTTGGCGGGATCACTTCACATGCGGCAGTAGTCGCATTAAGCCTTGGAATTCCGGTCATTGTAGGCGTTGAGAACGCAGTTGAATTAATCAAAGACGGCACAGAAGTTTCGATCTATCCAGAAGTTGGCGTTATCTACTCTGGTCAAGCGAGCGTTCTGTAGGTATAGCAAGAGTGAAGCGAGAGTAGTCTCGGCTTCACTCTTTTTTTATTTTACTAACTATGGTACCTTACGCATTCATACCCGCCTCGAAGGGAACATTCGAACTCAAACCGACACCAGAAGGAACGAGATAACGCTATTTACAGTAAAATCTCGATTTCAGATGTTTAACGGAACGAACTGACGCTATTTAATCAAAATGAAGGGTTATAGACTCAATTTTAATGAAATAGCGTCATGTTGTTCCGCTTCATCCCTTCTAAAGGCTGAATTCAGCGAAATAAGGCTTCTGGGTTCCCTAAGCGTCAGAATGTTGCTAATGTACCGAACAAATCATCGCAAAGAGATCATAGAGAGCGAATACGGGACTCAGCATACGTTCTAACCAAGTGCCTAAACCACGTCTAGTAGGACTTAGCTCCATATCACTTGCATCACTCCGCGCCACTCCCAGCACTCTGTATCATTCGTATCACTCCAGTACTCCATATCACTTGCATCACTCCGCACCACTCCCAGCTCCGTATCACTCGTCTCACTCCGCCTCACTCTTCACCACTCCGTATCATTCGTCTCACTCCGTCTCATTCCGCGCCACTCCCAGCTCCGTATCATTCGTCTGACTCTGCCTCACTCTTCACCACTCCGTATCACTCGTCTCACTCCGTCTCACTCCGCGCCACTCCCAGCACTTCGTATCATTCCTCTGACTCTGCCTCACTCTCAACCACTCCGTATCATCCGCTTCACTCGCCAGCACTACCCATCCCTAACCCTAGCTGTGCTATAATTGTTCTAAGACTTGTTATTGGAGGCGTACATCATCATGACTCAGGAGCGCTGGCATCAGCATCAGTTTCGTGTGAGATATGAAGAAACGGATCAAATGGGGGTTGTGTACCATGCCAACTATTTGACGTGGTTCGAGATTGGGCGGACCGAACTTATCAGGGAGCTTGGATACCCATACCGGCGTATTGAGGAGAAGGGGCTGTTGCTGCCGCTTGTTGAAGCGGAGGTTAAGTTTAAGAAGCCTGCTCGTTATGATGACTTGGTATGCGTGAACACGCGAGTGATTGATATGAGCAGTGTTCGGCTCCATTTTGCCTATGAAATCCGTAAAGTTTCGGAAGAAATGAGGGCTCTAACCGCAGATTCTGCTGCACAACCTACGGGGGAATTACTTGTTACTGGAGCAACTCATCACGTTTGGGTGAATCCTTCTTGGAAGCCAATACGTATAGAGAAGGAAGCGCCAGAATTATGGCAGCTGTTAGCTAAGTATTCTTAAAAGGGGCTGAGCTTATGTTTCGTATCATTCTTGCCATTTTTATTCTAGTACCTGCCATAGAAATTACGCTTCTTATCACATTGGGGCATTTTATCGGCGGCTGGACAACATTCGCGCTTATAATTATAAGCGGCTTCCTAGGTGCCTATTTCGCCAAGCGGGAAGGACGCAAAGTGCTGGAGTATGCCAAGTTTGAGTGGTCTCAGGGCCAACTGCCGGCACAGCACTTGTTAGATGGAATCTGTATTTTCATTGGCGGTATTTTATTAATTACGCCGGGATTCATCACGGATATTTTCGGATTTCTACTTGTTTTTCCTTACACGAGACCGATCTTCAAAGTGATGCTGCTTGCATTGATTCAAAAACAAATCGGCAGAGGCCGAATCAATATCATAAAGCGTAGATAAAGAATAAAGGCTCGGTCACCCCGTCTATTTGGGAGGAACCGAGCCTTTTTGTATGTAAGTCGCAATATCATGAAAGATTCTTGCGCGATAGAACGCTGCAATCAGAATGAGAGTCACAGGACCCACAATAAGTCCGAGGAGTCCGAATAGTTTCAATCCAACGAACATAGCGATTAACGTAGCCAGAGGGTCTAATCCGACTGAGGAGGCGAGCACCTTTGGCTCCATAATCTGTCTGGCAATCACGATGACGCCATACAGCACACTGAGGCCGATTCCGAGGAAAAAGTCTCCTTGCGCAAAGAAAACGTACAAAATCCAAGGCACCATGACCGCACCTGTCCCCAAATAAGGCATCAGGTCTGCTAAGCCTGTTAATAAACCGATGGTTATGGCATAATCAACGCGCAAGACCAGCAAGCCAATGATGACCACAAGAGCGGTTAGTGAAACAAGAATGAGTTGGGCACGCATGTAGCCGAACAATGCTTTTTGCAAATCCGTCCGTATTAATTGGGTGGTCTTCACAATCATGTCGGAGAAGATCCCTTTATACCGTTTGATAAGCTGATACCAATCTTTACTAATGAAAAAGGTGGCCAGCATAACAATAATGGTGATGGTCGCGATATTCGGTAAAGAAGTTAGAAATCTTTTCAAAGTATCAAATACATAGCCAATAATGAACTTACTTACGTCTGCAATGGAGCCTGCTGTCGAAGATAAATTATTGTTGACGGTTTCTTGATATTTCGGGTTATTTTCAAAAAACTGATTAATACGTTCAATCAAATCCTGGAAAGCTGTAGAATTAATGAAAACATTGAATTGCTCCACCCATAGGTTAATTTGAATCTGTAAGGTATCCGCAAGTGAACCTAATTCTACGACGATATTCGCAACTAGTAAGGTTATGGCCGTAACCATGGCACCTATAAATAACAACATGGATAAGGTAACGGCAAGCCAGCGCGGGAATTTCACTTTGAATTGGAAGAAGTTCACAAGGGGATTAAGCATAAGAGCTAGAATCCAGCCGAAAATAAATGGGTAAATCAGAGGGATAACATAGTAGAAAGCGAGTCCGATTAGAACAATAATTAGTGCCACCCAAATACCCCTGAAAATCTGATGAACTAAACGTGGATTCAGGATACCCATGGTTTTTTCTCTCCTAGTTTCAAGTCTTTTCATTGTAACATGATCTTGGATAAATACGGAAATAACATCACCTTTACAAAATCTTCATATATTGAAACAGGGGATTCTGCATTGTCGGTGTAGAGCACGCATAGTACAATGAAGATATAAATGGCACAGATAACAGATAGAAAACATAAGAAAATATAAGTGGAGGCTTTATGAGTATTGCGCGTGAACCAGATTTGAAAGAAGTTAAAGAGCTCAAAGAAGTTAAGGAAGTCAAAGAGATTTCGACCAAGTACTTAAACCGGGATTTAAGCTGGATCGAGTTCAATTGGCGTGTTCTGGAGGAGGCTCAAGATGCGAGCACTCCACTCCTTGAGCGTGTGAAATTTCTGTCAATCGTATCCAGTAATCTCGATGAGTTCATGAGTGTTCGTGTCGCAGGACTGAAGGATCAAATCAAGGCTGGGTATACCAAAAAAGACTTCACAGGCTATACTCCCGCCGGCCTTATTAAACGAATTATGAAGCGCACTGCCAAAATGGTAACAGAACAGTACAAAACGTATCGTGAAGTTACGAGACTGCTAACCAAAGAAGGCATTGTGTTTACGGAATTTGAAGATTTGAATACGACACAGAAAAAAGCTATGGATGCTTATTATCATGATATTATTTTTCCTGTATTGACGCCGATGGCCGTGGATCAAAGTCGTCCATTTCCTCTTGTACATAATCAATCCGTCTATTTAGCCGTCTTGCTTGTTCGGGAAGGGGATGATCCGGATGATGAGCCTTATTTTGCCATCGTTCAAGTACCGAGCAATTTATCCCGTTATATTCCGGTGCCAACACGGCCAAATAGTAAAAAAACAGAATTTATTCTAATTGAAGAATTGATCGAGCATCATATTGAATCGCTTTTCAGTGGATACATTCCGATTTCCGTTCACGGGTTCAGGGTGACTCGAAACGCCGATTTAACGCTCAATGAAGAAGGAGCGGAAGATCTGCTTGAGGAGATCGAGAAGGAGCTTAGACGCAGACGCTGGGGCTCTCCTGTTCGACTTGAAGTACAAGAAGGCATTCATCCATATGCGCTTGCACAGCTTCAGGATGAGTTCGAGATTGAAGAACAAATTTTTGAAATTGATGGTCCGTTGGACATTACCTATTTCATGAAGCTGGCCGGTACGTTGAATGGCTATGAAAATCTTCGCTATCCGCGTATTGCTGCCAAATACCCCATAGAATTTGAGGATACGACTGATTTCTTCGAAGTTCTTAAGCAAAAGGATGTATTGGTACATCATCCCTATGAAACGTTCGACGCCGTAACAGACTTCATCATCCATGCTGCCTATGATCCGAAAGTGCTCGCAATCAAAATGACACTGTATAGAGCGAGCGGAAACTCGCCGATTATTCAAGCGTTAGCCAGAGCCGCGGAGTCTGGGAAGCAGGTCACGGTAGTTGTTGAGCTGAAAGCCAGATTTGACGAAGAGCGCAATATTGCATGGGCAAGAATGCTTGAAAAGTCAGGCTGTCATGTGGTTTATGGACTTGTTGGGCTCAAAACGCATGCCAAGATCACACTCGTCGTGAGACAAGAAGAACAGACGCTCCGCAGATATGTTCATGTGGGAACAGGTAATTATAACGACAGCACTGCCCGTCTTTACACAGATGTAGGGCTATTCACTGCAAATAGTGTGATTGGAGAGGATGCCTCCGCGCTTTTCAATGAAATTACTGGCTACTCCGCGCCTCATGATTGGCAGTCTTTCGCTGTGGCACCTACGGATTTGAAGGATAAGCTATTTGAGCTTATCGAACGTGAAGCTGAGCACGCTAGAGCGGGCAGACCAGCCCGAATTATTGCAAAAATGAACTCATTATCCAATCAAGAGATGGTAGATGCCTTATATGCGGCGTCGCAAGCAGGTGTAAAGATTGAATTAATTATTCGCGGCGTCTGCTGCTTGCGTCCAGGGGTGCCTGGGATTAGCGAGAATATTACAGTTCGGAGTATTGTAGATCGTTTCTTGGAGCATTCACGCATTTATTACTTCGAAAATGGCGGACTAGTTGATGTATATTTATCTTCAGCCGACTGGATGACACGTAATTTGACACGTCGTATTGAGCTGATGTGTCCGGTTCTTGATCGGGAAATGAAGAAAGTGATGATACAAATTCTGAATGTTACGCTGCATGATAACGTCAAAGCAAGAGAACTGATGCCCAACGGGATGTACAGTCGCATCAAAAATGAACTGACCCCTTATCGGAGCCAGTTCGAGGCGATGAAAATTACTTCTTGGAAAAAACTCCGGCTTGGGTCTTAAGCTTAAGCCCCCAGATTTTTTCGAAATCCTTACTGATAGCCGCGAGTTCCTTTAGCTCCATAATGGGGTTGTGGATACATAACAGCTTGAGAGTTAGCGCTGATTCGGTTTGCGTTGTTTGCAGCTCTTGAACAGGCTGCGTCTCACTATGATCCAAAGCGATAGCTAATTTAAGCAGTGTACCTAACTTTACTATTAATGCCGCGTCGGATTCCATCAAAAGGTCCTTGTAAGCTAGGACTTGTTGGTGGGTCCGGCTTTTTGTTTTGTAAGTAGCAATCAAAGAGCAAATAACAATTTCTCGATGACTGAGGCCGTCGATATGTGCCCCTGTCATCATATATTGTGTATGTTTGAGGTAATGGTAATAATGGACGCTGGTTCCGATTCGATGCAAGAGGGCAGCGGTATGCAAGTATCTTTGACTTCGATCTTCCGATTCGGGCGGAGCAGTGAGTGTATGATAAAGCTGTATAGCGAATTTATCTACATGAGAGACATGCTTCACAGCGGCATTCGGATGGAGCATAAGCAAATTATGGATACTTGCTTCAAGTACATCCGCCTTGATTGGGTGCTTAGGATCGAATGTTTCGTAGAAGAGTCCATCACGAAGTCCTGATCCGCTGATAATGCACGCTGATGAACCCGCTGCTTCGAATATGGTGTCCATAATGATCAGTCCAGGAACCATAATATCTGCGCGGTCTTTGGAGAGACCATCTATTTTTTTCCGTTTTTCCAGTGGCATGGAGGATAACAATAAGAGGAAATCACGAAGCTCCCCAGGTTTCAGCGTGTAATTGTGGGCAAGCTGAAGCGAGTATTTGCTTCGTTTTTGGCTGATTTTCCCAAGGGTTCGAATCGTTCCGCCTAGACCAATCATAGGCAGATTAGGAGAACCGGCAATCCAAGGATGAGCCAAAATCGCATCTTCAACCATCCGGCGAATATCGCCCATTTCCTGCTCGGTCAGATTGCCATTTTTCATAAATTGGCGTGTGGTGTTCACCGCACCGAATGGAAAGGAAACGCTGTGAAGCAATTTCCGGTTACGAAGCAAGGTAACTTCCGTGCTCCCTCCGCCAATATCAATGATCAAGCCGTCCCGGATATCGATGGTATTAATTACGCCTAAATAGCCATATCGTGCTTCTTCTGTCCCACTCAGAACTTCAATATGAAGTCCGGTCTGTTCCTGGAGAATCCGCACAATTTCAGCTGAATTGGCCGCGTTACGTATGGCTGCCGTTGCTACGGCTCTTATTGTCGGAACCTCATGAACTTTGCATAACAGAGCATAGTGGGATAGAATTGGTACGATAGAGATAATGTCTTTGCTATGTAATATGCCATCGGAACCGATGCGTTCGCTGAGTCTAGCGGAATCCTTATGCTCACTTACAACACGGTATGCCCCTTGGGCATTAATTTCGTAGATAACAAGTCGAATCGAGTTGGATCCGATATCAATGATGCCGATACTTGTGCTGCTGCTCATGTATTTGCTCCTTTTTCAGAGAAAAATCACTTTTACTTTGCCTACATTGTATCAATCTGGGCACGACTCGACAAACTTTTCCTACAGGGTTGTATAATTCGGGGAAATTAACAAAAACTTGTATCGTGTGTTTTGAAGAGATGGTTCAAAAAAAGTGCCGATTTCCGCCAAAAAGATTCTTTATGATAGTGATAATGAAGTTTTATGTCTGCTTTTGTTCACTTATTAAACAAAATACTTTATTATTAAGTTAGGAAAAAAGCAATTTTTTGCTAATAGAGTAGCTAAGGAGAGATTCCCATGTCTGCAACCAAAGGTTTAGAAGGAATTGTAGCCACGACCTCGTCGATCAGCTCCATTGTAGATGGAGTGCTAACGTATCGCGGGATTGATATTGATGACCTCGCAGAGAATGCGACATTTGAAGAAGTTATTTATTTGCTTTGGTTCGGCAAATTGCCTAACCAAGCTGAGCTTGAGAAACTGCAAAGCGACCTGAACGCTTACAGCAAGGTGCCTGATGCGGTTATCAACCAGATTAAAGCATTCCCGAAAGATGTTAATTCCATGGCTGCTCTTCGTACAGCAGTATCGGCTCTTGCACTTTATGATGAAGAAGCGAACGATTTGAGCCCTGAATCCAATGTGCGTAAAGCGATCAAGCTGCAAGCACAAATTCCTGGCATTATCGCTGCTTTCGCTCGTATCCGTGAAGGTAAAGAACCATTAGCTTCCCCAGGATATGCTTCTGTTGCTGCTAACTTCTTGTACCAGCTAACAGGTAACGAACCGGATAAAATCGCGATCGAAGCTTTGGACAAAGCATTGGTTTTACACGCTGACCATGAGCTGAATGCTTCCACATTCGCTGCACGCGTTACTGTTGCAACATTAACAGACATCTACTCCGGTATTACTTCAGCGATCGGCACGCTTAAAGGACCTCTTCACGGCGGTGCGAACGAAGCTGTTATGGCGATGCTGGAAGAAATCGGTACTGTAGAGAACGTAGTTCCTTACATCAACGATAAATTAGATCGCAAAGACAAAATCATGGGCTTTGGACACCGTGTTTACAAAAACGGAGATCCGCGTGCGAAGCACTTGCAAAAAATGTCCTATGAGCTTGGTAAACTAACTGGCAACCTGAAATGGTACGAAATGTCCATTAAGGCAGACGAATTGGTCACCAGCCTCAAAGGCTTGAAACCAAACGTTGATTTCTACTCTGCTTCCGTTTACACAACGTTGGAAATCCCACGCGACCTGTTCACGCCGATCTTCGCGATCAGCCGTACATCTGGTTGGGCTGCCCACATCTTGGAGCAGTACGAAAACAACCGTTTGATCCGCCCTCGCGCTGAGTACACGGGTCCGGTTAACCAAAAATACATTCCAATTAGCGCTCGCTAATCGGCATACATGCAGACTCAAGGTGCGGGCAGTTCGGTACCCAGCCTCAGGGACTTCGACTTTCCTGGGCGTACCGCAACTCCCGTCACTTTTTGTGTGTTTACCTTCACTACTACTGTGACGAGTTAAATTTCTTAGGAAGTTTCTCGCAGCAGTTATATAGCTAAGTGGAGTGCTTGGCAGTGCCTGGAGAAACGTAAGTGTCCGCCTTTAGAATCCTGTCCATAAAATAAAATCAATTCAATTGGACAGGATGATAACAGCGGTCGGAAGGCATTGCCAAAAGCACGCAACGTAACGCGCAACAGTAACTTTTTCGATAAACTAATCTACATAAATTTTAGGAGGAACTAATCATGCCACAATTCGAATCCTACGAACTACCAAAAGAAGGTCAAAAAATCACTATCGAGAATGGTGTTCTGCAAGTACCTAACAACCCAATCATCCCTTACATCGAAGGTGACGGTACAGGTCCTGATATCTGGGCTGCTTCCGTACGCGTTCTGGATGCTGCAGTTGAGAAAGCATACAAAGGCGAGAAAAAAATCGCTTGGTACGAAGTTTTTGCCGGAGAGAAAGCTTTTAACAAATACAACAACTGGCTGCCTAACGATACATTAACAGCTATGCGCGAATACATCGTTTCCATCAAAGGACCTTTGACTACACCAATCGGCGGCGGTATTCGTTCCCTGAACGTTGCACTTCGTCAAGAATTAGATCTTTACGTTTGTTCCCGTCCAGTTCGTTATTTCAATGGCGTTCCTTCACCGGTTAAACGTCCTGAGCTGGTTGACATGGTTATTTTCCGTGAAAATACAGAAGATATCTATGCTGGTATTGAGTGGGAAGCTGGTTCCGACGCAGTTAAGAAAGTTATTAAATTCCTTCAAGATGAAATGGGCGTTAACAAAATTCGCTTCCCGGAAACTTCAGGAATCGGTGTTAAACCAGTATCCTCCGAAGGTACTGAGCGTTTGGTACGCGCTGCAATCGAGTACGCGATCAAACATGGCCGTAAAACATTAACTTTGGTACACAAAGGTAACATCATGAAGTTCACAGAAGGCGCGTTCAAAAACTGGGGTTATGAGCTTGCTGAGCGTGAATATGCGGACAAAACTTTTACATGGGCACAATACGATCGTATTAAAGAAGCAGAAGGCGCTGAAGCAGCTAACAAAGCTCAAAAAGACGCTGAAGCAGCTGGCAAAATCATCGTAAAAGATGCAATTGCTGACATCGCGTTGCAACAAGTATTGACTCGCCCAACTGACTTCGACGTAATCGCAACATTGAACTTGAACGGTGACTACCTGTCTGATGCACTTGCTGCACAAGTTGGCGGTATCGGTATCGCTCCAGGAGCAAACATCAACTACTTGACTGGTCACGCGATCTTCGAAGCTACGCATGGTACAGCTCCTAAATACGCTGGTCTTGACGTAGTTAACCCAGGTTCCGTAATCCTATCTGGCGTTATGCTGCTTGAGCACCTTGGCTGGTTGGAAGCGGCTGAATTGATCTACAAAGGTTTGGAAACATCCATCAATAACAAAACTGTAACTTATGACTTTGCTCGTTTGATGGAAGGCGCGAAAGAAATCAAATGTTCCGAGTTCGCTAACGAAATCATCAAAAACATGGCTTAATTCTTTTGAGAAAAGTTGATCTACTAAAAACTATTAGGAGGTACATCTCAAATGGCAATTCGTCGTAATAAAATTACCGTTGTCGGCGCAGGTTTCACGGGAGCAACAACTGCTCTTATGTTAGCTCAAAAAGAACTTGGTGACGTTGTTCTTCTCGACATCCCGCAACTGGAAAACCCTACAAAAGGGAAAGCGCTCGACATGCTTGAAGCAGGTCCGGTTCAAGGATACGATAGCCAGATTACAGGTACTTCCAACTATGCGGATGCTGCTGATTCCGATATCGTCATCATTACAGCAGGTATCGCTCGTAAACCGGGTATGAGCCGCGACGATTTGGTAAACACGAATGCAGGTATCGTCAAGTCCGTTTGTGAAAACGTGAGAGAAGTAGCTCCTAATTCCATCGTTATCATCTTGAGTAACCCTGTTGACGCGATGACTTACGTAGCATTCCAAGCACTTGGTTTCCCGAAAAACCGTGTAATCGGTCAATCCGGCGTACTCGATACAGCTCGTTACCTGACGTTCATCTCCCAAGAGTTGAATGTATCCGTTGAGGATGTTAAAGGTGTTGTTATCGGTGGACACGGCGATGACATGGTTCCACTCGTACGTTACACATACGCTGGCGGCGTGCCAATCGAGAAGCTGATCCCAGCTGACCGTATTGAAGCGATCGTGCAACGTACACGTACTGGCGGCGGCGAAATCGTTAACCTACTTGGTAACGGTAGTGCATATTACGCACCAGCGGCTTCCCTTGTGCAAATGACTGAAGCAATCCTTAAAGATAAAAAACGTATCATTCCAACCATCGCTCTTCTTGAAGGCGAATATGGTTATGACAACTTGTTCATGGGCGTTTTAACTGTACTTGGTGCTAACGGTATCGAGAAAATTCTTGACATCGAGCTGACTGAGGAAGAGAAAACAGCTTTGGACAAAACAGCAAGCTCTGTTCGCAACGTAATCAAAGTTGTAACAGGTTAATAAGCTTTGGAAGAAGAATCAACTACCTGTGTGAATAGGTGGTTGGTTCTTTTTTTTGCTTATTTTATAGAGGCGATGCACAATTTTTTGTTAATATTGTAAATTGAATTCCAACCACTATTCCCAGTTAATGGTCTATGCTACGATAGGCATAAGCCAGCAAAATTGGCTAAAAAATCTATAGGATGGTGGGATTTGATGTTGAAGAAAAGCTTGCTAGGAACAAGAAACTGGAGAAGACTCTGTTTAACTGCACTATTATCCGTATCAATGTTAGGCATTGTTCCACAAGCTTTTGCGGAAGGTCCGAATGACCCCGCGCCATCGATAACGCCGACAACGGCGAATGGCAAAAAGGTGCTGTTTGACAATACGCACGGTCAAACGGCAGGTGCAGCTGATTGGGTTATTGACGGCGGTTTCTCTGATTTTGCTAACGCATTAGGAAATGCAGGCTATTTTGTAAAAGAACTGCGTAAGAGTACAGCGATTACACTCTCCGATTTATCAGCATATGATGTGTTCGTTATTGGTGAGGCTAACATTCCATATAAGACATCTGAGCAAAGTGCCATGCTGCAGTATGTGCAAGGCGGCGGCAGCATCTTCTTCATTGGTGATCATTACAATGCAGATCGTAATAAAAATCGTTGGGACGCTTCAGAAGTATTTAATGGCTTTCGCCGCGGCGCGTGGACCAATCCAGCTGCGGGAATGAGTACAGCAGAAGCTGCTTCGGCTGCAATGCAGGGTGTTGCAAGCTCTGATTGGTTGTCGGCCAATTTCGGAGTGAAGTTCCGTTATAACGCATTAGGTGATATTACAGCGAATAATATCGTGAGCCCCTCTCAGGCTTTTAATATTACGAGTGGTGTCTCCACGGTTGCTATGCATGCAGGCTCGACTTTAGCGGTTACTGACCCTAACAAAGCCAAAGGTATTGTTTACCTGCCAGCGACGACGACCAAATGGGCTAGTGCTGTGGATCAAGGGGTATACAACGGCGGAGGAGTAGCAGAAGGTCCTTTTGTCGCGGTTTCCAAAGTAAGTGCAGGCAAAGCTGGATTCATTGGCGATTCCTCGCCAGTTGAAGATGCGACGCCAAAGTATAAGAGAGAAGAGACAGGCGGTACGAAAACGACGTATGCGGGATTCCAAGAGCAGAATGATGCTTCTCTTTTAGTGAATATGGTGAACTGGTTGGCAACCAAAGAAAGTTATACAAGTTTAACGCAAGTGCCGGGCCTTACATTGGATTCAGCAACTACACTCTACTCATGGGAGCAGCCGGCTAATACAACAGAGCCGCAGGCCGAGCCTTGGGCAGCACCTGCAGCTGGTTATAATTGGTGGGATCCTTCAACGTTTAAAGTAGGATCTTACGGATATAGTACCGCCACGAATACAACAGATCCGTTTGCATTTGTCCATCAAGCGCAATTGCCAAATCAGGCGGTTTTTCAAGTGAAGATTATTCTAAATGGCCTAACAGCAAATTCAACAACAACAGGCTATAATATTGGTATTTATAATGGTTCAGGTACCCAGGTCGCTAAGGTTCAAAATAGCAATGGCACATGGCCTTCCACTTACGGTTACAGCACGAGCTTCTCATTAACAGCTGACGCAAGCGGTCATGCGGAGAAGATTGTGAGTATTCAAATTAATCCAAGCATCTCCGGTGCTGCTAATATGCGCTTGAGACAGAACACGACTGCCAAATTTACTGAGGCCGTTACGATCGCTAATGTTCCAGTTGAGCCACTGCCTTAAAACGTTAAGCGGACAGGAATCAGCTTGATCTATAGGAAGTGAATATAACCCTGCGGGCTCATGATCCTGATGAGTTCGTTGGGTTGTTTTGCATAAAATTGGTCACAGTTTTGTGTAGATATAGTGAATTAGCTGGATTCATGGGATCGCTTTCTTGTCTGGACTCTTCCAGTTCGGTTATACTTAATAAAACCAATACATAAAATTGCGGAGGTTGTCCAAATGTATCCAGTTATGATTTTTTTACATGTCGTTAGTGCTTTATTGCTTGGTGCTTATGTCATGTTCCCATTCTTAGTGGGACGAGCTGCAACCTTGTCTGGAGCTGCTCAAGAGAGTTTTGTCGGCGTGATAGCTAAGATCAATCGCATTGGTCAATTTTCACTGATTGTAACCTTCCTTACAGGTGGCGCAATGATCAGTCAAGTGGATCCAAAGCCGTCCGTCCTATGGATGATCTCTTCTATTGTTCTTCTTCTGATTGTAGGAGCAATTACGGGGATGATCGGTGGTAGAATCAAAAAGCTGATTGCGAATAGCAAAGCAGGTAAAAGCACAGCTTCTGATGCTGCCAAAATTAAAACCTTCAGCTGGATCGCAGCCATCGCTGTTATCGTGGCTGTACTGATTATGACGAATCCGCAGCTGCTGTCGTAAGCTTAAGGAAACAGAAAAGAAAGAGCATGTTCATCTTCTGGATGACATGCTCTTTCTGCATTTGCGGGACTCGGATCATGTTAAAGAGTTCTCTGGTGCGTCGATTAATCCAATGTGATTTCATCTAATGTTTTCTCAAATGATGCACTCATATGCTCGAGGAAATAATCAACTTCTGGCATGTTCATTTTCTGTAAGCTTTCCAGAATTTGCTGCTTCGCGACGACGAATTCTCGGTTGCCGGTGGAGAGCTCGGTTAAGCATTTAATATACGCTTCGAGCAAGTCGGCAGCTTTCACCCAGCGGTAGAGCTCAGGGTCTGGATCTTGAATTAAGCTGCGATAAATACCGCTGATTTCAGGTGGAATCGTTTGAATTAGGCGTTCGACTGCGACATCTTCGATCTCACGGAAGTTCCGCAGTATTTGCTCATTGTTATGCTTCACAGGCTGGGGAATATCCCCCGTTAGTACTTCGGAAGCGTCGTGGAACAATGCGATGGATACCACGCGATCCGTTGGCACGTTGCGTCCATATACTTCATTGGCAATGGTGCACAACATATGGGCAATCGTCGAAACATAGAAAGAATGCTCTGCTACGTTTTCTCTGCGCATGTTCCACATGAGACTCCAGCGATCAATATATTTAAGTCGATATAAGTAAGCGAAAAAGTGATGATTCATCGGGTTAACTCCTCTTTCTATTAAAGTAAAACAAAACGGCTTATTTGACGCTCGGCGTCACCCTCACTGCCACCTTCCCGGTGGCCGGGGTGTAGACGAGCGGTTGCCCGATCAGCGCGCCAAGATCATCCTGCGCGATCGTGACCAGCCCGTGCTCGCGCAGCACGGGCTGCCGCAGCGTAACGCGCGCGTTTCCGCGCGTCGCTGCCTTCGCATTCACCTGCAGGGTGAATGCCTCTTGCCCGAGGCGGAGGCGAAGCGCTCCGCCTTCCACTACAGCGCTGCCGCCGAGCTGCGCTGCGGCAGCAGACGCGTCCACGCGCAGCGGGGCGCTGTCCGGCTGCGCCAAGACCCGGCGCTGGATCGAGCGGTGCAGCAGCTCCGGCGTGATGCCGGGGCTGCCCGCGTTGATCCGCGGGATCAACAGATGATCAGCGCTTCGCGTCGCCATCTCTGGCGAAATCGTGAAGGCATAGCGGATGCCCGCCTTCGCTACTTGCTCTGTCGCCGCCGGCGACGTGATGCCGTATGGGTACGCCAACGTGTCGAGCGGCGCATCCGTTAAGTCCGCAAGCTTGCCGATGCAAGCTTGCGTATCCTTGTAAACACGCTGCGTATAAGCATCATCGCTCTCCGCATCCAATCTTCCTACCAGCGCTGCTTCACCACTGGGAAGCTTGTGGTGAAGATTGTTGGTATGGCAGCCAATATCGATAAAGTTCGTGGCATGCGTCATCTCACTGATTTGTTCCTTCGACATGGAAGGGATGTAGGACCCCAGCGGATTCGTTAAGTCATTGGTAATAACGAAATTCACAGCAGGAATTCGCAAGCTTTTCAAAATCGGATAGGCCGCTGTGTAAAAGCTTTGATAGCCATCATCGAACGTAACCAGGACAGCATTCGATGGGACGGTAGCGCCCTCCATGTACTGTTTGAACTCTTCTAAGGAAATAAAATGATAGCCTTTGCTAAGCAGGAATTGAAGCTGATTTTGAAAAAGCGAGCTTGTAATTGTGCTAGAGCTGGTGTCCTTTTCATGCACATGATGATACATAAGAACGGCCACTTGGTCCTGGTAGTAAATATCCTCTGAACGCTTAGCCTGCAGCGGCGTAAGCAAAAGGGTGAGCCCAATCAGGCTAACTAGAATCGAAACAGCGATTCTTTTGTACATGTCAGTGAATCTCCTTGTTTTCCTCACAAGAACCGTCGAACTCTTCATGGGAGGTATGTTATAATAGTTTGTAATTATTATTATGTGTGTATTTGAGAGAGGAGCCAGACCTAGTCATGCAGCATTTTTATCAAAGCGTCTACGATTTGATTGTCGAAACTTCCACTAACCTTCCCGGTGATGTGCGCCGTGCGGTACAAGCCGCTCAGGAAAATGAGGACAAAGGCACGCGTTCTGCGTTATCTCTATCCCGCATTGCGGATAACATCCATATGGCGGAATGCAATGTATCCCCAATTTGTCAGGATACGGGTATGCCAACGTTTATTATACACTGTCCGGTTGGGGCAAACCAAATTATCATGAAGAAGCAAATCTTAGAAGCGGTTGCTAATGCAACCAAAGCCAGCAAGCTGCGCACGAACTCCGTAGACTCTCTTACAGGTGCAAACAGCGGAGATAATCTTGGGCCTGGTACGCCGGTTGTTCATTTCGAGCAATGGGAACGTGATGATATCGAAGTGAAGTTGATTCTAAAAGGCGGCGGCTGTGAGAACAAAAATATTCAATACAGCTTGCCTGCTGATCTTGAAGGTGTAGGTAAAGCAGGACGTGATCTTGACGGCATTCGCAAATGTGTCATGCATGCGGTTTATCAAGCGCAAGGTCAAGGATGCAGTGCTGGTTTCATCGGCGTAGGTATTGGAGGCGACCGTACAAGCGGGTACGAGCTGGCGAAGCACCAATTATTCCGTCATGTTGACGATGTGAATCCACATCCGGAGCTGCGCAAGGTCGAAGAGTACGTCATGGAGCATGCCAATACGCTTGGTATTGGAACAATGGGCTTCGGCGGTCAAGTGACTCTGCTTGGCTGTAAAGTTGGCGTAATGAACCGTTTGCCAGCAAGCTTCTTCGTTTCTGTGGCATACAACTGTTGGGCTTTCCGTCGTCAAGGCGTAGTCTTGAATGCGGAAACTGGCGAAATCAATGGCTGGTCTTATCCAAGAGGGACAGAGGTTTCTTTCCAAGAGGCTTTCGAAGCGAGTGCAGAAGAAGCTAAGAATACGCCAAAAGAAGAGCGTCGTGAGATCGTATTGACAACGCCAATATCGGAAGAGCAAATTCGCAGCCTCAAAGTCGGTGATGTCGTAGTCATCAATGGTACGATGCACACAGGACGCGATGCGCTGCATAAATATTTGATGGATCATGATGCGCCGGTTGATCTCAATGGGGCTGCGATTTATCATTGCGGGCCGGTCATGAGTAAGGATGAAGCTGGCGAATGGCACGTTAAAGCGGCGGGACCAACGACTAGTATCCGCGAGGAGCCTTACCAAGGTGATATTATCAAGAAATTTGGCATTCGAGCAGTCATTGGTAAAGGCGGAATGGGGCCAAAAACGTTAGCAGCTTTGAAAGAACATGGCGGCGTTTATTTGAACGCTATCGGTGGTGCTGCGCAATACTACGCACAGTGCTTTAAGAAGGTTGAAGGCGTTGATTACATGGAATTCGGAATTCCTGAAGCGATGTGGCACTTGGAAACAGAAGGATTCGCTGCTATCGTAACGATGGATTCACACGGCAACAGCCTACATGCTGACGTAGAGAAGAATTCACTTGAGAAGCTGGCAGCTCTGAAAGAGCCTGTTTTCAAATAATTTTCTAAGCGGTGCACTTAACCTTCATCTTTACAAAAAAAATACTGGATTAGGCACGGAAGAAAGGGTTACTATGTAGAGTAGCTCTTTTCTTTTTGTTTTCACCCATGAAATGGACAGACTGAACCACATCGGAGGCTAGTATCAGATGACCAAATTCCGTGCCAAACTAACTTTTATTTTGATTTTATTGATTGGTTGTTCCATGCTGATTGCGGGCATTTTCATGGCTAAGGTGCTTGAGAATTCTCACATTAATTCTTTACAAGATAATATGGAGCGCGAGCTCCAAGTCATTACGGCAACTGGTGATTGGAACCGAAAAGGTACCGATGCAGAGTTGATGTCTTACTATTCTGATCAAGCCAAACGCCTTAAAGAAGCAACGAATGAGAGATTGACGTATGTTCGAGCCGATGGCAAAGTATTAGGTGACTCTGATCAAAGGCCCGAACAGATGGACAATCACTTGAATCGACCGGAGATTGCTTCGGCAGCAGCGAATGGAGTCGGCTACGTTACGCGTTACAGCGATACATTGAAAGAAAATATGCTTTATGCCGCTATTCCAGTGAAGAATGAAGCGCAGGAGACAACAGGTTTTCTACGTATTTCTATGAGTTTGGAACAGGTAGGGAATTCGATTCGCAGCCTATGGTACTTCCTGATTTCTGGGTTGATCATTTTGTTCCTGATCGCAGGAATCGTTAGTTATCGGATTGCCAAAGGGATTACTCACCCCATTGAGAAGATGACGAAAGTAGCCCAGCAAATTACGAATATGAACTACCAATCTCGCGTTCCGGCTTACAGTAACGATGAGGTTGGACAGCTGGGTCAGGCGATTAATCGCATGTCCGAAAGTTTGCAGCAGCAAATGGCACGGATTCAGGAAAATGAACGCAGGCTTCAAGGCGTTATGGAAAATATGATGAGCGGCATTATGATGATTGACCGTGAAGAGCGGATCATGCTTTTAAATCCTGCTGCGGAATACATTTTAGGTTTCTCCTCACAGGAGCTTCTAGGGAAGAAATATAATGAAGCGAAGCAGCAATATGAATTTACAAAGTTGATACAAGAATGTATTGAGACACAAGATCCAATTCGCGATGAGATGGTTTTCTATTATCCGGCAGAGCGAATTCTTGATATTCATTTGAGTCCAATTGCCCATGAAGATGAGGAATGGTCGGGTGTTCTTATCGTTATTCACGATATTACGGCTGTACGCAGACTTGAGCGGATGCGTAGCGAATTCGTCGCGAATGTATCGCATGAGTTAAAGACGCCAATTGCCGCGGTTAAAGGCTTTGCCGAAACGCTGCTGGCTGGTGCGCTTAACGATAAGGAAACGGCAGTGTCGTTCTTACAAATCATTTTTGATGAGAGTGAGCGGTTGAATCGATTAATAGGGGATATTCTAGAGTTATCCAAAATTGAATCAAAGCGGATTCCGATGAATTTTTCGCCAATTTACTTGCCTGAATTTCTTGAGAGATCGTTAAGTGTGTTACGAAAAGAAGCGGAGAAGAAGCATATTGAACTAAGTATGCTGGTCGATGACGATATATATATCGAGGCGGATGAAGATCGGTTACGGCAAATTATCATCAATCTCCTTTCCAATGGCATTGCTTACACCCACGATGGCGGCAAAGTGAAAGTGCGTGTAGAACCACTCGATATGAATGCTGATGGGGATTATGAACGGCTGCGGTTAATTGTTTCGGATACGGGTATGGGCATACCGAAGAAGGATTTACCTCGAATTTTCGAGAGATTCTATCGTGTTGATAAAGCGCGCTCCAGAAGCTCAGGCGGAACGGGATTAGGATTATCGATTGTGAAACATTTAGTTGAGCTGCATAAAGGAACGATTCGGGTCGATAGTGAGGTTGGCGTCGGTACGAGGTTCACGATTGAATTGCCTGTTATACACTAATTTACACAGCGATGATGAAACATTTACATTGTTTTTACAATCATGTGGTAAAATGAGGTTGTGCAATGTAAATATACTGTAAACGCGGGGGATCCCATGGCACAAAAAATACTAGTTATTGAAGACGAGCCAACTCTAGCTCGATTGCTATCGTACAATCTATCTCAGGACGGGTATGATACGAAAGTTGTCGACCATGGCGGCGATGGACTTCAAGAGGCGTTACAGCAGACTTACGACTTAATTATTCTGGATATCATGCTGCCTGGACTGAATGGCTTCGAGGTATTGGCGAAGTTAAGGCAGAAAGGAAACAGCACACCTGTTATTATTTTAACGGCACGCAATGCCGAGGATGAAGTGGTGCAAGGTCTTAAGCACGGTGCTGATGATTATATAACGAAGCCCTTTGGGGTGGCGGAATTGCTTGCCCGCGTCTCTGCCGTTCTGCGAAGAACACAATCGGAGGAAGTGGCAGCGGACAAACTTAAAAGCAATGAGAAAGTGATTCAGGCGGGGGAATTGTTCATTTATCCGGAGAAATATGAAGTCGTCCTGAATGGGGATTCCATTCCGTTAAGACCGAAGGAGTTTGAGGTCCTGCTTTATCTCGTGCAGCGTCCGGGTGTCGTCGTAACAAGAGACGATCTAATGAATATCGTTTGGGGATTCGACTATATTGGCGGTCAGAGAACCGTAGATGTTCATGTGAGCTCGCTTCGTAAGAAGTTGGAAATGAATCAACAGTCTGTTCAAATCGATTCCATTCGTGGCGTTGGCTACAAGCTGGTAGCAAGTATGATCAAAAAATAATGAGCCTTGGGTGCTGGTTAACAGCGGCCCAGGCTCATTTTTGTGCGTAAACAACGTAAATGCTGTTCCCCAATGGCTCCGATTTAACTTGGCTTGTATGAGAGAGCAGCCACTCTGTTAAATGGGTATGCGTCATGTAGAGATCGACCTGCTCATGCATCATAGGCAGCTTGGTTGCCTTAGTCGAGATGAGGTTGGCAAGAAAGACATCTGCCTCATTTCGATCTTGCATCATATAATCGGCTAAGCACACGATTCCGCCAGGCTTCAATACCCGCATCATTTCACCCCATGCGAGTTCCCTTTGCGCTTCTGTCAGATGATGAAGGGCAAACGAACTGACAACATAATCAAACGTGCCGTCCATGAATGGAATGGCCAGAACATTGCCTAGCTTGAGTTCGATGTCAGCATATTTGGCCGCACAAATCTTGAGCATTTGTTTGGATTGGTCGATCGCGGACATGGTGAGGCCAATTTGCTGCAGCTTGCCGGCTAAGTTGCCGGTACCTGTTCCTACATCAAGCCCCTTAAGGCCATGAGCAGGAGAGATAAGCTGGGCGATTTTGTCTAAAGCTGCTTCGTAGCTTGTATATACAGGAGGGCTGCTCATCTCGATGTCGTTCAGTAGGCCGTTTTCTGCGACATCTACAAACGAGGAAGCAGGATGCAGCAGCTCGTCAAACTGTAGGGCCTTTCGATCGAAATCCCAATGGTCGCGCCAGCTTCCCCTTAGGTCGCGCAGCTCCTTGCTTTGCTGGGCTAGCTCGTAAAGCAGTTCAGTCGGCAGTTTGCTGCTTCCTTGAGCGGCTTGGATCATCTGATCCATGGTTCCGATAATTTGTTTCATTTCTGTCCACTGTTGAAATAGCATCGAACGCTGCATTTGCAGAGCGCTTAGCACTTCCTCTTGTTGATTTAAATCAGTTTGTGCTAAGGTCTGACGAATATCTTCAAGTGTCATTCCGACTTCCCTTAGAGAAATAATCGTTTGTAGTCTCCACGCATCTTGTTCCGTATAGGTTCGGTAGCCATTCTCTTTCTGCTTTGCAGGAGTTAATAGTCCTTTCTGCTCATAGAAGCGAATTGCTCTGGCTGTGATGCCAAGTTTGCGGGAAATTTCGTTAATAAGCATATATGGTCCTCCATCATGGCACAATTGCATACAATTTTCGCCAGATCAGAAATTTTATTTTTGTGGGTTTTTGTTATACTCTTATATAGTACTAGCTATGAGCAATTGTGAGAAGCCTAACGGTTATACATATCTAAGGAGGATTATCATGTCAAAAACGTATCGTATAGCAATTATTGGATGTGGCGGTATTGCCAATGGCAAGCACATGCCAAGTTTGAACAAATTAAAGAATGTAGAGATGGTTGCTTTCTGTGACATAATTTCTGAAAAAGCGCAGGAAGCTGCTGCTAAGTATGGCAAAGAAGACGCTCGCGTTTATGAAGATTACCGCGAGGTTCTGAAAGACAGTTCCATTGACATCGTTCATGTCTGTACGCCAAATGATTCACATGCGGAAATCACGATTGCTGCATTAGAAGCAGGCAAGCACGTGATGTCAGAGAAGCCGATGGCCAAAACAGCTGCAGATGCACGCCGTATGGTGGAAGCAGCTAAGCGTACAGGTAAGAAGCTGACAGTTGGTTACAACAATCGCTTCCGTGGCGATAGCCAGCATTTGCACCATTTGTGCTCGGAAGGCGAGCTGGGTGAGATTTATTTCGCTAAGGCTCATGCGATTCGTCGCCGCGCAGTACCTACTTGGGGCGTTTTCCTTGATGAGGAGAAGCAAGGCGGTGGCCCGCTGATCGATATCGGTACGCATGCACTTGATTTAACGATGTGGATGATGAACAACTATGAGCCGAAGGTCGTACTGGGTACTTCTTATCATAAATTATCCCAACGAGAAAATGCAGCTAATGCTTGGGGACCTTGGGATCCTTCGAAGTTCACTGTTGAGGATTCCGCGTTTGGTATGATTACAATGAAAAATGGTGCTACGATTATTCTAGAATCGAGCTGGGCGCTGAATACACTTGAAGTGGATGAAGCGAAATGTACACTTAGCGGAACTGAGGGCGGCGCTGATATGAAAGGCGGTCTTCGCATTAATGGTGAGAAGCACAGCCGTTTGTACACGACCGAAGTTGAATTGAATGCTGGCGGCGTAGCCTTCTACGATGGTGAAACAGAAAGTGCGCCGGATTTAGAAATGCGCTTATGGATTCAAGCGATCGAGAATGATACAGATCCGGTTGTAACTCCTGAGCAAGCATGTGTCGTATCCGAAATCTTAGAAGCCATTTATGAATCAGCCAAAACAGGGAAAGCCGTTTATTTCGACTAGTTTCGACTATTTCCTGGGAAATGAAGGATCCCCTTCTTCGATATGTTATCGGAGGAAGGGGATTTTCTTGTGCTACCATATAGGAAAGTATAAGTTTTCTATTCCGGAAAATGACTTTCCTATTGGCGATAAAAACTACATCTAAACGCGGTCGCTCATCTTAAATGGCTTCGATAGAGGTTTTCTCATAAAATGCTCTTGTTAGCTTTCCGATATTCACCAGGTGTAGAGCCCGTTCTTTTCTTGAACATTTTAGAAAAATGGTGTAAATCAGCGAAACCGCAATAGAGTGCTATAGATTCGAGACTAAGATCTGTGTTTGTGAGCAGTTCCTTGGCGTGATTAACCCGCATGTTGATTAAATACTGGTGAGGCGAGATGCCATATCGCTGCTTGAACATGAAACTGAATCTGGAAACAGAAAGGCTGGCTCGATTCGCCATGTCCTCTAATGAAATGGGTTCGCTTAGATGATTGGAAAAGTAAGAAGTAATCCAGTTGAACGAATGTACAGGTGTCTGTGTCGCCTGATAGTAAGTCTCAAGTAGAGAAATGATAATTTCCGTAACGAGATGTTGGGTTTTCAGCTGTATGAGCAGATCCTGTTGCTGGGCATACTCAATAACCTGAAAAAGCGTTTCTTTCAATTTAGAAGGGTTAGACGGATGGACATGCACCGGCATTTGAATCCCATACAGATCGTTGATTGTTGGCTGCATCAGGTTCATATAAGCTGATAAATCAATCTGACCGGGTCGGGTGGGGAAGCTTTTTTCACGTTCGGAATTATAACATAAATCAAAATGAATAAAAGGCGTAACTGTGTTAGTCAGTCCTTCGAGTGTTAGTAAGCTTCCCGGCTGTACGAGGCAGAATTGACCAGATTGAAACATATACTTCTTATGATCTACCCAAAAACAGCAAGTGCCCTCTTGAACATAAACGAATAGGTAATCAAGCAGCCTTCGCTCCGGATATGACCACGGCTTACGAACAGCAAACTCACTTTGCCTAACAAAAGGAACAATCGCATGTTGTTTCAATAATTCGGTGAGCATGCAGAATCCTTTCTTGTACCAATAATTCTTTCTTATGTCTTATTGTAGTACTTCATGGAACATCAAATCCAGTTGTTTTTGACAATAATAAAACCTTGTTTGACAAAGATTTTGCACCATTTGCCTCCTATAATAAAGCTATAATTATACAATGAGGTGAGCAGAGAATGAGCCTTCCGGAAACCAATAATAGTCATGAATTACCCTCCATGGAAGACAACTATGAATTGTCTGAGCAGCAGAAAGAAAGTTATCAGAAAAAAGGACATATTGCTCTTAGACAGGTGGCAATTAAGTCAGAAATCGCTTCTTACGAGCCTATTATTAGTCACTTGGTGAAAGAGTTGAATAAGCATGATAAGCCGCTAGAGCAGCGAGATACGTATGGTAAAGCCTTTATCCAGATTTCAAATCTGTGGGAGAAAAGTGAAGCGATAAGGAGATTCGTGCTAGCAAAACGATTTGCCAAAATCGCAGCTGATTTAATGGGGGTGGATGGGGTACGAATTTATCATGATCAAGCCCTGTTTAAAGAACCTCACGGTGGCCATACACCGTGGCATCAAGATCAAATTTATTGGCCGCTAGATACAGATAAGACGATTACCATGTGGATGCCGTTAGTTCCCATTTCCCAAGAGGTGGGATCTATGACCTTTGCATCGGAGTCTCATCTTATGGGCTACATTAATAAAATGGTCATCTCCGACGAATCTCACCGAACACTTGCCGGATACATTGAAGGCAAAGGCTTCGAAACGATGTCTCATGGCGCCATGGAGGCAGGCGATGCAACGTTCCACTCCGGGTGGACACTGCACAGCGCGCCTGGCAACCCTACGGACACCATGCGTAAAGTGATGACCGTGATTTATTATGCCGACGGAACGAGAGTAGCCGAGCCAGATAGTAAAGCGCGTGAGAACGATTTGAAAGCGTGGTTTCCTGGCATTCAACCAGGCGATGTGGCGGCAACTGCGTTAAATCCTTTGGTTTACAGCCGTAGTAGCGCAAATTAAGAAGGCTCGCTCCCCCTTATATTTTGAGAAGGGGAGCGAGCTTTGTTATGAAATGAGCTACCATTTGCTCCCTTGCGGAGCCGGGCAACGGGCAGCCGTTAGTTTGGCCTTGATGGCCATGAGACAACCACACCAACGGCATGTTGTACCGAATTGATAGTCTTTACAGCCATTGCATATCGCGATCCGCCGATCATACTCTTCTTCCGTAGTCAGCTTTAGATTACGTACTTTGAGCGTTTCGCCGAAAAGCTTAGCGATCTCTTCAGGTGTCACATGTACCGTTGCGGAACAACCTTTGCATGCAGGTGCATCTTCCATTTTATGGATTACCATATTGGATATGCTCCTTAAGAAAGACGAAGCGTGACAACAGATTTGGCAGGAAGTGTAACGATAAGCTGATCATTTTCAAACCTGAAATTGGTGAAATCCGTTAGGTTTACTGTTTCAGGCTCGTCGAAGGTATTATGAGATTGTATGGTATCCGAAGTTAGAATTTGACCCGCGACTGATCCCACCGTACGTCCGCGAACGTCACAGTTTACTTCGAGTTGGTCGGAATGGTGCAGATTACATAGCGAAATATGTAATTGGTTAGCCGTATCTAAGGAGGCGGATACGCTGAGTTGATCGATTTTTTTACCATCCATCTCATATGATGGGCTCTCTGCATGAGTGCTAATGAGGCTAGCACCTTGATGAACCTTGTACATATCAAAGACATGATAAGTAGGTGTAAGAAGCATGTCGGCGCCTTCGGTTAATATGACAGATTGCAAGACATTGACGACCTGAGCAATGTTTGCCATGCGAACACGATCACTATGCTTATGGAAAATGTTTAAATTAATTCCAGCGACGAGCGCATCACGCATCGTATTTTGTTGATATAAGAAGCCAGGATTCGTTCCAGGCTCTACATTGAACCATGTTCCCCACTCATCGACAATGAGGGCAACTCGTTTCTCAGGATCATATTTGGTCATAATGGTATCATGGCGTGTGATGAGTTCGTCCATAAATAAGGTTTTCTCAAGGGTTTGGAACCATTCTAGTTCCCCGAAGTCGGTAGCGGAGCCTTTATCCTTCCAATTCCCAGTAGGAAGGGTATAGTAATGAAGACTTAAGCCATCCATATGCTTAGCAGCTTCTCTCATTAATACTTCCGTCCAGTTGTAGTCGGCACTGTTTGCACCACATGCTATTTTGAAAATACGGTTATCCCCATAATTTCGTACATAACACGCATATCGGCGATAAAGATCAGCGTAATATTCCGGACGCATGTCACCGCCGCAACCCCAGTTTTCATTACCTACGCCAAAATAGGTAAGTTTCCACGGTTTTTCACGCCCATTTTCTTGACGCCAGTTCGCCATGGGTGACTCGCCATCGAAAGTCATATACTCAACCCATTCGGACATTTCAGCTACGGTACCGCTTCCAACATTTCCACTAATGTAAGGCTCCGCTTCAATTAGCTCGCATAAACGCAAAAATTCATGTGTCCCGAAATGATTGTTTTCCAAGACACCACCCCAGTGTGTGTTAATCATCCGCTTACGTTTCTCAGCTGGACCTACGCCGTCTTTCCAGTGATACTCATCGGCAAAACACCCGCCTGGCCAACGCAAAACAGGAATTTGCAGTTTTTTCAAAGCTCCGATCACATCGTTACGCATACCTTCCGTGTTCGGAATCGGAGAATCCAGACCTACCCAGATTCCCTCATAAATACAGCGTCCCAGGTGCTCAGAGAAATGACCATAAATATTGCGATCGATCGTGCCTTTCGGTGAATCCGCGTTTATAATCAGCTTGGCCATAGTGAGTATCTACTCCCTTAACTGTTTAATATTGGCAACCGACTCGCGACTAACGTAAGCAGCCGAAAGTACGATTTGTTCCCTAGAATCAGTCTGATTGGAAAGGTTCCGATGAATCGCTGAAAGCAGCTCTTCAACTAAATGCTTAGCATCCAAACTAAAAGTCGTAAGTCGTGGAGAAATTTGCGCAGCGAGTGGAATATCATCACATCCGATAACGGAAACATCCGCTGGGACTTGGTAACCATTTTCGCGCAAGCCTTGAATAAATCCAGCAGCCATCCAATCGTTGACGGCAAAGACGGCATCTGTAAGACCGCTTGAAAGCAAAGTGTCAGCTGCTCGCCGCCCGCCTTCCCAATTCATTTTCTCGGTAAAGACCTCTACATGGACACCTTGCTGCTGGCAATACTCTAGAAAGCCTTGTTTCCTTAAGCGCGACGAGTCGTATTTATCAGGTCCTCCAAGAAGGGTGAAGGTACGGTGACCGCTATCATAAAGTGTTTTGGCTGCTTTGCTGCCGATGCGATAGTCATCAAAATAAATTTGGATGATATCATCACGATGTGCATAACGTTGAATGGCAAATAACTGCCCGGATGCTGACTTGATCTCATCCAATGTCTCGTCATCGATTTGACCGATGATAACAAGCGGACTAGGAATAGAAGATTCCATAGGATGCTCAGGATTAACCATAGAGATCTTAATGGCTTGTTTGGCAGCCAAGTTGGTAATCTCAACAAGGAAATTCGTAAAGAAGGGGTCATTTCCTTTAATATCCCGAGAGCACAATAGATATAATGTGTCTAAGAGGACAGAAGGGACAATATAAGTTCCTTTGCCGCGCAGTTGGACCAATAAGCCCTCGTTAGCGAGAATTTTAATCGCAGCACGTACGCTGACTCGGCTAGCATCAAAGCTTTCGGCCAAATCACGCTCAGAAGGAATCTTAACAAGTTGATCGGTTTGTAAGGATTGAATCTGATGGCGCAGCTGTTCGATCAGTTTTTCTTTGACAAGCGGAGATTTTTCCATGCAAGCAGGACCACCATTCAATACCAGATTCGAAACTATTTAATACCAATAAGATACCACGTGGAGTGTGGGTAGTCCATCTTTATTTTTTTTCTTTCTCTTCTTCTTTCTTCTTCGAATCTATTTGTTTTGCTTATCAATGAATCCGTACTCACGGTAGAATGTTGTTGCAGAAAGTGCAACAATTGCTGCCAAGTTCCCACCGCTTCCCCTTTGTTGTTGCATAAAGTACAACAATCGGAGCTTAAACAGGCTATTTTGCAACAAATGGGCTCGAAATGTTGCACGAACTACAACTTCAAGTTGCAAAATAGCCTTTGGGAGTGCGAATTGTTATAGTAATTACAACAATGGTAAACATGTTAGCCCATAACCCTTTAGCAATGTTGCTGGAAGGTACTCATTCAAATTTTGGAGCTGTTCAAAGCTTACAAACGATTCTTTTCCTGCTGGCGGAACTTGCCTGGCGGCAGTTTCTTCTCTTCCATAAAAGTACGAGAAAAATAATGGACAGAAGAAAAGCCGGTGACTTCGGCAATTTCTTTAATTGAAAGCTCACTTGTCAGAAGCAAGTGGGCTGCTTGACGTATGCGTTCACTTCGAATGAAGTCAGTAAAAGTCTCATGTATGCCCTCAGAGAACAAGCGGGATAGATGACGTTCTGAGACGTTGAGATAACCAGCAACATGTCCAAGATGAAGCGGCTGGGATAAGTTATCACGGATATAAAGCTTGGCGCGCTGCAGCAGAATATGTGTATTTTTACGGTGAAAGTAAGGTTTAGTCATGTCTTTTCCGAATAATGAAAGAAAGGATACTAGAAGTGCGTAAGCAAGCGAGGGAATCGCAGCAGGCGGCAAGCTCCCTTTCCCTTCTTGGATCAAAAGTGACTTCCACAAGTGAGCAGTAGGGTGATTGTCAGCTTCATGAATGCAAACCTCGGCATGCTCAGCTAGATCGTTGAAGGCTTCACGCATCGTATCGTCGCTCAGTGTTTCATCTAATTCGAATGCGACATAAACTATAAATAAGCCCTCTTTCGTACGAATTTGATGATTAATCCCCGGTCTCGAACAAAAGTGTGTACCTGCCCTGAGTGGATAGACAACACCTTTTTCCGTATACTCACCCTCACCACTAATAATAAAACAAACCTCAAAGAAAGAATGCTTATGGGGCTGATTATCGAACAGGCAAGGGTTAACTCCCCAATATTGAATTTTGAAGCAAGCAGCGGGTCCGTGAATGACGTTTAGGACTTCATTAAGCATGGAATCGGTTTCTTTACATAGATACATAGGCTTCATCCTTATATTTAAATGTCCTTATTCTGCAAAAAGGTGTCCTTTAGAGAAAAAGACAGAATCCATTGGTTTTCCTATAATTATAAATAAGAAAGCGAATAAATATCAATGAGACAAATGGAGGAATGGCCTGTGATCGAACAAAAAGATGTAGATTTTTATAAAGAAAATGGGTATTTGCTCGTTAAGGGAGTTTTCAATCAACAGGAAGTTGAAGAAATGAGACAAGGTGTAGAGGGGATCATTAGCCGTGCTGCACAATCAAAGGCTGATCATAATTCACAATGGCAGGGGGACTTTCTTCCGGCAGCGGAGCTGAAAAAGCTTGTCTTAAAAGGCTTTCATGATGTGCATTATCACGATGCTGCGTTTATGCGAGCTGTGATTCATCCGAATATGACTGCTGTGCTGACGCAAATTATTGGTCCAAACGTGCAGCTGCACCATTCCAAAATGCTTGTTAAACCGCCAGAGAATGGCGCAGCTTTCCCGATGCATCAAGATTACCCTTATTTTCCGCACGAAAAGCATTCCATGCTAGCTGCAAGTGTGCATCTGGATCACGCCGATGAGGAGAACGGCTGCCTGCGTGTCATTCCGGGTTCGCACCGCACTGGCTCCTTGCCACATGTAGGCTCTTATTATTTGAATCATAAGGAATATCCGATTAATGAGGGGACGCCTTGCGTAGCAGAAGCGGGGGATGTTCTGTTCTTCAATTACTTGACCATTCACGGCTCAGAGTCGAATAAGAGCTCTAGAACAAGAAGGAATGTATTGTTCCAATACCGTGATGCCAGTGATTTTCCGACCGAAAATACACATTTTGACTGGGGAATGGGTCTGATGGTTAGCGGGAAGAATCCGAATTTCACGAAGGTGAAACCTGATTATAAAATCATCTAATAGAAGGAAGTAAGAGGCGCCCTAGGGTGGCCTCTTTTTTTCTCATTGCTGCTGTTTGGAGTCCGCTTTAGGTTCAAAGTTCATACAGGGCTTGCCAGAAGAAGAAAGTACACGAAGACTGGGCATTGTCTGTGTTTTGAAGCCGTATGCTTTGCAACCTCTAGGGAAATTGGCATCCCATGTAATGTAGAAATGTTGGCATTTTATGCAGTTGATACGTTGTGATTCCGTCATATTTGTCCCTCTTATTTTAAGATAAATCTATTATAACGTATTAAAATAGCGAATGGATAATAGGATTGAATCTGTCGACAAGAAGAGGCAAACCTTTCACAGCCATTCGGTTAGTATTATCCATGATGGAAGTCAATGTGAGGAGGGATTGGGAGTTGAAAACGTTCGATGTCATCCTAATTGGGAGTGGCCACAATGCTTTAATTACGGCTGCCTATTTAATACGCGCTGGGAGGAGTGTGCTCGTTCTGGAGAAAAATGATCGTCCAGGCGGTTTCCTGCGTACGGAGGAGCTCACTTTACCGGGTTTCAAGCATGATGTCTATGCTGCGGCACATCCTCTTCTATTGACAGGTCCGGCCTATGCCGATCTTGGCGAAGCTCTTGAGGCCCGCGGGTTACGCTATTTAAACACGGACCTGCCAACTGGAGTCTCCATGGAGGACGGGCAAACGGCTGTATTCTCACGATCGTTCGAGGCGTTAATTGCAGAGGCCGAACGACTTGCTCCTGGCGATGGAGCTGCTTTAGCGGCCATGTTCGAGGCATTTAATCCTTATGCAGCGGATGTTTTTGCTTTATTTAATTTGGATCTATCACGCTCCAAAGCCTCAACTATCATCGAGAAACTTTTACATAATAAGGGAAGTAAAGGATACTCCGAATTTGCGGCATCCATCTTCTCAACCGCTCGCAATACCGTAAGTTCCTTTCAATCACCTGTACTTCGAGCTATGTTGGCACCGTGGGTATCTCATCTTGGGCGTACGCCTGATGAAGTCGGCAGCGGGATTTGGGTGCCTCTTACAGCAATGGCTTTAATGGGAGGGGGAATGCCAATTCCCGAAGGTGGAAGCGAAAAGCTTGCCCAAGCACTTGCCCTGCTCATTCAGGACCAAGGCGGTATCATCCTCACGGAACAGGAGGCGGAGCGAATTGTAGTGAAAAACGGACGCGCAGTTGGTGTGCAGACTTCAAGGGGAGAGGAGTATCGGGCGAAGCATGCCGTCGTTGCATCAACAAGTCCAGATCGGCTATATCTCTCACTTTTGGCTGATGCTGAGATTAGTACTCCGCTGCGTGAACAAGCGAAGCGGTTCCGCTATGGCAGGGGTTGTGTGCAGATCCATCTTGCTCTGAGTGAACCGCCGCAATGGCCAGATGCTCGCTTTACTAAGGTCGGCCAGCCGCATCTAACGGATGGGCTCGATGGATTCACACAAGCCATTGCACAAGGAATGGCGGACTTGCTTCCAGCCAAGCCTACTTTCACTGTGGATTGTTCCACGAATCTGGATCCGTCTCGTGCTCCTGAAGGAAAGGCTATCATGCGTATTCAGGTGCTCGAGGTACCTTGCCGTCCTCGCGGCGATGCCGCTGGTCTTATTGATGTCGGTGATGGCAGTTGGACACCAGAGCTTACAGAGCGTTTCACTGAGCGAGTACTTTCGATAGTAAGCAAGCATATCCCTAATATCCCGAGTGCCATTATTGGCCATGCCGTTGTCACGCCAGACACGATTGCCAAATTTAATCCTAATTCCGGCCCAGGTGATCCGTATGGCGGGGCGCATGATTTGGCGCAAAGCTACCTGTTTCGCCCCCTACCGGGGCAGCCGAGTCATCAAACAGAAATTCCAAACGTATATATGTTGGGTGCGGCTACCTGGCCAGGGCACGGGATCAATGGAGGATCGGGTTATATCGTCGCGCAAAAGCTGTTGAAATAAAAAGGAATAGCGAAGTGTCCTGAGGGTATATCGCTTTTCTGATTTATGCTGTACGATGGGTAGTGGTAAATATAGTAAGTTTAGGGGGAAATAATTTGTATTGGACGCGTAGAGATTTAAAGACCAGAGCCAAGAACGTTCTGCGGACATCGTATTGGAAAGCTTTTCTGGTTAGTTTGGTATTGGCCGTGGTTAGTGGCGGGGTATCAAGCTGCTCATATAATTCGGGTGGAAGTACATCGATGAGTCTTCCCGGGTTTAGCGGCGGAATGGGTGATGTCTCCGACGGAGCAGGTCTTGCTATTATCCTTATCATTGCCTTTTTGGCAGCCGTGATTGGACTAGTGGCGTTAGCTTTTAATATCTTCGTTGTATCTCCGCTAAAAGTGAGCGTACAGCAATATTTTAAACAAGCTGCACAAGATGATGTAAACATGAACTATCTCGTGTATTCGTTTACGAAAGGCAATTACATTGCAATTGTTAAAGGTATGTTTTGGAGCGGCCTGCTTAACTTCTTATGGTTTTTGCTGCTCATTATTCCAGGTATCGTGAAGTCGTATGCATACAGCATGACGCCTTATATTTTGGCGGACAATCCTGGGATTGGGATGAAGAGAGCTGTTGATCTCAGTAATCAAATGACACGCGGGCAGAAGTGGAAGATGTTTGTGTTGGATCTTTCCTTTATTGGTTGGTTTATTCTAGGAACGATAGCACTGGGAATAGGTGTTTTATTCGTACTGCCTTACTATAACTCAACGAAAGCGGAGCTTTACTTGGTCCTTCGCGGGCAGGCGTTGCATGATGGGATCAGCAGCAGCGCGGAGTTGAATTTGCCTTATGTTTAAAAAGAGACACTTATGAGAGAGATAGCAAAAAGGAGCCTGTCGATGAAATCGATAGGCTCTTTTTGTGTATCTCCAAAAATAAAATTCCTCTTCAAGAGCCTCTAAAGTACTTAGCTGGGAGAGAAATATGTGTTCCAAGAGCAGCACTTAGCTTGAGCGGTTGGGGTTAATAGGATTAAATCCATTGGAGGAAATCCAATGAAATTCAACATGCTATTCGTGAATACATGATTCCATTGGACAATATGCAATGGGATTTTCTCTTAAGCCTACTCACGAGCCATTTTCGGAAAAAACATTGTATTTCCTCCAATGGAATTGCTTATGAACACTTCCTTTATGGTATTCCATTGGATATTGTCCAACAGAATAAGTTTGGACATCTATTCTTCTTATGCAAAACAAACTCACAAACTAAAAACAAACTCAATATCACCCTAATAAACACACAAACCCAAAACAAACTTCTTCTGTAGTCGACGGAATTCCTGAGTCAGCCGTAGCACGACCCTAAACGGGTTATTTGGCGGAAAATCAGTGCTTTAGAAGAACGTGAGTGAGGTATTTGCTCCAATTAGTGGGTGTAGCACATGAAGCGGCATACCTCAGCTCATCCTTCGTTAACACTATTCAGGTTTCAAAATACCCAGCAGTTCAGGTAATGTAGCGATCTCATAACTTGGGCGATTGTGAATCGGCGCCGTGCGGTTATGATGATTGATCCAAACATTCCGCATGCCAACCCCTATCGCCCCTCTAATATCCGTATCTAAATTATCGCCAACCATGATAGTTTCTTCCACAGTGGTACCAAGCAAATTCAAGGCATACTCAAAAATAGTCGGATCAGGTTTCCCTTTGCCGAAGGAGCCGGATATAAGAATATGATCAAAGTAAGCCGCTAAACCAGGAATGCTGTCTACTTTCTCCTGCTGCAGGTCTGGAGCGCCGTTCGTCATTAGCAGTAGTTGATAATTGTGATGCAAAGCATTCAAGACCTCGAAAGTTGTCTCATAAACCAAGGGACGCTCTCTTCGCTCACGAGCAAATCGCTCGGCAAGCTTCTCCCCTAATAAGGGATCATCGATACCTAATTTGAGCAAGCCCTGTGTCCACGATTCCTTCTGATAAATAGGGGCGAACTGTTCCAGTTCCAGAAAGGATGGATGCTCTTTCGAATCGAAGCGTCCCCAGAGTGCTTCCAAATGAGTAACCTCAATCATTTTGGCAAATTCATAACAAGCAATTGTACGAAATAGGTGTTCAGATGACTCTCGTACCGCACTTTCAAGTGATTTAGGATCAACGTTGGCTGATTCAGAGGCTGCTTGGCAGGTTGCTTGAAAGGCTTCATTTATACTTTGTTCATCCCACAGCAACGTATTGTCTAAATCAAAAATAATCGCTTTGATAGGTTTCATTGTCCACAATCCTCCCTATGTCCTATACATAATTTGCTTCATAAATAAAAGGAAGTCAACCGTAAAGTAAGGGGAAATCATTTAATAAATTGTAAACAAACAACTAAACCAAACGTATTGTGCTGGGTTTTCTCCATAGCGATCTTGATGCCATTATTCCGTTAAAGTGTTGCCGTAGATCCTGCCTTGCATGGTCTCATATCCATTATCCTGTCTATGTCATTAGCTATGACATATAATATGTGTAAAGAGACAAATTTGAGGAGATGATGGGTTTGTCAGTCCTGGTACCAATGCCGCAATCGAAAGCGAATATCGGTAATTTCAAGCATACGATCACGATGTTGATGGGGATGTGGCTTATCATTGGTTTGTTTATTGACGGCTTTGCTCATAACCATGGTGCGGTTGAAACCTTTTTCACGCCTTGGCATGCCATTTTGTATTCGGGATATCTGGCTTGCGCAGTGTGGATTTTCTATCTGACTTATCAGAACAAATCTAAGGCTAATCATGTAACTTGGGTGCAGGCGATCCCGACTGGTTACGAGCTTGGCGTAGCAGGAGTCATCATCTTTTTCTTAGGCGGCCTTGGTGATATGTATTGGCATACGGTGTTTGGAATTGAGAAGAATATCGAAGCATTGCTAAGCCCAACACATTTGATCTTGTTGACAGGTGCACTTATGATCCTGACCAGTCCGTACCGTGCGATTAGTCACGCTGAAGATAAGGTCTCACCTACCTTTCGCCAATTGCTGCCTGCTTTGACCTCGATTGCGTTAACCTTTGCTGTCATGGCCTTCTTTCTCATGTATGCTTGGTCATTCCGTCAAAATCTATGGATGGCTAGGGAAGAAGATGCGGTCGCAAGAGCCGTCGTGGATTTCCTGATTACAACGATGCTGTTAGTCTTACCTGTCATGCTGGTTATAAGGAGATGGAAGCTACCATTCGGTACCGTCACTTATTTCTTTGTTTTCCAAGCGGTGCTAATGGCGATACTGGATGGCTTTTCTCAATACGGATCTATTGTGATTTTATTGATTAGCGGGATTGCTGCTGATTTGATGTTTAGGTCTATTAAACAGAGGGAAGCGAGCGATTGGCGATATAAGGTTGTTTTCTTTCTTATTCCTGTTTTAATCTGGGGCTTATACTTTGCGGATTTGAGCATTTATCATACATTGGATTGGGCGCCGGAGCTTTGGGGAGGGACGATGTTCATCTGCGGACTCTGTTCACTGGGGTTAAGCATTCTCGCGGCTCCAATTGTGCATAGAAAAAGCTAATGAAAACAACGCAAATTGTCCTTATAAGTATGACACTCCTTTTAACCGCATGCGGTACGCAGCCCTCAAAACATGACATGATGGGGATGCCGATGCCGACTACATCTCCTGCAACACATGTCCATCCAAATGACGCGATTGCTCATTTTTCAGTCGCGTCGAAGCAATATTTGCCTAATGAGGATGCATCTGTGACGATTCTCATCCAAAATAAATGGAATAAACCGATTGATCAATTCGACATCATGCATGAAAAGCTGCTGCACTTGATTGTTGTCAGCAAGGATCTCACCTATTTTGACCATCTTCATCCCGAATACGTCGGTGAAGGACGATTTGAAATCAAGACAAAGTTCCCGGCAGGTGGCCACTATCAGCTGATCGCCGATTTTACGCCGCAAGGCATGGGGGAGACGATTCAAACCCACTGGGTCACGATTAACGGGCAGCAAAAGAAAGAAGAAAAACTTCTACCTGATACGAATCTTACGAAAAGAGTCGGCGACAAAGAAGTCAATCTTTCCTTCGACCATTTGATGGCTGGGATGGATTTAAAAATGAACTTTGCCATTAGAAGTGCTGTGACGAAAGAGCCTGTAACTGATTTGCAGCCTTATCTAGGCAGTCTTGGTCATGTGGTGGCTATAAGTTCAGATGCGAAGGAGTTCGTCCATGTGCATCCGAATGATTCGAATGCTTCCGGGCCCGATGCAGCTTTCACTATCCACTTTCCCAAGAGTGGCATATACAAAATCTGGGGTCAATTTCAGCATCATAATGAAGTGTTCATTGTCCCTTTTATCATAAAAGTATAATTTGTAATCAAAAAGAAATGTGTTATTCATCTGGGCTTAATGAAACAGGCTTATAATAGAACTCGACCCCCTTTAAAATATATATACCTTAAGACCCACGGCCCGTTGCTGTGGGTCTCTTTTTGCGTTTAGACGTGCATAGTCTAAGAATTTTTTGTATTTGTCGGGAATCCGACATTCTAACATGTTATCATGTGGTAATATAACTATAACACATCGGAATACTCAACATTAAAACATAGCGTAAAAGGAACTTGGCAAAGGGGTTTTCACATATGGACCAATTGAATGAACTTGCTGATCTTCAGGAGAAGGACCCTACCAAGGAAGTCATGATTGAAGCATTTCGTAAACATGGGGTTATCCAAACCTACAGGAAAAACGAGTTTGTTTTTCAAGAGAATGATCAACCGAGCGGTGCTTATTATGTCGAGTCGGGATTAATTAAGATTTCCCAGTCCTCTGAAGAGGGGCAAGGGATTACCTTATTTCTACGCTATGAGGGAGAAGTATTCGGAAATGCGGAAATTTTGACGAACATTACCAGGAAACGTTACGCCAAGTGTTTGGTAGACAGCCAAATCATTACGCTAGACAGGCGTAAATTTCTCGAATTGGCCAAGGAGAATGCCGAGTTTTCTTATTCTGTAGCCGTTCTAGGAGCTCGCCGACTTCTGCAAACACAGAAGATGGTTGAAACGCTCATTTCCCGCCCCGTAGCTTGGAGGCTAGCCTGGTTCCTCATGCAGCTGGGCAAACAGACGGACGCTAAGCTTGAAGTTCAGGTGCCGCTCAGTCATGAAGAAATCTCTTATGTCATTGGCTGCAGCAGACAAACGGTCACAGAAACACTCAATAAATGGCGCGATAAAGGGCTCATCGACTACGCCAAAAAGAAGATCGTTATATTTAACCCGAACCGTTTCTTCACAGACATATGACGGACAGAGGTCTGGAGGGTATTCAAATGATTACGATAAACAATGTGAATAAATCCTTTTCGCAGCGGAAAGGCACTACCTATACGGCGTTGGATCACGTTTCGCTCACGATTAAGAAAGGGGAATTCGTCTCCGTGGTAGGCCCCTCAGGCTGTGGGAAGTCAACGCTTTTGAACCTGATAGCTGGGTTTGAAAAAGTAAGTGGCGGCACCATTACCGTGGGTGGGCAAAAGGTTACGGCACCCGGGGCTGATCGGATCGTTGTTTTCCAAGAGCACGGCCTATTTCCCTGGCTTACGGTGCTCGATAATGTCGCCTTTGGTTTGAAGCAAAAGGGGTTATCGAAGAAAGAACGCTATGCACTCGCTTTTGAGCAGATTAAAGCTGTTCACTTGAGCAAGTTTGTCGATCGTTATCCACACGAGCTATCCGGGGGAATGAAACAAAGAGTAGCCATTGCCAGGGCACTCGTTATGGATCCCGACATCTTGTTGATGGATGAACCTTTTGCCGCCTTGGATGAACAAACGCGGTTTATTTTACTGAAGGATTTGGAAGAAATTTGGCTGAAAACAGGTAAAACGATTTTATTTATTACACATAACATTCGCGAAGCTGTCATTTTGTCAGATCGGGTTATCGTGATGGCGACGCAGCCAGGCAGGGTCAAGAAGGAATTTGCCGTACAAGCAGCAAGGCCTCATCAAAGCGGCGATCCGCTCATTCATGCCTTGGAAAATAAAATTATGGAAGCTCTGACGGATGAGCTCGAGAAGGTAGTCAGAGAGGAGCTCGGCCATGAATACAGCCTTAAGAAGAACCCTATTTCTAATTCTTCTGCTGATCATATGGGAGTTGGGATTTAGGGTTTTTCAGTGGGGGTGGAAGTTTCCTTCACCTCTGCAAACCTTTCAAGCCTTTTATGATGGCTTTACCCAGGGGCATCTCCTTAACGCGATTGCAGCTAGTCTACGTCGCTTGCTCATTTCATTCGCGATTTCAATTGGACTTGGTACGATTTTAGGCTATTTATTTGCCCGTTATCGGTATTTTGACGAAACCTTCGGCTTTGTGGTTGTTGCCCTTCAGACGGTTCCGAGTATAGCGTGGCTTCCTTTCGCGATTATTTGGTTTGGACTTAATGATACTTCCGTCATTTTCATTACAACGATTGGTGCGACTTGGACGATGTCCATGGCGAGCAGGACGGGGATTTTGAACATTTCACCGATTCATCTAAGAGCTGCGCAAATGCTAGGAACAGGCAGCGGATATCGTTTGTTCTTTCAAGTTCAGCTGCCGGCGGCATTTCCCCATTGGATCACAGGAATCCGAGTGGCTTGGGCCTTTGCTTGGCGGGCACTTGTAGCTGGGGAGCTTATTGCTAAGGGAGTGGGTCTCGGGCAAATGCTGCAGGATGGACGCGGGCTTGGGGATACGGCATCCATTCTGTGCGTGGTCATTATTATCGCCGTTATAGGTACAATTTCGGATCATTTTTGTTTCAAACAGTTAGAAGATAAAATCGTGCTTCGCTTTCAGCTTAAGAAATAAATAGCATTTCATAGAACAAATAAGGGGGAATTAATTTGAAAAAATTAGGATGGGTCATGAGTTTGATATTAACCGGAGCACTGCTGTTGTCAGCTTGCGGACAGAGTAAAGAAGCCGTTTCAAGTGCTTCGAGTACAACCGTGAAAATTGGTATTTTGAAAAATGTTACACATGCTCCGGGATTTGTAGCACTGCAAAATAACTACTTCCAACAAGGCTTTGGCCAAAATGCCAAGATTGAAGTCACGGCTTTTGACAATGGAGCGGACTTCGCAACGGCGATTGCGACCGATCAGATTGATCTTGGTTATGTAGGCCCGGGACCGGTCATTAATCAATATTTGAAAAGTAAAAATATCAAGGTGATCTCTGGCGCGAATAATGGTGGAGCGGTATTGGTGGCTCGTAAGGATGCTGGCATCCAGTCGGTTAAGGATCTCGTAGGTAAAACTGTGGCTGTTGCGGCCAAAGGCGGCACACCTGATCTATCACTTCGCTTGCTGCTGAAACAGGAAGGATTAAAAGTATCCACAGATACTTCCGGTGTACAAATCGTTACACGAGCTCCAGCAGATACATTAGTTGCGATACGGCAGAAAGAAGTGGATGCCACATTAATTGCAGAACCTTGGGGGACACAAATCATTCAAGAAGGTTCCGGAACGATTTTAGTCGATTGGAATAAAATCCCGCCAAAAGACGGGAATTACCCGTTAACGATTCTCGTAGCGAGCGATAAATTTCTCAAAGAACACCGTGATTTGGCCAAAAAAGCCGTGAAAGCCAACAAACAAGGTATCGAATTCATTCAGCAAAACCCGAGTAAAGCCTATGGTCTGATTAGCGATGAATTAAAGCAGTTAACCGGAAAAGGGATGGATCCGGCGCTCATTAAAGCGGCCATCGATCATTTGAAACTAACGGAAGATATCACCTTAGAGGATATTAACGAGCAGGCTAAAGCCTCATTTGATGCTGGATATTTAAAAGTGAAAGCGGAAGAACTGGACTTCAGCAAATTTCTGGATCTAACGCTTTTGAATGAAGTGAAAAAAGAAAAATAATTATAGTTTACTTAGGAGGTCATTCATTTGCATATACAACCGCAGGAAAACCTATTGCCTGATTTTCATGAGCATATCAAAGTAGTGATACTAGGCACGGGTACACCGAGAGCCTTCTATGGTAGAGCCAAAGCAGGCGTCGCCATTCTTGCAGGGGATAAAACCTTCCTGTTCGATTGCGGCGGTGCGACCGTTGATCAACTGATTAAGGCGGGTATCATGCCGCAGCGGATCTCGGATGTCTTTTTCACCCATCATCATAGCGATCATAATTCCGGATTTTTCGATGTATTCATTACTAGCTGGCGAACACACGTAATTGCGGATCGGGTATTTGAAGGGCGTAAAGGTCCAATGAATGTGTATGGACCAACGACGACGAAAGCGATCATAAGTAAAATGAGAGAGTCTTTTGATTTCGACGTGAATCTACGGGTGAATTATAATTTCTCAGCCGGGGCAGGGGCGGACATTCAATACTTTGAAAGCAATGAGGGTATTGTTTACGACCAGGGTGGTGTTAAAATTTCCGCTTTCGAAGTGGATCATAAGCCTGTTTATCCAGCTATTGCTTATAAATTCGAATACAACGGCAAATCGGTTGTCATTTCGGGGGATACGATTCCTGTTGAAAATATGGTCAAACATAGTCAAGGTGTCGATTTACTTGTACATGAATCTTACAACAAAACGTGGCTGGACGCGCTTATTGCCAAATTTCCCGAGCAGACGATTGGCTTGTCCAATCCTGCAAAGTATCATTCAACTACGCTGGAGGTCGCTGAAATCGCTCGTGCAGCTGGGGTTGCCCATCTGGTGCTCACCCACCATATCCCTGCGCCTGCGGCTAATTATGAAGCCGAGGCCGATTATACCGAAGGTATGCGAGATATCTACTCGGGTCGGATCACGATGGCTAGAGATTTAATGGCATTTGATCTTTCATAGTTTTGTTGAAAAGCCGCCTCGAGTATTGGCTCGAGGCGGCTTTTTTTTGTTGTATAGGAAATAATGATAGATGCCGATCTTTGGATAAGTGTTGTAAAATGAAAACGGAAATGGAAGGGGATCCCAAACTCAACACGCACCCGGCATCACCAGATTTTAGCGGAACGTAGAAGCTTTATTTTTCTCAAAACCGCGTAATTCACGTTTTCACGGAACGAGGAGCCTCTATTTCCCGCTTTCGAGGTGGAAAAACTGGTAAAACGGCAAAATAAGGCTCCTACGTTCCGCGTGCGGGTCCCGCATCGACTTAATCACCGAAATAACGCCTCCTCGTTCCCCTCGATCCTCAGATTTGCAATCTAAATGTTCGAAATCACTCCACAGAGCTTCGCTTTCAAGCAGACCTATAATCCAGTGGATTTGCCCACCTTTTTATATGTATTTGAACAAATTTGTTCTATTACCTGCCCTCGCACCAAACTTTACACTACCCTCCAATAAAGGAGCACGTCACATGGTTTCCCACCTATCAAACAATGAATGTTCCCACCTGGCAACCATTTTAGCCCATCATTCCTTACGCTTATAAAACAATCTTGAAATACCAACGCCAATGGCTCCAAGTCCAATGAACAGGATGGCGCGAACAGCCGTTGATACATCAGGTAAATCGATGAAAATAATTTTGAGTAAGGTTACGAATAAGAAGATGATACCTACAAGCCTGGCTTTAGGCTTTTGGACAATGAGTCCAAAGACAATGAGCAGAATGGCGTAAACAACCCACACAGCTGAAAGTATCAAATGCTGGTAATCGTAAGTGATCGATCGTGTTAGTGAATTGGTCAGTTGTGAGAGATAGACAAGTAAGAGAATTAACTCCATCCATAACAGGATAAGACTAATTTCAGTTCGAGCGCGGCCTTCTTCAAGTGTAGCACGGTAGAAAGCATACAGGCCGCCAATTGTTGCCACGAGTACAAGCCACGCAAAGGATTCGTCTGATACTAGATGACGTATCGGATGAGTGAGGACGAATAACATCCCAATGAAATAAGTGATTACCCCGCTAATTTGCTGCAGCTTGCTTTTGAATTTAGCCCCTAAACATAGCGCAATTGCACCCTCTACAAGAATGGCGGAGCCGGCTTGATCCGCGTGCAGCACGTAAATGAGCCAAAGGAAAATGCTAAATGTTGCAATGGATAGCTGAGCGGAAAAAGCTCTCTTTTGACGAAACAGCCAGAAAGAAGTACCGCTATAGAGAAGCGACCATATCGCTAGCATCCATTCATAGAAGATACGATCTTTGGAACCGCCATATAGGCCGTACGTCCACGCTGCGAGCAGGCCGAAACTTAGGAATAATGTGATTCGCTGCCCAATCAGGCTGTCTTTGGAACGGAGAATTGAAATCGCAAAAAGGAGCAAATGCTGCAAAATAACGACGGTAAGGATCGCGGGTCGGCTGCCGGTGTCATCTGTAAACAGAGTTGAAAAGAGTAATGGCAGATGAAGGACTCCAAACGCAGTAAAATAAGCGCCACGAAAGGAATAATGTAACGATAAAACGATCATGACCATTGAAAATAACCCTTCATAGCCTGCAAATACCCAAATATTTGGTTTGGCTGAGTCGACTAGAAAAGGCACAAGATAACCGGCGAGCAGGGTAATGATCATGAGTGCTTGTGAGCGATGACGGACTGCAGTAAATACGCTTGCAGCAATAGAAACGACATATAGAACGAACGCAAGTGTGGGCGGAATCAATGTGAATAGCATATGCGCTGCGAAAAGAGATAAAATAAGGACCCCGCTGGATCCGCCGAGCAGCACTTGCCCCAAAGCCATGCGTTTGCGGCGAATTTGGACTTCTCCTTGCCAATACATGAAGCCAGCGACGATGACGCCCAGTATGCAGCGAACTGGTTCGGTGATAATTCCCGCATTAACGGCAGCTGTAAAGCCCCATAGGACACCTAACAGAAAGACGACAATGAAAATCCGCGGCAGCCAGACGCGAGCGATCAAATGCTCCCAATCCCTTGGTGGCGCCGGTTGCTTGATGGGTATTGTCACCTCATGCTGACGGTGCTGCTGCGTAGATGGAAATTTTTGACCAAATGTCGGTTGCGTCGTATGTACTTGCTGATCTTGTGACTTGGTGGTTTTTTCAATCAGGATGCTCAGTTGTTCTTCGAGTTCTTTGACCTTCATTTCCAGTGCTTCAACGCGTAAATCCAAATTCATACAAGCCCCCCTTTTATTTATACTTTAATGCTAATCAGGATGTGAAACAATTAGAAAATCCATATCTTGCTAATGATTTATGGGAATATGGGAATAGTATCAATAAATGGAATCGCTAGGTGAGGGAATTATATGTTGAAAGACGTTAAAATATCCGTACGCCAATTTGCTGTACTTGTGATGATATACACGATTGGGACTACAATCTTAGTTATTCCATCGGGACTTGCAGCTGATGCTAAACAAGATGCCTGGCTCGCAGCAGTTATTGGGGTTAGCTTAAGTTTGTTAATCGTATGCTTATACAACAAGGTTGGTAGTTATTTCCCAAACATGACCTTAACTGAATATAATGAAAAACTGTTTGGAAAATGGTTAGGGAAGTTACTGTCCCTATTCTTTGTTAGCTTTTCTTTTATCGGAGCTGCCACGGTCTTGTTTTATATGGGGAATTTTGTGAACACACAAGTCATGCCTGAGACACCCATTCAATACATCAATATTATTTTCGCCATTGTGGTTGTAATGGGTATACGACTTGGACTCGAAACTTTAATACGAGCGGCAGAGATTTTTTTCCCATGGATCATACTACTTTTTATTATTCTGGTCGTAACGTTATTGCCAGAGATTCAATTTGAAAAATTGCAGCCTATATTTTCAGTGGGAAGTAAACCTTTGATCAAGGCAGCCCTATCCTTTATTGGGACTTCTGCACTTCCCTTTATCGTGCTGCTCATGGTATTCCCGGCACATGTCAATCACTTTCAAAAAGGAAAAAAAGCGTTCCTGATTGCTACATTATTAGGTGGAGCTTGTATAGTAATTATTACCTTTTTGTGTATATCGGTATTGGGAACTAAAACGACCTTAAGACAAATGTTTCCAAGCTATGCATTAGCCAAACAGATAAGCATTGGTGATTTTTTTGAAAGAATTGAAATTCTTATCGCGGGAATATGGTTTCTAACCGTTTATTTCAAGACAACCTTTTATTTTTATGGTTTCGTTATGGGACTAGCTCAAATTTTGAATGTAAAAGATTATCGCCCGCTTGTTCTTCCTTCAGGAATGATTCTGGTTGTTTATTCGCTCGTTGTATATCCGAATGTTGCTTATATGGCAGAATTTGATAGCAAATCTTATATCCCTTACGCTCTAACGATTGGACTTCTGTACCCTCTCCTCATCTTAGGGGTTTCAGCAATTCGAAAGTCAATGACAAAAACGAAGATCACTTGAATAGGTTGGGATACCGTGGAGTTCATCAAGAAAATTTTTCGGAGTAACGATAACCGATCAACGGACACAAGGCTCTACCAAAGTGGCTCAACGATCTCAAAGGAATCACTTGAGGAGTCAATAAAACTTAACTTTGACAAGATCAAGAAAGATTTTGGAAATAGTAACGATATTGTTATGCAGACCATGCTTCTGAATGGAGCAGATCCGATTCATATTGGCGTCATTTACATCAATGGACTGATTAGTCCAACTTCCATTCAAACCCTGCTCACCGAAAATCTAAAAGTGGATTCAAGTGAGTTCCCGCTTAATGCTTTAAGAAATGCCATGAGCACACTCGGTCAAGTTCACGAAATTCCCAATTTTGAATCCTTATATCAGTCTATTTTATCGGGGTCAACGGTTATTTTGCTGGATGGCAGTGTACGGGGGTTGGCAGCGAATACACAAGGCGGGGAGCATCGATCCGTCGAAGAACCAACCACCCAATCGGTTGTGAGGGGACCGCGGGAAGGGTTTACCGAGCTAATAAGCACCAACACCGCACTTATCAGACGTAAAATAAAAGACCCTAACTTATGGATGGAATCCATGACAATCGGACGTGTGAGCAAGACGGAGGTCGCCGTCATGTATATGAATGGCATTGTGAATGACAAGCTAGTGGAGGAAGCAAGAATTCGGCTCGGACGCATCGATATTGATGCGATTTTTGAAAGCAACAATATCGAAGAGTTGATCCAGGACGAAACATACACCCCTTTTCCTACTTTGTACAATACGGAACGCCCCGATGTTATCGCAGCCGGCTTAATGGAAGGGCGTATTGCTATTCTTGTCGATGGCACTCCCTTTGTTCTTATGGCACCTGCTTTATTCACTCAATTTTATCAATCTGCAGAGGATTATTACCAACGAGCGGATTTTGCAACACTTCTTCGTTTTCTACGTTACATATGTTTTTTTATATCTTTGTTGGCTCCCTCCTTATACATAGCCATAACCACCTTTCACCAAGAACTGCTGCCATCCACTCTTCTGATCAGTTTAGCCGCTCAAAGAGAAGGGATCCCTTTCCCCGCTTTTATCGAAGCGGTCGTCATGGAAATAACGTTCGAAATTCTTCGAGAAGCGGGTGTGAGGTTACCGAAGACGGTCGGACAAGCCGTTTCAATTGTAGGGGCGCTAGTCATCGGCCAAGCGGCAGTAGAAGCTGGTTTGGTGTCTCCTGCGATGGTGATTATAGTTGCCATTACGGCCATTTCTAATTTTGTCATTCCCTCATTTAATATGGGGATTACGATTCGGATTTTAAGATTTCTTTTAATGCTTATTGCAGCTTCCTTCGGTTTGTATGGCGTTACTGTGGGGGTTATCGCAATCGTTCTTCATTTGTGCAGTTTAAGGTCCTTCGGTGTTCCTTATATGTCTCCAGTGGCACCGTTTATTTCTGCGGATCAGAAAGATACGATATTTCGCTTACCGCAATGGGCGTTAACTACTAGGCCTCGACTCATCAGTCAGAAAAATAACATTCGAGAAAACAATGCTTCCTCGAATAAGCCTGAAACCAGGCCCTAGATAAAGGAGTCATCTATAATGCGGAGATGTGTCATACCGTTTGTTGTTTTGCTCCTCATGATTGTATTACTCACGGGATGCTGGAGTCGGAGTGAACTTAATGATCTTGCCATATCGGTTGGTATGGGTTTTGACAAAAAAGATGATCAAGTGCAGGTGACGATTCAAATAGTTAACCCTGGTGCAGTCGCTTCAAAAAGGGGCGGAACGGGAGTGACAATACCTGTAAGCACCTTTAAAGCTACATCCCAGACCATCTTTGAAGCTTTAAGAAAAATAGCCACACAAAGTCCGAGGAAGGTATATTCATCTCATCTTCGGATTCTTGTGATCAGCGAAGAATTGGCAAGGGAAGGCATTACGCCTATTCTGGATGGGATTTCTAGAAATCATGAAATGCGAACTGATTTCTATATTGTCGTAGCCAAAGGAACAACGGCTGAGAATATATTAAAAACGCTTACCCCCCTCGAGAAAATTCCCTCAAATAATTTGTTCACTACGTTAGAGGTGTCAGAAAAGACTTGGGCGCCTACGGTAAAAGTAAGATTAGATAATTTAATTTCTGATCTGCAGACAGAGGGAAAAGATCCTGTGTTAACAGGCATACAAATCAAGGGTGATCCTAGAAAAGGTCATACATTGAGTCATGTGAACCGAACAGACCCTACTACTTACCTTCAATATTCAGGTGTAGCAATTTTTAAAAATGATAAGCTTGTCGGCTGGCTTAATGAACAAGAAAGTAAAGGATACAATTACATTTTAAACAACGTTAAAAGCACAATCGGACATATTACTTGCCCAAAAGGCGGTATTTTAGCAGTAGAAGTGGTGCGAACTAAGTCGAAAATGAAAGGGAAAGTGGAGAATGGCAAACCGCAAATTGATGTTGATATTTCCCTTGAGGAGAATGTGGGCGAAGTCCAATGCAAAATCGATCTTATGGATCCCAAACGTGTAGAGGAACTGGAGAAAATAGAGGGAAAAGAGGTGGAAAAGATTGTTGATTCCGCTATTCAAAAAGCTAAAAAATATGATGTGGATATTTTCGGCTTTGGCGAAGCGATGTATCGCGCGGATCCTAAATATTGGGACAAAAACAAAGGCAACTGGAAGGAGACATTTCTTGATTTACCCGTACATTTGAATACAAAAGTGAAGATTCGTCGTGTGGGCACCGTGAATGATTCACTGGTACAAAAAACAAAGGAATGAGCTAAATGTGGAATATTGCTGCGATACTTTCGATAACTACAGTTATCGCGATACTGGAAATTCCATCGCTTCTGAAGAAAAGGAAGGTTAAAGAGTTCGTAATTGTTTGTTGTTTATTATTATTAGGTACAGTACTAAGTATTGCCCAAAGTTTACATATGAAGTTGCCTAACCCCTTAGATTTCATTACTTTTGTTTTTCAACCTTTTAGCAAGTTAATACTCAGGCTTCTGCAATAAGGTTTTGTGCTACAATAGTCATAAACAACCATTAGGAGATGACATCATATGACGGAGCAATTAAACGAACAAGAGCTATTACAATTCATCGTAGACAAAACGAAGGCTGATCCTAAGCAAATTCAATTGGTATTGAAGTATGAGAAGGATTTTATTGTCAAAGCAGAAGAAAATACCAAAGGGGAAGTTGATATTGATAGCGATGAACTGATCGATCATATTCTGGGCAGACCCGATGTGAAATTGACAGAACTGGCGGTAGATAGCATTTTGGAAGCTGAGATGGACTATTTAATGAAAAAGGGATTTGCCGGATACATCGATTAACTATGTAATAAAAAGGAACAGATCACCTCTGAGAAGAGGTGTTCTTTTTTTTATTAACTTAAAAGTTAATTGAATAACGCATATTGACAATGTGGAAGCTTGATTAGATAATAATCTAAGAGTTATTCACGTTATTTAGTTAACTTTTAAATTAATTATATGGAGGCAATGATGAACGATGACGAACCAACCACGAGCTGAATATCCTAGACCTCAATTTGTAAGAGATAGCTGGATCAATCTGAATGGCGAATGGGAGTTTGAATTTGATGATGATCGTGTGGGCAGTAAAGAGAAGTGGCATTTAGGGAATAGAAAGTTATCCAAGACCATTCAAGTGCCATTCGCTTTTCAAAGTAAATTGAGCGGCATCGGGAGTAATGAGTTTCACGATGTTGTATGGTACCGCCGAGATCTAACTCTGCCCGAAGCATTCCAGAATAAACGGATTCTGCTTCACTTTGGAGCGGTGGATTACGAAGCTTCGGTTTGGGTAAATGGGGTGCTGGTTGCTAAGCACGAGGGCGGGCATACCCCTTTCCATGCGGACATCACGGATGCGCTTCAGGCTGGAACGAACAAGCTGGTTATCAAAGCAGTTGATTATAGCAAAGATGTTACACTGCCGAGAGGGAAGCAATATTGGCATACGGATTCGGCAAGTATTTTCTATACTAGAACAACAGGTATCTGGCAAACCGTATGGATGGAAGCGGTATCTGCCGACGGCTACTTGGATAAAGTGAAAATTACCCCGGATATCGATGAGAAACAAGTGGAATTCCAATTCTTTATCCAGGGTTCTGACGCAAATGCCAAGCAACAGCTGAAAGTAGAGATTTCATTTAATGGAGAACTCGTTTCTGAAGATACGTATGGGATGAGAAGCAGCTCTGGGGCGAGAAAAATTCGTCTGAATGATTTCAACGATCATGGACTTGGTGCCTGGTGGACACCGGAGCATCCAAATCTATATGACGTCACGTTCACGCTGCTGGTTGATAATCAAGCTGTAGATGTGGTAACGAGTTATTTCGGCATGCGTAAGGTATCCATCGAAGACGGTAAATTATGCTTGAACAACCGCCCTTATTTTTTGAAAATGGTTCTGGATCAGGGTTATTTCCCAGATGGCAATTTGACGCCGCCTAGTGATGAAGCGATCAAGCAAGATGTCGAGTTAACGAAGGCAATGGGCTTTAACGGCGCGCGGAAACATCAAAAGCTGGAGGATCCAAGATTTCTCTACTGGTGCGATAAGCTCGGACTTGTCGTTTGGAGTGAGGCGGCTAATGCGTACGAATATACAGAGAAGTATGTGAGTCGATTTACGAATGAGTGGATAGCTTCTATGGATCGCGATTACAACCATCCTTCCATTATTGCTTGGGTTCCTTTGAATGAGAGTTGGGGGGTGCCTAATATTCAAATCGATAAATTGCAGCAGCAGCATGCGCTGACCATGTATCATTTGACCAAATCGCTTGATCCGATGCGTCCAGTTGTGTCTAACGATGGGTGGGAGCTAGTGAAAACGGATCTGTTCACCATTCATGATTATGAGTGGCGTGAAGATGTGTTGGAAGAGCGCTACAGTTCTAGCGATAAAGCCGTTCATGCGATGCCAGCGAATCGCCGCTTATTTGTTGAAGGCTTCCCTTACGAAGGACAACCGATTCTTGTTACCGAATTTGGCGGTATTGCGTACAAGAAAAGCGAATGGGAAGGTTGGGGATATTCCGGGGCGGATAATGACGAGGATTATGAGAAAAAGCTGCGCGCTGTCATACGTCCTCTGCTAAACTCCGGTGTTGTACAGGGATACTGTTACACGCAGTTAACTGACGTTGAGCAGGAAATTAATGGCCTTCTAACCTATGATAGAAAGCCGAAAATTCCTGTAGAAATCATTAAAGCTATTAATGATCGTAAGTAATCTGGCTTACATGATTGAATACAAGGGAATCCTCAGGGGTTCCCTTGTTTGCTTGTGTGATGGTGTAGGGTTTAAAAGTGTAACTATGTTGACAGAAGCGAAAAAAGGGAATAATATCTATTTTATATATGTCTAGTAGACATGTCTGTTAGAAATAAAAGGAGGTGTCCATCATGCAGGATAAAATCATTCTGGGTTTGCTGCTGGACGGGGATAAGTCGTCCTATGATCTTAAGAAAAGCATGGAGGCAAGCACCGGATTTTTCTATAATTCCAGCCAAGGAAGCATACAACCAGCATTAAAGAAACTCGTTCAGAATGGGCATGTTCATCTTACGGAGGTGCGTCAGGGGGGGAGGAACAAGAAGGTTTACTCGATCACAGAAGAAGGAGAAAAGGAATTCCTAAGTTGGGCTGGTGAGCCGATTGCTTTAGACAAACCAAGGGATCCGGCACTTGTCAAAATGTTCTTCTTCAACTACGTCGAAGATTCCAGAAAACTAGAACTCATCGAAGCGTACTTGAATGAGATCGAAACAGTCCGGTCCACATTGAAGATGTTTCAGCAAATGAATCGGGAACAACTCGGGAAAAACCAAGAGCTTCTCAACAACCCGAAGGTGAAAAGCAGGCTGGATACTTTGGAGTTCGGAAGTGATTATTATGAATTCTTGAAGGCGTGGTACGAGAAGTATGCGCAGAAAATAAAAGAGGAGCTGGGATCTTGAAAATGAAAGATAACAGGACGCTGAGGAACGTGATTATTTTCTCGCTTGTTGCGTTATGCTGCGGTTGGGTCGGACGACTGGTTGATTTGCAGGCTGGAACGGATGAGAATGGGAGTCTGGGGCAATTGATTTGGATTGTGTCTCCCCTCCTAATCATGGTCATTTTGCGCTGTTGGATGGGAGACGGGTGGAAAGATTTCGGCATCAAACCTCGAGTCAAAGGAAACGTATTTCTCTATGTATTCAGCCTGTTATTCTTTCCTTTAATGACAATGGTGATTGTCGGAATCAGTTCAAGCTTGGGGTGGACGGATGTGTCGCCGATGTCTTCTCATTATTTAACGGCAGTCGGCTTAGCTCTTGTACCAAGCCTCATCAAAAACATTTTTGAGGAATTAGCATGGAGGGGCTATTTGGCTCCAAAGCTATATTCGCTTGGTTATCATCGTTTTATCGTTCATATTGCCGTGGGGTTAATTTGGGGCGTATGGCATTTTCCTTATTTATTTCTATTCGTGGATACCACGGAAAGCATGATCACCTATATCCCTCGCATGATGCTTGGCGTAATCGTTATGGCGGTTCTATACGGTGAGATTCTGCTGATGACTCGAAGCGTTTGGCCTGCCGTCTTCATGCACATGGCTGGAAATGCCTTCATTGATACGTTGATTCTGAAAAAGTTCATACTCGTGCAAGCAGAATTTAGTTATTTGGCTATGCCTAGTCCGGAAGGAATCATCGCCATTGTCTTAACGGCACTTGCCGGTCTATGGATGTATAAAAGAAGAAAAAGAGCAACGCATCGGCAAGGACCTCATGGCTTCCCAACACAGCCGCAGCTGCCGGTCTAGAATAAAAGAAATCGCCGTCACCTCATTTAAGAGGCGAACGGCGTTTTGTTTTACCCTTTGACAGCGCCAATCATGACGCCTTTGACGAAATACTTTTGCACGAAGGGATACAAGATTAGAATAGGCACCGAGGCTATCATGATAGTTGCATATTTGATCGTTTCCCCTATTTGAAATTGCTCGGCCGCATTAGCCCCTGATGACATGGAATCGGTATTATTCGCTATTAATATTTCTCGCAAAGTGAGCTGGAGCGGGTAGAGGTCACGATCCTTCAAGAAGATAGAGGCATAGAACCACCCGTTCCACTTCTCAACGGCATAGTACAAGATCATCACGGCAATGACAGGCATGGAGAGTGGGATGATGATACGAAAAAGAATCACGAAATGATTGGCCCCATCCATTTTAGCAGATTCCTCCAAGCTTTCTGGGACTGCCATGAAGGCCGTGCGCATGATGATCAGATTAAATGTGTTGACGGCAAAGGGCAAAATGGTCGCCCAAAGCGAGTCAATTAAACCAACGCCTTTTACAACCAGATAGAGCGGTATAAGTCCACCGCTGAAAAACATCGTTAATACAACAACGAAGATGAAGACACGATTCCACATCACATTTTTACGGGAGAGCACATAAGCGCCTAGAGCAGTAACAATAAGGTTTGTAATGACGCCGAAGAAAAGGATAAACAACGTATTTTGATAGCCTTTTAGAATAGCAGGGTTATGAAAAACACTTTTGTAAGCTTCTAAACTGAAGCCCAGAGGCTTAAACAGGAACCCTTTATGCGTGATCAATTGACCAGCGTTGCTAAACGAAGCAAAGGTGACATAAAGAAGAGGATACAGGGTAACAACAACAAGCATAAGCAACAAGATGTGGATTAACGTGACGAATAATCTGTCCGAATAGCTCGTTTTCATCTCAACACCACCTCCATCACCATAAGCTGTTTTCACTTATCTTTTTACTTATTTTGTTTGCTGCAATGAGTAAGGCTAGATTAATCACAGAGTTGAATAAACCAACCGCTGAGCTGTAGCTCCAACCAAACTCTATGAGCCCTTTGCGATAAACGAAAGAAGAGATAACGTCCGCCGTATCGTAGGTGCTGGGGTTATAGAGCAAAATGATTTTCTCAAAGCCTACGTTCAATAAATTCCCCATGCGTAGAATGAACATGATCGCAATAGTTGGTAGAATGCCCGGTAAGGTAATATGCCAAATTTGCTTGATTCTGTTGGCTCCGTCCATTTTCGCCGCTTCGTATTGCTCCTGGTCAATGCCCATGAGTGCGGCTAGATAAATAATGGATTCCCATCCGATTTTTTGCCATATTTCTGATAAAATATAGATCGTTCGGAACAATTCGGGTTTCTGCAGCATTGCCGTATCATTGAAGCCAAAGTAAGTCAGAAAGTTATTAATTAAACCGCCGTTATTTGTAAAATCTTTGATCATCCCGACAATAACGATGAGTGAAATAAAATACGGCATGTAGGTGACCGTCTGAACGAAGCGTTGAAACTTTTTATTCGTAAGCTCATTAATAAGAATCGCCAAAATAATCGGAGCTGGGAATTCAAAACATAGCGAGTAAAGGGAAATAATAACAGTATTCTTGAGAATTCGCCAGAAATAATAGCTGCTGAAGAAATCATTAAAGTGTTGGAAGCCAACCCAGCTACTACCCAGAATGCCTTTATTAGGGGTATACTCTTTAAACGCAATCAAGGCTCCATACATCGGCGCATAATGGAAGATAATATAGTAAGCCAGAACGGGAACCATCATCAGGTATAAATATTTATTCAGCAGAAAATCGCGCTTGAAGCGTATTTGGAAGGTTGCTTCCCCTGCTTTACGCATGATATCTCTCCTTTCGCCGTGAGATTCTAGTAAAGTGGGGAGAGCCGCTGCCCTCCCCCTGGCTGTCATCTACCTTTTGTTATAACGATCTAAGGATGCCTTTTTAATTTCGAGAGCACGGCTTAGCTTAACGGATTTGAATTTTTCCATGTATTTATCAAAGCTATCCACTGGCTCTGTTCCTAAAATAATTTTGAGCGTCATTTCATCGACTAGTGTATTGAGGTCAGTCATGATTTTGGCAAGCTCTGTGCTTTCTTCCGGTGTAGCTGTAATAGGAGGCAATTTGTGTTTATCAACATCCGTTTTTTGCCAAGTGGTAACAGCATCGCGTTGTGTTTGCAAAGCCAGATATTGCTCGATATAGCGTTTATCCTGAACGAAAGGACCATTATAGTTACCACGAATGTACAGTGACAGAGCTTGTGCCGGAGCCAATTTATCCGGATTTTTCATGAGAAGGTCCGTATATTTCGGGTAGCCGTTTTCCATTTTATACGAAACGCCTTCGGTTCCAAAGTTGAAATAATTATGGCCATCTTCAGAGTAACCATAATCAAGAAGCTTTGCTGCGGTTTCAATATTTTTGGAAGAAGCTGTAATAGCAACCATACCTCCAGGCGAATTCGCTGGATCCTTCTGACCATACATCGCGATGTCGCCTTTTTTGAGAACCGGATATGGAGCCCCGATGAGAACGCCTTTAGCATCTTTAGCTGTAATTAGCGGCTGCCATTTACCGATACCGCCACCCGCATTTTGTACGGTAACACCTGTTGCGCCGGAGGCCATGTTGGCATCTAAGGCTTTGCCATCCGCTGTTGCGAAGTTTTTATCGATAAGTCCTTCTTCATACCATTTGTGGAAGGTAGCCAGGAAGTCTTTGTAGCCTTTCTCAGCTGGACCAAATTTAATTGTTCCATTATCGATGTAGAAATCACGTGTCACACCGAAGGCACCGGCGAAAGCGCCGTTTCCTAGCTCGTTAAAAGGTCTGGGAACACTTACGACAGAGAATGCGGCTGTAGCGCCTTTTTTCTCCTTAAAGGCTTTAAGTGTTGTGTACCATTCATCAATGGTTTGAGGAACAGGCAGACCTAGATCTTCAAGCCAATCTTTCCGAATGATAGGACCTTGGTACACACGCAGATAATCATCGCCGCGGATAAAAGGGAAGGAATAATAGCTGCCATTATCGGTTTTTACTTGTTTATCAACATCCGGATGCTCTTTGAGGAATTTTTTTAAATTTGGAGCAAATTTATCAATCGTATCGTTTAGTTTCAAAATGTAACCGTCTTTGATCGCTTTTTCAGGTCCGCCAGGGAATGCTCCCTGCCAATCAAACTCAATCATATCGGGCAGATCACCTGATGCTAACATAACATTCAACGCCTGAGCGCCCTGGTTCGTAGGCGGTGCTAGGAATTTCAATGGAACGCCGGTTTTCTTCTGCCAATCTTGGAAGAAGGGAACATCTGCATGCGCTGCTTTTACACCCGTTAGGTTACCGGGAAGCTCGCCCCAGTAGGTCAATGTTTTGTCCGCTTTTAGCGGATAAGTGACAGCACCAGTACTAGGAGCGGTCGTTCCACCGGCAGTTGCTTTGGGACTAGCGCTGTTGACTGTAGTCGGGGTGTTGGATGAGCATGCGACGACTAAGCTCCCCATCAATGATGTTGCAACCAGCATGGTGAACATTTTTTTTCTGTTCTTTTTCATAGGTTGACCTCCTAAGCGTTTTTCGCCAGAAAAACTGGCATCGAAAGCATTACTGAGTTTTTCACCAGAAAAACTGGCCGTGTAGGCATTGCCGAATTTAGAAAACTGGTATCGAAGCTACACGGAGCTTCCCTGGAAAACCGTTTTTAAAATTGTGTGAGGTGAGTAGCTGTATGTCTATCCTAACTATATGATAGCGCTTCCAATTTAACTATCTGCAAAATATCCAATTGGTTCTCGAATTCTGTGCGTAGACTCTTCAAAATATCCAATTGCTTCATCAATTTAGCCAATATTACTTGTTGTACGGCAGTAAGTTGCAAAAGAATAAATAGGCTCACGTTGTCTTCGGGGAAAGCCTGGTGATTGTTCCGGATGGATGAACCCTACTCTCTTCAACTAAACCATTAGCAGTTTAGTAAGAACAAACCAGCGAACTTGGTTGTAAGCTGTACAGCTTTCACTATGTTAAAGAAGGGACAGCCCAGCGGCTATCCCAATTTAAATGTGTGCGTTATTGCCTTAGCTCATTTATTTTTCAATCAGCTCTTTGTATTTCCCCGGTGTGATGCCCTCCACCTTTTTGAAAACACGAATAAAAGCATTAATATCATTGAAGCCCACCCCGTATGCCGCATCGCCGACCGACTGTTCTTGCCGCCCCAGCAGCTGCTTGGATTTCTCGATTCTGACCTTATTAATGCGATCGAGCAGCCCCTCTCCTACATAATCCTTGAATAGCTTCGAGAGGTAGGTGGCTTTGCGGTTAAAATGACTGCCAATCATCGTGACATTCAGATTGGCATCTGTGTAATTATGTTCGATGTAGTCTGTCACTTCATTTACCAATTGCTCCAGTGCTTTCTGTCGTGTAAGTGAAATCGTATGCTGCCGTTTGGCTGATGTATAGGCACACACTTGCTCGAGCATATCACTGAGCTGGACCTGCATGTCTTGAACGGTTTTGCTGCATAGAAGGCGGTCGAGCAGTTTGGGGTTGCGTATAAAGAAGCTTTCCTGGATATCTCCGGTTTCGCTAAGGCTTTTCATCATGGTGGTTACCAGGTTGAGCATGAGGCACTTCATTAAGGAGATTGAAATGCCAGGATTATCAAAGTTTTTATTCATAATCTCCGTAAGAATCATCTGTGCTTCTTCAAGCTCCCCCAGCTTAACGGCATACATGAATTGCTGCTCAATCTGCGTTGGATAATAATAGCCGGTATTAGACTCGCAAGTGGTATTTGATTGCAAATCGTCATACGATAGAATCTCCGGTCCACCCATAACAAGCTTGAAGGCCATGGAATCTAGAGCTTCTAAGAAAGCTTGCGGTACATTAGCGATACGATCATGGATACTGCTTATTGAAATTGTTAAGTTAATGTCGTAGGTGGAAGAGAGGAAAGTTTGCGCTTTGTCTGCAATTCTAAGTAACTCCAGCTTGGAGCTATTTCCATCTTCCGTAGTTAAATTGACTAAACAGGCGAGGGTATCATCAATCTCAGATGCATAGCCGCGGTGCCGTTCCGATATTAGTTCCTCCACGACATTCATAATAATAAATTGAAGAAGCTTCCATTTATCCCCTTCAGGCGTATGGTTAATCCGCTCAAAGAAGGGTGTACTCTTATCGACAACAAATAGCATAACGGCAAAATCCTGCCGGTCCAGCTTCATTTCAAAGGTCGTTAAGGCCTCATCGATCGGAAGCTGGCTGTCCAGTTTTCCTTTTAACAGCTTTTCGATAAAGTGAGAGCGGACAATGTGCCGCTGCTGCTCCATTTTACTTTTGAAATTGGCAATTTCGATCAACGTACTGTCCACGGCTTCTTGGAGGAAATGAAATTCATTGTAGCGTTTACTAGATTGTAAGGTTTGTTTTTTGGAAAATGCATGAACCAAGCGACGTACTGGGTTGTAATTTCTTCTTAGAAATACGTAGGTTAGAATACCCCCGCCAAGCAAACTGATTGCCATGCTTGTATAAGTCAGGTTACGGATGTGAGCGGCTTTTTTCCAATACATGGTGCTGGGCATCATAGACACATATTTTAGTTTGGAACGTGGTGACTGAATGTTGAAAACTTCATATTTCTCGCCACTAGAGTCGGTATAAAAGAAGTTGGACGAGCTCTCTAATTGATCAAAAGGAAAATCAGTTGGAAGCGAATCTGTGGAGTTGGATGCCAAAATTTGATTTTCATTATTAAGGATGAGTACGTGACCTTTGTTGAAAATTTCCATATTTTGAATGGCGCCGATAATACGAGATTGATCAACCATAATGACATTGGTAGCTAGCGGTTTATTATGCTCTTCGGGGTATGTGCTGATGTAGGCTACCGTTTTTCGCAGCTTATTATCGTCGCCAATTCGGTACATGGGAATAAAGCCTTTGAAATTGCTTCGAGTCACAATAGCTTGCCAAGCAGAGAACGAGAATTCATCGCTCATATGTAAAGTTTCATAGGCAAAGCTATTTGTTCTAACGGTGGTAGGAAGAATAGTGGATTGATCTTTATTCAAATAAATATAGAAAGAATCAATCAGCGGGTAGGAGGTTTTGTACATGGAAAGGATACGTGAAATTTGATAAGCATCATATCGATATTCTTTGGGAAATGCCTCATACTTATTCGAATAAAGCAGCTCCTGGACGCTTACATTCCACGTAATCTCGAAGTTCAGCTGCTCCATGGTTTTAAACTGATTGTCCATAATTTCCCGAACTTGTTTTAAAAGAGAATCATTGGCTTGCTGAATTTCTTCCTTCAGTGTTTTGCTGGATTCCATATACAATAATAAGCCGATTGCCACGGGTAAAAGTAGAATGACGATATAGGAAATCATCCAGGTTAAGACAATACTTTGTCCATTAAAGAAGATTTTATTCCGCATAAGCAAATTCATCCCCTCACAATCGATCATCGATAAGGAGCACTAGGATATTGAATTGAATGCGCTCTCATGTATTGTATTTCCTTTCCATCGTTCAAGTCAACGACAGAAAGAACCAATTTTTTATGCAGATTCCTCAACGGGTTTAAACCGATTTTTCCCGAAAAAGAAGTAGAATAAATAGGAGATTACTGTATAGACTACAGCTGTGATGCAGAAAGCATACGCGTAGCCGTAGTAAGAGCCATAGCGGAAAACAAGGCCCGTACTTACTGGTGAAGCAAGGAACCAACCTAGATGAAAAACGGCTTCTCCTGAACTGGATGCTAAACCCCGGAGCGATCGGTTGACGTAACTCATTTTGATCGAATTATAAAAAGGATTAGCGGCGTTCATTAAGGCTTGCCGGAACAAGTACCCACCCGATGATAAGTAAAAGTTAGCAGAAAAAGCGGTCAGGAGGAGAAATGGGATTGAACATAACTGCAGGTAGACGACAGATTTAACCTCTCCGAATCTCTTTACAATCATGGGTCCAATGAGAAAAGCAACCGCTGTTGCGGCTTGACCTAAAGCTACAACGATACCAATTGCAGATTTCGAAGCGTCAAAGCGATCTTCAAAATACACATTTAAATAAGGGACAATCATGCCCCCGCCCATGGATGACAACAAGCCTAATAAACAAAAAATACCAATAACCTGTAAGGATGGCTTATGTACACTCCACACTTGTTTCCAATTTAATGATTCGCCACGCGGCTGTATTTCTTGCTCACTTTTCTCAAATAAAGCCATAGGTATAAAACCAAGTGCTGCGATACCAACTCCAATTAATAAAGTAAATCTTAAGCTTCGAATTTCGTCTAAGCCTATAATGAATTGAAAAAAGTCACAAAGAACGCCCCCCAGTGCAATACCAACTACATTCGCTAGCATAACAAGAGCCATATTAAAGCTGAATAGGTGAACGCGCTGCTGTGGGGTAGAGTTGTTGGCCATAAACGGTAGAATGGTTGCAGAAACAACAGCAAGAGCCATACCGCCTAAGAATGACGAGATGAGCATACCCTCTTTGACTTCAATAAGAGAACGAGCCGTCAAAGTTACAATGGTAAAAATGAGACCAAATGTAATGACGCGCTTAGGTCCGAAGCGATCATTCATTAAACCCGCAGGAATGAGAATAATGGCCGCTGCCAGTGATGCCATTCCAACCATGCTGCCAACAGTCGTTTGGTCATAGCCGAGACTTCTGACATAAAGGTTATAGACGAGACCAAACATACCTAAACCTAAGTTCCATACAAAATTAAACCAAAAGAAGAGCATAATATTTCGGCTGTATCCCTGAAATTGTGACTTCCATTCACGAAGTAAATTTGTCATTTATATTCCTGCCTTTGTATTCTGTGTCTAAATTGTAACCGCCTTATCCATTCTACCACTGGTAAATAATTTTGAACACGGGAAAGACTTGATATTCGATCTGATCTGTATAATAATAAGTAGTCTAATCTACGAAGCAGGGAGCACATAACTGAATGTCTACACCAACGAGTACCGTGACCGAAGATCAAAAGCCAGAAGTCGAACAGATAGAAATTTGGAAATGTAAAGAGACAGATTGTAAAGCATGGGTTCGCAAAGAATTCGTTACGGAAGCTTTACCAACTTGTCCATTATGTAAAAATCCGATGGTTCGCAGTTATAAGCATGTGCCTGTGACAGCCAAAAAAGGAAATAAAAAGTTTTTGGTTGGTAAAAAACGATTCTAGTAAAATTCAAAAGACCAGTAGCATCTTCGCCCTAGCGTGAAGAGAGATGCTCTTGGTCTTTTTTTTTGGAAAGAATGGCAGTGTCCAAGCATAAGATGGTAGAGAGGGGGAGTGTGCCTAATGCAATGGCCTGAACTTAATCTAAGTGACGATGCGACCAAGATACTTTACAAACTTCGGGATAGGAAGCAGGAATGGGACAAGCTCAAAGATACGCAACCTTTATTCGCCATTCTGACAGGTGGCCTGATTCTCTATTTCATTATCTCTTTCTATCGAAAGATCATATTGGTTTCAGGCGGCAATGCATTAGCCATCCTCGATTTGCTTATTTCTAATAAGCTTCTATCAGGTTCGCTTCTGGCTTGTATATCATTGTTCCTATTTACACAGAATCGTGTGTCTAGGATTGAAAAAGCGAAGACAAAATACGAAAATTTAAGAATAGAAGTCATCGAGAAGTTTGACGCTTCCTGGTTAAAGGACGTGAAGTCGGAATCTCGGGATCAAATTTCTAGCTTTCTAGATAACGAATATGATATTAATATTGTGTACAAGAGTAAGTAGGGAGCGAGGATGACAGAACGAATGAGATATGAATGTCGCTATGTAGATGCAGAGAACGGAAAATTGAAGTGGGAAGATATTGAGGTTGAGACCCCTTATTTAAGGGAAGTTGTAACGGGAGAGAAGCCGCGGCTTAAGACTCGCTTTCGCGCATGTTGGACAGCTGATGCCTTGCACATACGATTCGAATGTGAGGATGATCATGTCGTGGCAACGATGGAGCGGCGAGATGATCCTATTTATTTGGAAGATGTGGTTGAGGTGTTTATTGATAAAAGCGGGACCGGAGCAGTATATTACGAGTTCGAAGTGAGTCCGCGAAACGTCGTATTCGATGCTTTGATCCATTATAACGGTGGAGATAAAGAGGTTGATGTTGCATGGGATGCGAAGGGAATGCATACTCAAGTTTTGGATGGGGCCGATGGGTGGAGGACTTACGATCTGCAGATTCCTTTTGCTAACTTGGACTGGGAGCGGGAGGAAAACTTTACACCCCATCATGGTGTTGAGTGGCGTTGGAATGTATACAGAATTGATGATGATCAAGAAGGGAATCGGCATTATTGGGCTTGGTCACCCACAGGTAAAGTCGATTTCCATATGCCGCACCGATTTGGGACACTTGTTTTTGTGAAAGAATAGATAGAGTAGAATAGTTGGGGGGCTATAACGATGTTTTACATCGTTAAAGTTGCAAAGGTGCGCGAAAGTGGAACGCTAACGATGAAAAACATTCTTAAAACAAATTTTAAAAAAGCCCTCCAGCTTAACTAAAGCTAGAGGGCTTATTCCATTTGAGCGCTAAGCTTCATTCAGCACGTCATTTACCTGCTGCCAAGCCCAATCGAGCTCTTCCTTTGTAATCGTAAGAGGCGGAGCCAAACGAATAATGTGCTCATGTGTCTCCTTGCACAGCAGACCCTTCGCTTTCAGCTCTTCACAGAATGGACGCGCTGGAACCTTAAGGTCAATGCCAATGAACAGCCCCCGGCCGCGAATCTCCGTAATCTGCGGAGATTGAATTTCCTGAAGCCGCTTCAGGAAATAAGCGCCAAGCTCATCCGAGCGCTCTGCGAGCCGCTCGTTAAGGGTGACCTCCAGCGCCGCGATCGCGACGGCGCAGCCGAGCGGATTACCCCCGAACGTCGAGCCGTGGGAGCCCGGCTCGAAAACATCAAGAACCTCTCGATCACCGGCGACCGCCGAGATCGGGAACACGCCGCCGCCGAGGGCTTTGCCCATAATGTACAGGTTCGGCGTTACGCCTTCCCAGTCGCAGGCGAAGCGGCGACCCGTACGGCCGAATCCCGTCTGGATTTCGTCCGCGACGAACAATACTTTATTCGCCCGACATAGCTCATAACATTCCCGCAGGTAACCGGCCTGCGGAATCACAATACCAGCTTCGCCTTGAATAGGCTCGCATAGGAATCCCGCTGTGTTCGGCCCGATGGCCTCACGCAGTGCCGCCGCATCCCCGTAGGGAATAATGCGGAACCCAGGCGTAAAAGGCCCGAAGCCGCGTTGATATTCCGGCGACGATGAGAAGGAAGTGATCGTCACCGTCCGACCGTGGAAATTTCCTTCACAAACGATAATTTCCGCTTGATCGGCGGGGATTCCTTTCACTTCGTAGCCCCAACGACGAATAGCCTTTACAGCGGTTTCGACCGCTTCTGCCCCAGTATTCATCGGTAAAATCATCGGCTTACCGGTGTAATTCGCTAATTTTTCATAAAATGAACCTAACGTTTCGCTATGGAAAGCTCTAGATGTCAGCGTAACCTTCTCGGCTTGCTCATGAAGCGCTCTCAGAATGTGCGGATGACGATGTCCTTGATTTAAGGCGGAGTAAGCACTAAGCATATCCATGTAGCGGTTGCCTTCTGGATCCTCGACCCATACGCCTTCCGCTTTCGATATCACGATAGGCAGCGGATGGTAATTGCGTGCCCCGTATTTTTCCGTTTTTTCAATAATCATCGCACTCTTCGTATCCATAAGTATTCCTCCCTGACGTGCAGCTTGTAAGCCAAACTCGCCGGCATTCACTGTATCTTTCTAATTGTCTCACATAGCGAGCTTGTTTAATCCATTGTATTCTTCAACTCAGGAACGTTGCAATATTAATCCTATGAGGTAAATCCACTATGCGTTTGTGCTGCTCCTAGCATATATAAATACATAGCTGTAGACAGTGATACAAGTCTTCACGAAATTGGCCAAGTTCAATCATTATATCCAAATCCTATTGTCTGTTTGAGAGTAGGAGAAGACTTGAATTGTTAAAATAGGAAATATTATTAGAAGTGGGCAAATTGATCATTGGTCAAAAATTTATTACAGAACGTGTCAGATATTTGCAGGATTCTTGAAAGCGGTCGCGAATTCTTCAGATGAGCGCTAATGAATGCCATGCATGGCATTCAATTGTTCTAGAGGCAGAGAGTTAGAAGGAATTTCGGAACACCTACTTCGCAACGTCGAGCAATATACTTTGTAGAAAAAAGGAATGGTGTCTACGATGACTCATCGCATTGAAAAAGACTTTATTGGTGAAAAACAAGTTCCATCCCAAGCTTATTACGGCATTCAAACGATGCGTGCATTAGAGAATTTCCCGATTACGGGTGTTAAAATTCATGCAGAGCTCATCACAGCTTTGGCAGAAGTGAAAAGGGCAGCTGCAATAGCGAATATGGAAACACATATGCTCCCTAAAAAAATCGGCGAACAATTAGTCAAAGCAGCCGAAGAAGTGCGACAAGGTCAGCTCCTTGAGGAGTTTATTGTTGATTCTATTCAAGGCGGAGCGGGAACCTCCATCAATATGAACATGAACGAAGTGCTTGCTAACCGGACGTTGGAGCTGCTTGGCGAGGAAAAGGGCAATTATTTCCATTGTAATCCGAACAATCATGTCAATATGTCGCAATCCACAAACGACGTTATCCCTACCGCCATCAAAATTGCCGCTTACCGTTTATCTGAGCAGTTGACAGAGACTATGACTTCACTCCAGAGTGCTTTTGCCCGTAAGGAAACGGAATTTGATGATGTCATTAAAATGGGGCGAACGCATCTCCAGGATGCAGTTCCTATTCGTATGGGCCAAGAATTCGGCGCTTATGCACGTGTCATCCAGCGCGATATCAACCGTATTCGCCATGCTTCTAAGGGGCTTTTGACCGTTAATATGGGGGCTACTGCTGTAGGAACAGGTCTTAACGCAAAGCCTGAGTATGTGGAACGCGTTATGTTTCATCTAAAAGGACAGGTGGGAATCCCCATTGAACTAGCCGAGCATTTGGTCGATGGTACCCAAAATATGGATGCCTACACGGAGCTATCCGCTTCCTTGAAAGTATGCGCCGTTAACCTTTCGAAAATATGCAATGATATCCGATTAATGGCTTCAGGTCCTCGCGTAGGATTAGGGGAGCTGAAACTGCCGCCTAGACAACCAGGATCTTCCATAATGCCGGGTAAAGTAAACCCTGTTATGCCAGAGGTTGTGAATCAGGTGGCGTTCCAAGTCATTGGCAACGATCACACCATCTGCTTGGCCTGCGAAGCAGGTCAATTCGAACTTAACGTAATGGGTCCCGTACTTGCGTTTAACCTTCTACAATCGCTGAAAATACTGCGGAACGCGGCCGACGTGTTCGAACGTTTTGCGATTGAGGGCTTGGAAGCCGACCGCGAGCGCTGCAAGACATACGTTGAGCAAAGCTTTGGCATTGTCACAGCTTTGAACCCGCATCTTGGCTACGAAGTCGCCGCGCAATTAGTGAAAGAAGCTGTGCGCACTGGCATGACGCTCAAAGAGCTCATCCTAGAGCGTGGGCTGCTTACAACTGAAGAGATTGAAGAAATCCTCAATCCAATTCAGATGACTACGCCGGGCATCGCTGGTGAAAGATTGCTGCAGCCTGCCGATTAAAGCTGGGTGAAGGAAGCTTCTCAGTCTACGACTGTTGGCTAAAGCCTGCACATTAAAATAACGCCCCCGACCCATCGCTTGATGAGTTGGGGGCGTTATTTTTGGATTTCATAAATGAGGAAGAAGTGAAACTATACTCCTGATTGGACAACCCACACCCTATTAGACAAGATAGAATATACTATCACATGAATATGGAGGTGATAGTATGTCCCAGTTTCTTGATACACGAACTTCCCAAAATGCCAGCAGCGGTGGATCCATTGACATCGCACTGCTTCCTGCAACACCGACTGCGATAGGGGTTGTCGGACTTAATGTTACTGGAGCGGCTGGCGTAATCAGAGTGACTTTTAGCGGTATCGCGGCTATTAACCTGCCAGGCGAACCACCGCCCGAAGGTTCGGTTATAGTTATCGCTGTTGTACGTGGCACAACGTTAGACGCATCAGCGTTAGTCGGTGATGTTTTTATTCCATTACTCCCAACGGATACCGGTTTGAAAATCCTTAATATAACTATATCTGATTATAACGTGCCTTATCCATCTTCTAACGAGCTTGTTTATACGCTTGGCGTGTTTTCCTCTGTTGGAGGCACACGAGTAGGTCCGGAAAGTTTTTATGCCCAGGCCTTTTCGGACTAGTAGTTTGGTCAAATCAATGAATGGATAAGGTTGAGTTAACGCAGAACGATAGCTCAATATAACAACGGTAGTCTATGACTTTATTTTCTCGTCCGAGGCTGCGGCTGTTTCTTTTTTTGGTGAAAGTGGACTAAATATGACTCTCATAAAAGGTCAGCTTATTCCCGAACGGATCCGTGACGCAGACTTCTTTGGTCTGCCATGGGCTCATTTCTATGCCGGGGCGAGAATAGGTATATTTTTTATTTATCAAGCTAGTATGAAAGGCTACTAAATCCACGATTTCTATCCGAACCGCTGCACCCGGGCTGCAATCCCCATAATGCTCAGATAGGTGCAATTTACATTCGCCTAAACGGACCTCCATGTATAGCGGCATATCACTCTCAAAGCGATGCTCCCACTCTAACGAAAAACCCAAATAATCGATGTAGAATTCCTTTGCCTTCTTCTCGTCGAACATTCTAAAAATGGGCGTGACACCTTTAATGGTTGTTATAGCAATCATCTCCTGGTTTTTTCGTTTGTGTAAGGACTTGAATGTTTTGAGCCGCTTATAGCATTTACAAGTACATAAAAGGTTACGTAAACCGTCATGATAACAAATCCGACTAATATGCAGAAAACGAAAGCTTCTTGATGCAAAGTTTCTCGCAGGATTTCCAGTATTCTATTCGTGTGTAAAGCATCCCAGCTGTTTAGGCGATATTCTCTTCCCAAAAGTATGCCGTACCCGCATAGAAATGCGGTCAATGCGATGATCAGCCAAGAAACAAAGTGATTGAATCGCTCTTTCCATATCTTTTGAATGATGTACATGGAGCTGCATCCTAGCAATAGACCGTTCCATGCAAATAAGAAGATGATGAAAAAATCATACCAATAGGTAAAGGAGAGCGTTCCCTTTTGTACATAAGAGTCTTTCAAAATCGTTAAATGAATGAAATCTGTAAGGACATATGGAGAGTTGGGCAGGAATAACAACCAGGCTGAACCGACCATGATTAAAATGAACTTTTGCAAGATCGTAGATTTTCGAGTGTGTATAAAATAGGCTGCTGCAGCAAGGATATAAGGAATCCAAGCAAGGAATAAGTTCCAAATTAGAAATTCAAAGTAGGTTTGGTTTTTGAACAAAAAGTAGACCCCAATTGTGGAAAGCGAGAGCAAGATCAGAAAGAGATGCAGGTACCAGTGATTCAAGGTTTTCATTGTAGCTCCACACTTGGTCTATGTATTTGGCAGTGAGTGATGCCGCCCTACCCAAGATTATGTCTATATCTTACATTTATTTCCTAACTGTAACAAGCAAATAACCCGTTATCCTCGCAGCTTGGCGGAGAGTAACGGGTTTTGTACATTCGATATGTGGTGAGCCTCGCGAAATTGTCTGTCAATGGTTTCAAGCTACAGAATCTGCTTGCCCAACAAGGAGCTAATTAAGCCGACGGCTAATTGTGATGTTTTGTTGTTGTCGTCGAGTAGAGGATTCACCTCAACAAATTCGGCTGATGTTACAATCCCTGCTTCATGCAGCATCTCAACAGCTAAGTGAGCTTCGCGGTAATGAAGTCCACCTTTTACAATCGTGCCTGTTCCAGGTGCTTCAATCGGATCCAGAGAATCGACGTCAAAACTAACATGCACGCCGTCTGTTTTACTGCTTATATAGTCAATGGCATCTTGCATAATGTAAGCCATTCCTTTGCGATCTATATCATACATGGTATAGCATTTGATTCCCAAAGAGCGAATGAGTTTCTTCTCGCCTTCATCGAGAGATCTAGCTGCAATAAGGACGATATTCTCCGCTTTCACTTTATCATGGCTGCCCATAATGTTGGTTAATAAGGGATGCCCCATCCCTAGACTGACGGCCAATGACATCCCATGAATATTACCGGATGGACTTGTATCGGCTGAATTTAGGTCGGAATGAGCATCGATCCAAATGACGCCCAAGTTTTGATAATGGCCGGATAACCCAGCTAACGTCCCGATAGCTATGCTATGATCGCCGCCAATGACGAGAGGAAAACGTCCTTGTTCCACGACCTGAGAGACTTGCTTAGCCAGAAGTGTATTTACTTCGATAACCTCCGCCAAATACTTGAGGTTCGTTTGATCAACTTCAGCTGCCAAGGGAGTCGCTTTATCGTCCGGCAGACGGATATCAGCAATATGATCGACTGTGATATCCATTTGCTGTAGACCTCGAATTAAACCTGCTTGCAAAATGGCTTTCGGTCCTTTGCTGGCTCCGCGTCGACCTGCTCCAAGATCAAATGGCACAGTAATCGCAGCAATAGTCGGTTTGGTACTCATGCGATCAGCTCCTCTTGTTTGGGCTTCAGATAAAGCTTCTTTTGTAATTAGATTATCATAACCCAGCTTATAATTGGAGATTTTAATTTGGATTCTGTGGCAATTGCTGCCGTAAACAACTTCTTAACTCATTTACCAACTTAGTTGTATGTTAGGTAATATAACACAATATGAACAATAAATATAAAATGCAAGTTCAAACAGCCATTATTTATCATTAAAAACAAAACAAAAGTGATATATTGTATTGAATCCTAAAAGATAGTGTTTTGTGTGTTATGTATATTGACATGAAATCTAATTTTCATTACGATCATGGTGAATTAAACAATTCATCATGGGATTGGAGAACAGGTCCTTATGTTACAGGCGAATGAATTAGACATGTATACCGCGATTAAGGATGCCATTATCGAACAAAAGCTTCGTCCCAATATGCAGTTAGTCGAAGAGGTGCTGGCAGAGTCTTTTGGAGTGAGCCGCACTCCTGTGCGCAATGTACTCCGCCGACTGGCGAGTGAGAAGTTGGTAACTGTCATTCCTTACAAAGGAACTTTCGTTGCTTGCCCATCCACACATGAGGCTAAAGAAGTGTTTGAAATGCGCAGAGTGATTGAAGCGGCGGCGATCCGCAAAGTATGCGGTACGTTGACAGATGATCAGTTTCAACAATTAAAAATAATGCTGGATGATGAGCATGAAGCACATCAGCAGGGTGATCTACTAGGAGCCCTAAGAATTACGGGTGATTTCCATCTCCGCATTGCTGAGTTAGCGAGCAATTATTATTACTATCGTTATTTGGAAGAATTGGTTGCTCTTACTTACGTGATTATCGCCTTTTATGGGATGAAGAAAAATAGGTATTGCCATGATCATGAGCAAATTTTAGCGGCCATTAAGCTAGGGGATGCGGATTTAGGTGAACGATTGATGGTTGAACATTTAAGCGAGATTGAAGCATCTTTGGATTTCGAAGAACATAGTACGAAGCCGCATTCACTTACTGATATTTTCAAGTCCAGAAGTTATGCAGCTGTCAAAAGATAAAGGAGCGGAGTCCATTTTTTTTACGGTAGATTGTATACAATCTTGTGTGTGATGTTGAATGCTAATTGCATACAACATGTGAAAGCTTCGAACAAAGTTGAGAACTACGGAAGGGGCGAGGGAATGAAATTAACGGCGAAGCAAGTGGGGAAGAGCTTTGGAGATCGAGTCGTGCTTAAACAAGTTGACTTGACGGTGTATTCTCATGAATTTATTTGCATCTTAGGGCATAGCGGCTGCGGTAAATCAACACTTTTGAATATGGTGGCCGGATATTTACTCCCTGATGAAGGTGAAATAAAGGTCGATGGTGAGATGATTAAAGGCCCATCGAAATCAAGGGGAATGGTCTTTCAGGATCATGCTTTGTTCCCTTGGTACAACGTTCTCGAAAATATTTCATTTGGGCCTGAAGTACAAGGCGTGTCCAAGGCAAAAGCCAAAGAAATCGGCAAGGAATTCCTGAGTCTGGTTGGACTTGAGGCTTATGCGAATCATTATCCAGCTGAATTGTCTGGCGGTATGAAGCAGAGAGTGGGAATTGCTAGAGCACTTGCGAGCTCACCGGACATATTGTTGATGGATGAACCGTTCGGTGCTCTCGATATTTTGACCAGGGACATGATGCGTAGAGAACTTAGACGCATATGTGCGAAGCTAAGGCCGACTATCCTATTCGTTACACACAGTATTAGCGAAGCGGTCTATTTAGCTGATCGGGTTGTTGTGATGAAGGATGGCGAAATAGCAGAAACGTTTTCCATCCAAATTGAGCATCCCAGAACGTTTGAATCCCCTGGATTTAGTGAAGTGATGAGCAGCATTGAGCGAATTCTGATGGAAGATGAAACAGAGGAGGCAATCGGATGAGTAAAACATCGGTAACGGTCGTTGCTGACAGTGATTTGCTTCCAACTGAGACTAAGTATGTCGAGCAGCCAAAGAAGCGCAAAAGGTTCAAAGAAAGTGTTGTGCAGAGTTGGAATATCATGCCGTTCGTTACCTTCTTCGTCCTCTGGGAACTATTTTCTCAACTGAATGAGAGATTTGCTTGGTTTAATCCAATATTCCTGCCTCCACCATCCCTGATTGTGTCGGATGCCTGGGCATTGGCGAAGACGGGGATTGTGTTAGAAAGTTTAGTTTCCAGTTCTATTCGTATAGCTTTAGGATTCGTCATAGGCTGCTTATTCGCCGTATTGTTCGGAGTGTTAATGAGTAAATTTCGAACGTTTGAACGATGGATGTCGCCAATCCTCAATCTCGTAAGCCCGATTCCAGCCTTGGCTTTGCTGCCGCTATTCATCATCTGGTTCGGTATTGGAGAGTTTCCTAAGGTACTCCTCATTGCTTGGACAACATTCGTTCCTGTACTTGTTTATACGGTTGACGGTTTTAAATCCGTGCCGTCTACACTCATTCGATCAGCCCTTAGTTTAGGCGCTTCAGAGAGGCAAATCTTTACCCGGGTTATGATTCCGTCGGCGATTCCGAATTTTATAGTAGGTGCGCGGGTCAGTCTGGGTCTGTCTTTCTCGGCTTTAATTGTCTCGGAAATGATGGGTGCGAAATCAGGGCTTGGTTATATCATCGTGGATGCCAGAAATTATTTCAAAATTTCCAACATGTTTGTCGCCATTATTTTAATTGGCTTGTCATACAGTTTGTTTTCAGGTTTAGTGAAAATTTTGGAGAGGAGGGTCTTGGCGTGGCGTAAGGGAGGCATGAGAGATGCTGTTGAGAAATAGAAGCAAATGATGACCCAAAAAAAGAGAAGAAAAGTGGAGGGAAACACATGAAAAACAAAAGAATATGGGCTCAATCTTTCATGGTATTCATAACGGCAGCTATGGTAGTGACAGCATGTAGTTCCAAACAAACGACGACAAGTACAACGGCTCCTGTGGCAACAACAGCTGTTGCGGCAACGACAGCACCACCAACTGTAACTGCGGCTGCTGCGGCGTCCGCTATAGTTCCGGAAGTGAAAGATATTACATTAGTCGGCGTACGCGATGCACAGATTTCCTCACAACAAATTATTGCAGATAAGCTTGGCTATTTCAAAGAAACGGGACTGAATGTGACCAGTCAATTGATTGAAAGCGGCCCGGATATCGGACCGATGGTTGCCGGCGGCAGCGCGCCACTATCGATTCAAACAAATTTTATGGACATTATTCTAAAATCATCGAATGTTCCTGTGAAAATTGTTACACCCCTAGCGCAAATTGCGGGTACGCAAGCTGTAGTCGGTTCCAAGAAATTAGAACTGAAGTCATCCAAAGACTTAGAAGGAAAGACAATTGGGATTCCTAACGGAGCAGATGTGAAGATCGCCATTGATAATATGGGCAAAGAACTTGGTGTAGATGTGAGCAAAATAAAATACGTCAACATAGCACCGAGCGATGCGGTAGTTGCTTTGCAAAAAGGGGATATCGATGCCCTAGCTTGTTGGGAACCGTTCGTTACCAAGGCGATTCAAGGTGGAGGCAAATTCTTGTTTAGCGGTACGAAGAGTGAGCTGCCTGACAAAAAAGGCGATGTGAAATGGATGAGTGTACATACAACCATGCAGGTTTCTGACGATTTTATTAAGAAAAATCCGAATACGATTAAAGCCGTGCTCGCAGGCCTCAAAAAAGCAACAGATTATATGAACAAGAACCGCGATGAAGCGATCAAGATTCTTGCTCCTGAGCTTCACTTAAGCGTTGAAGAACTGACGCAAATTATGAGCCGAAATGTATATTCGATGGAAGTTGATGATACTTACGTGAATGGCAGCAACGGAGCGGCAGTGGGTGAATATCTAAAAGCTGTTGGTAATATTAAAATCATTCCAAAACCAGATACTTACCATGATTTGAGCTTGTTGAAAGCCGTAGATTCTACACTAGTTAAAGTTGAATTTAAATAAGTGAGTTCATCTTCAGGGCCGAAACAGCAGTGCTTGTTTCGGTTCTGATCCTTATGAATGTGAGTACAGTTGAGGTGAACAGGATGAGCGAACGATTAGATATGATCATTCGAAACGGATCCGTTGTTTTGCGAGATGAAGTCCGTTTATTGGATATAGGTATTAAGAATGGCAAGATTTCGCAATTGGATGAGGGGATAACGCTTGAAGCAGAGCAAGTTGTTGATGCTTCTGGCATGGTCATCATGGCTGGTACGGTTGATGTCCATGTCCATTTGAATGAACCGGGATTGGGAGACTGGGAAGGATTCGCCACGGGTTCTGCGGCATTAGCAGCGGGAGGATGTACCACATACATCGACATGCCGCTTAACGGCGTTCCGCCAACCGTTACCGTCTCCGCGATGGAGATGAAGCTGGAAGCCGCTCGCGAACAATCATCAGTTGATTACGCCATATGGGGTGGACTGGTGCCAGGGCATCTGGATGATTTGGAGCCCATGAGCGAAGCTGGTGTCATTGGCTTCAAGGCTTTCATGTCTTCGCCGGGTGACCCGGGCGAGGATGCATTTCGCGAGGTGGATGACCTCACCTTGTGGGAAGGGATGAAGCGAATTGCGCGAATGAACCGGGTGCTGGCGCTTCATGCTGAAAGCGAGTCGCTTGTTTCGCGCTTAGGGCGGGTGAAGCAAGCAGAAGGCAAAGTCACGGCCAAAGACTATACGTCCACACGCCCGATTCTTGCTGAGCTCGAAGCGGTGAATCGAGCACTGTTTTATGCTGAGCAGACAGGGTGTCCGCTGCATTTCGTTCATATCAGCAGCGAGGCTGCAGTGATGATCATTATGGAAGCGAAGAGGCGCGGCGTTAACGTGACATTGGAGACTTGCCCGCACTATCTGATCCTAACGGAAGATGACTTAGAACGTATAGGGCCTACAGCCAAATGTGCGCCTCCGCTGCGTAGTGAAGCGGAGAAGGAGCGGTTGTGGGAAGCTTTGCGACTTGGTTATATTGATATGATTTCATCAGATCATTCCCCTTGTCCAAGCGTATTGAAGGAATCCCGCAATTACTTTGAAGCCTGGGGCGGCATATCGGGAGCGCAAAGCTCGCTAGAACTTATGATTGATGAAGGACACTTGAAGCGGGGAATCGGGCTTAGTCAGTTAAGTCATATGCTGTCTTACGCGCCGGCTGAGCGATTCGGTCTTCTTCCTAACAAAGGAGAGATCCGTCTAGGCGCTGATGCCGATCTTGTCATGATTTCACTGAATACCCCATATGTGCTGCAAATGGAGCATTTATTGTATCGACATAAGCATAGTCCTTATGTAGGGAAGGAATTGGGGTGCAAAGTGCTGGCTACCTGGAGCAGAGGGAATCTTGTCTATGAAGAAGCGAAGGGGATCAGTGATGTGAAGGCTGGTGAGTGGTGTCAAAGGAAAATATAGGAGGTACGTCAAATAAAGCAGGCGCCGCGGCGACCTGCTTTATTCATTTAGGTATTATATCTTTGGCTTAATCTGAGAACGCAATTGCATTGAAACTTTCCATTCCAATTCGAGTGGCTTCTATTGTACTGAATAGAAACAAGGTATATACGAGTTCATTTGTTGTTGGGTAAGGAACATTGTAATCGGAAGCATTGATAGTGACGACTTGGATAGGAGAAACCGTGTTTCCAGTACCATAAATAGCATTAGCGACAGGCACGCCAGTCAAATCTGTTCCACGAACAATAATAATAACAATTACTGTATCTATTGTTAATGGCTCTGGGAGCTTTAGTTCAGCAATTCCTGTGAATTGTACACGAATGACTCCGCTTGCTCCGCTGACATTTAAGCCAACTACCCCGATAGGCGTCGGTGTATTCGCTGGTAATATTGTCGTTGATTCGAGGTCGCTGTAACTTTTATTTTGAGATGTTCTAGCATCCAATAATTGTGTCATTCATAGATACCTCCTTTTTAGTAGAATACAACATTGTATGAGTACAAGCAGGATACAGCTTGTGTATATGCTGACTTCGTTGCAAAACAATGAAATTATTGACGATATTACACGAAAATGATTTGTTGAACGAAGATTGCGGTGATCCCGAAAAAATCATATTTTAGTAAACTTGACATTCAAAGAAGATGATGTGAAAATGAATTAACTGATTGTTCTTAATTAATTTAAATTCATTGACGAGTACGAGTACGCTAATCCCCTTGAATTCCAGAGAGTTGGCCTAGAGCTGAAAGCCAACATTCGAGACTTAGCAGAAGATCCACTCTGAGAAGGAAAGCTGAAGGTATTCTAGTAAGCTGACCCGGGATCCCGCCGTTACAAGGGCCGCGTATGATCGTACGTAGAACGAGGAGCCATAATGATCATAACTTTTATGAACATTACGGAACTAGGGTGGTATCGCGAGATGTAATCTCGTCCCTTGCGGGACGGGATTTTTTTGTTTTCTCATAACAACGTTTCCGGATTTGCCCCCATTATTTTAATAGAGGAGTGTGTTAGACATGAGAAAAATTGATGTGAAAGAAAAAGCGAGAACCCGCGAACTGCGCGTTTTAGAGCAATGGAGATTGAATGGTACGTTCCGCAAGTCGATCGAAAACCGCAAAGGTAAAGCGAATTTCGTCTTTTACGAAGGTCCGCCGACGGCAAACGGATCACCCCATATCGGACACGTGCTTGGTCGTGTTGTGAAAGATTTCATCTGCCGATATAAAACTATGTCAGGGTACCAAGTCATCCGCAAAGCGGGTTGGGACACGCATGGCTTGCCCGTCGAGCTTGGTGTTCAGAAGCAGCTTGGTATCTCGGGGAAACAAGAGATTGAAAAATACGGAGTAGCCGAATTTGTAGAGAAATGCAAAAGCAGCGTATTTGAATATGAAAAGCAGTGGCGTGAACTAACCGAAGCAATCGCATACTGGACGGATATGGATAACCCCTATGTTACGTTAGATAACGGCTATATCGAGAGCGTTTGGCATATTTTATCCGAAATCCATAACAAAGGACTGTTATACAAGGGGCACCGTGTGAGCCCTTATTGTCCGGACTGCCAAACAACGCTCAGTTCTCACGAAGTGGCACAAGGCTATGAAGATGTCAAAGATTTAAGCGCCACTGTGAAATTCAGGAGTAAAAACGGACCGGAAATCTTTCTGGCTTGGACGACGACCCCGTGGACACTGCCTGCGAACATAGCGTTGGCCGTAAATAAAGACATGGATTATGTCAAAGTGAAACAAAATAGCGAAGTGTACATTGTCGCAAAAAATCTTGTGGAAAAATTATTCAAAGAAGACTACGAAATCTTATCTGTGCATAAAGGCTTGGAATTCGTCGGCACCGCCTACGAGCCGCCTTTCGGCTATATTAGCCCAATCAAAGGACATATCGTCGTAGATGCTGACTATGTCATGGATACGAGTGGTACGGGTATTGTCCATATTGCTCCGGCGCATGGTGAAGATGATTACCGAACAGCCCGTCGACACGAGCTAGATTTTGTGAATGTAGTGAACTTGGCAGGTCGTTACAATGAACAGATCACTGACTTCGCCGGACGCTTCGTCAAAGATTGCGACGTCGATATCGTGAAAAACTTGTCTGAACGCAGCCTGCTATTTTCCAAAGAGCGCTATGAGCATAGTTACCCTTTCTGCTGGCGCTGTAAATCCCCGCTGCTCTATTATGCGATGGAGAGCTGGTTTATCAAAACGACCGCAATTAAAGAGCAATTGATCGAAAACAACAGTAAGATCGACTGGTATCCTTCCCACATCCGCGAAGGGCGCTTCGGCAAGTTCCTTGAAGAGCTTGTCGATTGGAACATCAGCCGTAATCGTTATTGGGGTACCCCGCTTAATGTTTGGCTATGTGGGGATTGCGGAGCGGAATATGCGCCGGGAAGTCACAAAGATTTGCGGGAGAAATCAGTAGAGCCAATTGACGAAAGCCTGGAGCTGCATAAGCCCTACATCGATGAGGTGAAACTGCGCTGCACTTGTGGAGGCACCATGGATAGAACCCCTGAGGTGATCGACGTTTGGTTCGATAGCGGTTCTATGCCTTTTGCACAGTATCATCATCCATTCGGAGACGAGACGTTGTTTAATGAGCAGTACCCAGCGGATATGATCTGCGAAGGGATTGACCAAACAAGGGGCTGGTTCTTCAGTTTGCTTGCTGTTTCAACGTTGTATAATGGCAAATCACCTTACAAGGCCGTTCTTTCTACCGGGCATGTATTGGACGAGAACGGACAGAAAATGTCGAAAAGCAAAGGTAACGGCATCGATCCATGGGAAATCATAGATGAATTTGGAACGGATGCGTTTCGATGGGCCCTGCTGTCAGACAGCGCACCTTGGAACAGCAAACGGTTCTCTAAGCAAATTGTTGCCGAAGCGAAATCCAAATTGGTCGATACGATCAATAACACACATGCTTTTTATGCGTTATATGCAACGATTGACCAATATAAGCACGAAGACCATCCGGCTCAAAAGCACACGAACGAATTGGATCGCTGGATACTTTCAAGACTGAACAGCACATTGCAAAATGTATGTAAGGGCTTGGAAATTAACGACTTCCTAAACCCCGCGAAGCAAATCGAGATGTTTGTCGACGAGCTGAGCAATTGGTACATCCGTCGCTCTCGCGATCGTTTCTGGGGAAGTGAAATGACCGTTGATAAAGTGTCAGCGTATCAAACACTGCGTGAAGTGCTGCTGACGCTCTCGCGGATGATAGCACCATATGCGCCGCTCATTGCCGAGGACATTTACGGTAACCTCGGAGGAGAAGGCAGCGTTCATCTGGCTGATTATCCAAGCGTGATCCATTCAGCCATCGACATAACGCTTGAGAATGACATGGAAACCGCAAGGCAGATTGTTGAGTTGGCTCGAACTATTCGGAATGATACAGGTATCAAGACGCGCCAGCCTCTCTCCGAGTTGATCGTTTCGCTCGATAACCATTTCGATCTAAGTCGTTTTGAGGAAATCATTAAAGATGAAATAAACATTAAAGGAATCCGAGTAGAACAAAGTGATAGCGGCTTTGTTGACTTCAACTTGAAGCTGAATCTTAAGGTGGCTGGGAAAAAGTATGGCAAATTCGTTAGCCCTCTGCAAAACCACTTGAAGCAATTGTCTACTTCAGAAACCAAACAAGCGGTCGATAACGGTTTTCTTGAAGTAACAATCGATGGAGAGGAATTCCATATCCTACTTGATGAGATGCTTGTGGAAAAACAAGCCAAAGAAGGATTTGCTTCAGCTTCCAATAACCAGATCACGGTAGCCTTAAACACATTAATAACGGAAGAATTGGAGCAAGAAGGTCTTGTACGGGAAATCATACGTGCCGTTCAGGATTATCGTAAAAAGCTTGAGCTGCCTATTGATAAACGAGTTGATCTTGTTCTCGATGTCAATTCGACGTTAAAAGAAGCGTTGGAGCGTTTTGATCATGTTCTGCAAGAGAATGTACTGCTTTCCAGTGTAAAGTATGCTAAGGAAGAAAAAATGGAATCCATTTTGATTGGGGACAACAATTTCCGCTTGCTTATAGAGTAACTGAAAAAAGGGTAGCACCGAGAGACATGGTTATCATGACTCTCGGTACTACCCTTTTTTAATTTCTAGAATGCCCAATTCCCCTTACGGAAAATGGGTTCAATCGTGCCGTCTGCGTGTTCGCCATCAATATCCATCTCGGCAGAGCCGATCATAAAGTCAACGTGAATCAGACTGTTATTAAGGCCAGCTTTCTCTTGCTCTTCCTTGGACATCGAAGTACCGCCTTCGATGCATGTAGGAAAGGCTCTGCCAAGGGCCAAATGATTAGAGGCGTTCTCATCATACAGTGTATTAAAGAAGATCAAGTTGGAGTTCGAAATTGGCGATACATGCGGCACGAGTGCGATTTCACCCAGATATTGTGCTCCATCATCCATTTCAATCATCGCTTGAAGCGACTCGAATCCTTGTTCAGCCTTGTAGTCAACAACACGTCCGTTATCGAAGGTGATCGTGAAATTGTTGATCAAATTACCTTGATAGCTTAATGGTTTCGTGCTGCGCACTGTACCCTGAGTACCCATTCGATGAGGAGAAATAAAGACTTCCTCCGTTGGGATATTCGGATTGAAATCGAAGCCTCCTGTCCCATTGGTGGCGGAACCGCCTCGCCATATATGCTTAGCTGGCAGCTCGACGGTTAGTTCTGTGCCTGGGGCACGGTAATGGATCTTACGAAATTGCTTCTCGTTCAGCTGCTCTCTTTTGCTCCGAAGCGTCGCGTTGTGATTGATCCAAGTCTGGATTGGATTTTCTTGATCTACGCGTGTGGCTTGGAAAATGGCATCCCATAGCGCGCTGATCGCTGCTTCCTCTTCCAAATGAGGAAACACTTTCTTCGCCCAAGCAGAAGAAGGCGCGGCGATGATCGACCATGTCATATGATAGGAGGACATGCTTTCTCTCCATTTAACTAATTTCGCGCCTGCGGCTTTGGAATTCGCAGAAATGCGACCTGGGTCGATATCCTTCAGCAATTCAGGATTATCGGCATCGATCCATAAATAGGCTCCGTTATTATCGGCTAACTCATCCAGCGCTTGCGCTCTCCATGAAGGATATTCATGGAACGCTTCATCAGGTGCATAGGTATATTTGATTTGTGTGCAGATTTCATCCTGCCATTCAATATGTACGTGTTTGGCTCCAGCTTGATAAGCTTTACGGACAATGAGTCGAACGAATTCGGGATGATGAATGGGGGCATTAATCCAAAGCGTTTGGCCGGATTGAATATTCAGAGCTACGCGGACGGTTAGCTCCGCATATTTATCAAGATTACTTTCAAAAGACATAGGAATCCTCCCTTTTTTCTAATCTTGCTTGCAGTTTATCCTGCAAAGTGTCAACTGTCAAATAAATTTTACCGTCGTTCTTTCATGAATGTACTTGGGTTCATGCCATACCATTTGCGGAACTGATTCGTGAAGTGATTATAGTTTTGAAAGCCCACATCATAACAAACCTCCGAAGCGCTCCGCCCGGTATGTTCTAGCATTAGTACGGCTTGTTGTATCCGCATCCGATTGAGCGTATCGATAATGGAATACCCTGTGCTGGTTTTGAAAAGATGGGACAATCTCGAGGGGGAGAGCCCGACGGTCTGAGCCAGATCTTCGATCCGAATAGGTTGACGCATCTGTTGGGACAGCAGGTGGAGAACCTCCTCAATTCGCGCATCGACTTTTTTGTTTGTTTTCTGAGCCATGATAAGGAGGATTTCCCGCAAAGAGCTGCTGCACAGTTCGAACCAATATTCACCGCGTTCACGGGAATCCTCCATGATGCGAATGAAAGCTTGATAGATGCGCTTGCGAATCGACTCACTTTCGATGGTAAGGATGAGCTGCTCTGTATCCGGCAATAAATTAGTTTCTGTGAAAAGCGAAGGGAAATGTACCCAGACAAACTCCCAGGTATGGTCTTTTTTCGTACCGTAGTGCTGCGGTGTTCCTGGCTTCAGCAGAGTGAGATCACCAGGCTTGCAGCTTCGCTCATTGCCTGAGTTGTTAAAGAAGCCTTCACCTTCAAGTGTGAAAGTAAGGAGCCAATCGTTTCGTCCCTGCGGCCGCTTCGTTACATACGTATCTTGCTCGATAAAATGTCCGGCTAAAAAGGTAAAATCGTCGAATATCATGGTCCTGTGGTTCCTTTCATCTTCTGCAGCAATTTACTACAAGTATATCAGGAAATAGCAGGATTGTATGAGTAATTAGCATCATTCTTACTTCAATGTCTGCGGAGCTTTCGATATGATTAAGTCATAAGCGAATACAAACCTAACTTATTCATGGAGGGGACCAACATGTCACGGACGATGCTTAAGCTTTCAAATGAACAAAAACAGCAATTCGAGTCAGATGGTTATTTAATCGTACAAGGACTGTTTTCAGAGCAAAATTTGGCCGAAATCGATGATACCTTTGAGGAGATTAGCCACCATACGGTACCAGGCTTATTTGAACCGGATTTACAAGCGGATGGATCTGATCCGTTAAAAAGATATCCGCGAGTCATGCATCCGCACCGCTTTAATGAGACGGCAAAGAAATATATGCTGCACAAGCCGGTTATGGATGTATTAGCAGATTTGTATGACGAAAAGGCGCTAGCCGCACAAAGCATGTTTTATTACAAGCCGCCGGGCTCCCGCGGCCAAGCGCTTCATCAGGATAATTTCTATCTACAGGTAGAACCTGGTAATTGCATAGCGGCATGGACGGCCATTGATGCTGCAGATGATGAGAATGGCGGCTTACTCGTTGTGCCCAAAACGAATGCATTAGAAATCGCTTGCCCGGATATCGCGGATGCCAAAGAATCATTTACGACTCATTACGTGAAGCCGCCGAAAGATGAAAAAGCCGTGCCGGTCATCATGCAGCGAGGCGACGTTCTCTTTTTTAACGGGAATCTCATTCACGGTTCTTATCGAAATAAAACGAAGGACCGATTCCGTCGAGCGTTCATTTGTCATTATGCGAACCAATCGGCAACCCATATTAGCGATCATTATCGCCCTTTGTATCGGCAGAATGGAGAGACCGTTGATTTAGAGGTTAACCCTAAAGGTGGGCCTTGCGGCGAAGAATTCCAAGTGGTTTATCCTCACTAATCTAATATTTAGCCATATGGGACCGGTCTGACATTCATGGATGTTAGCTGGTCCCATTTTACATAGTATGGAATCATTTCAATTGTTTACACTAGAGGAGGGGGTGATAGCGTTCATGAGTTATAGTTGGATAATGGGTTTGTTACTTCTTGCGCAGCAGAGTGAAGTCCCATTTCGAATAACGAATGACAATATGGGTCATAGCATAGCGAATGTGCAGCGTGAATTGTACACAGTCAATCTTCTGGATATGCCGATTATTGATAATGGACGATTAGATCAGCTTACGAATGAACTCGATAAGAACATGTATCGTAAACCGATCAATGCAACCATTAATGCTGAGGGGACAATTGTGAAGGAGATTGCAGGTTCGAGGTTGAATCGTCAAGCTTTTGTTGAGCAATTTTATGAGCATTATTATCGTGAGGGACCGATGCAATTTGAAGTGCCTCAGTTAGCTGTATATCCCAAAGTAGACAGTGAGCTGCTAGCGAATATTCGTGTGCGTCCTATTGGTTATTATGTAACCTATTTTAATTCGAATAATAAATATCGTTATACGAACATCAAGCTTGCAGCCCAAGCGATTAATAATTATGTCGTTCAACCCAATGAAACGTTCTCTTTCAACCATGTTGTTGGTGTTCGGACACGAGGAAAGGGGTATATGCCGGCAAAGATTATTGTAAGGGGAGAATTCTCTGAAGGGATTGGAGGAGGCATTTGCCAAATTTCTTCTACGCTGTATAACGCTGTGGATCGCGCGGGTCTCAAAATCGTAGAAAGATATTCGCATAGCAGATCTGTCCCCTATGTTCCGCCAGGTAGGGATGCAACTGTGAATTGGGGAGGTCCTGACTTCACCTTTAAGAACAACTATAATCAGCCTATCTTGATAAGGGCACAGGCTTTACCTGGCAGGGTATACGTTAGCATTACTTCCTCTGATGTCATTAACTATAAGCCGCGGCATGTTCCGAGTGCATCCGATAATCTGCCGGAGGAAATACAAGCAGGAACAAATGTCGGTCAGCCTGTTCCATAAATGATAAGCTCCGTTCCAACGTGATTGTTGGTGTATGGGGCTTTTTGTTTGTTTGAGACTGAGATATGCCAAAGATGAGGTCAATATATGCATATTTTACAAAATGAAAGCAAAAAATCACAAGATTTTCGGATCACCTTTCGCTAGAATAGAGGGCAGATCATTCAGCTTGAGAAGGGTGGAATTTTGTTTTATGAAAACTTTTTTAGATGAGAATTTTATGCTTACCAACGATACCGCGGTTCATCTATTCCACAAATTCGCCAAAGATCTGCCGATTATTGATTATCACTGCCATCTAAGTCCTAAGGAAATTTATGAAAATAAACAATTCAATAACATAACGGAAGCTTGGCTGTACGGCGACCATTATAAATGGAGAATGATGCGTGCCAACGGTGTGGAGGAAGCGAAAGTCACTGGTGATGCTAGCGATTACGATCGTTTCTTGGCATGGGCTGGAACAGTTCCAATGGCTATTGGCAACCCGCTGTACCATTGGTCTCATATGGAGCTTCGAACTTATTTTGGTGTTTATGACATTATTAACGAGCAGAACGCGCCTGCCATCTGGGAAAAAGCGAATGCGAAGCTGGCAGAGGGCGGTTCACGCGCCAGAGATCTCATTACGAATTCCAAAGTAACCGTCATTTGCACCACGGACGATCCGGTCGATTCACTGGAATATCACATCAAAATTAAAGAGATCAAAGATTTTAATACGCAAGTCCTGCCTTCGTATCGTCCTGACAAAGCGCTTGAAATCAATCGCGCCACTTTCCTTCCATGGATCGGCCAATTGGAGCAATCCGCTGGCATCACGATCAGCTCGTACGATGACCTGCTGGCAGGATTAGAGAGCAGAGCACAGTTTTTTGATTCGGTTGGTTGTAAGGTGTCTGACCATGCCTTGGATTATGTGCCGTATGCGGCAGCAACCAAAGAAGAAGTGGATCAGATTTTCAAAACGGCTTTGGCTGGCAGCGCGGTTAGTTTGGAAGACGAGAAAAAATATAAAGCATACACCTTGCTATTCTTAGGAGGCGTGTATAAGAAGCTGGATTGGGCGATGCAGTACCATATTAATGCTTCCCGAAACAATAACGGACGAGCTTTCGCGAAGCTGGGCCCGGACACCGGATTCGACTCTGTTAATGATAGCCCGGTAGCAAGCGCCTTGACAGGTTTGTTATCCTCACTTGCTGTTGCTGATTCGCTGCCTAGAACGATTCTGTACTCCCTAAATGCACGCGACAATGAAATTCTCGCTTCCCTCATGGGCAGCTTCCAAGGCGATGGTATTCCCGGCAAAATTCAATTAGGATCCGCTTGGTGGTTCAACGATACCAAAGATGGTATGGTTTCGCAGATGAAATCGCTAGCGAATTTTGGACTGCTTGGCCGATTCGTAGGGATGTTGACCGATTCCAGAAGCTTCTTGTCCTATACAAGACATGACTACTTCCGCAGAATCCTCTGTAACATGTTAGGCGAATGGGTCGAAGCGGGAGAATTCCCGAACGACGAACAGCTGCTGAAACAGCTGGTTCAAGGGATTTCCTATCATAATGCTAAGCAATATTTCGGTTTTTAAAATAGAAACCTTCGTGCGGGTTGTTGCCTGCTCGAAGGTTTTTAGGTATCTCGGCACTTATTACATACTATGTCGCATCAATTTGCGGCATTCCAGTGGCGTCTGTTTGGTCACTTGTTTGAACACACGGCCGAAATGAGCCACACTATCGAAGCCGGATTGCTCGGCGATGTGGATGACTTTCAACTTCGTTTCACGCAGCAGTCGCTGAGCCTCGCGGATGCGAACGTTGTTCAAGTATTCGATGAACGAAAAGCCAGTCGTTTCTTTGAAAGAACGGCAAAAGTAGCTTGGACTGATATAAAAGCTTTCGGAAATCGAAGCTAACGTCAAACGGTTTCTATACTGTTCGTTAATATAAGCGACAATCTCGAATATTTTGGGATTGTGTGCTTGCTGGTGTTCCTGAGTGGAGCTTATCTTATCTGTGAGACGCGAGCAGAAGATGAGTAGCTGTGTTAGTAGGGCTTTGCTGTTCAGCTGCCAGCCACCTAAAGTCTGTTGCTGTTCGCGCAATAAGCTGAATAGAAGGTTCTCAACAAAAGTGCGATTCGCACCTGTTAGGGAAAAGATATGCTGTTTCTGCCCAAAAGGAACGAGTAAATGTGTCGATGCATCCTCATCGATAGAACGTATCCAACTATCATCAAAGCTAAGAAGAATCCGCTCGTGATGAAGGACATCCGCATTTCGTGTTTTGTGAAGCTCATTTTTATCGATAAAGACGAGGTCGCCTTCTTGAATCAGATAGGAACGGTCCTGTATAAAATAATAGCGTTTCCCGCTGAGTAAATAATAGATTTCATAGTGATCATGAAAATGATTCACTGTCATAGAGTAGGGGCGATCTCTGCGCAGTCTTTCAATTTCGTAGAGTACCAAAAGTGGACACCTCATCGTTCGCTCTTTTATGACTATTATATAGCAAGATATGCAAGGAATAAAAGTCATTAAGCAAGATTTGATTAGAAACACAACAAATATTGTATTACTCTTGAATTAGGAAATTTGAACTTGAAGACATATCCATACTCGAGAGGGGTTCACTTTTATGAAAAAGCGTTATGCACTAGTCGGTACCGGAGGAAGAGCAGAATTTTTCTATGGCGCTATCGTGAAGGATTTTCAAGAAACGTCAGAATTAATTGCGATTTGCGATATAAATCAAACGAGAATGAATTTTACGAATGGCTTACTCGTCAATAAATATGAATATAACGCTGTTCCCACTTATAAAGCGGATCAGTTCGAAGAAATGATTCGTAGAGAAAAGCCCGATTATGTCATTGTCACCTCTGTTGATCGTACACATCATACTTACATAATTAAAGCAATGGAGCTTGGCTGCGACGTCATTTCGGAGAAACCAATGACTGTGGATGAAGAGAAATGTCAAGAAATTCTCGATACCATTAAACGCACTGGGCGGCAGCTTCGTGTGACATTCAATTACCGTTATGCACCGCATAACACGAAAATTCGTGAGTTAATCATGGATGGGACGATAGGTGATGTTCATTCTGTCCATTTCGAGTGGCTGCTGAATACCGAGCATGGGGCAGATTATTTCCGCAGATGGCATCGCGATAAACGTAATGGCGGAGGCTTGCTTGTACACAAATCAACGCATCATTTTGATCTCGTGAACTTCTGGTTAGGGACGCGTCCGGAGACAGTATTTGCGCTGGGCGGCTTGATGTTCTATGGCAGAGAAAATGCCGAGAAGCGCGGCGTGACCAACTTCTATCAACGTGCGACAGGGAATGAGAACGCGAAGGGTGATCCTTTTGCACTTCATTTAGATAAAAATAAAAACCTCAAGGGTCTGTATTTAGATGCGGAACACGAAGATGGCTACCAACGCGATCAGAGTGTTTTCGGCGATGGAATTAGTATTGAAGATACAATGGGCGTTATGGTTCGATATAAAAACAAAGCCATTCTCACCTACTCGCTTAATGCTTATATGCCTTGGGAAGGCTTTAGTGTACAAATCAATGGCAGCAAGGGTCGTATTGAAATGAAAGTTGTTGAGAAATCGTACGTAAATTCCGGTGGTCTTAAAGAGGATGAAGGTGCATTGAAGGAAAAGACGATCAGGGTATTTCCGATGTTTGCGGCTCCTTATAAAGTAGAAATTGAAGAAGGTGTCGGCGGCCATGGCGGCGGTGATCCTGTGCTCTTGAAAGATATTTTTGATAAGCCATCCGATGATCGCTTCGAGCGAGCTGCTTCACATGTTGACGGGGCGATGTCGATTTTGACTGGTATTGCCGGGAATATTTCCATGCGTACGGGGCAACCGGTTGCTGTGGATAAATTGGTTACTTTTTAAAAGGGTAGACGGGGGTGGGAATTACTTGTGGAATCCAGATTCAATCATGGAAAATCTCTATCACTCCTACGAGAATAAACGTCTACTGCAAAAGCGGGCTGAGAATGCGGAACATACCAGGGTTAGGTTGAAGCAGGGCCTAATCAAATCTCTAAGTGCAGGTATGGAAGAACGAGATGAGCTTCGTCCTGTTCTCCTAGAGCGCACTGAGCTCGAAGATCATTTTCGAGAGCGTATCGAATTCGGTACGCTCTGGGGATTTCGAGTTCCGGCCTATGTGTTGTTACCTAAAGGGTTGACTGAACGAACAGCAGCTGTGCTGGCTCTACACGGACATGGTTACGGTAGTCGGCAGATTGTTGGACTCCATCCGGATGGAACTGCAAACACAGGTAAGTCAGATCTGCACGGCAATTATGCCTTGGAATTAGTGAGACGCGGCTTCATCGTGGTCGTACCTGAGATCGTCGGATTTGGAGATCGGAGATTGGCTGCGGATCAGAAGGATGGGCAAGTCGGAAACTCTTCCTGTCAGACACTTGCATCACATCTGCTTTTATATGGAATCTCGCTGGCAGGATTGCGTGTGCAAGAGGCGAGGCGGGCGCTCGATTATGTGTTGTCACGCGAGGATGTGGATCCTGTAAGAGTGGGATGCTTCGGTTTCTCGGGAGGAGGACTTATCGCCGCATATACCGCGGCGATAGATGAACGAATCAAAGCCACTGTCCTCTGCGCCTTTGTGAATACATTCAAAGGAAGCATTATGCAGATCCGCCACTGCATTGATAATTATTTGCCTGGGGTTTTGGAATATTCGGAGCTCCCCGAATTACTCGGGTTACTTGCTCCTCGTCCGCTGTTCATTGAATCTGGGCAGCAGGATCCTATTTTTCCGATAGAAACAGTAGAAGTGGCGATTCAGTATTTGAGGCAGGCGTACGCTGAAGCGGGCGCTGGTGAAAAGCTGGGGGTTCATCTCTTTGAAGGTGTTCATGAAGTGAATGGGAGTCAGGCCTACCCTTGGCTGGTTGAGGCTTTAGAAACTTAATAGTATAGCAAAAGAAGAGCTGCGGCTCTTCTTTTTGCTGTATTTGTCTAACAATGCGCGATGGTTCGATTTCTTATTCCGTCCCGTTCATTCTCAATGAATCATATTTGCGGATCTCTTCACGCCAAGCGAGAAATCCGCTCTTCATGGCCTTACCTTTATATCGAGGCCTATCTATGCTAACCTGATAGGTAGAGTCAACAAGGTGGTGTACCTCTTTTGAAACGAGTCTTAATAACGGGTTATAAAGCTTCTGAACTTGGCATCTTTTCATTAAAGCACCCAGGCATTCCGATTATCAAAAAAGCGATCAAAAAGAGACTCATCGCACTTATGGATGAAGGTTTAGAATGGGTCGTTGTGAGTGGACAATGGGGAGTTGAATTGTGGGCGGCTGAGGCTGTGCTTGAGCTTCGAGGAGGCGCCTACCCAGAGTTGAAATTAGCTGTCGTCACCCCTTTTCTTGAGCAAGAAGAAAAATGGAGCGATGATAAGAAAAATAGCTATAATAGCGTCATGGAACGCGCGAATTACGTGAACAGCGTGACAAAAACCAAATATGAAGGACCTTGGCAGTTCAAGGAACGAGACAAGTTTCTGCTCCGTAATTCGGACGGCATCATTCTTGTTTATGATGAAGATACGGAGGGGTCACCCAAGTTTATGAAACAGCAGGCTGCACAGATTGCTGCGAATCATGCCTACCCGATAATCACGATTAATGCCTATGATTTGCAAAATATCGCCGAAGATGAACAGGGGGACCAGTCGGGAGATCTGGCTGGAGATTTCGATTTCGCCGATGTCGGTAGCAATACGGATTTTGATGAGATATAAACAATAAATAGCCGTCTCAAAAGGTTATAGACCTTGAGAGACGGCTATTTTTTCATAATGGCATATAGCTTACTTTTTAAAAGAAGTCAGCAGCAGTTCGATATTCTTCCTGGCGTAGCCGACATGCTTGTTGTCTCGAGTCAAGCGGCTTGCCATGATGCCGCCTTCAATGGATGAGAAGAGGAAGGAAGCGACGGATTCCGTGTCGATGTCTGATCGGAATTCACCGTCTTCGGCTCCCTTTTGCAAAATCTCCTGGATGAAGGCCAACATTTGCTCGTAAGCGCCCAACGCACGATCTCGCAGAATGGGATAGGAATGATCGCTTTCTACCGCTGTATTGAGAAAAGGGCATCCACCTTTAATAGGGGGATTATGCACGGTATCGCTGTACACGTCACACATCGCTAGTACTTTATCCGTTGCTGTAGACGCACCTTCAATCGCCTCAGCGAAATGTTCCCAGAGCACTTGTCCAGCGTAGGCGAAAGCTTCAAGCGCAATCTCATCTTTATTCGCGAAGCTGCGATAAATCCCGCCTTTGGTTAGGCCGGTTACCGTCATAATATCCTGTATGGTTGAACCCGCGTATCCCTTTTCGTTGAATAGTTCAGCGGATTTCATAATAATATGCAATCTTGTTTTTTCACCTTTACGCATGCGCAAAATCCTTTCACAGAGACAATGACTTTCTCGTAATATTGTAACATTTTATTAGTGAATCATAGCATAGAACATTGTATAATTTTAAAAAAACCGTACGGTTCGGTCTCTAAACATCTAATCAGCATACATATTAACGAAAAGGATGAGGTTTCTATGTCTAAAATGGCAAAACCGACTAAGAGCTACGCGTATCCGCTGCTCCTGTCAGCAATAATTATTTACATGGCATACATTTTGTTGACTAATTTATTTTTTGATCCGCAAGCAACGGCTTTTTTGACTCATAAAATGAATCTCAAACGTCCTATGAATCTCCCAATTTGGTTAAGCGTGATGCATATTCATGTAGGTGCTGCATGTTTGGCTATGCTGACAGGCGCGCTTAATTTCTCAAGCAAGATCTTACGCAACGCTCGCAAATTTCATAGAGTCAATGGTTATCTATACGTTATTTTTGTTTTTGTCGTTGTGCTGACCTCAGGTTACATGGCTCCGTATTCAACAGGCGGAAAAATCAATAGCATGGCTTTCAATCTGGTGAGTATCGTCTGGCTCGCATGACTATTACAGCGATTATCCAAATTAAACGCAAGCAAGTCAGCAAACATCGGAAGTGGATGGTTCGCAGTTATGCTTTCTGCTTCACAAATCTGTTCATTCATCTTATTAGTTTTATTCTCCATGAAGGAGTTGGTTTGAGGTATGTGTCGAGTTATACGTTTGGTGTTTACGGAGCAATCCTGCTAAATTTCATTCTAGCGGAACTTGTGATTCGTTATGTGTACGTCAAAGCTCCGAATGTAACAGTTAAATAAATCATAGAGGAAACTTATTATGCCTATACAAATTGTGTTATTTGATGGTTTTGATCATAACGGTCGAGAGCAACAGTATGATTGGCATTGCCAAGGCCGGCGTGCTGCCAGCCTCCCGTTTAGTGGGAGAAAGAATTGTGAATCAACCAGATTGAGTAGGCCAAAAGAGGTTGGTTGCTTGTACTTTTATCGTGTACAAAGCAACCAACCTCTTTTTCTATTCCTAACGTGGGCATTCTCATGATGTAATTTCTAATCTTCAAGCACTATGATAAAATATACATATCATAGCACGGTTGTCGGGAGAACTTTGTATCTGGTCGTTCAGTCATCAAGCATCAGGGGGTAAATACATGGAATTTTCCTGGAAACGTAATCTCATCACTTTATGGATCGGTGTATTTTTCTGCGGAATGGCGTATACGATTTCGGTTCCTTTCTTACCTATCTTTCTGCACACGGAGCTCGGCATTGATAAAGGACTGGAAGCATGGTCAGGTATTACGTTTGGCATCACCTTTTTGGCTAGCGCTTTAATCGCACCTTATTGGGGCTCTTTGGCGGACAAGTATGGCCGCAAACCGATGCTGATTCGCTCAGGCTTCAGCCTAAGTGTTCTTTATTTTGCGACCTTTTTCGTCCATGATCCTTACATATTTCTTTTCGTTCGGATTCTTCAGGGGTTGCTTGCCGGTTTTGTTCCTGCTTCCATTGCCTTAGTAGCCACGAACACGCCTGAAAAAGAAGTGGGTTATGCGCTGGGGGTTATGTCAACGGCAGGAGCCGCCGGAAGTGTCATCGGTCCGCTGGTTGGCGGATTCGTCAGCCACTGGGTGGGAAACCGAGAATCATTCCTAGTCTCGGGGTGTGTCGTCTTAGTCGCAGCCTTTATCGGGCTGTTTGGGGCTAAGGAAACGAACTTTAACCGCTCGGCTACGAGATCGGGTGTTATGGATGATTTGAAGTCGGCTGCTCATAATCGCCCTTTCATGATGATTCTAGGTGTCACCATGTTGGTAGCAACTTCAGTCATGATTGTCGAGCCGCTCCTTACCATCTATGTGCTGCAAATGGGCGGCAGCCAAAGCTCAGCTTCGCTGAGTTCAGGAATTATTTTCTCAGCGGTGGGCATCGCAACCGTCATTGCAGCACCGAGATGGGGGAAACTCGGACAGAAAATCACCTACTCCAAAACATTATTCATCGGCCTAATTGGCGGTGGAATAGGGAATCTTCTTCAGTTGGGCACTCACCACCTGCTGGCCTTTGGCATTCTGAGGTTTAGCTATGGGTTGTTTTTTGCTGCCGTCTATCCGGCGTTAAACGCGCTCATCGTTAAATTTACGGATTCCAGCTTTAGAGGCCGAGCGTTTAGCTTAAATCAATCCGCTACGCAGCTTGGAACCATGAGCGGTCCGATTATCGGTGGCTTTTTGGGCGGCTGGATCGGTATTCCGCTCGTTTTTGCCATCAACGGCTTGGCGCTAATCTGTGTGGCCTTCTTCTTCAAATATCGCGGTCCCAAAGTGGCGGCTGTCCCATTATCTTCACCAGAGTAAGGGCTGGCTAGATATACTCCGTCATTCCTTTTTCCTTCAGCAGGTCGACGATATCTTTAACAGATTGTGCTTTGTCTTTGGGACATATTAGAAGTGCATCCCCCGTATCTGCAATGATGAAGCCGTCTACGCCAATTGTCGTGATTAGTCTGCCATTTCCATAAATGATCGAATTTCGTGTATCTATGCCCATATGATTTGCTTTAATAATGTTTCCCGATGGATCTGGAGGGAAGATCGCGCCGAGTGCATCCCAGCTGCCAATATCGTTCCAGCCAAATTGACCAGACAGCACAACGACTTCATCGGAGCGCTCAAGAATCCCGTAATCAATCGAAATGTTTTGAAGCGTTGGATAAATGTTATTAATGATTTCCTCTGCCTGATCCGTACCCAGATAATCGCTGATTGGAAGCATGGTCTTATACAACCGAGGCAGGTAACGCTTGAAATTATCAATGATGACGGAAGTTTTCCAAATAAAAATGCCGCTATTCCATAAATAATTACCGGACGACAGATAGCCTTGTGCTTTCTGGAAGTTCGGTTTTTCTACAAATTCAGCTACTTCGTATACGGCTACAGGATTTGAAGAGATAGGTTCCTTGTCAAAAGCGATATAACCGTACCCGGTAGAAGGAAATGTCGGTTTAATTCCGATGGTAACGATTTTGTCCGTCTTCATCGCGACCGTACAGGCTTCGTCTAACGTAAGCCGAAATTGTGCTTCATCCGTTATATAATGATCGGAAGGCAATACAACCATTAAGGAATCACCATGTGATTTTTCTATAGATAACGCCGCGAAAAGGATGCTTGCAGCCGTGTTTCTGGCGACGGGCTCGATCAAAATGTTGCTTTTTGAAACACTGCTATGCATGATGCTCTCCAGCAGAACCGCTTGAGAGCGATTCGTTACAATAACGGTATTTTCTTGAGGGATAATGCCTTTGAATCGTTCGATCGTATCGTTTAGCATAATATCATTTCCGCTAATATTTAGAAGCTGCTTTGGAATCTCTTGTCTAGACAGCGGCCAGAAGCGGGTTCCTCCCCCGCCTGCAAGGATGGTAGCAAATTTATTCATGATGCATCACCAAATGGGCAATAGAGAAGGAAATGATACTTTCGGAGCCTTGATTAAGGTTCAGCCCTGTGGCATGGATGCCATCATAACAAGCTCCTGTTTGAGGATCAATGAGAGAGATTTGTAATGAATTATGGCCTAAATACCATTCGTAGCATAAGGCTGCTATTTTCAGATAGTCTGGGTCTTGGAGTACGACCGCGGCTTCTTTACAAGCGAGAAGCATTTCACAGGCCTCAATCGGCTGTTCGTCGTAGAGAGCGGCCTTTTCACCTCGCAATTGCCAGCCATGGCTGCCAATCGGCTTATAATATCCTTCTTTTGCAAAGGTTTTGGATACTAGAAAATCCAAGCTTTCCTTGGCTGTTTCCTTCAAACTAATGTTTTCCGCGATATGTGATGCTTTTAAAAGTGCCCATGGCAGCATGGAGTTTCCGTAGGTAAGGCTGTCTTCAAACCAATGCCAATCGTTACCCTTATTGCGAACATATTGATTGTGCAGTCGGACCGCTATTTTTTCGATCAAATTGATGATGAATGCTCTTGGTAGAAAAGCCTTTTCTTCTGCGGTGCTTGGCGTGTGGGGATAGGGGAAGGAGTAAGTTAGAGCATCAGAGGTTTCTATTAAATAACTTAGACCGATTATCGCATAGGCTCCAGCACGAGGAGAACCTAGCTTTTCGATATGCGGTAATGCCTGATTGATTAAATAACGGCAGGTATTAAGTACATTATCAGGCAGAAAGGAGGAATGGGCGAGCGCGAATCCTAATGCCCATAGTGTGCGTCCTTGACAATCCTCAGAGCCGCTTTCCTCCATGAATGAACGGTTATAATCCATAAAGTTTCTAAAGTTTCCATCTGTATTCTGTGCGTGGTGAATGAAAGAAACATAAGTATGAATGAGGTCTAACGTGCTGGAATCTTTTTGGCTGCTGTACAATAAAACGGCTGCGATTAACGCCCGTGCGTTATCATCCGTCGTATAACCTTTCGACCGGTCGGGTACTCCAAACTTGGTATGTTGAAAAATGCCTGTATCATCGGTTATCCTGCGCATGTAATCGGACTTAAACTGCCGTATCGTTTGTACTTGCATTAAATCACTCCTAAGTGTTTTGCTTTAGCAAAACTGGCATCGTAAGCCTGTACTTTTGTTGACTCTGAATCTAGTATTTTTTCTTGGAAGATGGCGGCATAGGTTTTGGCAATTTCGTTCCACAGCATGGTTCTTCCGAGTTCGAGCGTACGATTTTCCATTTCAGTTATTCTAGCAGGGTCATTCAGTAATTGAAGGATGCAAGCTTCCAAGGAGGCTGAATCGCGGAAGTTTGCCAGTAAGCCCCTGCCCTCTGCCAGCATTTCCTCGGCATATCGGTAAGGTGTGGAGACAATAACCCTTCCGTAACCGACTCCATAGGCCAAAGTTCCGCTAACGGCCTGATCCTTGCCTAAATAAGGAGTCATATAAATATCTGACATGACCAGCGATTGAATGACCTCATCCTGCGTTAGTAGCTTGTCGACGAAGTGGACGTTACGCGTTAAATCAAATTCTTCCACAAGACCCATCAGCTTTTGTCTGTATACCTCGCCTGTTTCTTGTTTAACGACCGGATGAGTTTTCCCCCAAACAATATAGAGAGAATCCGGATGCTGTTTAACCACTCCCCGCATGGCTTCAATGCTGTATTCAATTCCTTTACCAGGACTTAAAAACCCGAAGGTGGATAAAATTTTCCGATCTGCAAAGCCATACTGCTCTTTAAGATCTGATCTTGAACCGGTTTGGACATGAGGCACGCCATGATGAATGAAAGCGATTTTGGCGGCATCAACGCCATAAATGGAGATCAAATCGGTTACTGTAGACTGCGCCATCGTAACAACTTTAACACTTAGCTCGGCTACTCGATTCATGATGTGCAGCTGCTTGGCAGAAGGTTTGGTTAACACAGTATGAAAAATGACAACATAAGGAATGGTCAGTCTCTCGACGAATGGAATCAAGTATTCACCGCTTTCTCCGCCGTAAATACCGAATTCATGCTGGATAACGAGAAGATCAACATCTGATGAGCTAAGATAATCCGCTGTTTCTATATAATCGGATTGCTTATGTTGGTCAATTTCCCTCATCACCTGCTCCTGATAGTCGTAAGTTTCGTTGTTATTGATTGCAATGATACGAGGCTTGTTAAAGCCTTGGATGTGCTGGAGTTCATCTAATAAATCTTGTGTAAATGTAGCTATGCCGCATTCCCTCGGCAGGCTAGTGCCAAGAAAAACGATATTCCGATTGCTGTTTGTATACTTCATATAATAAGCCTCCATGTTGGTTTGCGATTTTTGGAACACAAAAAAAAGAATCTAAAGATAGATCTTTAATTCTTTTGGGGGAAGGGGTATTTTATTTTCAGAAAATTCCAAATTATTTCCTGTTTTCACTATAACATGACCATTTTTTCTTGTCAATTCATTGACTCTCCTTTGCGTACCCTATATATTTATGGAGGGGGTGTATGTGTGTCAGTCATACGCAGTAAACTAAAAGAAGTCATGGAAAATCACGATCCTAAATTATCGATACGCAAGCTCGCTAAAGAAATTAACTACCACTTTGACTCCGTTCGGCGTATGTATAAGGATGAGATGGTACAGTATCCTAGGGATTTATTACTGAAGCTTTGTCTGTATTTTAATGTCCAGCCTGGGCAGCTCATTGGCATCGAAATGGATGTGGAAAGTGATTGGACGATAGATGCATCGATGCATTATCAGGAGGACGTCAATGACAAGGAAATCGATAACAACAGAGAGCTGTAAACAGCTTCTGGAAACCTTTTATGCAAACCCCAGATTAACAAAAGTTCAGAAACTAGTGTTCTCTGGGGTTGGAAATCGCGATGTATACAATATAACGGCCCCGTTTCTGTATGACGGGGAGGAAGTCATCTTAGGAAGAGTTGAGGAACGGGATAGTGAGTTCTCTCAAGTCTTCTTTTTTACATGCAAGAATCAGGTTTGGAGTCCACGAATACATACACACACTTATAACTTGCAGGATCCATGTATGACCATCATCAAAGGTGAACTAATAGTTGGCGGAGTTGAAGTCATTACGGCTGTCGACAATCCGAGTAAGATTGTGTCGTGGGTTACCCAATTTTATCGTGGGTTTCACATAGATTCCTTATGTCACTTCTCATCTGGACCCGGAACGATGAAGGATATTCGTCTAATTGAGCTTAATGACGGTAGAGTAGGTGTATTTACTAGACCGCAGGGAGCAAGAGGCGGAAGAGGGCAAATCGGATTCACAATTATCAACTCGCTGGAGGAGCTCAATGAGCAAACCTTCATCCATGCAGAAATTCTTAGTGAGCAATTTGTCTCCGAAGAATGGGGCGGTGCGAACGAAGCACATTTACTGGGGAATGGACATGTGGGCGTTCTGGGGCATGTGGCCTGCTTTGATAGCGTAGGAAACAAGCATTATTATTCCATGGTCTTTTCGATAAACCCTGAGACCTGTGAGAAAACCCCCATGAAAATTATTGCTGCAAGAAGTGATTTTCCAAGAGGCCCTGGCAAACGGCCTGATCTTGAAGATGTTATTTTTAGCGGTGGGCTTATACGGTTAGGCAATGGGCGAGCCGTACTTTCTGTTGGCGTTAGTGATGCTGAGGCTTATCAGATTGAGATTCCTGATCCATTTATGGAGTATGAATAATAACGAATGGGTATTCAACAAAGTTTGACTAGATTTTATGGTCATGTTATAATCATTTTGACAAGAATTTATGGTCAAAGAGAGCGGGAAACAAACAAATGAGTAAATTTATTCAATTGAACAAGCGCACTGGTGAAACAAAGTCCCACATGAATCAAGCAAGAAAACAGGGACGCATCCCGGCTGTGTTGTATGGGATTGGTAAAGATACTTTATCATTAGAAGTAAATGAAAAAGAAATGCTGGATATTTTGAAAAAAAATCCACGAGCTATCTTGCAAGGCAATACATCCGATGAAAAAGTAATTCCGGTCATTGTTCAGAGCGTTCAAAGGGATGCGATGTCGGGCAATTTGCTGCATATTGACTTTCATCATGTGAACATGACTGAAATCATGGACAGCAAAGTTACCATCCAGTTTTCTGGAGAGGCAATCGGCGTAAAATCCGGTGGGGTTCTGCAGATCGAAATCTATGAAGTAGAAGTCCGTTGTATGCCTGGTGATTTACCGACTTCAATGGAAGTTGATATCAGTGGTCTTGATGCTGGTGATAAGCTTCTTGTTTCCGATCTGATTTTCAAGGATGGCATTGAAGTGTTGACGGATCCGAATACGGTTATGATTCAAATCAAAACCGTGCATGAGGAAGTCGAAGCAACAGCCTAAAATCCTCGATATATCATATATTTAAATCCCCTTCTAGCAGAATGTGTGAAGATTCATGGTTCCATGAATTTAATCACGCTGCTGGAAGGGGATTTTTTTATTTTCTAGGACGATAAGCGTACCGCGACACTTACGCGAGATCATCTTTAGCTGTAAAATGTGCACCTAATTTTTTGCCAATAGCGATTTTCAGCAAATTAGCTGCATTTCCTACACATAAACGTGCCAGAAAGGTAGGAATTGAGCTTTTTGGCTGGATTTAGCTGCACTTTTTGCAGCTAAATCCCTCAAAAACCACTCAGGAAGCATATGAACTGCACAAAATGCAGTTCATGTATCACGGGTGTCTTTCAGCACAATTGCGAGCAGCAAGAAATGCTGATTACAGCATTTTCTCCAGTTCTCATTATGTTTGTTTTATGCCCGTTTCATTTTTGTTTCCGCATTTATTCAAATTATTAATGTAATATATCACATTCACGTATTTAAATTCTTTCAAACAAAAACAAAAATAAATATTCAAAAATAAATAAAGATGTGTTACGATGAATCCATCAAGAACAAACACATACTCATGGGATGTAAATGTAAGCGGAGAGACTTTGAGCTAAAACGCTCAAAGATCCCAAAGCGGAGAGACTTTGAGCTACGCTCAAAGATCCCAAAGCGGAGAGACTTTGAGCTACGCTCAAAGATCCCTATATTAGGAGGATACGTATGGTTGCGAATTTGTGGGAAGCGGAAAAAGCGAATGCAGTATCGAAAGGCGTAGAGGAATTGGTGTACCGTTCCAATTTATTAGGGACAGATCGCGCAGTTGCCAACTGGGGCGGCGGTAACACATCGTACAAAACAATCGAGAAAGATTTCCGCGGTCGTAATGTAGAAGTGATGTGGGTAAAGGGCAGCGGTTCTGACCTTGCTACAATGAAAGCAAAGAATTTCACAGGTCTTCGCATGGAAGACATTCGTCCATTGTTCGAGAGAGATGAAATGTCCGACGAAGAAATGGTTGCTTATCTTGTGAATTGTATGATCGACAGCAAACATCCGCGTGCTTCTATTGAGACGCTTTTACATGCATTTTTGCCATTCAAAAACGTTGACCACACGCATCCTGATGCGATTATCGGTCTATGCTGTGCACACAATGGTCGTGAGTTGGCAAAAGAAATTTACGGCGACCGTTTCGTGTGGGTACCTTATGTGCGTCCTGGTTTTACACTTTCCAAAATGATCGCAGAAGGCGTAAGAAACAATCCAAAGGCTGAGCTCGTGCTGATGGAGAAGCATGGTCTGGTTACTTGGGGCGAAACGTCGGAAGAAAGCTACCTCAAAACTTTGGCTATCATTCAAGAAGCAGAAAGCTTCATTGAAGCTCGAGTGAACGAGAGCAGCCTTTATGGCGGAGCGAAGTACGAGTCTCTATCTGAATCCGAGCAAAAAGATATTTTGGCACAAGTCCTGCCTATCGTTCGCGGAGCAGTGAGCAATGAGAAGAAAATGATCATGACCACTGACAGCGCGGATGATGTTCTGAAGTTCGTTAATAGTAAAGATGCTGCTGTGCTATCCCAAGTTGGAGCGGCTTGCCCGGATCACTTGGTTCATACGAAAATGAAGCCTCTTTACATTGATTGGAATCCAAACTCCCGTGATGTGGCCTCCTTAATTGAAGCTTTAAACGCTGGAATCGCGGCTTACAAGGAAGAGTACAAGGCTTATTTTGACCGCAACAAAAATGAAGGCGACGTCATGAACGAAGCGGCACCTCGCGTTATTCTGATCCCAGGTATTGGAATGATTAACACAGGCAAAAGCTGGTCCAATGCACAAGTAAGCGGAGCTCTCTATCACCGTGCGATTGCCGTAATGAGAGGCGCAACGGCTCTCGGAACGTTCGTTTCTTTAAGCGAAAATGAATCTTTTAATGTCGAGTACTGGCCTCTTGAACTTTATAAATTAACTTTGGCTCCGGCTGAAGCAGAGTTTTCTCGTAAAATTGCTTTCATCACAGGCGGCGCAGGCGGAATCGGAAGCGTAACGGCTCGTCAATTTTTAAAAGAAGGCGCGCACGTCGTTCTAGCTGACCTGAATCTTGAAGGCGCACAAAAATTAGCAGACGAACTGAACGGGCAGTATGGCGAAAACAGAGCCATTGCCGTTAAAATGGATGTAACGAAAGAAGAGGAAGTGGAAGCCGCTTACCGCGACTCGATTCTCAGCTATGGCGGTATCGATATTATCGTGAATAACGCAGGTCTTGCTACTTCTAGTCCTTTTGACGAAACATCACTTAAAGAGTGGAACCTGAACATGAACGTGCTTAGCACAGGTTACTTCCTCGTAGCTAGAGAAGCTTTTAAAATTATGAAAAAACAAAGCATCGGCGGCAGCATGGTATTCGTCGGCTCCAAAAACTCGGTATTCGCAGGCAAAAATGCCTCCGCCTACTCGACAGCCAAAGCGGCTGAAATTCACTTAGCGCGCTGTATCGCCGCTGAGGGCGGGGAATTCGGCATTCGTGTAAACTCGGTATTGCCAGATGCGATTCTTCAAGGCTCCGCGATTTGGAATTCCGGCTGGCGCAATGAACGGGCTGCAGCTTACGGTATTGAACCGGATCAGTTGGAAGAGCATTACCGCAAAAGAACGACGCTGCTTGTCAACATTTTCCCGAAAGACGTTGCAGAAGCCATCGTGTATTTCGCTTCTTCCAAAGCAGACAAAACGACAGGTTGTATGATCACAGTTGACGGCGGCGTTCCGGCTGCCTTCACTCGCTAATTACTTCCACAACCAAAAGGAGATATAATCCGATGAGCGATAAAGCATACGCCTTGTTCGAAGAGCTGCAAGCAAATAGAGGCATTGATCTAGCAGCTGTTAAAGCTAAGCTAAAAGCCTTTAAAGTAGAAACCCCATCATGGGGCTACGGAGATTCAGGAACTCGCTTCAAAGTGTATAAGCAAAATGGCGTTCCGCGTAATCCCTTCGAGAAATTCGAAGACGCTGCGCAGGTGCATAAACTGACGGGTGTTTGCCCGTCGGTTGCGATCCATATTCCATGGGACAAAGTGGACGATTACGCAAAGCTTAAGCAGCATGCAGCTAATCTCGGTGTTTCTATTGGAGCTGTAAACCCTAACCTTTTTCAAGAGGATGATTACATCTTTGGTAGTGTGACGAATTCGAACGAAGCCATTCGCCGCAAAGCGACGGATCATTTGCTGGAGTGTGTGGACATCGCTAAGACAGTAGGTTCTGATGTACTGAGTCTATGGTTCGCAGACGGTTCCAACTACCCGGGGCAAGTTGATATTCGAGCTCGTAAAACATGGATGTATGAAGCGCTTAAAGAAATGTACGGAGCAATGACGCCAAGCATGCGTATGCTGATTGAATATAAGTTCTATGAGCCTGCGTTTTATCACACGGATCTAGCAGACTGGGGGATGGCATTCAATTTGGCGAACAAATTGGGGCCTCAAGCTGAAGTGTTAGTTGATACAGGGCATCACCCGCAAGGAACGAACATTGAACATATCGTGACTTATTTGTTAGATGAAAATAAACTGGGCGGCTTCCACTTCAATTCCCGCAAATATGGGGATGATGATCTGATTGTTGGTTCGGTCAATCCGTATGAGTTGTTCCTTATTTTCTACCAAATCATTGATGCAGCGAACGATAAAAATCCACAAATCCGTCAGGCTGCTGACAATATTGCCTACATGATCGATCAAAGCCACAATATCGAGCGTAAAATTCCAGCGATGCTGCGTTCCGTGCTTAATGTACAAACACAGTATGCAAAAGCTTTGCTGATCAACCTCGATGAAGTTAGAGACGCTCAAGAACGTCAAGATGTTCTAGGCGCAGAAGACGCTGTGCGTAAGGCATTCGAATTCGATGTTACTCCGCTTCTTCAAGCAGTACGGGAAGAGATCGGTGTACCGGTAGATCCGATGAAAGCTTACCTGGAAAGCGGCTACGACGAAAGCATTAATGCTCGTGGCAAAGGCGGTGCCAGCTGGTGAGTAAACCCTCCTGCGTACTGGCCTTTGATTTGGGAGCAAGCAGCGGCAGAGCGATCGTCGGACGACTTGATTCCGAAGCAGGCATCGTAACGATCGAGGAAATTCACCGCTTTTCGAATGATCCGGTGAAGGTGGGAAACCACCTTCATTGGGACATTTTGAGATTGTTTCATGAATTGAAACAAGGCATTTTACAGATGAAGCATCTGGGTTATACGGATATCGAGAGCTTGGCCATTGATTCATGGGCGGTAGATTTCGGGCTGCTTGCAGCAAATGGTGAGCTTCTCGGTAATCCCTACCACTATCGGGACCATCAGACGGACCATATCATGGATAAGGTCATTGATCTTGTTGGTCGTGAAAAGCTGTATGCCAAAACAGGTCTTCAGTTCCTTCAATTTAATTCGATTTTTCAACTATATGCGTTAAAAGAAAGAAATCCAGAGCTTCTGCAGCGTGCAGATACGTTCTTGATGATTCCTGACTTGCTCAGATACTTCTTAACGGGAGAAAAACACAGCGAGTACACCAATTCCACAACGACGCAGCTGTTAAATGCGACATCTCAAATGTGGGACACAGAGCTTTTAGATCAGCTTGGTCTTCCTAATAACATATTACTGAAACCAGTTTCGTCTGGGACTAGAGTTGGCGCGTTAAGCCAAGAGATTTGTGATGAACTTGATGTTCCTTCGATTCCTGTCATTGCCGTAGGCGAGCATGATACAGCATCTGCTGTTGTCGCGGTTCCCGCTTTAGATGAAGATTTCGCTTTCTTAAGCTGCGGTACTTGGTCACTGCTCGGAACGGAGACGTTGGCGCCGGTGCTAAGTGAACAGGCATTAGCTTGGAATTTCACCAATGAAGGCGGCGTTTATGGTACGAACCGATTGCTCAAGAACATCATGGGCTTATGGTTAATTCAGGAATGTAAGCGTACATGGAACAAGGAAGGGAAGAACATCAGCTTTGCTGAGTTAGTCAAGCTTGCCGAGCAGGTGAAGCCTTTCCAATGCTTCATCGATCCGGATGATGACATGTTCTTGAATCCTGAGCATATGCCAAAGCAAATTCAGCAATACTGCCGAGAAACGGAACAGGTTGTACCGCAAACGGAAGGCGAAATTGTTCGTTGTATGTTGGAAAGCTTGGCTTTGAAGTATCGGTTTGTTTTAGAAAGAACAGAACTGCTATCGGGGAAGAAGTATCGAGGTCTTCACATCGTTGGTGGCGGCATTCAGAACGAGCTGCTTTGTCAGTTCACGTCAAATGCTATACAGCGCGAGGTTTGGGCCGGTCCTGTTGAGGGTAGTGCCTTAGGTAACCTTGTAGTACAATGGATATCACTAGGGTATATCGCGAATTTGCGCGAAGCCAGAAAGCTGATTCGGAATTCGTTCCCGGTCAAAACGTACGTCCCTCAGGATGGAGCGGGTTGGCAGGCAGCGTATGCAGCATTTTGTAAGGTGGCGTCCCGATCGACGGTGAAATGAGGGAATACGATGCTGGTAGCGGAAAGATGGCAAAGAATCGTTCAGTTGGTGAATGAAAGAGGAAGTATTCGCGTAACGGAGCTCAGCGAGCTGTGCCAAGTAACAGAAGAAACGATACGACGTGATTTGGATCGGCTAGAAAGCGAAGGAAAGCTGATGCGCAGCCATGGCGGCGCTGTAAGTGTGAAGGAAGCGCAGTCGGAAGTCCCTTTCATGGAAAGGGAAACGGCGCAGTCGGATTTCAAGAACAGCATCGCGAAGGAAGCGGTATCGCATATTAGGGAGCATGATCGGATCATTTTAGATGCAAGTACAACGGCTTGGTATATGGCCAAAATAATTCCTGATATGCCGCTGACGATCATCACGAACTCGATGAAGGTTGCGCTTGAGGTGAGCGGTAAGGAGAAAATTCAGGTCATATCTACAGGTGGACTCCTTTCGCCAAAATCGTTGTCCTATGTAGGACCACTAGCGGAAAGATCCTTGGATATGTATCACGTTCATAAGCTGTTCTTGTCATGCAAAGGGGTTCATATCCAGCGTGGAATTAGCGAATCCAACGAGCTGCAAGCGCTCATTAAACGCAAAATGATCAGTATTGCTGATGAAACGTACTTGCTTGCTGACCATAGTAAATTCGGCATGCAATCTTTAACGCAAGTAGCCGGCTGGCCTGAGATCAAGCACTTGATTACAGACGGGCAAACCAACAAGGAGGATGTGGACCAGATTCGCGATAAAGGTGTGCACGTCCTCCAATTAGATAAAGGTTAAGAATGATGTTCCTCCCATCACCAGTATGTTCTCTCTCGTACTGAGGATGGTTTTTTGTATAACCAAATGCCTCTGAGGAGGGAACGATGAAGGAAGGGAGTTAGCTGAAATCATGAAAGTATCCTTATTCATTACGTGCTTGAGCGACCTTGTTTATCCCAAGGTTGGTGAGTCTATGGTTCATTTACTTGCAAAATACGGAGTCAAGCTAGACTTCCCTGCGACTCAGACATGCTGCGGTCAACCTGCCTTCAATAGTGGCTATTGGGATGAGGCGCGAGGTGCCGCGTTGACACTGCTGCATGCGTTTGAAGATAGTGATTTTGTGATATCACCATCGGGTTCATGCACAAGTATGATTCATCATTATTATCCGAAGCTGTTTGAAAATGACCCTATCAATCTAGCAAGAGCTAACCGATTAGTAGAAAAAACATATGAATTCACGCAGTTCCTCGTGCAAGTATTAGGTGTGACTGATTTGGGAGCCGTGTTCCCGCACAAAGTGACCTATCATCCGTCCTGCCACGGCAGTCGATTGTTAGGCGTCAAAGAAGAACCGATGCAGTTGATGCAAAATATCCGTGATTTGGAGCTTGTCCCCCTTCCTCATGCGGAGGATTGCTGTGGATTTGGCGGGACTTTTGCGGTGAAAATGTGCGATATTTCAGGTGCTATGGTTTCTGAGAAATCGGATCATGTGCTGGAAACGGAAGCAGAAGTACTTGTTGGACTGGATATGGGATGTTTAATGAATATTGCAGGCAATTTATCCTACCGTGGAAAACCCGTGAAGGTCATGCATCTAGCGGAATTACTGGCCGAAGGAGTGAAGCTGGCGCATGAGCGATCATAAACCTAGTGGGACCGTCAAGGAAAGATCCAAAGTCGCGCTGAACAATGACTTTCTTCGCAATGCGGTTAAATTCACGACCGAACGGCTCAAAAACGGTAAACTTGGTGCCTCCGAAGAGCTTGGGAATTGGGAAGAGTGGCGTGAGCGAGGCAGGCAAATTAGGCTGCATACGATTGCACACTTGGACTACTACCTTGGCAAATTCGTTGAAAATGCGAGAGCCCAGGGCGTGCACGTTCACTTCGCAGCAGATAGCGCAGACGCTGTTCGTTTGACGATGCAAATCGCCGAGCACAAGAAGGCAAAAAGTGTTGTAAAGTCAAAGTCGATGGTTTCAGAAGAATTGCATATCAACCATGCGCTTGAACAAATCGGTGTCGAGGCGATTGAAACAGACCTTGGCGAATATATTATTCAGCTGGCAGGAGAGACGCCTTCGCATATTATTATTCCGGCGATCCACAAAAATCGCTATCAGATCGCCGATCTGCTTTCTGAGGATGCAGGCGAGAAGCTTGAGCCGGACACGGGGATATTGGCTGGTTATGTAAGAAGGAAGCTTCGCGAGAAGTTCCTTGAAGCCGACATTGGGATGACGGGCTGTAATTTTGCGATTGCAGAGACGGGGTCTATCGTTCTTTTCGAAAATGAAGGCAATGCGCGGATGGTTAGTACCATCCCTAAGACACAGATCACGTTCATGGGTATGGAGCGAATCATTCCTACTTTGGACGATCTCGAAGTGATGGCGACTTTGCTGCCGCGTTCGGCTACTGGACAGAAACTTACGGTGTATATGTCTGTGATTTCTGGACCGCAACGGGAGCAGGACGGCGATGGACCGGAAGAAATGCACGTCATTATTTTGGATAATGGACGTTCCTTGCAGCTTGGAGATCCGCAATTCCAGGAATTGCTGAACTGTATTCGCTGTGGTGCATGCTTGAACGCTTGCCCGGTTTACCGTCACATCGGCGGTCATGCTTATGGCGGTGTGTACAGTGGTCCAATTGGTGCCGTGCTTACACCTGCACTTAACAAAAACGTCGACCAATGGGACGACATCGCGAGTGCTTCGAGCCTGTGCGGTGCCTGCTATGAGGCATGTCCGGTGAAAATTCCGCTGCATGATATGCTCATTTATCTTCGTCAACGCAAAGTAGAGCGCGGTTCGACGGATTTTGTTGAGAAGACCGGTATGCAAGGCTTTAATTTCTTGATGTCCGACGCGAAGCGGGTTAAAGCGTTAATCAAAATCGGTCGCATTGGGCAGAAATTGTTAGTTCGCGATGGTCATATCAAAGCGAAGATAGGTCCGTTAAAAGGTTGGAATTCGTACCGATATGCGCCAAGTATAGCGAAGAAGACATTCCGCGAATCGTGGAAAGACATTGAGCAGGGATTAGAAGGTACCTTCCCTGAACTTGATTCCGTGATGAAAGCCCGCATGGAGAAACTTGTGGCTGATCGCAAAGACGGCGGAGGAGGACATCATCATGGCTAAATCAGATGCAGTATTTCTCCAGAAGCTTCACCAAGAAGCCTTGAAGGATCAAGAGGCCTTCTTTGCTAATATTTCGAATCGACTAGGCAGAGATAAGCCGTTGCAAACAGCTCCTTCGCACCCTATGAAGGGGGCTCCTGAATTCTGGGAGCAGGTGGATCTCCCGCTCGAACAGCGCATTCAGTTGTTCATGGCGAACTGGCAGAAAGCTGGAGGCCATACGAAGCGTATTGCTAGCATGGCTGAAGCAGAGGAGTTCATTGCTAACTTCATCGCAGAGACACAGGCAAAGCACTTGATCATTCAGGATCAACCGGAGCTAGATTCCCTTCGTGCTGCGCTTGCTGGTACGGAAACGGACATCACGGTGTGGAACGCAGAAGGTGCTGACCCTGCCGCCAAAGATGAGCTTGTCGCTAAAGCGGCAGGAGCGGACATCGGCATAGTGGCCGTTGAGCACGCAGTTGCATATACAGGTTCACTAGTGGTTACATCAGATGCGACTAGAGGCAGAAGTGTCAGCTTGCTGCCAACCACGTTCATTGCGATTATCCCGGTAGATCGTATAAAAACAAAGCTGGGCGAAGTTTTGCGCCCATTCGATGAACTTTCGGCCGAAGATAGACCGGCAGGTATTCATTTCATCTCGGGTCCAAGCCGCTCAGCCGACATCGAGAATGATTTGACCATTGGTGTCCACGGACCCGGCATCGTTTATGCACTTATCATTGAGTAACCAAAGACAAAGAGCTGTAAGGGGATGATTTCTCTTGCGGCTCTTTTTTATTTATCAATTGAGGTATAGCCTTGTTTTGTATAGTTAGCTGTGGAAGTTGCTGAATTGAGATTGTGGATACAACAGCATCACTTGGGAAGTGATGCTGTTTTCGTGTTTCATTGTTTGCTGGATTGTCTAGTGGGAGTGCTGGAATTGCTGGAACTAATGGAAGTGGGAAGTGTGGGGAAGTGGTAGAAGTTAGTTGAATTGCTGGAAGGTGTTGAGAGTTTTAATAGTGTTGAAGGTGATGGAAGTTTTAAGTAGTAGAACTTGTGGAAGTGTTGGGAGTGTTGGAAGTGATAGAAGTGGAGGGAGTAGGAGAAATAGAGAACAAAATGGTAGGGAAGTTGTACTCCGTACAACAATTTCCTTGATTTCTTCTTAGAAAGCTCAGGATGTTGTATTTGATACAACAATTTAGCTGTTTTTCTTGCTATTGAGCTAGATTCTCGTGAAATTGTTGTATTATTTGCAACATTCGCGGGAATAACGTGGATTAGCTTGCTAAATGTTGTACAAAATACAACTCCACACGGATGGAGCTATCGAATACAACGAATATTAAAACAAGTGTTGACCACCGCGCCAACCGGCGGTGCTACAGCGCTTGTCCTCGCGTCTGTTTGAGAATTATCTCGGCGTAACTTGCCTTGCATCAACAATGAAAAACTCGCTCGTCCATGGACGGCTTAAGCCGAGGTTAAAATGTTGTCAACATTGTTCATGACGAAAAGGGATTTTGATTTGATTGAATATGTAAGCGCTTTTGCATTACGATAGTAACATGAAACAGACAAAGGGAGGTTATCCTATGAGTGCAACTGCTGCACAAAAGCAAGCATCCTCCGGAGGATTCCGGGTGAAAGTTCAAAGTTTCGGTCGTTTTTTGAGCGGCATGGTGATGCCTAATATTGGCGCATTTATCGCTTGGGGATTAATTACGGCTTTATTTATTCCGACAGGTTGGATTCCAAATGAGTATTTGGCTAAGCTCGTCGGTCCCATGATTACTTATCTACTCCCTATTTTAATTGGTTATACGGGAGGTACGATGATACACGGAACACGCGGCGGCGTCATCGGTGCTGTAACCACGATGGGGGTTGTCATCGGAACGGATATCCCCATGTTTCTTGGGGCGATGATTGTAGGTCCGTTCGCCGCTTGGGTGCTCAAGAAGTTCGATAAATCGATTGAAGGAAAAGTGAAATCCGGCTTCGAAATGCTCGTCAACAATTTCTCTTCAGGCATCATCGGCGCTATACTTGCCGTTCTTGCTTACACGGTAGTCGGTCCTGCGGTTCAGGTCGTTAGTAAAGCTCTTGCTTCCGGAGTTCAAGCACTTGTGAATGCCGGTCTGCTCCCGCTTGCGAACGTTTTGATTGAACCAGGTAAAATCTTGTTCTTGAACAATGCGATTAATCACGGTGTGCTAAGTCCGATTGCTTTGGATCAAGCCTCCAAAACAGGCAAGTCGATCTTGTTCATGCTGGAGTCCAATCCGGGTCCAGGACTTGGTATCCTGCTAGCGTATTGGATAGTAGGACGCGGTGCAGCGAAGCTTTCAGCCCCTGGTTCAGCTATTATTCACTTCTTTGGCGGTATTCATGAAATTTACTTCCCGTACATTCTCATGAATCCGCGTCTGATCCTGGCTGTAATCGCAGGTGGCGTAACAGGAACGTTCACGTTCTCCCTGTTCAATGCAGGTCTGGTTGCTCCGCCGTCACCGGGAAGCATTTTCGCTTACATTGCCATGGCTCCTAAAGGCGGTATGCTGCCGATTTTCACTGGGGTTATCACATCCACGATTGTCTCTTTTGCAGTCGGTGCCTTGTTATTGAAAACGACGAAGCAAAGCGAGAACGAAGAAGATTTGGAGCAGGCTACAGCGAAAATGAAAGAAATGAAACAAGCTCCCGCCGCTGCAGCAGCTGAAAAAGTTAGCGCCTCAACGTTGACGCCAGCTTCCGAGGTGCAAAAAATTGTGTTCTCCTGTGATGCCGGCATGGGTTCAAGTGCGATGGGAGCTTCCATTTTAAGAAAGAAAATGAAAGAAGCTGCTATCGACGTCATCGTGGTCAACACAGCAATTAGTGAGATTCCACCTGATGCAGATATCGTAATCACCCATAAATCATTAACCGATCGAGCACGTAATAAGGCTCCGGAGGCTGAACACATTTCCATCGATAATTTCATGAAAAGCCCAGAATACGATGAACTTGTCAAACGATTAAGTTAATATACCTTTCTAACGCTGGCTATTTGCCGGCGTTATCTCCATTTTGTTCGTGAGGAGAAATATCATGAGCCTGTCTAACAGGAATCGTCAAATCCTAGAGCTGTTAATGAATCGAATGGATGATATTACAGCAGGAGAAATCGCTGCCGAAATCAATGTAAGCACAAGAACGGTTCATCGGGAGCTGTCCGAGTTGGAGACGATTTTGGCAGCTTATGGATTAACTTTGCAAAAAAAATCGGGGAAAGGGATTCAATTACAAGCAGAACCTGAAAAACTTGAGGCGTTCCGGCGCTTGTTATATGGGATGATGGACATTGAATTTTCTGCCGACGATCGCAAAATCATGATTCTTTGCACCTTGCTGCAAGAAGAGGAGCCTGTCAAACTATTCAGTTTGGCTCATGATTTGGGCGTAACGGTTCCCACCATCACTCACGATCTCGATGAGCTGGATAGCTGGATACAGAAGTCTGACCTAATCCTTGTACGTAAAAGAGGGTATGGCGTTGGTTTGAGCGGTTCCGAGGCGAATAAACGCAGGATGATCGTAAAGCTTGCCAAAAATGGTCTCGATGAAGCTGATCTATTTGGGAAAAATGTGAACTCGCATTCGCCAGTTACACAAAGACTGTTGGAGCTCATTGGGAAAGAAAACTTTACGAAGGTGGAAGCAGCACTTTGGCTTGCTGAAGATGAAGGTTTAAGTGAACTATCGGAGCAGGATTACACCAATCTGCTCATTCATATTTCAATAACTATCGCTAGAATTCAGCAGGGTAGACAAATCGAGCTGCATCCTGAACCGTACTCGCTTCGCCCAAATAAGCTGCTTACACATACAATTGAACACCTATCTAAGGTAATTCCAATTGAATTAACAACACCAGAAATTTTCTATATAGCCGAATTACTGGAGCCCAATTCACTGAAACATCCGAATCAACTGCTTCCTATGGAAGAATTAAGTTATATGGAAATTGTATGGAAGCTCATCCGCAACATGGAGAGCAGTTTCTCGGTCCGTTTCAGCGATGATCGTTCATTACGAGAGGGGCTGCTGAGCCATTTGGAGTCCGCTTTGAAGCGGCTTCAAGCAGGAGCGACCATTCGTAATCCGCTTTTATCGCAAATCAAGAAAGATTATGAGGCTCTATTTGATGCTATACGGAGAGCTGTAGATAAAACAATAACCGAAATTGCCGTGCCAGATGAAGAAATTGGCTTTCTAGTCATGCATTTCGGTGCTTCTATCGAGAGGCAAAAGCAATTTAGGCGTAATGTAAAAGCGATTCTCGTATGTACAAGTGGGATCGGGACTTCCAAAATGTTAGCCGTAAGACTTACAAAGGAACTTCCGCAAATTGATATTATCGGTCATGCATCTTGGTTTGAAGCAGCGCGCATCCCCGAAAAGGAATACGATTTGATTATATCAACGGTAGATTTGCCTCTGGATGAGGATCAGTACTTGAAGCTAAGTCCGTTATTAACGAAGGAAGAAGCTGAGCGACTAAGACTATTTATTCAAAATGTTACGCTGCAAAAAGAAGCTGGAGATCGCAATGAATCGCTTCAAGACGCTGATTCAACGGACAGATTACATCGCATTCAACACTATATAAACGAAATTGTCAGCATCATCGATCAATTCATGGTGTATCCCATCGATCAATCCTTTCACAGTCTGAGAGATACGTTGGAAGTTATTTGTGGATATGTGAGACAATCAGGTGTGATCGACGATGTTGAACCCATTGTCAACCTGCTGCTTGAAAGAGAACGGTTAAGCAGTCAAGTGATCCCAGACACGGGCCTCGCTCTCTTTCACATTCGAAGCGAACAGGTTAAGAAGCCATCTTTCACCTTGTTTCGATTAAAGGAAGACCTGCTGTTAGACCAAGGTATGGGGTCAGATGTAAAGCATTTGCTTCTCATGCTTGGTCCGATAGAGCTTCCGAAAGAAAGCCTAGAAGTGCTCAGTGAAATAAGTTCTTTTCTATTGATTCCAGAAATGATCGACCTGTTGAAATCGGGGACTCAATCAGAGATCAAACACTTTCTATCCCAGGAACTTGCTGCCTTTTTAGAAAATAAAAAATAAATCGGATATAGGGAGAGACAAACAACTATGACAATCTTATCAACGAATAAAATTAAACTAAACGCTAAGCCCAATGATAAATTCGAGGCCATTCGGATGGCAGGTCAATTATTAGTAGAAGCGGGTCATGTGTCAGCTGCTTACATCGATAAAATGCTGGAACGAGAACAAACTTTATCCACCTATATGGGGAATGGTTTGGCTATCCCGCACGGTACGCAGGATTCCAAATCACTGATTTTATCGACAGGATTGTCGATCGTACAAATTCCGGAGGGTGTGGATTTCGGTGAAGGCGAAAAAGCTAACTTAGTCATTGGTATTGCAGCCGCGGGTAATGATCATCTCGATATCTTAACGAATGTCGCGATGATTTGTTCCGAAGATGAGAACATGGAGCTGATCATGAAAGCGGCGACGCCGGAAGAAATGGTGAAAATTTTTGAAAGCGGGATGGCGTCATGAGGGCTGTCCATTTTGGTGCAGGAAATATCGGCAGGGGGTTCATTGGTTTAATTTTGTCTCAAGCCGGTTATGAGGTCATCTTCTCCGATGTGAATGATAGCTTAGTTGAGCTGCTTCAGGAGAGAAAGTCATATACCGTACGATTAGCTAATGAGGAGCAAGACACGTTCACGGTTTCAAATGTTACAGCGATTAATGGGAAGAACTTGGAGGATGTAGCTAGGGCCGTTGCTGAGGCTGATCTGGTTACAACCGCAGTAGGCGTAAACATTTTGAAACATATTGCCGCTGGCATCGCCAAGGGGATTGAAATGCGGATCGAACGCGGAGCGGCGCCGCTGCACATCATTGCCTGTGAGAATGCAATTGGTGGAAGTACGCAGCTGAAAGAGCATGTATACGTTCATCTAAGTGAAGATCTGCGAGCTAAAGTAGACGGAAGTATCGCATTTCCTGATGCTGCTGTTGATCGGATTGTTCCAATCCAACATAATGAAGACCCGCTGCAAGTCACGGTTGAGCCATTCTATGAATGGGTCGTTGACGAGTCCCAAATGCTCGAGGGCTTCCACCGTATTGAGGGTATCCATTATGTGAAGCATTTGGAGCCGTATATTGAGCGCAAGCTGTTTACGGTCAATACAGGGCACTGCAGCGCTGCGTATCTTGGATATTTACATGGCTTTACGACGATTCAAGATGCGATGGCGAACTCGCAAATCGCCTCGCTAGTGCGTCATGTGATGCATGAGACTGGCGCCCTGCTTATCAAAAAGCACGGCTTCGATCTTGCTCAGCATGAGCAGTATATCGATAAAATATTGAACAGATTCATAAACCCCCATTTGATTGACGAGGTTACTCGGGTAGGAAGATCGCCTATTCGTAAGTTATCGAGCAATGATCGTTTAGTTCGTCCAGCTTTACAAGCATTTGAGCTTGGGATGAAACCGACCTATTTAGCTATGGCAATGGCCGCTGCCTTCTTATTTAAAGATCAGGAAGATCCAGAAGCGGTAGAGATTCAAGCTGATTTGCTAAAGCTCGGAGTTGCTCAAACAATAACGAAGTATACGACCATTGGTGAAGATCACCTGATTCATGAGATGATAAAAACGCAATATGAACAATTACAACATTCAGATCTATCTTGAGAAAGGGGAGTTCCCAATTGGCTAAAATGATGACAAAACGACTAACTGGCATTGCTGCTTCCCCCGGCATTGCGATAGCGAAAGCTTTTCGGTTAAACAATGATCATTACGTACCTGCCCGTGAGAAGGTGGCAGACGCTCTTATAGAAGTAGAACGTTTCCGTAAAGCTGTTGGAGAAGCGAAACTAGAGTTAGAAGAGATTAAAGATTTGACTGAACAGCGCATGGGTGCAGCGAAAGCTGAAATTTTCGAAGCACATTTGATGCTTTTGGAAGATCCCGATTATATCGATGCTATTATCGAGGGCATTGAAGACGAAGGCTTGAATGCTGAATTAAAGCTGCATGAAGTTGCGAGCAGCTTCATCGAAGTGCTTAGCTCTATGGATAACGAGCTGCTCCGGGAACGCGCTAGTGACGTGCGTGACGTCACCGGACGGATCATGAGCCGGCTTCGAGGTTTATCCTATGCGGCGATTGCGGCCATCAACGAGCCGTGCATTTTGATAGCGGAAGATTTGACGCCGTCCGATACCGCGCAGTTAAATCTCGATTATGTGCTTGGCTTTGTAACGGAGATCGGCAGCCGTACTTCTCATTCGGCGATCATGGCTCGCTCGCTTGAGGTCCCAGCTATTGTTGGAGCAGGAGCAGCGGCCGCGGAAATCAAAACAGGCACAATGATTATTATGGATGCCGTAGAGGGCGCCGTACTCATCGCTCCAAACGATGAAGAGATGGAGACCTACAAAGCTCGTAAAGCAGCATACGACCAACGAAGAATCGAATTGCAGAAGCTGTTGGATCAACCTACGATCTCAGCAGACGGGCGCCGCGTAGAATTGGCTGCCAACATCGGCAGTGTGGAAGATTTGCAAAAGGTTTTAGCTAACGGGGCGGAAAGTATCGGTTTGTTTAGGACGGAATTCCTTTATATGGGGCGCAGCTCAATGCCTAGTGAAGAAGAACAATTCCAGGTCTATAAGCATGTGTTGGAGCGAATGGACAATAAGCCTGTGGTGATACGAACACTCGATATAGGTGGAGATAAAGAACTCCCATATATGAAGCTCCCTGTTGAAAGCAATCCATTCCTCGGCTTGCGCGCGGTGCGTTTATGTCTGAGCAAGCAGGATCTGTTTCGTACACAGCTAAGGGCGCTTCTGAGAGCAAGCAGTTATGGACAATTGAAAATCATGTTCCCAATGATTGCCGTTGTAGATGAGCTGCTGGCTGCCAAACAATTGCTTCAAGAAGAGAAAGAGAAGCTAGTTCAAGAAGGCATTGCCGTGTCCTCTAATATAGAGGTCGGTATTATGATTGAAGTGCCGGCGGCAGCGCTAGCTGCGGATTTCTTGGCGAAAGAGGCCGATTTCTTCAGTATTGGAACGAATGATCTTATCCAATATACGATGGCGGCTGATCGGATGAACGAGACCGTTTCATACTTATATCAACCCTGCCATCCAGCTATATTACGATTAATTCAAATGGTTATTAAGGCAGCTGCAAAAGAAGGAAAATGGGTTGGCATGTGCGGAGAAATGGCTGGTGACGAAACGGCTATACCGATTCTCCTTGGCATGGGACTCCATGAGTTCAGCATGAGTGCCAGCTCGATTTTGCCAGCGAGAGCTTTAATTAAACAAACTTCACATAGGGAGTGGGCAGGCTACACGGAGCAGATTTTATCCATGAGCAGTCAGACCCAAATTAAACAATTCGTAGAACAGAGAACAAGGAGTGACTTGAAATGATATCTCAAACATTTACTGTCCTTAATCCATCTGGTTTTCATGCCCGTCCGACGAAAGTATTCGTCCAGAAGGTTGGCACATTTCCTTGCAAAGTGAATGTGATCAAAGGCGATAAGAAGGTCAATGGCAAAAGCTCGCTTAGTATGCTCACACTTGGCATTCAACAGAATGACCAAGTCACTTTGGAAGTGGACGGCGAGCAAGAGGAGCAGGCAATCAAAGAGTTAGGGGCACTGCTGACTCACATCTTCGAAGAATAAGCGAGTGACAAAACTCAATCCTTTTCAATTGAAAAAGCCAGCAGGTTAGTGCCGATAATCGTGGCACTTAACTGCTGGCTTGTTTAACCACATAAGAAAGTATAAGTTTTCGGTTCACGATAACCGTTTTCTTATTGGCGATAAAACCTACCTCTAAACGCGGTCGCTCATCTTTGAATGGCCTCGATAGAGGTTTTCTCATTAGTTACGAACGTACCATTCACCGGATACCCAATCGGTTGTTTTCCAACGCAGTACATCGGGGGTAGCAAGATGGGCAATTTCTTTGAGGAACTCGAGCTGCTCAAGCTCAGTCATTGGCTTGAAGCTTTTAGCAATGGCCAGATTTTGTTCCAACTGCGCCATGGATTCCATGCCGACAATCGCCGTAGATATTGGCAGCGAGAACGTATATTGGAGCGCTTTCTCGTACCAGGGAGCCAGCTTACCGAGCGCCATAACCTTCATGCCAATGACAGCGACACCTTTCTCGTTGGCTTTAGGTAAAAACTCATGTGCGAAGCTATAGATGAGATGATCCGCTGCTGATAAAGCAACAAGTGCACTGTCAAAAGGGAATCGTTCAATCGCTTCCAGCTGAACTCTAGGGTTCGTGTGACCGCTGATCGAGATATGCTTGATGATCCCTTGTTCCTTGGCCTCAAGAAGCGCTTCTAGCGCTCCGCCTTTGGCGAAGCACTTATCGAGCTCCTCCATGGTCATGATATTATGCAATCGCCATTCTTCAACGTGATCCGTTTGCAGACGCTTCAGACTTGCTTCCAGCAGCTTCAAGGAACCGTCTCTTGTTCGATCATGCGTTTTGGTAGCAATCCATACATCATTCCTTCGTCCATCGCGTGCTAATGCTTTACCAAGTCGTTCCTCGGATTGTCCATCCGAGTAGCTTGGTGCTGTATCGAAATAGGTGATCCCTTCGTCAATCGCACGATTCACAATTTGAATCGCTTCCTCTTCTGTACATTGGTGTTCGTCGACAATGCGCTGAGCGCCAAAGCTCAGGACAGGAAATTGCTGGCCGGTCGAACCAAACGAACGATTCTCCACATGATTCACTCCTCGTATGTAAGATGGCGACTTTCATTCTTTCCTATCGTTTCCAAAAAGGATACCTGGTCATACCAAATTGTATTATGAAACATGTTTCCTTCCTACTGATATCGGTTCAAGCAGGAATTCGTTCTCCTCAAGTATAAAATAAGTAAGAGAAGGACGCTAGTATTCGTCAAATTGCTAGCATATTCACAAAAAAAACATGACTTTAGTCCTAGTTTTCGACAAAAAATGATGTATAATAATAAATAAACTTATTATATGTACATATACAACTTTCTTGTTGAAATATTGGAGGGTCAATGACATTTGAACACTTAAAGCCTTATGACAGCCCAGGATTTCATCTTTGGCAGGTTACGAATCTATGGCAAAAAAATCTTCGTCATGCCCTGCATGATTTGGATCTTACGCATGTTCAATTTATTTTGCTAGCCACCACAGAGTGGTTAAATTCTCAGTCCCCTTTTGGGGATGTGACACAGGTTCAAATTGCCATGCATGCGCACATTGATCCCATGATGGCCTCACAAGTACTTCGCAACTTAGAAAAGAAAGGGTTCCTCATTCGCAAGGAACATCCAACGGACACTAGAGCCAAGTCAATCACTTTAACTCCAGCTGGAGAGAGTTTGATATCCAAGGCCTTAGACATTGTCGAGCAAGCCGATCGCCGTTTTTTTTCTAAACTGGGGGAAGAACAGGAAACGTTGGCATGCTTGTTGAGATCCTTAGGAAGCTTGACAACTCATGAAAATTAGATCATAGGGAGAGGTGCCTTGAATATGGAGAAGTCATCACTAATCGGAATCGTTTTAGCTTTTATATCCATTGGTGTGGGTATGGTATTGAAAGGGGCAAGCCTGGTAGCACTGTTGAATCCTGCAGCTGCCTTAATTATTTTCGGCGGTACAGCATCGGCCTTATTTATCGCTTTTTCAATGGATGAAATAAAGAAGATTCCGACCTTATTGAAAATTATCTTTACCGAACAGAAATTAATGCCTAAAAAAGAGCTGATTGAGACATTCATCGATTGGGTGTCCATTACACGCCGTGAAGGCTTACTTTCCTTGGAGAAGCAAGCAGAAGAGCTGTCAGACCCTTTTATGAAAAGCGGCATGCGCCTTATTATTGATGGGAATGACGCAGATTTTGTACGTGACGTATTGCTCGAAGATATTGCTGAAATGGAATCAAGACATAAGAAATTTGCAGGTATTTTTACGCAAGCTGGTACATATGCACCGACACTCGGCGTACTTGGCGCGGTTGTTGGACTCATCGCAGCTCTTGGTAATTTGAGTGAAGTAGAGAAACTAGGCCATCTGATTTCAGCGGCATTCGTTGCAACGATGTTCGGGATTTTCCTTGGATATGTTATTTTTCACCCATTCGCTAATAAGCTGAAGCAGAAGTCTAAGAAAGAAGTTGAAATTAAGCTAATGATCGTAGAAGGGTTGCTCTCCATTCAATCCGGTGTATCCGCCAATTCCGTGAAGCAAAAAATGATGATCTTCGTTGCCAACAATGAACGTGCGTCGTATGACGAAGATTCGAAGGAGGCCGCTCCACAGTGAGTAAAAAGAAGAAGCATGAGGATCATGAAGAACATATTGATGAAACCTGGCTCATTCCCTATGCGGATTTGCTTACCTTGCTTCTAGCCCTCTTTATCATTCTGTTTGCATCCAGTCAGTTGGATTCTAAGAAATACGACTCGATTATGCGGTCCTTGAACAATGCCTTTACCGGAGGGGAAGCGCCCTTCGCCATGTCAAATTTGATTCCGATTGATGATGCGGCGAATTCTACGAAAAACAATAACAAGAACCAGAATCCGCCAACGAAAGAAGAAAGTAAAACCGACAGCCAGCTGGCTGCTAAGCTGCAGAAGGAAGAGAAGGATCTCAAAGAATTAAAGCAAAGCATGGATGCTTACATTAAAGAAAACAACATGAGTGAGCAGCTAACCACGAAGCTGGATAATGAGAAGCTGACCATTACGATTAGTGACCGTGCACTGTTCGATTCAGGGTCGGCTACTATTAAACAAGAATCACAAAAGCTGGCTGTTTCGATGTCTAATCTGCTGGGTAGTTATCCAGGATATGAGGTTCAAGTCGCAGGTCATACGGATAATATCCCGATTCACCGAGCTGACTTTGAAACGAACTGGGATCTAAGCGCCAAGCGTGCGGTCAATTTTATGAAAATACTTCTGAATAACAGTAAAATTGAGCCTGCTTCCTACTCTTCAGTCGGATTCGGTGAATACCGGCCGATTGCACAAAATGATACAACAGAAGGTAGAGCGAAGAACCGACGAGTTGAAGTGAGCATCTTGCGCAACATTAAAGCGACGGATGAGATTGCGAAATAAGAGCAATTACCAATGAAGACTAATTAGGCTAAGAGTCGCAAGACTCTGGTCTTTTTTTTGTTCAAAAATACATTTGATATCGAGAAATACGGATTAATTTAACAGCGAAATGGGGATAGTAAGATGGAATTTGCAATGATGAGGAGAGGTTACCATGGAGCCCACAGAACATACATATGAGCATACGTATATCCCGTTAACTACATTATCCAGCGGTGAAGGCAAGGAGATAGCCATTGATATATATGGTTACTGCATTCAGATCGTGAATATTTGTTTCATTGGCAATCCAACAAGCAAGGATAAAGAATGGTTTTTAGTTGACGCTGGTATGCCGCAATCGGCAGATGAGATCATTCGTGTCGCTGAGGAGCGTTTTGGAGCACATAAGAAGCCTACGGCGATCATTTTGACGCATGGACATTTCGACCATGTCGGGGCCATTGAGAGTCTTTTGGAGTACTGGGATGTTCCGGTATATGCGCATGAGTTGGAAATCCCTTATTTGACGGGGAAATCCAATTATCCAAAAGGGGATTCTACGGTAAATGGCGGGCTTGTAAGCGAGCTATCGCCACTATTTCCAAACCACGGTATTGACATAGGTAATCATGTACATCCTTTGCCCGCTAAGGGTATCGTTCCTGGATTGATGGGATGGCAATGGATTCATACGCCGGGACACACACCAGGACACATTTCTCTTTTTCGCGCCAAAGATGGTTCATTAATAGCAGGAGATGCCTTCGTTACCGTTAAGCAGGAGTCGCTTTACAAGGTGTTCACGCAAGAACAAGAAATAAGCGGACCGCCCAAGTATTTCACGACAGACTGGCAAGCAGCCGGCGATTCGGTTAGAAAGCTTCGAGATTTACATCCATCTTTAGCGCTAACGGGACATGGAAAACCGATGAACGGTGAAGAACTCAGTCGCGAATTAGGCCGTCTGGCGGAGGATTTCGAGAAGATAGCGATTCCGGAGGAAGGTCGGTTTGTGCATTAGGCTGCATGAATGTATGTCTTCAAAAAGTATGGGGCTATCCCAAAAGCCGTGAAAATGGCTGAGGGAAGCCCCACATTATTTTTTATCTGTGTAAATGTAACATTAGGCTTGATATAGGGTATGGGGGTATGGTATATTCAAAATGTGAGGAGGTAATGTTAATGGAACAACATGATAAACAAGAATTACATGAGGACAGCTGCCATTCGGGCAGTGCTCGAAAAAGTCATCATTCTGATAAAACAAAAAACAATTTGATTTCTAGGCTCAATCGCATCGAAGGACAAATTCGCGGTGTGAAAGGTCTTATTGAGAAGGATACGTATTGTGACGATGTGTTAAATCAAATCGCCGCGGTTCAATCAGCTTTAAACGGTGTTGGGAAACTGCTTCTCGAGCATCATCTAAACAGCTGTGTGATCGAACGCATTCAAGAAGGCGATAATGAGGTTATCAAAGAACTCATGATTACCATGAATAAATTAATGAAATAATAAAGGAGAGATTAGATATGCAAACAGTTACTCTTAAAGTTGAAGGTATGTCCTGCGGTCATTGTGTAAACTCCGTTGAAGGCGCAGTTAAGAAACTTGGAGCTTCCGGCAAAGTTGATTTGAGCGGTGGTTCCGTTACTGTAGATTTCGATGCGTCTAAAGTTTCTTTGGACGCTATTAAAGAAGCTATTGAAGATCAAGGTTATGACGTCGTGAAATAATGATAAATGAGCCGCTGCATGCGGCTCAAGTGTAACACTTATTTTTTTTCAAAAAAATATACCCCATAGGGGTATTTGTAGCGAGGGGGAAATGAAATGGCGAAACAATTAGAGCAGCAACAGGCAAGTCTGCAAATTGCTGGCATGACTTGTGCGGCATGCGCGAACCGGATCGAAAAAGGCTTGAAAAAATTAGAAGGTGTTTCAGATGCCAATGTAAATTTTGCCCTCGAGAAGGCATCTGTGATTTATAATCCGACTCAAATCAGCGTATCTGCCATAGAAGAAAAAGTACTGGATCTGGGTTACAGCACCGTAAAGGATGCAGTAGATTTTAATATCGTTGGTATGACATGCGCAGCGTGCGCCACACGTATTGAAAAAGGATTAAATAAAATGCCAGGTGTTAGCAAGGCAGTTGTAAACCTTGCATTAGAAACTGCTCATGTTGAGTTTAGCACGGCCGAAGTTTCGGTAACCGAAATGGTTAACAAAGTAGATCAGCTGGGATACAAGGCGATTCTTAAAGAGGAAGAAGCAACTGCAGGCGATTATAAGCAAAAAGAGATACGCCGCAAAAAAAATCAGTTAGCTGTATCGGCAATCCTTTCGTTTCCGCTTCTGTGGGCAATGGTGAGCCACTTTACATTTACATCGTGGATTTACTTGCCGGAGTTCTTGATGAATCCTTGGGTACAGCTTGTGCTGGCCACACCGGTACAGTTTATTATCGGTCGTCAATTTTATGTAGGGGCATACAAAGCCCTTCGTAATAAAAGCGCCAATATGGATGTGCTTGTTTCTCTCGGAACATCAGCCGCGTACTTCTATAGTTTATATCTAACACTTCAGTGGGCAGTTTCTACAGATGTCCACCGTCATGCGCCGGATATGTATTACGAAACAAGCGCAATTCTTATTACTTTGATTATCTTAGGGAAGTTATTTGAAGTGTTGGCAAAAGGGAGAACTTCTGAAGCCATCAAGAAATTGATGGGGCTCCAAGCGAAAACAGCATTAGTCATTAGAAATGGTGAAGAAATGGCTATTCCTGTTGAAGAAGTTGTCATAGGGGACATTGTTCTTGTAAAACCGGGTGAGAAGATCCCAGTCGACGGTGTAGTTGTAGACGGTTTGTCCGCTGTTGATGAATCCATGCTTACTGGGGAAAGTATCCCTGTCGAGAAGAAAGCCAGTGACGCTGTTATTGGCGCTACAATTAATAAAAACGGCAGCTTAAAAATAAAAGCAACCCGTGTTGGAAAAGAGACAGCTCTCGCTCAAATTATCAAAGTTGTAGAAGAAGCCCAAGGCTCTAAAGCGCCTATTCAGCGTATCGCTGACGTGATTTCCGGTATTTTTGTCCCAATTGTTGTAGGAATTGCTGTTGTAACCTTTCTGATTTGGTATATCTGGGTTGCTTCTGGTGAGTTTGCAACTGCGCTGGAAAAGGCTATTGCTGTCCTTGTCATTGCTTGCCCTTGTGCTTTAGGTCTTGCAACACCAACATCGATTATGGCCGGATCCGGTCGCGCGGCGGAATTCGGCATCCTATTTAAGGGCGGGGAACATTTAGAATCGATGCAAAAAGTGCAAACCATCGTGCTTGATAAAACGGGTACGGTAACGAAAGGCAAACCGGAACTTACAGACGTTCATATTGAAAACATGGATGAAGAAGATACAATCCTTAGATTAATCGGCTCTGCCGAAAAACAATCAGAGCACCCGCTTGCTGAGGCAATTGTTGATGGGATTGTTGCTAAGGGTATCCTACTCACCGCTACTGAGCAGTTTGAAGCCATTCCCGGCTACGGCATTCGAGCCATTGTAGAAGGCAAGGAAGTGCTGGTTGGAACCCGTAAGCTCATGCAGCGTGAAACCATCGACTTTGGAAAAGCAGATACGACTATGGAAAAGCTCGAATCCGAAGGTAAAACTGCTATGCTCGTAGCGGTAGATAACAAGTACGCAGGTATGGTAGCCGTAGCGGATACGATCAAAGACACATCGAAAGAAGCGGTCTCTCGTTTAAAACAAATGGGCATCGAAGTCATTATGATGACAGGTGACAACAATCGGACGGCGCATGCTATCGCGCAGCAAGTTGGTATTGATCATGTTCTTGCTGAAGTGCTTCCGGAAGGTAAAGCTGAGGAAGTGAAGAAGCTTCAAGGGCAAGGAAAAATAGTGGCGATGGTTGGCGATGGCATCAACGATGCTCCTGCTCTTGCGACTGCAGACGTCGGCATAGCTATTGGCACCGGCGCTGACATTGCGATGGAAGCAGCAGATGTGACACTGATGCGCGGAGAACTTACAAGCATTACAGATGCTATTTATATGAGCCGTAAAACGATGACGAATATTAAACAAAACCTGTTTTGGGCGCTCGGTTACAATACGCTCGGGATTCCGATTGCGGCACTTGGCCTATTAGCACCCTGGGTAGCCGGTGCTGCTATGGCACTAAGCTCGGTATCCGTTGTGTTAAACGCCTTACGTTTGCAGCGAGTGAAGTTATAATCGGCGTACATGGGAGTGGAAAAAAGGCTTCGGCAAATCTTTTTTTTGCTGAAGCTCTTTTAATAAAGGCGTTTAATCTATAAGCAATTACTTAATCAAAATTAATTGATTAAGTAATTGCTTTTTAACTTGTAATGCTATATATTGTTAATAAATCAAAAATAATTGATTAATGAAGCGGGTGAAATAAGTGAAAACAATCATTCCATTACAAACGATACATACAAATTCCACACCTGATGATTCTTTTTTTGAAACGTATGAAGCAAAATTTAAAGCACTAGCTGATCACAAAAGACTACAGATCATGTATGAGTTAACACAGCGCGGAAAAACCTGCGTATGTGACCTTTGTGATATCTTTGATATGGCCCAGTCTAAACTGTCTTATCATTTGAAGATTCTTTTGGACGCGAAATTAATCACCAAAGAGATTATTGGTACTTGGAGTTACTACGAGATAAACAACTCTGAAGTAAACGGATTACTCTCAGCTGATCTTTGCTGCATATTTAGACCTACTCGTTCTTAATTTTTTTTATTTTTAACATCAATTTTTTTTGATTAATAAATCAATTTAATTTGATTAAGCAGTGTATAGCATGATATTGAGAGGGAGGTATATGCAATGAATAATAATAAGTTACCGGTGGCTATCATAGGTGCAGGGCCTGTTGGCCTTGCCGCGGCAGCACAGCTAGTTATGAGAGAAGAACCTTTTGTTTTGTTTGAGGCGGGGGAAGAAGTGGGGGCTAATGTACGCAGTTGGGCTCAAGTTCGCATGTTTTCCTCTTGGGCATACAATATTGATAAAGCTGCTAAGCAATTGCTTATTTCTCATGGTTGGCAAGCTCCGAATTCTTTAGGAATCCCTTCAGGTCAAGAGATGATTGATAAATACTTCAATCCTTTTGCTGAATTGCCTGAAATCAAACCTTATCTATACTTAAATACCAAAGTTATTGCTGTTAGCCGTAAAGGTCTGAGCAAAGTGAAAACACATGGCCGTAAAGATCTTCCGTTTGTCCTGCATGTTGAGAAAAATGGGGAACGAATCCTTATTGAGGCTAAGGCTGTTATTGATGCATCCGGTACCTGGTCGAACCCGAATCCCATACTATCAGAAGGGATATGGACGACAGAAGAGCAGGCTTTAAATAAGCAAATTTACTATGGAATGCCTGATGTTCTGGGTAAGCATAAGGAACGATATAGCGGCAAAAAAGTTATTGTTGTCGGGAGTGGTCACTCTGCAATCAATACCTTATTAGAATTAGGTAAACTGAAGGATCAAGTTCAAAGTACAGAAATCGTTTGGATTTTAAGGAAATCTAGGCTAGATGATGTTTATGGCGGTCAGGAGCAGGATCAACTTCCTGCAAGAGGAGAACTTGGTACGCGTATTCAAAAGCTAGTTGATTCAGGAAAAGTTAAGGTTCTGACGTCATTCCACATTCAAGAATTGAAACAGGAAAAAGATAAAATGGTTGTGATTGGCTCTTTAAACGGTTTATTGGTTCATCTAGATGCAGTCGATGAAATCGTGTCGAATACGGGATCTCGTCCAGATTTGTCTTTTTTACGAGAAGTTAGAGTGATTGCCGACCCAACATTGGAGAGTGTTATGGAGTTAGCGCCATTGATCGATCCAAATGTTCATAGTTGCGGTACGGTAAGACCGCATGGCGAGAAGGAGCTGCGCCAACCTGAAAAGGATTTCTACATTGTTGGTTCCAAAAGTTATGGAAGAGCACCAACATTCCTAATGACAACAGGATATGAACAAGTGAGATCCGTCGTAGCTGCTCTTGTCGGGGATCTGGCAGCAGCTGAACGAGTTGAGCTGGAACTGCCGGAAACGGGTGTTTGCGGTATCGGGAGCCAAGAATGTTGCAGACCTGAAGCTAGTCAAGAGCTAGTAAGCAAACAAGTAGAAATTAGTGTTTGCTGTTCAGCAGTACCAAAACCGCAGGCTGTGATTAAATCATCTTGCTGCAGCTAACGGTTACGCCGCCAATCTCGCCTTAGAGTGCGTTAGGTTCGCTTTTGTCGTATTACTAGAAATTTAAAATCCCTCTACACTTCCGATTAGGAGGAGTAGAGGGATTTTTATGCTAACTATTATTTTCCTGCGAGAGCAGGCTCTTTGTTTTCTTTCGTAGATTCACCTTTGTTCAGGTCGTTCTGTGGTTTTTCTGTCGATGACTTATCTTTCTCTTTTTCAAATAATTCCATTTCAGTTTGAGAAGGAAAGGCATTGCTGTTATTTGGTGTCAAACTTTCATTTGTATCCGCTATAAGCTCATTATGTTGGGTATGGCCATATTGATTATCTTCAAAAACCTCGGATTGCACTTCAATCCTGGCATGAACTGGCTCCGATTGAGCATCAAATATTTCCTGATGATTTTCCATAGCAGTCTCACCAATCTGGAATTTGCTAATCTCAGCGAATAACTGCTGAGAAAGAACAAGGATATCATCTGACTCTTCAGCAATACGGCGGATGGATGCATCTTGCTGAATCGAGGTTGAGCTTACTTCCTCGACACCAGCAGCTGTTTCTTGCGCGATGGCTGCTACGAACTGAACGGAATTTACTAATCTGTCATTCTTGGATTGTACGTGTTCAATTTTTACATGGATTTGTTCAATTTGCCCGATAATACCCTTCATCGATTGTTCGATGCCTTCGAAAGAACCGAGTGTGTCTGCTACCCGATGGTTTTGTGCAACTGCAGATTCGCGAGCTTCGATCAGTGAGCTCTGTAATTCTTTGATTTGCTTCTGAAGCGCTTGAATAATGCCGCCGATTGTCTTGGAGGAATCATTCGTCTGCTGTGAAAGCTGACGAACTTCATCCGCAATCACAGAGAAGCCGCGGCCGTGTGCGCCGGCTCTGGCCGCTTCAATCGCTGCGTTCAAGGCAAGCACGTTCGTCTGTGTAGAAATCTCCGTGATCGAATGAATAATAGCGCCAATTTGCTTGGAGCTGTCAGACAAGGACATCATGGCAGTATCGACCTTCTGCAGGACAGCCTGGGACTGATCTGACGATGATTTCAGTGCTCTTACGGATGCTGTCCCTTGTAATGTACCAGACGCAGCCTCTTCGCTAGTGCGCTTCATTTCATATGTATAAGCGGTAATTTCACGAATCTCCGCTTCCAGTTCTGCAATGATCATCGAGCTTTGCTCCGTTTTCATGGCTTGCTCATCAGCACCGGTCGATATCTCTGTAATTGCCTTCAAGATATCTGTGTTGGCCGATGCCGTAAGCTTAGAAAAGCGGTGAAACTCATGGGAGTGCTCGGATAGTGACGATGCAATCTGCATCGTAGCATTCAGCATCTTGCGAACTTGAATGATCATATGGTCAAAACTGTTACTTAGCTTACCTAACTCATCTCTGGATGTAGAATTTATCGTATGGGACAAATCTCCTGCGGCAATAAGCGACACGGCATTTTGTAAAATTTTGATAGGCCTTGTGAAGGAGCTAATGATTAGAAAAGCGATAATAATGGTTACAATAACGACAATTGCGAATGCAATCAACATGACTCTACTGCTTTCATTAAGTGCTTTCGTTGAGTTGGCTATTGCTTGTTCGGCAGCCTCAGCATAGGTGATATAGAATTTATCAACAAGTTCAAAAATCTTATCCTTCAATTCCTGAGACTCATTATATAGGTAAAGGAGGTTAATTTGCAGATCCGTCGGCTTCAAGTTAGGATCCTGGACCATTTTGCTGGCAGAATCGAAGTTAGTTATGTAATCAACAGATAATTGAATTAATTGGCTTCGCCACTTCTTTTGATCAGCAGTTGAAGCCGTATCGCCAATCTTTTGAATGAAATCGTTGTAAGGCTTTCGCTTTTCATTGTATTTTGCGATGTATTCCGGTTTCTTGGAAATCTCCAGCCCTGAGGCAATGATGTTCATTTCCTGTACCATATTTTTAAGCTCTAGCGCTAGCACCTTAAGTTCGACTTTTTCGTTCTGGTCCGTCATATGTCTCTTGATTTGATTCACTTGATTCAGATTAAACAAAGCAACGGCAAGGAAAATGAGAAGCACTCCGCTGAAACTGGCAATTAATTTTAATCGCATGGTCATATTGATTTTGATCTTCTTCATAAGTCATTCCTCCTATATATTACTTGACAATATTCGACTGTTTTCGTATTGATACTTATTAATATAGGTTGCTTCTATTAACTAAAGCATCTAACTATGTTAAAGAAATGTAAATTTACCCAAATTTTTAACGAATGAAAGAAGAATTAAAAGTTTTACATTACGTTTACGTTTCGTGGGTTTGGATTTTACATTCGGTTGTTACGATAGGGAAGTAAGTTAGTTCGACAGACAACAAAGTGGAATCGAGACTAACATAACAAGTAACATACAAATCAAAGGAGGACATGCTAACTATGTTTAAGTTCATGTCGAAAAAAGGAATTACATTCACACTTTCCGCGGTATTAATGATGGGGTCATTGGTTGGTTGCGGCGCAAAAACAGATACTAAAAATGCTGCTTCTCCAACACCTGCTGCTAGTGCAGCTGCTTCTGCTGCTCCAACAAAAACAGAACTAAGCGGTACGGTTACTGCTTCAGGTTCAAGCGCGCTTCTTCCATTAGTTAAACAAGCAGCTACTGAGTTTATGGAAAAAAATCCAAAGGTAACGATCAACGTTACTGCAGGCGGATCAGGCACAGGAATTAAAAACGTAGCGGACGGTACTTCAGACATCGGTAACTCCGACGTTGAGCCAGCTGCTGAATATAAAGATAAAGGTCTTGTTGATCACCAAGTAGCGATTGCTCCATTCGCATTGATCGTAAACAAAGATGTTAAAGTTGATAATGTTACAAAACAACAAGCAGCAGACATTTACATGGGTAAAGTTACGAACTGGAAAGAAGTTGGCGGCAATGACGCGAAAATCGTTCTTGTTCACCGTCCAGACAGCTCAGGTTCCCGTACGTTAGTTAAACAAATCATTCTTGATGGCAAAGAATTCACGAAAGACGGTATTACACAAGAAAACAGCGGTGCAATGAAAACGGCTGTTGCTGGTCAGTCCAGCTCCATTGGATATGTAGATACACCTTATGTAGATGACACTGTAAAAGCATTGAAAATTGATGGTGTAGCTTTCTCTGAGGAAAACATTAAAAACGGCACTTACAAATTGTTTGGTGTTGAGCATATGTACACGAAAGGTGAAGCGAAAGATCCTGCTAAGGCATTCATCGCTTACATCACAAGCAAAGAATTCCAAGGTAAACAAGTTCGTGATTTGAAATTCTTGCCAGCAGACTTATTAGGTAAAAAATAATAAATAGAACAGACTAAGAGCGTTGGCATCCTATGCCGCGCTCTTTTTTTACTTGAAACGAAACTTTTACATTCCCTTAACAATTCATTGACGATCCAATTACAATCATGCTCTATCATAAAAGTAATGTGATTTAAGAGAAAGGGGAATAGCCCATTGAATTCCGTAGCAGACAAACTAACGAACGCGAAATCAGACGAAAGTCGTCCAATCGTCACGAAATGGACCCAAGGACAACATAGACAAGATAACATCATGAGGTGGGTGTTTGTTGGAAGTGCTGCCCTAGTGTCTGCCATCATTTTTTCTATCATTGTTTTTGTGGGGATGCAGGGGATTAAGACTTTCCAAGGAGTCAGTCCTTTAGAATTTTTCTTTTCAACGGATTGGACGCCAGGTCAAAATAAATTCGGTGCTCTTCCTTTTTTATACAGCACGCTGCTCATGACATTGGTCTCGGTTGTGTTTTCAGTGCCGCTTGCTTTGTCCGGGGCATTATTCATGGCTAAAATTGCGCCGAAATGGATGCGTGAAATCATGCGTCCTGCGACGGATCTATTCGTAGGTATCCCTTCGGTTGTTTATGGCCTAATCGGCTTGACGGTTATCGTTCCTGCACTTGGTAAAATTACAGGCGGGGTTGGTTACGGTATTTTACCAGCTTCCATCATTCTCGCTATTATGATCTTACCAACCATTCTCTCGATCTCAGAAGATGCTATCCGCGCATTGCCGAGCCGTCTGGAAGAAGCATCACTGGCTTTAGGAGCAACACGTTGGCAAACCATGTGGCGTGTCCTTTTGCCTGCAGCTAGACCTGGTATTCTAACAGCAATCATTCTTGGCATGGGGCGTGCAATCGGGGAAACTATGGCTGTATTCATGGTTATTGGTAACTCTCCGCAAATGCCGAAATCACTCCTTGACTCAACCACGGTATTAACGACCGCGATTGTGAAGGATATGGGGAATACGAATTACGGCAGCACTTGGAATAATGCGCTCTATTTGATGGCGCTTCTTTTACTCGTGATCTCCTTGTCCTTAATTCTTATAATCCGTATCGTAGCCAAAAGGAGTGAACTTAAATGAAAAGTAAAACAACGGATCGTTTGGCCACGTTGTACTTCTGGGCTTCGGGCATTGTAATCATATTGATTCTGGCTTGGTTTTTATTTCGAATATTAGGTGATGGAGTTCCACATTTATCATGGAATTTCATCTTCGGAAAGTCTGAGGAGATCAAAGCTGGAGGCGGTGTAGGTCCGCAATTGTTTAACTCCTTCTATGTCCTATTCTTATCTCTGGTGATATCCATTCCAATCGGTTTATTTTCGGGGATATACTTGGCGATTTACGCACAAAAAAATTGGTTTACTGATCTCGTACGTATCTCCGTTGAAGCCCTGGCTTCTGTTCCTTCTATCGTTTTTGGTTTGTTCGGATTCTTACTATTTGCCAATTTGTTAGGTCTGAAGTTTTCCATTATTGGTGGGGCCGCGACAGTCGCCCTGCTTAATTTACCTGTTATGGTAAGGGTCACAGAGGTGGCTATCCGAACAGTTCCTGAATCTTATTGGGAGGCAAGCCTTGCACTTGGCTCAACCAGATGGCAGGCCATTCGCAAAGTGCTCATCCCTGCGTCGCTGCCAAGCTTAATTACGGGGATTACTTTGATTGCAGGACGCGCGTTAGGCGAATCTGCCATTCTCATTTACACGGCCGGATTATCGGTTTCTCGCTTCTTTCCGGATTTCAATCCGCTGAAGATGGGAGAGACGCTATCCGTTCATCTGTGGTACGTTGGCGCTGAAGCATTAGTTCCAGATGCCAAGGAAATTGCTAAAGGAAGCGCGGCGCTGCTCCTGATCGTTGTACTCATCTTTAACCTGCTTGTCAGTATTCCAAGCCGAATTTTACAAAAAAGACTTTCCGGGGGGAAATAAATCGTGGCGACCAAGCATAAGATTAAAGCGGACAAATTAAATTTATTTTACGGAGATAATCATGCTCTCCACGATATTGAATTAGCCATTGAAACGGGTACAATTGCCGCTTTGATCGGTCCTTCAGGCTGTGGGAAATCCACCTTCCTGCGCACCTTGAACCGTATGAATGATCTCATTGATAGTGTACGTATTACTGGAAAAGTTGCCGTTGATGGTCACAATATCTATGATTCCGATTCCGATGTTGTTTCACTGCGTAAGCGCGTAGGGATGGTATTTCAACGTCCAAATCCATTTCCCATGAGCATCTATGATAACATTGCCTATGGCCCTCGCATTCATGGAACTAAGAAGAAAGCGGTTCTAGATGAAATCGTAGAGCGCAGTCTTGTACAAGCAGCTTTGTGGGATGAAGTAAAGGATCGTTTGCATAAATCTGCTCTAGGGCTATCCGGTGGACAACAGCAGCGTTTATGCATCGCCCGTTTACTAGCTGTTGAGCCCGACGTACTTCTTATGGATGAGCCTACATCAGCGTTAGATCCAATCTCAACGCTCAAAGTTGAAGAGTTGACACAAACACTGAAAGAGAAATATACCATCATTATCGTTACGCACAACATGCAGCAGGCGGCAAGGATTTCGGATATGACCTCCTTCTTCCTCAATGGATACTTAGTGGAAACGGACAAGACGGATAAAATTTTCACCAATCCGAATGATCAACGTACCGAAGATTACATTACGGGAAGATTCGGTTAACTACAACTGAGGGGAGAGACGTAAAATGGACGCAAGACCTGGGTTTCATCAATCATTGTCAGTTTTGCAAAGTGAATTGCAGGATATGGGGGAAAGAGTTAAGGATTTGATTCTTAATTCCGTAGAGTCGTTGGCCAAGTTCGATGAGAATATGGCACGGCAAGTCATTAAGAATGATGATCACATTGATGATTATTTAACGACAATCGATGAGCTTTGCCTTCGATTAATTGCATTACAACAACCTATGGCAAGTGATCTGCGAATCATTGGAACGGCTATGAAAATCGCTACAGACTTGGAACGAATTGCTGATCATGCTGTAGATATTGCCAAGATTACGATCCGTCTCGCTGGAGAAGAGCTTGTTAAGCCGCTGGAAGTCATTCCTGAAATGGCCGATATTGCCATTGAGATGCTGCATGAGAGCCTCCTTTCCTATACGGAGCGCGATGTTCATAGGGCTGCATCGCTTGCCGAGAAAGATGACCGTGTGGATAAGCTATACAGCTCGGTGATGCAGGAATTGATGGGGATGATGGGTTCGGATTACAATCGTAACCGTCAGTTGACCCATTTATTGTTTGTTGCGCATTTCTTAGAGCGTGTAGCTGATCACACAACGAATATCGGTGAAGGTGTTATTTATATGGTCACAGGGAAACGCAAAGACTTGAATGTGTAAGTAGATCCAAAAGGGACGCTCCTAAGTCATCATGACTTGTGAGCGTCCCTTTTTCATGTGTGTGTGGCTGTAATAGGAAAACGAATAAGGAAGGTTGTTCCGTTCTCGCTTGACTGAACTTCAATCGAAGCGTGATGCCTGGCAGCTATGCTGTAGCAAATAGCTAAACCGAGCCCTGTACCTTCATCTTTGGTCGTGAAGAAAGGTCTTCCAAGCTTCTCCAGATGTTCCTCATTAATTCCTATACCTTCATCAGCGATCAGAAGGACAACATGTTCTAATTCGGTATAGGTTTCAATTCTCAGCTTACCACCGAGGCTCATGGCTTCCAGACCATTCATACACATATTCAATATGAGTTGACGCATTTCTTTATCGTCGAGTTGAATGACAGGACAATCCTTGAATTGGAAATGGACATGCTTGCCGGACATGACGGCTTCTGCTTGGATGAGGGGGAGGAGCATTTCAATAATACGGTTGATGCTTTCAGGCTTTTGGTGGGACTGTTTATTTTTGGCTAGGGATAAATATTCGGTAATAATTTCGTTCGCTCGGTCCAACTCTTCCAGCATGATGGGGATGTATTCTTTTTGCATATGACGATCGTTCTCGCGAAATAATTGGAGGAAGCCGCGAATGGTCGTCATCGGGTTGCGAATCTCGTGGGCAATACCGGCGGCCATTTCCCCAACTAGATTGAGTTGAGCTAAACGAGCCATTTCGGATTCAAATCGCAAGCTTTCCGTGATATCGACGGCAACTTCGAGCAAGCATCTTTCATTTTCTATATCAATGATTTCCGTTGAAAGCAGGGCCGTTCGAATTTCCTTGGACTTGGTTTCGTACTTGACCTTGCAATTATGGATGACATCATTAAAGTCCCTTGAATCACCAACTTCAATTCGTAAGAGATCTAGTGTTGTTCCAATGATTTCATCGCCGTAGCCTGTATATTGTTTCCAGCTTTCATTGATTTCGAGATAGGTGAGGTCTGATAGGCGGCGAATGGCCATCAAAGAAGGAGAGAGCATGAACATTTTCTTGAAATGTTCTTGTGATTTTATCAGCTTTTCATGAGCATCCACTAATTCGGAGGTTCGCTCTTCCACCCATTGTTCCAAAAGAAAATTTTGCTGCTTTAATTTCTCTTCCGCTTCAGCTAACTTGCGATTCGTCTCTTCGAGATCCAGCGTTCGCTTATGCAGCAGTTCGCTTTGATATTTAATTTTTTGATGATTGAGGTGCATGTTAACGAAGCCATCGACTTTCATTCGCAGCATTTTAGGGTGAATAGGTTTGAATAAATAATCAATAGAGCCCACATGATAGCCCTTCAACACATGCTCGATAGAGGTGCTTAGAGCCGTAAGGAAGATGATGGGAATATCCTGACAAGCTTTCCGCTGCTTGATCAGTTCGGCCGTCTCGAAGCCGCTAAGTCCAGGCATTTGCACATCCATCAAGATGACAGCGATGTGATCAGCGGGTTCTTTTAATAAATATCTCAGAACTTCCTCGCCCGATTGCAGAGAAATAACGTCATAGTTGGAAGAGGCCAGAATGCTATTCAGAGCCAGCAAGTTCTCGTAGCGGTCATCTACCGCCAAGATTTTTACTTGTTGTTCCATTTCAAATCCTTTCCGTGCTTGTACAAGCTTGTACGCACCTAACAATCCATCCCTCTCTTTTTCGGGAAAAAGATTGAATTCCCTCTTTTTTCTTTGAAGTCTTTACATACATTTTACATATGGATAATAAAGCCAGTCATTTGATTTGATAGACTAGAGTAATAAGTATATTCAGGTAAGGGATGATGACATGAATGCTCAGTCAGAAATGCTGGAACAATTTTATAATATGATAGATAAAGAGTACATTTATTCCGTTTATCAACCTATCATCTCACTGCAGGACGGTCAAGTAATGGGGTATGAAGCGTTAACGCGAGGTCCCAAAGATAGTCCATTTCATACACCTTTGGCCATGTTTCAATTCGCAGAGCAGCAAGGTGAGCTCTATATGCTTGAGCAGCTTGCTCGTGAACAAGCGATCAAAGGATCCATTTTGGAGCATTCGCAGCAATTGCTTTTTATTAATATTTCATCCCAAGTGCTTTACGACCCAGGTTTTGTTCCTGGTAAAACGCTTGAGATTTTACAGAGATACGGACTCCGCCCAAGCAATGTCGTTTTTGAAATTACGGAAAGAAGTTCGATTGAGGATTTCTCCTTAGCGCAAAAGATTCTGGAGCATTACCGTAAGCAAGGTTATCGAATTGCCATAGATGATGCTGGTGCGGGATACTCCTCTCTTCAAGCGATTGCGGAACTTCAACCGGATTTTATTAAAATTGATCGTTCCCTCATAGAAAATATACATAAAAACAAAGTAAAAGAGTATATCCTTGAAACGTTCGTAACTTTTGCCCATAAAATGAACATTTCCCTTATTGCTGAAGGCATTGAACATGCGGATGAACTAACCAAATTAACACGGCTCGGCGTGCATTATGCCCAAGGCTTTTTGCTTGGAAAGCCCAATGAATCTCCCGCGAAGGTGCAGGATATCCATAAAATGTTGATTTGGCAGCATCGCAAAGTACAAGGAGGCAGTATGACTTGGAGCATTGGCGACCTGAAAACTCCTGTGAAAGTGTTTGACAAGAAAAAACTGATTTCGGAAGTGGCTGATTACTTCAAAAAAAATCAAGAGGCCGTGGGTGCTGTCATCGTGGATGATGAAGTGCCGGTTGGCCTCATGATGAGAGACCGCTTATTTCAGCAATTAACCGGCCAATACGCCTTCTCCTTGTTCTGGAATCGAACCATTGACAACATCATGGATGAATCGCCGCTAATTGTGGACGAGTTCATGCCTGTTGAGGAAGTATCGCAGATGGCTACCTCACGCGCAATCAAGCACTTATACGACCTAGTCATCGTTACAAACAATGGCAAGTTGGGAGGAGTAGCATCCATCAGAACGATTCTTGAGAGTATAACGAATGTACGAATGGAGTCTGCGCGTGTGGCTAATCCACTAACTGGACTGCCAGGGAATTTGCAAATCAATCGCGAATTGAACAAGAGGATAAGTGAGAACAAACCGTTTCATGTGGTTTATGCGGATCTGGATTACTTCAAATGGTTCAATGATCGGTTTGGATTTCAAAAAGGGGATCAATTGATTCAATATACAGCGGATGTTATGCAGCAATCCATTGCGGTTTGCGGGACACCGCATGATTTTGTCGGGCACGTGGGAGGCGATGATTTTATCGCGATCTCTGCCACTTTATCTCCCAAACAACTGTGTCAGGAAATCATTCGCCGCTTTGAACAAGGTGTGCAGATGTTCTATGAGGATGAGGAGTGGGAGTATGTATGGGACCGGAGCGGCAATAAGGTAAAGAGCGAGGGAGTTACGCTTTCGCTCTCTTTAGTCGTCTGTGTCTGCGAATCTCCCATTTCACTCGAACACATTTCCCAAACAGCCGCCTTACTCAAAAAGAAAGCCAAAGCACATCAAGGAAGTATTTATTATTTCGAAAAAATTGGCTGAGGAACTTTGAATTAGAAAGTGTGTAACAATTGTTTAAAAGAACGGATAATGATGACCTTCTGTTTGCCGATTCGGCGCTCGGATATTTTCTTGATATTTCCCGGATGTATCCAGATTGCATCCATACCGCTTGACGCGGCCCCCACCACATCATTACGCCACGAATTTCCAACCATAACACTTTGGTTTGAAGCCGTGCTCATCGTCTTTAGGGCTCTCTCAAAGATAGCTGGGTGCGGCTTTCGCGGTCCATCCTTCTCTGAACTAAACAACCGATCTTGATCGAACCACCTGGTGAGTTTCATTTTCTCCAAATTGCTCTGCAACCTTTTCCGATTTCCGTTACTGATAATAGCCAGTTTATAGTTATGTGATAACGCCTCAAGTGTTTCTTCAACGCCGGGAAAGAGGGCAACGAAGTTGTCTTCCTGTTCTTCTACCTGTTCGAAAAAAGACCGTGTAAAAGCAGGACTGACGTTCACCGGCATAGGCTGAAGAGCTTTGCGTAAACAAATGTGGCGCAGCTCATCAGGGGATATGGGACTCCTTATCGGTGCCTTTCGGTGACGGCTCCACTCCATCTTATAGCTTTGCAGGGCTTCTTGGCTGGTGAAAAGCATTTCGCCCGGATCCCATCTCGCCGTAAAGTCGTTCATGACTTCAAGGAAAGCCGAATCAAAGCATTGTCTGCGATCCAGAATCGTATTATTCATATCGAAAAAAATAACCTTTTTGCGTATTGGTGAGAAAAAAGGGCTCATATGGAGAACCTCCTTCTGAAGACCGGCCCATTGAATAATGGATTCCATACATGTTTATGTGCGGAACCGTTTTTTTATTTTAATTTCGTATGCTATGATGAAGGAAGTATGTCAAAAATCGGGGTGCGAACTTATGGATAAGCTTATTATTATTGATGGTAACTCTATTGCTTTTCGAGCCTTTTATGCTTTACCGCTGCTAAGCAACTCAAGCGGACTGCACACAAATGCAGTCTATGGCTTCACGACCATGTTGTTGAAATTAATTGAGGAACAAAAACCTACCCATTTTCTTGTCGCATTTGATGCAGGCAAAATTACGTTTAGACATAAAGAATATACCGAATATAAAGGCGGACGTGCCAAAACGCCGTCTGAGCTCTCCGAGCAGTTTCCGCTGATCAAAGAGCTGCTTAAAGCTTTCAAGATTCCACAGTTTGAGCTGACAGGCTATGAGGCTGACGATATTATTGGAACCTTGACCAAGGCAGCTGATGAAAGAGGCGAGAAGGTGCTTCTCGTTTCTGGAGATAAGGATATGCTGCAGCTGGCTTCCGAGCATGTGACCGTTGCGATCACACGTAAAGGAATTAGCGAAGTTGATCTTTATAATCCTGCAGAAATCAAAGAGAAATACGGCCTCACGCCTGCGCAAATTATCGACCTCAAAGGGTTGATGGGCGATACGTCGGATAATATCCCAGGCATTCCGGGTGTTGGGGAAAAAACGGCACTCAAGATGCTGCATGAGTTTGGAACCGTAGAAGAAGTGCTTGCTAATGCATCAAGCCTCAAAGGCAAAATGAAGGAAAAAGTCGAGGAGCATGCGCAAAGTGCTATCATGAGTAAAGAGCTAGCGACCATTTTCCGCGAAGTGCCGATGGAAACGGAGTGGGATGTTTTCCGTTACGATGGCTTTGATGGACAAGCTTTATCCAGTATGTTCCGCAAGCTGGAATTCAAATCCCTTCTAGAGAAGATGGATTTCGGCCCAAGCAGTGTCGATGAGGAACGAGTTGTCGAGAGTTTGGATGCGGTTGTTGTAACAGAAGACAACATGGATGAGTTGATTGGCAAAATAGGCGATAACGCTGCGATCCATGTTGAGGCGATAGGGGAAAATCCCCATCAAGCCGTGATGGTAGGCGTTGTCTGGTTTACGTATGATGGGGAAACAAATACATCTTACTTCGTACCCATAGCGCTGCTGAAGAGCGAAGCGGGTGAGCCGCTGCGTACTTGGCTAAGCGATGATTCCAAGAAGAAGCAGCTCTTTGACCAGCATCGTGCCCAGCTGGTGCTGGCTTGGCAAGGCATCCACCTCAGAGGTGTGGATTTCGATGCTCTGTTGGCCGCTTACTTACTCGATCCGACAGAGTCGAATCTTAGCTTGAGCGGCTTGACGGGCAAGTACAGCCTGCCGGGCGTTAAGACCGACGAGGAAGTGTTCGGCAAGGGAGCGAAGTTTCGCTTGCCTGAGCTTGCTGCGCTTAGCGACCACTTGGGTCGCAAAGCGATGGCTATTGCGCGCATCGTGCCGGTGCTGCGCGAAGAGCTGGAGAAGAGCGAGATGCATAGCCTCTTCTACGAGCTAGAGCTGCCTCTCGCGGGCGTGCTCGCGGAGATGGAGCTGCGCGGCATCGCACTCGATGCCGAAGGGCTTAAAGCGTTCGGCGTGGAGCTTGCAAGCAAGCTGGATGCGATCATGACCCGCATCTACACACTCGCCGGCGTGGAGTTCAACATCAACTCGCCAAAGCAGCTTGGCGAGATCTTGTTTGAGAAGCTGGGGCTGCCAGCTTGGAAGAAGACCAAGACCGGCTACTCGACGGATGCCGAGGTGCTGGAGCGCCTTGCGCCCTACCACGAAGTCGTAGGGGAGATTTTGAACTACCGTTCGCTAGCGAAGCTGCAATCGACGTACGTCGAGGGGCTGCTTAAAGAGGTGCGGCCGGAGACCGGTAAGGTGCACACCTATTACCGGCAGACGATTGCCGCCACGGGCCGGCTCAGCAGCCAGTTCCCGAACCTCCAGAATATTCCTATTCGTCTGGAGGAAGGCCGTAAGATCCGCAAGGTATTCGTTCCATCCGAGCCTGGATGGTACATTCTTGCTGCGGATTACTCGCAGATCGAGCTGCGCGTGCTTGCGCACATCTCGCAGGATGACAATCTGAAGGAAGCGTTCCTTCAGAATATGGACATCCACACGAAGACGGCCATGGATGTCTTCGGGGTGGAAGAGAGCGCCGTCGACGCGAACATGCGCCGCCAGGCCAAAGCCGTCAACTTCGGGATCGTTTACGGCATCAGCGACTACGGCTTGTCCCAGAACTTAGACATTACCCGCAGGGATGCAGCTCAGTTCATTGAACAGTATTTTGCTGTTTTCCAAGGGGTTCGCAAATATATGGATGAGATCGTGAAGGATGCTCGCAGGGACGGTTATGTCACGACCTTGCTGCAGCGCCGCCGCTATCTTCCCGAAATCACGGCATCGAACTTTAATCTGCGTTCCTTCGCCGAACGAACAGCGATGAATACGCCGATACAGGGGACAGCCGCAGATATCATTAAACTAGCCATGGTCCAAATGGCCGACCGTTTGAAACAAGACGGACTCAAGAGCCGCATGCTGCTTCAGGTACACGATGAGCTCGTCTTTGAAGTCCCAGAAGAGGAACTTGAGACCATGCGCAGCTTAGTACCGGAAGTCATGGCTGCAGCGCTTAAGCTGGATGTCCCGCTGAGCGCGGATGTTGACTTCGGCCTTACTTGGTACGATGCTAAGTAAGTCATGATCGGTTTGTAAAGTGATTTTCATCACCAGTTTCTGCAATACCGGCGAATATTAGCTTGAATTTTGATTACTTTGAGTAGTTAGCTGGCAATGCTTTATGCATCTAGTTTTTATAAGGGAGTTCCGCCATACTGCTGCTGCAGCAAATCGGCTCCAATCATTACACAAAAGAGGTGAACATCCGTGCCTGAACTACCTGAAGTCGAAACGGTCAGACGTACGCTGAATCAATTAATCACCGGAAAAACGATTGAGCATGTTCAGGTCAGACTGCCTCGCATTATCCAAAAGCCGGACGATATTCATATGTTTGAAGTTCTGCTGCAAGGTCAGACGGTTGAAACCATAGAACGCAGAGGGAAATTTCTGCGCTTCATTCTTACCGATTACGTCATGGTTTCGCATCTGCGGATGGAAGGACGATACGGTCTGTATGACGGTGAAGATCCGTTGGAGCTTCACACCCATGTGTTGTTCCGCTTTACCGATGGCAGCGAGCTCCGCTATAAGGATGTTAGACAATTTGGAACGATGCATCTGTTCCCCAAAGGCGAAGAGCTCACGCAGCCACCGCTGCATAAGCTCGGACTTGAGCCTTTAGATGAAGGCTTCACCTTCGAGGCTTTTCGTGACCGGATCGCTCATCGTTCGACGAAGATCAAACCGCTGCTGCTGAATCAAGAATATATTGTGGGCATCGGGAATATTTATGTAGACGAGTCCCTTTTCTTGGCTGGTATTCATCCAGAACGCGAAGCCTCGTCACTGAGCAAGAAGGAACTCGAACTTCTTCACTCAGCTATCATTCGTACGCTTAGTGAATCGGTTGAAGTCGGAGGATCCTCCATCAAATCGTATGTGAATGGACAAGGCGAAATTGGCTTGTTCCAGCATCAATTGAACATTTATGGCAGACAGTCCGAGCCCTGCAAAACATGCGGGAGCGAGATCTACAAAACCGTTGTTGGCGGTAGAGGAACGCATATTTGCCCAACTTGTCAACCGTTAAAGCGCAAGGTCATCCGAAAGAAGTCAGAGAAATAGGCACGTGAAGCCTCCCCTTCCCATATGATATGGAGTACTTAGCCTAGATAACGGCTTACAAGCTAGTTTCTAGGTAAAACTCTTAGGAGGGGTATTATGCTTCCTGTAGTTTCTCTACTTATTCTTGCTTTCGCAGTTTCTTTGGACGGCTTCGGCGTTGGTGTGATGTATGGATTACGCAAAATACGAATTCCGCTCCTATCCATTGGGATTATATCGCTTTGGTCTGGTATCATTATCTACAGTTCGATGCAGATCGGTGTACTGATGTCTTCCTTCATGTCTCCTTTGGTTGCTAAGCGTATCGGTGCTCTCATCTTGATTGGGATTGGCATCTGGGCACTGGCACAAACAAGACAACAGAAGTCTCAAGACCATCAGGAACGAGGAGGAGTCACATCCTTAGATCAAGCATCGATAAGCGGTGTTCTTCCTTCATCTGAGGGTAAGCATCCTGGTTCTGGAGAGATTCTCACGTTTGATACTTTGCAGCGAACGAAAGAAATACTGAATATCGAACTGAAACGCTTCGGACTGGTTATTCAAATTTTGCGAACGCCCTCCATTGCAGACGTTGACAAATCGGGCAATATTTCTGCATCAGAAGCTACATTGCTAGGTTTGGCGCTATCTTTGGATGCATTCGGTGCTGGTATTGGCGCAGCATTAATTGGTTTCGTCCCTCTGTTAACGGCTTCTGTCATTTCGATATCAAGTGGTTCATTTATTGCATTAGGTTTGCGGTTTGGTTTACGGTATGCGGAGATAAATTGGATGAAGAAACTGTCTGTACTTCCGGGATGTGTACTCATTATTATGGGTCTTTTGAAAATGTTGTAGGACGCACGTTAGGAGAGATTTGCCCATGAATATCGGGTTAACAGGAGGAATCGCTTGCGGCAAAAGCACGGTTAGCGCCATGCTGGTTAGCCGCGGCGCCCTATTAGTAGATGCGGATACCATAGCCCGCGATGTCGTCGAGCCCGGCAGCCCTGTTCTTGAACAGGTTGCTGCACATTTTGGACAAGCCGTCCTTCTGGCAGACGGCTCGCTTCATCGCAAGAAGCTTGGCGAGATTATCTTTGGGAATACCGAGGCTCGCAAGCAGCTGGAAAGTATTCTGCATCCGCCAATTCGTGCACAAATACGTGAACAGATGGAAGCCTATGAACGGCAATTTCCAGACAAGCTTGTTGTGGTCGATGTCCCTTTATTAATCGAATCTAATTTATCCTTCATGTTTCAAGAGGTTATGGTTGTTTATGTGCCACGTCCAGTTCAGTTGGAGCGGCTTATGCAGCGAGATGGATTGACGGAAAGTGCGGCGAATAATCGCATTGATGCTCAGATGTCCATTGAGGAGAAACGTAAATTCGCGGATGTTGTCATTGACAACAGCGGGACATGGGAAGAAACTAACGCTGAAGTGGAGCGGTTTTGGCTAGGGAAGGGGCTTTCATGACCTTTTTACGTAAAAAACGAGTTTTTGCCCTGCTTCTTGTTTGTTTTGTTCTAGTTCTCTTTATGAATAGCGATTTTATCGGAAGAAAGCTGTACCCGATCTACTTTGAGCAGGAAATTAGGCAGAGCGCGGCGAAACACAATATAGATCCATTTTTAATTGCTGCGATTATTAGGGTGGAAACGAATTACAAATATCATTTGGAGTCAAGCAAAGGGGCATTAGGCCTTATGCAGCTTATGCCTGACACGGCAGAGTGGATTGTAGAATCCACGAATCTAGGGCCTCATGTGCAGAACGATTTATTAAAAGTGGACGTAAATATTAATCTTGGTTCTTGGTATTTGAGCTGGCTAAAGAAGCATTATAATGGTAATTTAATTTATGCGATTGCGGCTTATAATGCAGGTCAAGGGAATGTGAATAAATGGAAGCAAAATGACGTTTGGGATGGTTCGCAAGAGCATATTAATCAAATTCCATTCGGAGAAACACGTCATTATGTACAGCGGGTACTCTATTATTACGAGAAATATACGAAGCTTTATTCTCAGCAATGGGGAAAGAAAGATTAGGATTCCGTGTCTTCATAAACAAAGAAGCATTGGACTAGCTCCTTTTGGGGGCTTAGAGTCCAATACTTCCTGTTTTTGAGCTTCAGTAGCTAGGATTCAAGATTACTTGAATTGACCAGCCAAGGATTGCTCTGCGATTTGTACTAAGCGACGAGTGATGTTACCACCAATGGCTCCAGCATCACGAGTAGCCATATTACCCATATAACCATCTTGTGGGATGGCGATACCAAGTTCTTGCGCTACTTCATATTTTAGCTGATCCAAGGCTGCGTTAGCTTGAGGAACAACTAAAGTATTGCTGTTACGGTTTTGTCCTGCGCCCATGTCTGTTCACCTCCTTGTCGTTTGGTAATAGTATTGTGTGCATATCTCCTAAGTTCATGACATGTAACATATGGTAATAGATCAAAGAAGAGAAGAGAGAAAGGAGAGATAGCGAATGAAGTGTCCGTTCTGTGACTATTCCGGTACGAAAGTTCTTGATTCACGTTCAGCCAATGAAAACAAATCGATTCGTCGTCGTCGAGAATGTGAGAAGTGCGCGAGAAGATTCACCACTTTTGAGATGGTGGAAGAAACGCCGTTAATCGTGATTAAGAAAGATGGAAGTAGGGAAGAATTTAGTCGAGAGAAGATATTAAGAGGCTTGATTCGAGCTTGTGAGAAGCGGCCGGTATCGATGGAGAGGCTTGAGATGATGGTATCTGAAGTGGAAATGCAGCTTCGTACAACAGCTCATGCTGAAGTGGATAGTTTAAGCATTGGAGAAATCGTCATGGAACAGCTGTACCCCGTCGATGAAGTGGCGTACATTCGCTTTGCCTCCGTATACCGACAGTTTAAGGACATTAATATGTTCCTGAAGGAGTTAACGCAAATATTGGGAAAGCATGACACCGGACTGCTCCGGGATAAATAATCTCTAAATATGACAAAAACTAAGAAAAAGACAGCGGGATTCCCGTTGTCTTTTCTTAGTTTTTCCCATGAAATCAACAATCATGCGATTAATATTTATTTGAAAAAAATAAATCTTTAGACATCAACCGACTGTATTTTTGAATGCTTTCGTGCATAATTCCTTTATTGAGTTCGTTTGTCCAGTTCACTTCTTAGAAAATGAATAAACCGAATAGCTTCATCTTGGGTTAAAACGTTGTTATTAAACTTAAAGGAGAACATGTTCAAAAGATCGTTTTCTGGAAGGTGCAAGTTATCAATCAATTGCTGTACATCCATGCTCATTTTACCATCCACCGTAATTTTTTCCATCATTTTTGTTCCCTCCTAGTCTTTCTACATGAATCGGACGGAGGCGGTAGCTGGCTGACATTTTGGACATTCAACGAATGCCATTTTAGTCCCTTTAGCTTTGCGTCGCCACTTTTCAGTGGTTTTGCCTTTATCGTACCGATTTATGTTTGTAAGAAAACTATATCATATTTACGGATTGAGTATCCATTAATTACATTATTCGAAGGATGGTTGAAGCATATGTCCGTCAAGTCCAATCAAATTCCAAGTATTTCTTATGAATTAGACATCGTAAAAGTTGCTAGCTCTCTCGGAATTGATACAGATCGTTTATTGGCTTATGTGTATGCAAACTCGGACTCGAAGAAACAATATGAGGTAAAGGAAACCTTTCCCGACTATAAGAGTGGTTGATCATATAAAAAAAGGATGTCTCAAAAGTGAAGCTACTTGTGGTCAGCCTCTTAGGGCCTACTTACTTTCTGGGACATTCGCTCGAAGCGGTGGTATTCAGAACGAAATTCATACATCCATTGGATTTTTCCAATGGAATTTAATCTGAGGCTTCGAAGTTCATAATTCTATTGGAATATATCCAATGGAAGGGACTTTTAGGTCGCCAAATCCCTACTTCCACTGGATTAATCCAATGGAAGTAGCAGAAAGACTACGAAATACATAAAGTGGGATTTCATTTTTCTGAATATGACTTTTGGGGCAGCCCCATTTAGCTTTAGTAACGGTAGATGGGCTATAGGATTACGAATGATGTATTTTCTACAACAATTCACACGCCCAAAGGCTATTTTGCAACTTGAAGTTGCAGTTTGTACAACATTTTGAGCCCATTTGTTGCGAAATGGCCTGTATAGGAGCAAATTGTTGTACATAATGCAACAACTATGCGAGGACGGCGAGATTTAGGCAGCTAATGTTGCACTTTCTACAACATCTTTCAACCGCGAATGACGCAATGATGAAAAGTATCGTTACAGCATTAAACTGATGATTGAGTACCCTTGCAACGATGAAATACATCATTGCAGCAAGAGTGGCTGTGCAAAAAGTCGTCGAAGATGACTGTGAGATAGGCCCACGATTCTTCACTTTCTTGCCGATGAGAAATACGTGCAACTTGAGCTCTACTTTGTCGACGGCACCCAAATTGAAGCCATTGCCAATCGGTATTCCTTTGTTAGAGGTAAAGCCGCCCAGAAGCATAAGGCAAAGGGTTCGAAAAGGCTCCTGCTTCGAGGCTTGCCCAAAGTAAGTCTGGAGGTCAGGGGCTTTCCCAAACTCACTGCGGCGGTGGACGCCAAAAGCAAAGGAGCTAAGCACATACAAGCCGCTTAGCTCCTTTTTCATTCAAATATTCACTATTTTAAACAATTGAATCTGTCCCACACATCTATCATGTTACTTTTGACTAAACCATGATTTTGCAGATATCGTTCGTGAACTCAACCGGATCTTGAAGTGGCAAACCTTCGATCAAGAGCGCTTGATTGTACAGCAGGGCTGTATAAAGATTCAGCTTTTCTTTATCTTTGTCAAAAGCATCTTTTAAGGATGCGAATACTTCGTGATTGACGTTGATTTCCAGTACCTTCTCAGCCTTCACGTTAGGATTATTCGGCATCGCATTTAAGATTTTTTCCATCTCGATCGTTACATCGCCGTCTGTCGATAAGCACACAGGGTGCTTTTTAAGACGCTTGGATGCTTTTACATTTGTAACCTTACCTGACAACAAGTCTTTCATATAATCGAAAAGCTCTTTGTTGTCATTTTTGTCAGCATCGGTTTCCGTTTGGTTATCATCCACTTCAATCCCAAGATCGCCGCTTGAAACGGATTTAAATTCTTTTTCTTTGTAGGTCATGATCATTTTGATCGCGAATTCATCGATATCATCGGTGAAATACAAAATCTCATAGCCTTTATCTGTCACAAGCTCGGTTTGTGGAAGCTTATCGATTCTTTCCATCGATTCTCCAGAAGCGTAGTAAATGTACTTCTGATCTTCCGGCATTCTTGCCACGTATTCGTCCAATGTAACCAGTTTTTTCTCCTTGGAGGAATGGAACATTAATAGATCCTGCAAGACGTCCTTATGGCTTCCGTAATCGCTGTAGACACCAAATTTGAGTTGTCGACCGAAGGACTTGTAGAATTGCTCATATTTCTCTCTTTCGTCTTTCAGCAGGCTTTGCAGCTGGCCTTTGATCTTGCTAGAAATGTTTTTGGCAATCAGCTTCAATTGACGGTCATGCTGGAGCATTTCTCTGGAAATATTGAGCGAAAGGCTCTCTGAATCAACCATTCCTTTAACGAAGCTGAAATAGTCAGGAAGCAGGTCCGCACATTTGTTCATGATCAATACGCCATTGGCGTAGAGCTCCAAGCCCTTTTCGTACTCTTTGGAATAATAGTCAAAAGGAATATTTTCTGGAATAAAGAGGATAGCTTGATAGACGACAGCTCCATCGGCGCTAACGTGAATATGTTTGAGCGGCTTGTCGAAGCCGTAATGTTTCTCATGATAGAACTTCTTGTAATCTTCCGGAGTCAATTCACTTTTGTTTTTTCTCCAGATGGGAACCATGCTGTTGACATGCTGCTCTTCTTGGTAATCCTCAAATTCGCTTTCGCTGCCTTCTTTCAGCCTTTTTCCGGAAATGTCCATTTTAATAGGGTAACGAATGAAATCGGAGTATTTTTTGATGATCGCTTTTAAACGATACTCGTCTAAAAATTCATCAAAGTTCTCATCTTCCGTATTATCCTTAATTTTCAGGATGATCTCTGTGCCCACTTCGTCTTTCTCCGCTGTTTCGATCGTGTAGCCATCAGCACCGGTGGACTCCCACTTGTAGGCAACATCGCTGCCTAAAGCTCTACTAATAACCGTAACGACATCTGCAACCATAAACGCTGAATAGAAGCCAACGCCGAACTGGCCGATGATGTTGTGACCGTCTTTTGCTTCATTTTCTTTTTTGAAAGCCAAAGATCCGCTCTTCGCAATGATCCCCAGGTTATTCTCCAAATCTTCCTTTGTCATACCAATACCCGTATCACGCAGTGTGAGTGTGCGATTCGTTTTGTCGGCAATCACTTTAATGAAATAACTATCTTTGTCAAAAACCAACGAGTCATCGGTCAAAGCTTTGTAGTAAATTTTGTCGATAGCATCGCTGGCATTGGAGATAAGCTCTCTTAGAAATATCTCTCTTTGCGTATAAATCGAATTGATCATCATTTCCAATAAGCGCTTGGATTCGGCTTGAAACTGTTTCTTTTCCAATGGGAGATCTCCTTTCAAATATGTAGAAATTAGTCAGAGATGATTATTAGCACTCTCAGTAGCTGAGTGCCATTCCTTACTTTTATAACACTCCTTAATTTTATTGTCAATATTTCATTCGATATGAACTTCTTGCAGCTTTTCTATGAGCTTATCGCACCAATCCATATACATGCGTTCATATTCAATGCCAAATTCCACCACTGAGATGCTCGAGACTAGAGGATGATCAATCTTGGAATTACCAAGTAATTGCGTAAGCTCCGCTACCTTGTCCAGATAGGCAGTTAAACGCTCTTGATGCTGCTTCTTTTTCTCTTTAATTCGTATGATCATTTTCTCTGGCTCAATCAGCCATGAATTATAGGCTTTCAAAAGAAAGTCATCACGAACATTCTCGACTTCCTCCGGATTTAGCGTCCACTGGATTAAAGCCTCACGACCAACCTCTGTTATCTCATACAATTTCCTGGCGGGGCGGTAGCTAAGCTGCTCTACAGTTTGCAGCGCCACCCAGCCTTCAGCCTCCAATTTTGACAGTTCAGGATAGACTTGATTGCTGCCTACTTTCCAAAAAGGTCCGATCCGACTGTTCATCTGCTGCTTGATATCATAACCGCTGAGAGGCTCGCGAGCCAATAAGGTAAGGAGGGCATAGCGAATTGAGCTCATATAGACAACAACTCCTTATATCATAATGCGATTTTATGTAATAGGTTCATTTTAATCTATAACTACTGGATTAACAACTTTTTGACATAGGTTAAATTTAACTTATATTTTTGTTGACTCATATAATTTTATAGGTTAATATTGACCTATGTTAATATTAACCAATCGAATGAAATGGGGAAATGAAATGAAAAACTCTTTATTAACGTATTTAAAAAAGCCGCAAACCATTGTGGCAGTAGTCGTGGCCTTGATGGCTCAGCTGATTTTTTGTGTCGTATGGATGACAGCCTATGATGGCGTACTGGATCGGGTCAATCATCTGAGAATTGCTATCGTCAATGAAGATGGCGAGTTCGGAAAAAGCATCGAAAACCAATTACAAAGTAATCTGCCTTTTGAAATCATAACTTCGACCAAAGAGCAGGCGATGGATGATCTGCTGGGGCGTGATGTTCATTTAGTTTTGACGATCCCGACGAACTTTGGACAGTCCTTAACAACACCCGGAAAGCAAGCTGAGCTATCCTATCTCATAAACGAATCTAATCCACAGTTAACTAAAAGCGTCATGCAAACCGTAATTACCAAGGTTACCGATGAATTGAATCATAAGGCCTCTCTTCAAGGGACACAGATCGCCTTACAACAATTAAAATTACCTGCTCAGGAAGCATCAGAAACTGCACAAAATCTACTGAATAAAGTCAAATCCAATGAACAACTATTAAATCCCGTCCACGGCATGCACAATCAAATGGTACCTATGATGTTGGTGTTAGCCTCTTATGTGGGTGCGATGTTAATGGCCATGAATCTCCATCAGGCAACTGAATCGATAGGATCTGTCCTCTCTAAATGGCGGCATGTTGCCGTTCGTTCATTGATTACGGTTTTGGCTGCAATTCTTATCTCCATTGTTGGTTCTTCTGTCATCGCTTCGCTTGGCGGCCAAATGGCAAATGGCTTCGGTACCTTCTGGTTGTTTCATTGTTTAACTCTTTTGACATTTATGTTTTTCGCACAGACGTTCCTTACGTTATTTGGGATGGCAGGCATGTTTGTAAATATGGCTATGCTATCTTTACAGCTTGTCACTTCCGGAACCATTGTACCGAAACAAATGTTAAGTGATTTTTATCAATCTTTGGGCCAATTTCTGCCGGCAACCTATGCGGTTGAAGGAATCATGAATGTGCAATTTGGCGGATTACACACGGGGAAAGATGTATGGATTCTTTTTGCAACTATTGCAAGCAGTCTATTGCTAACGGTTGTGGTTACCATTTTTAAGAAGCAAGAGAAGCAGGTTAAGGGTATTGAGACAACAAAAACAGTCAGACTTTCTGCCAACTAGCGCTCGTTAAGAGAAAAATGAACATGAAAAAAGATTGCCAACCACCTGGTCGTGAATGACCGGATAGGGGCAATCTTTTTTTAATATGGTTTTTTTGAGTTACCTTGACAAACGCGCTCGTCTCAGAAGGACGACGGAGTCGTCTATCCTTGGTTATTTCGTAATAATCCGCATGAGAATATCCGCGCTTGGAAACCCATATTCTTCATATTCTTGTTCTTGCATAATCAGACTGTTGATGATGTTAAAATACCACGATAACAGTTCCCTTGGATCGCCTGCAGAGAATTCTCCAGCTTGCTGCCCTTTGATAAATATAGGGACAAGCTGATCTATAAGAACTTTCGGGGAATGCTGTTCAAGGGCTTGTTTGACCTCTACGGGTACATCATCCGTTTTTCGTGCTTGTTGAATAAGCATGAAAGCATGTTTGTTTTCTTCATCCAGCATTCCTTGAGTCAACGCTTTAATTTGTTCCGCGGGAGTGCCAGGTATTTGAGCAATGTAAGCAATTTCCTTGCCTGCTTCTTCCATGAGTTCTTGAACGAGTGCAGTGAATAGCGAATCTTTGGAGCTATAGTAACGGTAGAAGAGGCCTTGACTGATGCCAGCCTCTGCCGCGATCATGCTCATTTTGGTTCCTGCGATTCCGTGGCGGGCAAATACGGTAAGAGCTGCTTTCTTAATTTGTTCTCTGCGATCATCACGAATTTGAGTTAATTGTTGTTCATTTAATGGGGACAATGGCTGTCAATCTCCGATCTGCATAATATCATTTCATTAAACTTATTATATAGTCTTCTCAAGTTGAAGTGAAATAGCATCCTTATTGCTTGCCGAGTCTACAAGCGGACATATCCTCATCCTAAGTTCATCTAGAAATTGCTCTGTTCGAGCAAAGGCTGCGAGATGGCCCGCATTCTGGATAAGAACGAATTCTTTATGAGGTGCTTTAATATCAGCGAAATAGGCTTGGGCTAATGCGGTTGGTGTTATGGCATCAGTATCACCTTGGAAGATGAAGAATGGTAAATCAAATGCTAACCCGAGGTTGCGGACGTCAAAGGCCATGAGTTCATCAAAAAGAAGGTCCAAGGAGAAGTTCATGCCTTTGAAAATGTCTATAATATCGAGAAGGGTGTGGCCAGGCGACGATAGAATAGCAGGAAGCATGATGTCCATAATCATATTAGGAACCTTTGTAATAGATTTAATGATCCATTGGTTCATTTCATCGAAGTCTTTGCGGCTCCACTTCGAGGGATCAGGTCCAATTCTCTCGATCGCCAGCATGCCCTTTTTGTTCCCAGCAGCGCGAAGTCCTTCCAGTGTCATCTGATATGACAGATGTTCCGGATCTGGGCCGACGTTCTGATCAGTCCCGACATAGGCGTGGAAGAGATCTGGTCGGCGCTTAACCATCATGACTCCAATACAGCTGCCCACAGAGCTGCCAACAAGAATAATTTTTTCTTGATTGAGATGCTTACATAGGAATTCGGCAACCTCGAGTCCATCCTGTGCGAGTCTGGCAAAAGTAATTTCTCCGCTCCCATTCACGCCATTCCTGCGGAATGTCTTACCTGCACCGCGCTGGTCCCATTGGACGATGGTAAAGTGCTTCTCCCATGAACGCAGTAATGGAGTGAAGACGGTATAAGTTGATGCGGGACCGCCGTGTATGAAGAACAGCACGGGCTTGCTGCGATCTTCCCCGCGAATGGTGATCCACTGATCAATGCCGCCAATCTGAATGAAGCGTTCCTGGGCGATGCCATTTGGCGTATGGAAGATAAGCTTCTTAGCATTTCTACGCTGATTTAGCATCCGTAGGAGTAGATCGCAAACTAAATGTTTTTTATTCATTCGTGCACCTCGCTCCGATATTTTTAAATGAATAATTCATTCATCAATAAATTATATCTGTAGCTTAATTCATTTTCAATCCGCAGTCAATAGGTTATTGCCTATGCAAATAATAAAAAACGCTTGGGAACCCAAGCGTTAAGCGGCTGTTTATGTAAGTAAATCTAGTTTTAACTTTTACCCTTAGATGTTTCATTAAACGCTTTTACGATCTTCTTAGGAGCTACAAGGCTCCAAGCCAGCGTAAGCATATTACGACATTCCTCAGGATGGACACGATCCATTCGAACAATCATGAACGCTAAGTTTTGGAAGCTGTCTGGCATCTGATAAACATCAGGATCCATCGTGGTGTAAGCCGCTCGATCCTCTTTGGTCGTTTTTATCACAAGAGACACACCATCTGGTTGGATAACAGCAAAAATTTTGCTGCGTACACGAAAGGAAGGCTTTTCCCAATGGTCATGTTCTTCCGATTCCGGTAATGACAGCGCGATGCTTCTAATTTCATCCGTAGTAACCATGATTGTCACCTCGAATTCTTCTCAAATGAGATTGATATCACTGCTCTCAATGATTGATTCTGGATAACCTTGCTTGGCAATTTTGATCATTGCGCGTCCGATCTTTTCTGAAGTCGTAATCGAATTCGGGAACCATTTTTCTAACAAAGGGTAGAGTGGTTTCGATATGGTGTAAATACTCTGGTACAGTTTAGTCTTGGACTTGACGCCGTGCAATGGAAGAATGCCTCCTGGACGGAACATGTAAGCTGACTTAAAAGGCAGTTTAAGCAAGTCATTCTCCGTCTTTCCCTTCACCCGTGCCCACATACTGCGACCCTTTTCCGTACTATCGGTTCCCATTCCTGTTACATAGAAGAACGACATGTTAGGGTTCAATCTCACTAATGTCTCAGCAACATGCATGGTAATATCATAGGTTATTGCCCGATATCGGTCTTCGGTCATACCCGCGGAAGACACACCAAGGCAGAAAAAACAAGCATCGAAGCCCGACAGTTTATGCTCAATGACAGATAGATCCAGAAGATTAGCATGTACCTGTTCGCGTAATTTGGGATGATTCTGACCCGTGGTGTTTCTACCTACGGCTAGCACGCTATGAACTTGAGGATCAAGAAGGCATTCGCGCAGTACGCTCTGTCCGACCATGCCCGTAGCTCCGAAAAGAAGGATCTTCAATCTATCACACCTTTCACTTCAATTGTCTCAAATTTGCGTCAATGGTTATTTGCTTTCCCATCTCTTGGCCCATTTATCCATTTCTTTGAGAGCGGTCTGAAAATCAATTCCTTTTTCCGTTAATGAATATTCTACCATGATGGGTACAGTAGGAGTTACTTGACGTAGAACAATCCCGTTCTGCTCTAAATGCCGCAGGACATCCGTTAAGGATTGTGTCTTGACGATCACTAAATCTCTATGAAGCTGTTTAAATCGTTTCGGGCCTTTAGATAGCTCCGCGATCACAAGGAATGCCCATTTCGCACCAAGTATGGTCAATACGGAACAGATGTTAGAGAAGTCATGCACTTCTTCTTGTAAAGGTTCCATGTGTCTGCACCTTCTTACTTATCGTTAGTTAGTCAAAATACTTGGATAATGTCCAAATACTTTGCCTTCTTACATTATTTTCGTAACCTTATTATACTTCAAGAAAACGATCACGGAATAGCAGAAAGGAATGAATCGAATGAATCGACTGTCTATCTACATCCTTGCTCTAGGGGTATTTCTAACGGCGACCTCCGAGCTGGTTCTTGCCGGAATTCTTCACGTCATCGCTGAAGACTTAAACATTTCTATCGCTCTTGCGGGGCAGCTAATCACAGCCTATTCTCTTGCGTTTGCGATTGGAACCCCCATTGTGGTATCACTTACTTCCCGGATGGGGCGCAGGAAAGTGCTGCTCGGCTCACTGGCTGTATTTATCTTGGGTTGCCTAGCTTCTTTTGGGAGTTCAGAGATTTCGGTCTTAGTGGTTTCTCGTATTATTCTTGGGGTAAGCGCAGGCGTCTATCTTGTTGTAGTGTTTGGAGCGGTTGCCAAATTAGTGCCTGCTGAGAAACTAGGAAGTGCGATCGGCACGATCGTTCTTGGGTTTAGCAGCGCTATGATCTTAGGGGTCCCGATTGGAATTGCCATTACCAACTGGTGGAGTTGGCAAGCCATTTTCATTATTTTAGGCTTATTCAGCCTATTAATTACTTTCATAATCTTCCGCCTTCTACCAGAAATTGAGGGGGACGCACCGGTTCCATTCGGGCAGCAATTTAAAGTGTTGGGAAGTCTCGTCATCGTAAGCGGTTTGTTCCTCACCTTTTTTAGGGAATCGGGTAACTCGATTTTATTTACGTATCTGATGCCATTTATGCAAGACGTCCTTCATGTGAATGCCTCCAACATAAGTATCATTATGCTTGTTTTCGGTATTTTCGGAGCCATCGGATCTCGTTTAGGCGGTTATGGCGTTGATAGATGGGGAGCGGCTAGCATCATTACGCTGAGTATTATCGTTCATGTAGCAGCTTTAGCTCTCCTGCCTTTTTTTTCCGAATCATTAATTATCAGCTTAGTGTTAATCGCCCTTATGGTGTTCTCCATGTTCGTGACCGGTCCAGCTATCCAAACGTATTTTATTCAACAAGCGCCGCAGTCATCCAATCTCGTTCTCAGTTTGAATACATCCATCATTCATTTGGGAATAGCGATGGGAGCGGGAGCGGGGGGAGTGATGGCGAACGAGACTTCGACTGTCTTCTATCATCCATGGATGGCAAGTATCATTGTAGCGCTCGGGTTGGCGGCTGCCTTCGTCAGTTTTAGGGTAGGGAAGAGGGGTCAAAGTTATAGTCCTGAATAATTCTTGCCCTCCGTAACTATCCTTACAATTTACACAATGCTTGTTAGATATCTAACGGGAATCTAATAGTAATTAAACAATTCATCCAGAAGACTTTTAACATGTTCCGTATAAGATTGAATTCATGAATCTATTTTAGGCGATAAGAGGAGAATTCAATTGAAATTAACCATGAAATCATTCCGAATGTCATTGCAGAGCAAACTGGTTATTTCATTCGCGGCTATTTTGCTTATTCCTTGTTTAACGCTAGGTTGGTTTGCCTATGAGACCTCCAAAGATAAAGCAGAACAACAAATTATGGAAGCAACGACCGAAAATGTTAAATCGTTAAATAAGCTGATCGGCGAATACATCGAACCGATCCAAAAGGATGTCGATTATTTGGCTGAGAGCTTGCCTAATAAGCTGAATAGTACTAATGGGGAACCGACTGTCAAAAGTTTAATAGCCAAGTTTCAAGCGGTTCACCCCGAACTGGACTCAACGTATGTAGGGACATCCGAAGGTATTATGATACTTAACCCTGAGGCAGCGCTGCCGGAAGGTTTTGATCCTCGAAAAAGACCCTGGTACGAAAATGCGTTGAAGAATAAAGGTAAAACGATCATTACCGATCCTTACGTCAACGCGACAAATGGTGAAATTGTCATTACGCTAGCAAGAATGATGGCGGATGGATCCAAGGTCATTGGAGTTGATTTGAATATGACCGAGTTTGCCAAAGAAGTGTTAAAAGTTAAAATCGGAGAAAATGGCTATATGTCCATTGTCGATAAGTCAAAAACATATCTCGTACACCCTACTGCAAAAGCAGGATCTCCGGTACCGGTTACTATCTCCCAGCCCATGTTTGCAGCGGACGAGGCTGCTTTCCAATTCCAACAAGAGGGGCAAGCGATGAGATCGGTATTCGTAACGAACAGTTTAACGGGCTGGAAATTAACGGGTACAATTTCTCTTCAGGAAATTAAGGAAGAAGCTTCGAGTATTTTGAAAAATACCTTGTACATTGTCTTGATCGCTATGATCATTGGTGCTGTATTGATTTATTTCATTATCCGATCGATTATCGTTCCTGTAAAAAGCTTGATTACGGTATCGCAACAAGTTAGCGAAGGTAATCTGTGTGTTCGAGTAAAAGAGACGAGAGCTAAAGATGAAATTTCAGAGCTTGGACGTACTTTTAACAAGATGATTGATTCGTTGAAGTCGGTATTAATGGAGGTGAGCGAAAAATCGAGCATGTTAGCGGCTTCATCAGAGCAGCTTACGGCGAGCTCGGAGCAAACGTCCAATGCAACTCACTTCATCGCTGAAAATATTGGGCAAATGGCTGAAGGTGCAGAGAAACAAGTTGGAACCGTCAAGCAAGGGGCGCGAATCGTAGACGAAATGTCTAAGGATGTCTTAGAAATCGCTTCTAACGCTCAAGCGGTTTCGGATAAAGCAGCGCAAGCCACTCGTATATCCATGGAAGGCAATGTGACGATCCAAAAAGCTGTAGTTCAGATGAACTCCATAAAAGGAACCGTCGAAAGCTTGTCTCATGTCATTCAAAATCTAATGAAACAATCGAATCAAATTGAAGGGATTGTCTCTCTGATAGGTGATATCTCGTCACAAACCAACCTGTTATCTTTGAATGCATCGATTGAAGCAGCCCGAGCGGGAGAACATGGCCGAGGATTCCAAGTCGTTGCCAAAGAGGTGAAGAAATTGTCGGAGCAGACGGCAAGGTCATCTAATCAAATCATCGATATGATTCAAATTATTCAAACCGAGTCGCAGCAGGCCGTTACATCCATGGATGAGACCTACACAGAAGTGACGGGAGGAATTGATATCATGAATAGGGCTGGAGAGTTATTTCGCCAGATTCAGCATTCCGTCGTAGAACTAGAAGCACAAATTCAGGCAGTTTCGGCATCCTCGCAGCTGCTTTCAAGCGGTGCAGAGCAAACGATTATGGCTATGGATACCATTTTCAATGTTGTGGAGAAAAGCGCATCGGCTACTCATAATGTCTCCGCAGCGGCACAGGAGCAGCTGGCATCGATGGAAGAAATCGCAGCTTCCTCAGAGTCATTATCTAAGATGGCTATTGAGCTTCAAGAGATAAATGAAAAATTTAAAACATAACGCAAAACCAAAGAAAACAAGGACAATCTTTAACGGGTTGTCCTTGTTTTGTGTTTTTAAATCCGAACAATTCTTTTGGCCCTAGCAGGGGCTTTGATCCTGAAATATCTAGAACTAAGCCTACTCTGGCGGTCAAGTTGGTCATCTTTTATTTTTCCAAAGTGATCTGAACGATTTTCTTGCGTAAATCGAAACTACCGTTCACCTCTTGATATCTTGCGCTATCTCGGCTTTGGCAACAACTACATCAAGCAAACGTGCTCAGTTCTTTAATTTTTGGACATTTTATTGAAATGCGGTGCTATTTTCGGCTCTGGTTCGCACCTATACTTATTTATAGATAACATTTGTAAGCGCTTCATAAATGAAATGACAATATCGGATCGTTCCGGAGAAGGGGGAATTTCATGCAAGCCAGCAAGTTGACCATAACGGGACAAACTGTCGTAACGCCCAAAGGTGCAAGGCGCGGTTTCTGGCGGACGATTGCCAAGTATCGCTGGCTGTACATTCTCACAGCGCCGGGGCTGCTCTATTATCTAGTGTTTCATTATGCGCCGATGGTCGGCTTGGTTATTGCTTTCAAGGACTACAATCTAATGAAAGGATTCTGGGGGAGCGACTGGATAGGGCTGGACAACTTTCGGAAAATATTTAACTCGCCTGAATTTCCTCAGCTGCTCAAAAATACGGTATTGCTAAGCACTTACCGGATATTATTCAATATGTTTCCTGACGTTATCCTCGCACTGCTGCTGAACGAGGTGCGGGTCAATTGGTTCAAACGGATCGTTCAGACAATCACGTATGGTCCGCACTTCTTGTCGTGGATTATCGTTTACGGCCTTGTGTTCTCGTTCTTCGCGCCGGGATCAGGTCTTGTGACGACACTGTTTCGTGACATGGGCTGGGGCAGTATCGATGTCATGACGAATTCCAATTCGTTCCGGCCGATGCTGTTAATAACGGACGTCTGGAAAAATACGGGCTTCGGGGCGATCATTTATTTGGCAGCCCTGTCATCGATCAATCCAGAGCTGTACGAGGCAGCTGTTATGGACGGAGCAGGCAGAGGGCGTCAAATGTGGCATGTTACACTACCCGGCATACGTGATGTGTTCATGCTGATGATCATTTTGCGAATTGGACATATTTTGGATGCGGGCTTCGATCAGGTGTACATTTTTCTCAATGCCAGGGTGTACGATGTTGGCGACATTCTCGATACCTGGATATTCCGGCGAGGCATTGAGCAGCTGGATTTCAGCGTCCCAACCGCAATGGGCGTATTTAAGTCGGTGATCGGGCTCATCCTGGTGCTTGGCGCAAACAAGCTCGCCAAACGGTTCGGAGGATCGGGCATATGGTGACAGGAGGATGCTGACATGTCGATTGTATTAAAGAAAAGTACACCTGACAGGATATTCGATGTCGTTCTGTACGCAGGGCTAAGCTTGTTTTGTTTAGCAACTCTTTTTCCGCTTTATTATGTTTTCATCGTATCTGTTACACCCTATACGGAGGTGCTGCGCAGTGGTGGATTCGTGCTATTCCCCAGTGTCTTCACACTTGATGCGTTCCGGACTGTGCTGGGCAGCAATGTTGTGCCAAACGCGCTGCAGGTGACCATATTTATTACCGTAGCAGGCACCATGCTCAATTTGATCGCCACGACGGCGCTTGCATACCCATTGTCCAAAAAGTATTTGCCAGGCAGGAACGCCATGCTGCTTGCTATCATCTTTACGATGCTGTTCTCGGGAGGTCTTATTCCCGTCTATATGATCGTCAAAGCGCTCGGAATGATGAATACCTTATGGGCACTTGTTATTCCAGGTATGATTTCGTCATTCAATTTGCTGATCATGAAGACGTATTTCGAAGGACTGCCGCACGAGGTTGAGGAAGCGGCGAAGGTGGATGGCGCCGGCGATTTGGCAACACTGCTGCGCATTGTACTGCCGCTTTCGCTGCCGATTCTCGCGACGCTCACGCTTTTTTTTGCAGTCGGGCATTGGAATACCTATTTCGCCGGCATCATGTATTTGCACGAGCGCGAGTTGTACCCTCTTCAAGTCGTGCTTCGCAACATGATCATAGCGCCAAGCGTCAGCCAGGAGCTGTCGGTGCCGCAATCGGAATTGCAATCACTTCCTCCAGAAACAGTCAAAATGGCTGTAGTGGTCATAGCGATTGTACCAGTTCTGGTCCTGTATCCGTTCCTGCAAAAATATTTCATGAAGGGCATGCTGATTGGTTCGATCAAAGGATGACGTGTCATCCTTTACTGGTTTGCCTACTTAAGCAGCAAACGAACCAAATACAAAAAAACATTAGGAGGTCAAATGCGCATGAGAAAGACAACGACAATAACAGCGGTTTTGCTGGCAACGGCCCTAATCGCAGCAGCGTGCAGCGGTAAATCGGACGTTGGAACGAATGGCTCTCCTTCCGTTTCAGCGAAAGCGGGAGAGTCGCCTGCGGCCTCGGTGAAGAAGGAAAAGCTGGCGCTCACTTGGTTTGTCAACGCGGCTAACAGTTCGCAATTGCCCGCAGCGGACAAAGATTTCGTTAAAAAAGCAATCGCAGAAAAATTCAACGTCGATCTGAAACTTTTGTATATGGCGTCGGGACCTGATTATCTTAGCAAAATCAATACGATGATCGCTTCCGGCGACATCCCGGATCTGTTTTATATGGACGGACTGGAGTCAGTCAAGTACATCAAGGACGGCATAGCACGAGATATGACGAATCTCGTCACCCCTGAAGCGATGCCGAACTACTTCAAATATTGGATTTCGCCGACCGATCTGAAGCAGTACCAGGTGCAAAACGTTTTCAAACGCGCTCCGGTTCCGTATACGAAGAAGGTGTCTCGCTCGTATTACGTCCGGAAGGATTGGCTTGATAAGTTGGGCTTGAAGATGCCGGAAACGTACGATGAGATGGTTACCGTCATGAAAGCGTTCACTGAAAAAGATCCAGACGGCAATGGCAAGAACGATACCTTCGGCTTTTCGACAAGCGGTAACGGAACATCACTGCCATTCGATTTCCCAGAATTCATTAAAAACGGCCTTGTAGGCGATTTCGTGCTCGAAAACGATCAGTTTATCGATGTACGTACCGATATCCGGATGCAAAAAGTGCTGGATGACGTCCGCAAACTATTAGCAATGAATGTGGTCGATCCCGACTGGCTGCTAAATAAAAGCGGACAACACATCGAGAAAGCGACGCAGGGTAAAGTCGGCATCGTGCTATCGGCAGGGGGGAACGACGCCTATGACAATAATGCAAACGGCTTGCAGGTGAAGACGAAGGCAGTAACAGGCGTGGCGAATGTCGATTGGCAGCCGTTCCACATCGGAGCCAAGACTGGAACATGGGTCGAGCTGCTTCCGGGCAACCCATTCCTGATCAGCTCCAAAACGTCGGAGGAGAAGGCGAAGCGATCGATCGAGATTTTGGATTGGCTGGCCAGCGAAGAGGGGTACTTGCTAACTCAATATGGTATAGAAGGCGTTCACTACAAGCGTAATGGAAAGCAAATCGAACGGATCGAGGATGCATACAAGAGAGATGTTCTTGATAACGGCAATTTCCTCAATATTTATAATTGGTTTGCCAATTTTGTGCAGGGTCAGACAGATAAATTCGGCCTCGAGATTATCGACAAAAACATCACAGCACGGGATAAAGCAATTTCTGAGAAGCTGAATTCTTACAAGCTGCTGCCGTCGGTCGGAACCAGCCTGACAATCAAGGAAGGTATGGATTTGGCGACACTGCGTAAAAAAATGAGCGAATATCACATCCAAATTTTATTCAAGGAAAAAGATGCTTCCAATTGGCCCCAATACCGGGCTGAGCTGATGAACAAATACGGCGGCAAAAACATCTTCGGTTATTACGCTGAGCAGGTGTCGCAAGCATCTGGAAAATCGATCAAATTTATGAGTGATAACTGAGACGCCGCTTGACATTGGAAGGGACTGTTTGGCAATGTGGCTATTGCGTAGGTTAAGGAACCGAAGGTATACAGGAATCAGTAGGAAGCTGTTCGTTCTCGTCTTTCTATCGGTAGTGGGTCTGTTTTTCGCGATCGGGTTGTTCGGCTATCAACGGCTGTTCAATCCGATCAAACAAAACAACGAGGCTGTGCTTCAGGATTCAGTCGTACAGGTGGAAAATTATTTGAAAACGTTCATGAACAATATTCAAGGCCTACTGCTGCTTTTGTCCAATCCAGTTATTAACAACAGTCTGGGGAAAGAGGATATAGACAGGCTGCTGGAAACCATGATGACCCAGCACCGGGAGGAATTCGAAGCGATTTTCTTGATTGAGGGAGATGCTATTTCAAGCAGCTCTCCTTTTTCGTATCAATTCTTTGTTCCGGAAAAACAAGTTGTCGATATTGTGCGTGAAATGTCCGGTGACAGTGGTGTTTGGTGGAGTCCACCTTATCCATCGGGGGGAAGGCAATCGCTATCGGTGGCCAAACGGATCGATGCGAAGCGGATTATCGTGTTCGATTTGAATTTGTCCTCATTGACGGGTCCTTCAGTGGTACAAAACAAGGAAAAGGCTGTATTTCTGTTTACCGACCCCGGTCAGCCTATCGCCTTTAATATGCCGTTAACATCTCTTACCGCAATAAAGGAATATGAATCTATTGTCAGTCAACTGCAGTCTCTTACCGCTGCCAGTCAAACCTCTTACGATAGGGTCCACACGGAAACCTCTGCATATAAAGTGCTAAGGAGCGATCAGAATCGCTGGAATTGGATTGTTTTCTCGATCGTCAAGGAATCAGAAGCGTATCCGTTGCTAGCCTTACTGGAGCAGCAGATGGTGGTGGTGCTTCTTGTCGCGATTATCCTTGCGGCTTTCCTGTCCATGTGGATCGCTAGGTACATCCAGGTGCCAGTTGGCGCAATTACTCAGCAAATGAAGGAAGGAGCCCGAGGGGCACTGGACGCGAGGGTATCGCTCAAGCGCAACGATGAGTTTGCCTACATCGCCGATGCGTTCAATCGGATGATGGACAGTATTCAGACATTGTTTGATGATCTGCGATTGGTGGAGGAGAAGAAGCGGCAGCTCGAATTGAAAGCTTTGCAATCGCAAATTCACCCGCATTTTCTTCATAATACGCTGAGCGCGATCTATTGTTTGGATCAGGCGGGACGTGCAGCGGAGATGGCTGGCCTGCTGCGTGCCCTGACTGGCTTGCTGCAGTATTCGACGGACAAGACGGGTGATATCGTAACCGTGGAGGAGGAATTGCGACAGCTGGAGCAATACGATGTACTCATGAAGTTGCGGTACGGGGACGTCTTCCGGCTCGATCTCGTTGTACGCGACGAATCGCTCGTCGCCCCGATACCAAAGCTCACGTTGATTACGCTCGTCGAGAATAGCATTTTCTATGGACTCGGCACAGGCGAAACGAATCATATTATCGTGGCAGGTATGGCTTCCAATGATGGAGAAACGTTGCTAGAAGTGTCGGATACAGGCCCTGGCATCGAGCCTTCTAAGCTGAGATGCCTTCTCGCCGGTGTTCCTTTATTGGGGCGTCATAAAGGATTGAATAATTTGGGTTTGCGCAACATTCACGAGCGAATCCGGCTTCATTTTGGCGAGTCATACGGTCTAAGCTTTCCCGAGGAATCGGACGAGGGTCTGCTGGTTTGCGTCAGACTACCCGAACCGGATGGTCCTGAAGCATTCCAGGTTAAGCGTGAAGGGGGGGGAGAAGCATGCTGAAGCTGTTGCTGGTGGACGACGAGCAGTGGGTAAGGGAGCATTATTCGCAAAGGGTTGACTGGGCTTCTGCCGGTTTTACACTGATCGGACCAGCCTCCAGTGCAAAGGAAGCGATCCGCATCATGGAGCAGGAGAATCCCCACCTACTGCTAACCGACATCATGATGCCTGATATGGACGGACTGGAGTTAGCCGGTTATGTTCGGGAGAGATATCCGCAGGTCCATATCATGATTTTGACCACTTACGGCGAATTCGATTTCGCCAAGCGCGCTATATCGATTGGCGTCTCAGGCTACATGATCAAGCAGGTACAGGAGGCGGATCAGCTTCTGACAGCTTGTCGCAAGGTCGCCGAAGAGATCTACCGTGACATGGACGTGGCGCACCGGCTGCAGCTTCAAGGGCTTCAGCAGCGGCAAAGCGACTGGCATGAAAGACGACACTGGCTGGAGCGGATGTTATCTGCTCCGGCTTCCTTGGATGCACACCCACTGCCGCCGAGACTTGGCACAATCGAAAGGCAGTCGGGCTTCGTCGCTTTACTGTCCGTCGGTTGGAGCGGGCGCGAGTTGTTCGGAATCGCGAGTCAGCAGGGCGAGCAGGCATTACGTCTGCAAGCGGAAGCCGGACAAGTTATCGAGCGTCGGTACTTAGAGAGCGAGGATGATGGCAAAGTCGTCGCTGTTACTGTACCTTGGAGAAGCGACAGGCTGTTTGTGTTCATGCGCTTGCCGAATATCCATAGCGCTGCCGCTAGGCTCAGCTTACTTCGTGTGGAAGCAGTGGCTGTTCTGGATGATATACGTGCCGTAACTGGCGTTCCGGGGCATGCGCATGCCCTGCTTAGACAGACGGGCGAAGTGACTTGGACGGAGTTGGTCCGCGCTGGGGCGGATGGTCTGGACGCTTTCTTCTATCATCCAACGCCGATGATTTCCGACGTGGCGCCTGAGAGGTTCGCTATGATTCCCCCTTCGCAGTATCGGGAATGGGCTGCTGCGGTACGAAAGGCACTGCAGCAGCGTTCTGCCATCTCGTTCTGCGAGGCGATCACGCCGCTGCTGCAAGAGGGAGTTCCGCCCTTACGTCCTGCGGAGTTGATAAATGTCTCGCACAAGCTGCTTGATCCGACTTTGTCGGAAATTCCAGCTTCCGTAACGGAACGAATGGCCGATCTTGCATCGGTCGAGACCTGGGAGGAATTTGTCAGCTGGTGGGAGCAAACTTTCCAAGAGCTGGAGCGGGCATTCGGGGAGCATGTGAAGATGTCCTACCGCAAGGAAGTTCAAAGCATGTGCCGCCTTATTCACGAAAGATATGCAGAGGATATTCAGATTTCCGATCTTGCGGAGCGCGTACAGCTTCATCCTTCCTATGCGGGGCAATTGTTCAAGCAAGAGACGGGTGAGCATTTTACCGATTATTTGAACCGGTACCGAATGAAGAAGGCCGAAGAACTGCTGACACAGACGACGATGAAAATATATGAGGTGGCGGAGGCTGTTGGCGTAGACAATTATCGTTACTTTTGCAAGCTGTTCAAAGCTTATACGGGGTTTACGCCGACCGAATATAAAAAAAATCAATAGTTAGGAGACCGCCCATCCTCTTATTCCGGATGAATGAAATTATATTCTTAGTAGAATATGTTTAGAAGGGAGTCAATTTCATAATAAAGTCCGATTTTTCCAAGTATGGATTCGGGAGAAATACAGTTGAATAAGAGCCTTTAGAGACTGCTATCTCTTCATTTTCAGCGTATTTTGTAAAAATAAGAGTCCGTAGAGGCTCTTATCCGTTAAGTAAAGTGTGAACTCGGGAGAAAAGCAATCGGATAAGAGCCTTTAGAGACTGCTATCTCTTCATTTTCACCGTATTATGTAAAAATAGAAGTCCCTAAAGACTCTTAACGTTCAAATGAAGTGTGGATTCGATAGAAATATCGTCGGATAAACCTTAAGAAGCTAATTTCACTATTAAAGCACTATTTTCCCACAAGGCGCCATAATATCTTGGGTAGGTGACTGTTTTTGAATGCGCTATAAGTCCTTATGTAGCAAGGGTTTTGAATTACGAAATTGACTCGAAGGTGCAACTATTGTTACCTAGATCCCGCTTATCTCCCTACATTGTTGCATAATGGAGACCGTCGATTCATTCATCCAATCTAACTCTTTATTGAGGTGTCACTGTCTAGATCCCGCGATTCTCCCTTCGATGTTGCATAATGTACAACAATTGTGGCCTATATAGGCCATTTCACGACAAATGGGTTCAAATTGTTGTACAAACTACAACTTCAAGTTGCGAAATAGCCTTTGGGCGTGTGAATTGCTGTAGAGAATACAACATTAGCAACCATTATAACCAATTTGACCTCATGAAAGCTGGATGACTCCTAAAATCGAATTTTGGAGTTATGTCTACCAGTTGTGAGGAGGTGAGGAGGCATAATGAATGAATCGACAGTCTCGAAGGTGATATACCCGGCTCTGCTGCAGTTTGGCAATGGAACCGGGTTTTATGTTTTAACTCCTAAGGCTGGAAAGTTTCTAAGTCGTAGGCGTTATACGCCGGGTTAATCCCCAAAAGAGCAGGGCTAAGGCGCTTACTGAGGCACCCAGCAAGCATACGCCGATCCAGCCTGCATATGAGAAAACGACAGTTGAAGAAATTGAACCGACGGCACTGCCGATGGAATAGAAGATCATGTAGCCAGCAGTGAGACGGCTGCGTGCCTCCGGACGTACGTTCAAAATCATGCTCTGATTGGTTACGTGCACTGCCTGCACCGCGAGATCCAGAGCGACAACTCCGATTATTAATGCCCACAGTGAGTGCTCAGTTAAGCTGATAGGTAACCATGATCCTAGAAGCAGAACTAGAGCTATACCGGTTGTTCGCTGGCCTAATCCGCGATCGGCCAGACGTCCTGCCCGCGCAGCTGCTAGCGCTCCGGCAACACCTGCTAGGCCAAACGAGCCGATTGCAGTATGTGAAAGAGATAATGGCGGTGCGCTGAGCGGCAGTACAAGCGAAGTCCATAAAATGCTGAACGCAGTAAAGATCAGCAAACAGATGACGGCACGTATACGCAGTATTGGTTCTTGAATGAACAGAGTGAACATGGAACGCAACAATTGCGGATAGGATAGGGGAGCTTTTACTTTATCGTGGTGTGGCAGCATCCGAAATAAAGCGATAGCCACTAAAAGCGTCATTACTGCGGAGACATCATAGACGGCACGCCATCCAGCAAGATCCGTCAGTACACCAGCGATGGTACGCGCCAATAGAATGCCGATCACGACACCGCTTGTCACCAAGCCAACCACACGGCCGCGATCGGTCGGCGCAGCCAAAGTTGCAGCGAACGCGACAAGCACCTGTACCACTACAGCAAGCAGCCCTACTACAGCCATGCCTCCCAAGAGTACAGCGCTTGTGGGCGCAATGCTTACCGTGAACAGTGCTAATACGGAGACTAGCAGCATACGGACAACCAAGCGACGTCGATCAAATAGATCCCCAAGCGGCACAAGAAATAGAAGTCCCAATGCATAGCAAATCTGAGTGATTGTAATAATTATGCCTACGAACGAATGACTGATGCCGAACTCCTTAGCAATAATGTCGAGCAGCGGTTGTGCGAAATAGATGTTTGCGACAGCAAGCCCGCTGGCGACTGCTAACAAGAGCGTGGCCGAGCGTGAAAGCGATGAATGGATATCCGATTCGGATATGTCTGCCTCGCTTCGTACTTTTTTCACTTCTAGACCGCTTGCATCCCCGATAGTAACGACTATATGTTCTTCAAGCTTCTCCATTGTTCACGCTCCTTGGTTGAATTTAGTTTTATGAATAACATACTGACTGGTACGTTATTATGAAGAAAAACATACGACAATTGACTCTGATTGTCAACAATTTGACATTTGAATGCTAGAAAACATAAAATAATATCATACTGATCGTTATGGAAAGTGGGGGTTAATATGGCGAGGCTCCGTGAATTTGATGAGCAAAAGGCTTTAGACGCAGCTATGCATGTATTTTGGGAAAAAGGATTCGAGGCAACCTCGTTAAGCGATTTGACATCCAAAATGGGTATCCAGAGACCAAGCATTTACTCGGCATTTGGTGATAAAAAGGAACTGTTTGAAGCTGCGCTGCGCAAGTATACACAGTTTCACGCTTCTAATGTTAGAGCACGACTTCAAAAAAAGTCATCAGTGAAAGAAGCATTCCGTTCCTATTTTGAAAGTATAGTGGCTGAAGAATACGAGGAGGGGCCCAATCGGGGTTGTTTTTGCCTGAATACGATGGTCGAACTTGCACCTCACGATGCCAAATTTGAAATACTCACAAGAGAGCATCAGATGTATCTATCCGCTATATTTCAAGAAACGATTGAGCGAGGCATACGATCAGGTGAGCTTGATAACGCTACGAATCCATTAGCCTTAGCGCAGTCACTAGTCGTATCGTTAATCGGTCTTACGGTTATGATGAAATCACGTCCAGATCGCTCATTTATGAATAATTCTGTAGAATCCATTCTTACATTGCTCAAATAGGACGTAAAAAAACGGGCTATCGCCCGTTTTGAAATTGTAGTTTTCTTACGACAATATTTACTTTTTGGTTACTGACGTGTACCACTCGTTGACTTCCTTCGTTGTCTGATCACCGCCATTAGCCTTCCAACTAGCGACGAATTCATCAAACGCATTCACTGGCAATTTGCCATAGATGATTTTGTTGAATGTTTCCATTTCAGACTGACGCAGAAGGTTCCATTTCGAGATCATGGTCGGTGTCGCCGCACCGGTGAAATAGTTTTGCTTGCGAATGTCCATTTGTGACATGACGACTTTCGCAGCGTACCAGTTTTCAGGTTTGCGGAAATCAGCAATCTGCTTCTCATAAGGAGTTTCCGGTTTTTTGCCGTCTGCAAGCTTAACAAGCGTCTTCATATATAGATCCGGAATCCGCGCCGGTCCGGTTATGAATGTGAAGTCATTGCTGAAGTCTTTGATTTTATCTTTATCACTAGTCGGTTTTCCGTCCACGATGTCCCAATCATAGCCTTGGGCAAAGCCGTTTTCGAATTTGCTGCCGATTGGTGGGTTGGCCAAATTGTCAAGCATGTAGTTGTAATACAGGAAGATGGCTTCCGGATGTTTAGCGTCTTTATTAATCATGAAGCTGCTGTTCACGCCAGAATTTTGCCATTTCGTGCCTGCCAGTCCATCTGGACCTGCTGGAACTGGATAGGCTTTATATTTCGAATTTTTTACGTTCTTGATCAAATCCGGAGCCGGCCAGTCAGGAACCCAGTTTGCTCCAGGCAATACGCCTGCATTTCCTTTTGTCCAGATCTCAGCAGATTTACCTTCGTCCCACAGAGCTGCATCAGGATGAATATAGCCTTTGTTCATCCATTCTTGAAGCTTCGCTAGCGCTTTCTTGGCCCCTGGGTTGATAGACCCATATTCAAGATTGCCATTTGCGTCTTTGTTCCATTGCTCCTCAACAGAGCCGTATGCCCCGAACAGCCAATCGAGTCCGCCCATCCATGTGTTCGTATTGTTTTTCAAGGAAATTGCGAGCGGATAGACATCCTTAGCAGCAAGCCCGTCCGGGTTCTGATTTTTGAATTTGTCCATCACGTTCTCTAAATCTGCGATCGTTTTGGGAGCCGTAAGATTCAGCTTCTCCATCCAATCTTCCCGGAGCCATAACATCGTATCGTCATTGTCGGTATATTCCAGAATTGGCAGGTTGTACTTCTTGCCATTTCTCGTGAAAGGGTACCATAGTTCTGGATGTTGAACGGTATGGTCTTTCCAAGTTTTGTTGGCATACTTATCAAACAACGCGTCAATGGCAACAAACTGGCCTGAATCGATCAATTGGTTGGTTAGTACTGGATCCGTTGGTACGAATACGAAATCTGGCAGTTTCTCGCCGGATGCAATTGCAAGCTGAAGCTTCTGCTTATACTGATCCCCGCCAGCAGGGTACCAAGTATCTTTGTGCTTGATACCTAGCGTCTCCAACATCCAACGATCATGGACATTGTTTTCTTTGGTGTCGCCTTTGACGTACTTCTTTGGCGGGGCAAACATGACAACGGTGCTAATCTCAATTGGCGGATCGTATTTGCCTTTGGTGAATCCGGCATCGGATGCAGCGGTATCTTTTGAACCGGTAGTGACTGGCTTCTCACCAGACTTTCCGCTACAAGCCGAGATCACGATGAGTGAAGTGGCTACGAGCAGCAAGCATGATTTTTTGAGTTTACTCATTTTTGATTTCCCCCTACGGTGTAAAATTACTACAGTGTTAACTCTACCAACTTATTGGGGAAGGTATCTATATGATTATTTTAGTTTCCGTAAGACTTTGTTAGGCAATTAATTACCGTCTCTAAATTCTTGCGGTGTTACACCGAACTGGCGTTTAAACACTTTGATAAAGTAAGCCGGATCCAAATAACCGACTTCCGTGCTGATTTGATACACCTTTTTGTCGGTTGTTTTTAGCAAATGACAAGCACGCTCCATTCGCAGAGAGGACATGTAATCGCTTATCCCTTCACCGGTTTCAATCTTATAAATTTTGGATAAATGTGTCGGGTGCAAATTAACGTGGTCCGCAAGCGCACGCAGCGAAACATCGAGATGAAGGTTTTTCTCCGCAAAATCCTGGACTTTCTTTACATACAGGGATCGTATATCTTTGATTTCATTTGATGCATTCTCTTTTAGCTCGCCAAGCACGCCCAGAGACCACTTTCTAAGCTTGCTAATGGAAGAAAAAGCCTCTCCGCTCTGCAAGGATTCAATCTCAGATCCAATTAAGTTGGCCAATGTGTAGCCGTTCCGATGCGCTATATGCGTGAAGGAAGAAGCGATTGAAAATCCAGCCTCCATACAGTGCTCCCAGGATTCGGACCATCTATCATCAAGTTCCGCGAACACCGTCCCTAGTTTATCTTCCGCCGCATCCCAACGCCCGACCTCGAGCAGGTTAATCAATGTAGGTGGCATATGGATCGCATCCAAGGTTCCCTTCGAAACGTTTTGCTCGAAATCGCCAACCCGCATAACGAACTCCCGTTCGTCCCCTACAATTTGCCGGAAATAGGCCGATGCCTGTCTATAATGGTCTGGTAACTGGTCCGGAAATTGGAACCACTCCGTAATAACGATGGACAGAGATCCTTTTAAGAACTGTTTCACTTTATACTGAAGCTGCATAGCAAGCTTTTCTAAAATAGTTTCATTCCCAACCTCAGAATGATCCCCCTTGAGCTGAAGCAGAAAAGCAAGATACCCATGCTCTTCCTTAACCCCCCAGACTTCTGTAAATTCTCCGATAATCTCTTCGGCCATATTGATGATCGCATATTCCATCAACTGCTGCCCATTGTTTTTATATTGACCGAATTCTTCCTCCATACGGACGAGCAGGAGGGCACAATCGCCATAATGGAACGGTAATCCATAATTCTCTAGCTTCCGACTCCATTCGTCGATGGGCATGCGATGCCCCCGTAAGGCGTCAAGCAGCAATTGTCCGCGAAGAAGCGGTAAGTTTTCGCGAAGGGTGAATTGGGTGCGTTCATAGGAACTAACGCTTTCCCATTCCCTATTTAATTGATCGATCGCAGCCTTGACGGCGTCAAACAATTCGTTGTCGGTCGGCGGTTTAAGCAGGTAGTCTACTGCCTGATTTCGGACGGCCTCTTTCGTAAACTCAAAGTCGGAATGACCGGATAATATAATGCATTTTATTTTTTTGTCAAACATGCGAATTCGCTCTATCAGCTCTATGCCTGTCATTTCAGGCATGAGAATGTCTGATATGACAATATCGATAGGATGCGTCTCGAGGATTTGAAGCGCCTCATGCGCAGAATAAGCTTTATGGACCTGTTCGATGCCGAGCGTATGCCAAGGTTTGTGCATGGATAGGTTGTCTACCCAGTGAGCTTCATCGTCTACTATGATCATTTGCATATTACGTATCTCCTTGTATGAAGGGATGATGGCGATGTTCTTCTCCCGAGTTTATTTCCCAAACAATTTCTGTCTGAAATCCTCCAAGTAGCGATTTCGTGAAATAGAGATAAGAGTTATCTCCAAATTGATGAATGATCCGCTGGTTGGTGTTCCAAAGACCGCAGCCCATTTTCTCTTGTAAGGGCTCCCTCATTTTACGATTTAGCGCCATTTGCTGATCCTCCGTCATCCCTGGGCCGTCGTCATCGATATAAATCCTGCAGTAGCCGCCTACAATCTCGCCCGTGATTCGAATTTCACCCGAAGAATACGATTTCCCAACCCCATGAATGACGGCATTTTCCACAATCGGCTGCAGCAGCAAGCGCGGAACTTGTTGGTTCAGCAGCTCTTCGGGTATATCGATATGATATTCAATTCTGCCGTTACGCAGTTTCTGAATGTCCAGATAGTTGATGATCAGTCGAATTTCTTCGTCGAGACTAGCCGTTTCCCGTTCCATTCTGGTCGTGTAACGGTAGTATGCGCTCAGATTATACGCCATTGAAACGACTGCCTCTTCGTTCTTCATCTGGGCCATGTTAACAATGTAGCCTAGGCAGTTATAAAGAAAATGCGGATTAATTTGAGCCTGCAATTGCTTCAAAGTCGCATCCCTGGCCCGTAGTTTCTCATTGAGCACGTTTTCAATTAAACCTTGAATTTGCTGAGACATATCATTAAATCGATAAAACAGAAAAGAAAACTCATTATGTGCATTGGCGTTGATCCTTACTGAAAAATCCCCCCGCTGTACGCTCTGTAATCCGCGAATCAGCTTTCTAATCGGACGTTGAACGTTCCGGTAAAGCAGCACGGAGGAAGAAATACCGACTACAAAAAGCAGGACCATCGATAAATAGAATAGATTGCGGCTGAACGATATCGGACCCAAGATTTGATCCAGTGGAACAATGTCAACCAGATGCCAGTCCAATAGGGGAGATTTCACAGCACTAACCAAATAATTTTTATTTTCTAATCTCACGACCTTCTGCATCGTATCTTCCAGAGACTGTTCGTCCAAATAATGGATGAGGCTACTTGATAGCTGCGTGGACGCGCTGCGATTCAGTATAGGAGTCTCTCCCTTGTGGTAAAAGAAAGGATCTCCTTGACCTCCTGCCTTATAAGTGTCCAGCATATTTTGAATATTTTCATGACCAAAGCTGGCTTCAACCACCAAATTACTTCCACTAAGCGTATCCTGTTGGCCGAAAGAATCCGTATAGAACCAATAGAAGGACTTCGGATCACCTTTAGGCACCGTTTCGCCATCCCCATAAGTCCATTTTCCGGTCATATTCCTTTTCAAATACTTCTCATCGTATTCGGACGTTTTGATGGCATTAGAAATGGCCTCTTTGTTCTGTTGGGAATATACCGTGTATTTAACCGGCCATATGTTCATAATACCTGACTGCAGCACCATCTTTTCCTGAACCGCATATCTAGTCTGCATGCGATCATAGCGATCTTCCCAGATGTTTAATCCATTGAATTTCTGAACATTCGGATCTTTCGAAAAGGTCATGACAAAGTCCATCATTTGATTGATTCTCGAGTCAATTTGGCTGGATAGAAAAGAGAGCTGTTTGATATTAGATACCTGTAGCTCTTTGCCTATAACATTGAATGCGATTCTATTGGAATATGTAAAAACGATAATGATAGGGATGAACAAAATGATAATAAGACTGTTCATTTTGGCAAACAGACTAAACCTGGTACCGACCCTTCTTTTGACAAACGCAATACCTCTTTGCAGCTCCATAACCGATCCCCCCAGAAGATATCCCTAACAAAACCCTATCCATCCTAACATTGTCTTATAGTTTATGGGTAGCGTTTGTTGATACTATATATATCAGGGTTTCTCAAAATACACAAATGAGTTTTACGGAACGGGGTAGAGAGCTATGGACGCAAATACAGTACATCAAGTGACCCACAAGGCCACCGAAAGTGTGAAAAGGAAAAGCAGTTACAAACAACCATGGATACTTCATCTCATGGTGCTGCCGGCTGTTATATTGGTTTTCATTTTTTCTTACCTTCCCATGTCGGGGATTGTTATGGCTTTTCAGGATTATAAATCAGGATTGGGAATAACCGGCTCCCCGTGGGTTGGCTTGAAGCATTTTCGTTATATGTTTGAGAATGATTATTTTTTGAAAATTACGTGGAATACGCTGTTCTTTGCTTGTACCAAGATCGTGATGAACTTAATCATTCCATTTATTTTCGCTTTGTTATTGAATGAGGTAAGGAACATGGGACTCAAAAGGTCCATCCAAACCCTTGTCTACTTTCCCCACTTTCTTTCATGGGTCACACTCGCAGGAATTCTGATTGATATGCTCGCCCAGACTGGGCTTGTCAATCAGTTCCTTTCCAGTGTGTTCGGCATTAAGCCAATTTTCTTTCTAGGCGACGGTAGTTGGTTCCGATTTACCATTATTTTCAGTGACGTCTGGAAAGAATTTGGGTTTAATACGATTTTCTTCCTAGCCGCGCTTACTGCCATTAATCCAGCGCTGTACGAAGCAGCAGAAGTTGACGGAGCGAGCCGCTTCAAGCAAGCGATGCATATCACCATACCATCCCTTATACCGATCGCAATCGTAGTTGCAACCTTGGCTCTGGGCAATGTACTGAATGCGAATTTCGACCAAGTGTTTAACTTGTATAGCCCTTTGATCTATCAGCAGGGGGATATTATCGACACGTTTGTGTACCGGGAAGGTCTTCTAAGCGGGCAATTCAGCTTCGCAACGGCAGTTGGTCTATTCAAATCATTGATCAGCTTAATCTTAATCATCATATCCTACCGTCTTGCTTATAGATTCGCTGGGTATCGAATTTTCTAAGCGAATGCTTACGAAAACTAAGTAACGCTTACGAAGCCAGTTTACTTACGAAAACTCTAAGGAGGACAACATATGTACCACAAAACGTTATCTTATCGCATATTTTCTGTTTTTAACAATGTGCTGTTGATCATAATATCTATTCTTTGCCTACTGCCGTTGTTCCACTTACTGATGGTGTCTTTTAGCTCAAATGCCCCTGCCAACGCCGGGTTGGTTACGTTTTGGCCGATCGGTTTTACACTTGAAGCCTACGAAAAAACGTTTAACAATGATCAGTTTCTTACATCACTTGGGGTATCCATCAAACGGACGATCCTTGGAACGGCGCTTGGGATGTTCATTAACGCAATTGCAGCTTACGCGCTCTCCAAAGATGCTCGCGTCTTTCGCGCTCGCACTGGGTATCTCTGGTATTTAGTCATAACCATGCTGTTCAACGGGGGCCTGATTCCAAACTATATCCTTATCTATAAGCTTGGTTTAATGAATACGATGTGGGCGCTTATCCTGCCAGGAATGGTAACGGTCTATAACCTCATTCTACTTCTTAATTTCTTCCGTAACGTTCCTAAAGATCTTGAGGAAGCTGCCTTTATTGACGGAGCCGGTCATTTCCGAACCTTCTTCATGATTTACTTGCCGATCTCATTACCGGCCATAGCGACAATTGCATTGTTTACGATGGTGGGACATTGGAATGCTTATTTTGACGGCTTAATCTATATGAAAGATGCTGAACATCTCCCGCTTGCAAGTTTCATGCAAACCATCATTGTTCAAGCGGATATGTCGAAGATTGATTTGTCAGCAGTTGCCAATCAATCTCAACGAACAATTCGGGCATCTCAGATATTTATCGGCGCTCTGCCAGTATTGATGGTCTACGTTTTCCTGCAGCGTTTCTTTGTAAAAGGGATCTCTATCGGCGCCGTCAAGGAATGATGGGATGAACCAGATGGGGACATTGAAGCTATAAAAAAGAAGAACACTGTGGCTACAGTGTTCTTCTTTTTTGACTTCTTACGCCTTCGGCATCTTACTCATATCCATATACAGCACATTCCACCGATGACCATCCAAATCAATGAAACCGGCTCCGTACATCCAGCCCTGATCATGAGGCTCTCCGTAAATAGTGCCGCCAGCCTGTACCGCTTTCTCTAACATTTGATCTACTTCTTCTTTGCTCTCAGCATCAATGGAAAGCAATACTTCGGTACCTTGCTTCGTATCTGCAATTTCATTTTTAGTGAAACTTTTGAATGTGGACTCCGGAAAGAGCATCACGATAACTTTGCTATCTCCGATTAGTAAGCCAGCGGCATCATCACTTGCTCATAGTCATTTCTCCTTTATATTAGAAGTGATTATTCTGAGCACTTATCTTTAATATTAGCATACAAAAAGAAGAGGCTGTCCTCTTCTTTTTGTCCACGACATAATATCACTTTGGTGATATTAATGGGCCGCGGCTTCTTCATGCTTCGCATGTTGGATCATCGTTGCTGCCAAACCAATCATTGCCGCGACGAACAAGTACCCCAGCATAATCAAGGCATGATTCCCGATTTGTGTGTTGCCACCCAGCGTAATGACATGTTGAAGCCCGCGAAGGGCATATGTCATCGGCAAGCATTGACCGATCGCTTTCATAACTGGAGAGCTCAGTTCCGTTGGAAACGTTCCGCCGCAAGTAGCAAGCTGCAGAATTAATAAGGTAACCGCTGCGAATTTACCGACCAAGCCGAATACGTTTACGAGCATGAGAATAATCGTCAGGAACGTAAAGGATACTAATAAGGTAAATAAAATGAACAGCGGAATGCTGGTGACCTGCAATTTGAACCCGAGAAGAACGATCGAGTCCACTATAGCGGTTTGGATTAAACCGATTGAATAGAACAGACCGAGCTTATTAGCAAAGTGCGTGCTTCCTGCAATATTGGGCTCCTGCCGACGACCAAGAGGAAGGATGTTGGCCGCCATTATACCACCTACGAAGAACGCCAAACATAGGAAATACGGAGCAATACCGCTGCCGTAGTTTGGTACGTTCGTTAACTTCGATTCGACAAGTTGAACAGGCTCGGCAAACATCGATGACCTAGCATCATCTGTATGAATACCTGACGTTTTCTGTGCGGCATCATTTAATTTGTTCGATAGCTCTCCGGAACCGTCTGTCAACTGAATGAGTCCGTTCATCAGTTCATTAGCACCCGTATCCAGCCTTTGACCGCCGTTCGCGAGTTGATTGACTCCTCCGGCAAACAGCTCGAAACCGTTGCCCCATTTCACAAAGCTCTCTTTCAGCTTCGCTGAGCCATCGGATAATTGAGTAACTCCGTCAGCAGCCAGCTTCAGCTTGCTGCCGAAGGTTTGAATACCTTCATTCGTTTGGACTTGTCCGTCACTTAGCTTTTGCGAGCTATCCGACAGTTTGGACAGAGTTGCGGACATACGTTCTAAGTTTGAAGTCAATCCTTCGGATGCTTTCACAAGGCTTTGCAGCTTGTCATCGTTAGCAGCATCAGGATGTGCGCTGACATAGTCGGCCAAGGCCTTGTTCAGACTTTTAGCGTCCTGCGCAGCTTGATCTTGTCCCTGAGCAGCTTGTTTGCTTCCGTCCGTCCACTCTTTAAAGCTTTGGGAGATCTGAGAGGAGCCGGATTCGATCGACTGATGGCTGTCGGCAAGCCGTTTCATATTTTCAGCCAAATTGGCAGTTCCTTCAGTAATGCTTTGAACTCCTTGCTGCAGCTTTTGTTCGTTTTCAATTAATAGGCTGCTGCTTTCTTGTAACCGCGAGGCACCTCCGGTTATTTGGCTAATGCCATCCGATAGCCGGGAAAATCCATCTTTGACTTGAGCAGTGCCTTGGTTTAAGGATTTCGCGCCGTTACCGGCATCGCTAATGCCTTTGGCCAGCTCCTGCATATTGGCGAAAACGCCGTCGGCATAAGATTTGGTAATGCTGGCGTCAATTTTTGCCTTCATCTCCTTGACGGCTGTAGAACCGACTTGGGAAGCAACGTAGTTGGTTCCAGCATTCGTTCTATAAATCAGCTGTGCCGGCTTCGGATGCTCGTCCATGAGCGTGCCGACATCTTGGGAGAAATTTTCAGGCAGCGTGATCGTCATATAATATCGTCCTTTTGTTAAGCCGTCTTCTGCTTCAACCGAAGTAACGAAATGAAAGTCTAGCTCTTTGTTTTTTTGCAGTTCGTTAACAAAATCTTCACCCGCGTGGATTGGCTTGTTGTCTAAGACGGATCCTTGGTCCATATTCACAATAGCAACGGGTAATTCAGTTAGTCTGACGTAGGGATTCCAGTACCCAGCTAAAAAGAATCCGGCATAGATCAGGGGAACCAGAACAAGAAACCCGAGTGCGATTCGTCCGTGCTTATGCTGCAGCAGAGCTTTCCAATCCCGGAGGATGAGTTGAACACCCTTCATAATCCTATCTTCACTTCCTTATAATTTGGTCTTGTTGATATCACTTCCCTTATTGTAGCTACTCCGAATGATAAAGTATAATATATAATTGATTATAAAATGATAGCTTTTAGTCTATTAACTATTGAGGGAATGATCGTTCATTGGAGTTTATTCAGCTTCACTATTTTCAAACCGTTGCCCGCTTGGAACACATGACGAAAGCGGCAGAAGAACTACAAATCGCCCAACCTTCCTTAAGCAAGACTATCGCCCGTCTAGAAAAAGATTTGGGTGTACCTTTATTTGACCGCAAAGGCCGCCAAATCCGCTTGAATCCTTTTGGCAAAGCTTTTCTAGCTAGGGTGGAACGCGCATTCATGGAATTGAACGAGGGGAGAAGGGAACTTCAGGATTTAGCGGGGCTGCATGAAGGAACGATCACGTTGGCCGTGACGATTCCTCGAATATTGCCAGATTTGCTTGGAGCTTTCCTGACGCAATATCCACGCGTACGGCTTCGGCAGTTAATTGAATCGACATCCTCCATGAGGCGCCTATTGGAAAACGGGGAAATCGACTTGTGCATTTCTTCGATTCCGATCGAAGGATGTGATATCGAATGGAAACCGCTCATAACGGAGGAAATCTTTCTGTTAGCTCCACCCGAACATCGGTTAGCGGGGCGTGAGGCGATCTCTCTTTTGGAAGTGAAGGATGAGCCGTTTATTAGCATGAACGAGGGGTACGGCTTTCGGAACCTGACGGACGCATTTTGCCGAGAGGCTGGTTTTACGCCTAATATTGCTTTCCAAGGGGATGAACCCAATATGATCGGCAGCTTGGTACGAAAAGGGTTGGGCGTTGCATTCGTACCTGCCTTATCCTTGCCGGATGTATCGGATCCTTCACCTGTACGGCTTAGGATCACGTCTCCTGCCTGTCACCGAACAATCGGAATGGCCTGGTCAAACAGTCGTTATCTGTCACAAGCTGCCGGGCGGTTTCAGCAGTTTATTGTCGATTATTTCGCTAATCTATGATCTTTGTATCACAAATTTCCAATACCTCGAATAGACATGCAGACTTACAAAGTAGATGTAAGATGCGAACAAACAAAAAATCCGCAACCTTAGAGGGGCGGATTGTAGGATTGGTTAGTGGAAGCTCATAACTAGGATCCAATTGAACCGGTGATTAAACCGCTTTCAAATTATTTCGCTTTTAATTATGTAAGGAAGAAGATCACAAGATATATCCGCTTTGAGATCAAGGATACATTGCGAAGCTTGCTGCTCATCAATCCCCAGAATACTAGTTAAGTAAAATAGCATGTGATCATAGATCGAGTTGAAATTCTCTAGTTCGTTGGGGTTATCGGACAAATATTTTTGATGTTTCTTAACGAAATTCTCGGTGACAGGATTCAAAATGATATACCTCCAACTGGTTATAAAATCAATCTATCACAATTGGTTAGAGGTTGAATAGGAATTTTTTTATATCTATGTGTGACCATATCCATACTAATTATTTGTCCTGTACTTTAATACTTGATTTATCGTCGAATGTGAGGAATTCTAATCGTAAATTGTGAAGTATGCGCTATTTGCGCTCTTTGATAAGTTCTTTAATTTCTTCAAATTGTCTCATAATTTTTTTATAGGTTAGATATCCAAAAAGTGCCTTTAGCCCAAAGAAAATAACCGCCCCAATAATAATCAAAATATAATTGTGACTTATGACTTCAATCGCTTGATTTAATTTTTCCATTTGGCGGGCCTCCAAAATATTTCTTATCATGGAACAATTATGGTCAAAGCAGCCCGATGATAAACCACCTAATGGATAGTAAGGAAGTAGAACAGAGCCGCACGGGAAATTCGCCCGACTCTGTTACAAATTTATTTTTGAGTTTGTTCTCCTCTGTGCCCACCATGCCAAGTACCTTGATGCTCTTGATGTTGGCCGGTCCAATGTCCACTATGCCCGTGACTTCCTTGCTGGTGACCACCGTGCATACCATGATAAGGCATTGGATAGTAATGTGGATGATGTGGATGATGTGGATATGGAACAGGATAAATGATCACTGGATGATGATGCATATGAGGATGATATGGATGGTATGGATGATGTGGGTGGTGTGGATGATGTGGATGATGTGGATGATGCGGATTAACATGATGACTTTGGTTGTAACTCATTGTTTAATCTCCTCCAAATTTTGATACACCAACCTATGTAGAAATATAATAACTGGATGCTTGACTATAACGATTTGGGCTTTCCAAAGGAACATAAGCAGCTTGATCTTGAGCTGATTAATAAAACATTTAAGTGAGATTATAGGTAAATAATTATATACAATTGCACGTTATAATGTGGAAGTGTTACACCCCTTAACAGACCATTCAGTGGTCCAATCACATCACAGCGTCAAGGGTTCAAGTTTATGCTTAAGTGTAACGAGGCACTACGCGGGCAGGATTGCTTAAGCTGCGCATGGAGCAGAAACAGAAGGAATATGTATAGGCGGTGTACATGTGGCGTGTAAATGCGGAAATGAAAAATGCCACGGGTTCCAGTTGCTCTACCCGAAGGAGCTTCCCGAGGTTCCAGAGCGCAAAGAGTTGCTGATAGAAAAGTATGGAGATGTGAAGTTCGAATTGGGGATCAGTCCGAGTAGTGGGGAGATATTCACCACGTTTTATGAACTGCATGTCGTAACAAAATGAATATTTGAAATTTATTGGTCAATGAACTATGTCTTAACCCGAGTTATGTAAAGAATTAATTTCTCTAACAGATGAAAGAGTAATCCGGTAACGAGTCCACACACGAGTCCAGTAATAGGGTATGTGCCTAAGAATTTTAAACTAGACCCTGGGACCCCTCCAATCGTAAGGCCAAAAAAGAATCCAGTAAGTCTGAATTCACGGAAACTCCTATTTTGGGCAATAGCAGCATAATTGTATGCGTGCCACATTGAGAAACTGTAAACAGCCGGGAAAAATAAAACTGGTAAGTCTGAATATAGAATGTTTGCCTTTTTAAAATTTCCTGAAAAGATAAGAAAAATGACCATGTTTAATTTGGAACGAGTTACTACGAACATGGTTATGAAAATAAATGCAAATCCCATGATTTTCTTGCCTAGATACAGATGACCTAATCCAGGCATTGCAACTGACCATAATAAAGCTACAAATTTGTTTGTGTTCACAGGATGATCTTGATTCATTAATTGAAATTCTCCTAAAGAGCTTAATTGCTAATAAATTTCCCTAATTGGTCCATTATTATCCACTTTGGAAAATGCATTAGTATCAAAGAGTTTTTAGGGATTGGCCGGTATCAATCTTATAACCTTCTTAAGTCAGGAAAGTTTCATGTTGTCCAGGTCGGCAAAAGAGTTTTCGTGGATAAAGAGATATTTAAGAAGTGGCCGCAAGGCGCATAGATAAGATGGGAGGAGGGGATAACTCTTCTCTTTTGTTATTGTTCCAAAAATGGCACCCAATTACGCTTTAGCACTTTAGTGTAATAACGGGCGCCGATATGGCACCAATTTGATTTAAGGCACCAAATCCAAGTAAGAAAAATAAGAAAAAAACCCTTGATCTACATGGGTTTTTCGGTATGGAGCCTAGGGGGATGTATGAATCTAGATTGAAATGGCTAACGAAGAAGACTCGACGCAGACGAACTTAGCGGTAGATTCAGACGCCATGCTCCTCCACTCCGTTCCGTCCGCGCGGGCGAACCCTTCGGGGTTCTCTCCCCACAGCTCCAAATAAAAAAAAACCACAACCAGTAAGGTTGTGATGCTTCTTTTTAGTATGGAGCCTAGGGGGATGTATGAATCTAGATTGAAATGGCTAACGAAGAAGACTCGACGCAGACGAACTTAGCGGTATATTCAGACGCCGTGCTCCTCCACTCCGTTCCGTCCGCGCGGGCGAACCCTTCGGGGTTCTCTCCCCACAGCTCCAAATAAAAAAAGCACCACAACCAGTAAGGTTGTGATGCTTCTTTTTAGTATGGAGCCTAGGGGGATCGAACCCCTGACCTCATCGCTGCCAGCGATGCGCTCTCCCAGCTGAGCTAAGGCCCCTCAATGTCGCTTAGTTAATGTCGACTTTTCGTATTATACATGAATTATTCAGCTCAAGCAAGTCCTGAGTCGGAGAATTTTTCTATAGTTTTTCTTCCTTGTATAACCATTTGACGTTTCTGTTGCAAAGGGCGGCAAACGTTGTTTTCAGCCGGTTATTCATGCTAACCTATTAGAATAAACTAGTTGATCGTGTGGGAGTGTTGGAGAGTGTCTAATGCGGTGTTGTATTGGGTTTTCTTAGGTGTAGCTTTTGTAATTCCGTTTGTCATCGGTGTGTGGTTAATGCGGAAAACGAATCGATTGGGATTCTCTTTCTGGATAACGACAGCTTTGAATATGGTTATGACGTTGGCTGCTGCGTTTTGGTGGAAGTCTGTGACAGATGATCCGTTCCGCATGATGTTTGGAATGGCCTTTTATGGGGTATCTGCAGTAAATCTGATGGTTATTGAATTTTTTGCTTTATTCAGCATTCGTAAGAAATTGAATCCTTAAGGGGAATGATTCACTCATGTCGAAATCATATTCAAAATTTTATTTCTATTTTTTCTTGATTGCTGCCGTCCTTTGGATGGCGTTTATTTTTTTAAAGTCGGCAGAATCGTACCAGCAGCAGAGCTTGCGGCCGTTGTTGGAATCCAAGCTTTCGGGTGTTCAACTGATGAACTTATTCCCACATTGGGAGTTCTCCTATGACCACCAAAAGATCTCGTGGCAGGATCCCATTGGTGTCATCGAGTTCTTCATAAGAAAAGCAGGGCATGTTAGCGAGTACGCTATCCTTGCCCTGCTCTGGTCCTTAGCACTGCTGGCGAAGCCTGTAAAAGTGGTCATGGCACTGCTCACCTCCTCCATCATTTCGTTAGTTTATGCGGCTTCCGATGAATGGCATCAAACTTTTGTAAAGGATCGAACGGGGCATGGGATTGATGTTGCTGTTGATGCCGTCGGTATACTTCTGGCCGTTCTCCTCGTCCTAGTGGTTCTCTGGATAAGAACTAGGATTAAACGAAGAAGAATAAGTTAGTTAGAAGCATGTAGACTTTTCGTTTTTTAATCGATTTCCATTTCCAATGCTCGCGAGCTTCGCTTTCCAAATCTTGCTGCTGCCATTGCATCAGCTTCTCGGATACGTATAGGTCTGTAGGTTGCATACGGTTCACCTTCCTTTCTTTTCCTGTTAGGTCTAGTTTACATCTAGAATAAGGGGAACAAAAAGAGTATAATTCTCTTTAACGATTTCCCCTTTTATGGAAAGGATGTTGAGAATGCAGCTTTTGACCCATTTCTTAGAGCTACGGGCTAGTTTTGAACATGGGGTAGAACATGAACCGCAACCTATAACGTTAGATGAATTGGCAGATAGATTGTATTGTACAACACGTAATGTAAAGATTTTGCTTAAAAAAATGATGGAGCAAGGCTGGGTATCCTGGAAGCCTGGAAGAGGAAGAGGTAATGTGTCCGAGCTTACGTTTCTTGTTTCCTCGGAGGATATGATTTCAAAGCAGGCGATGGAGCTGGCGGGCCGAGGCGATTATAAAGGGACGATTGAACTGATACACCAATTGGGCAAGGGAGAGGGGCTGCAGGACTCTTTCATCGATTGGTTGTTCAGTTTTTTTGGTTATCGTGCAGTCGAACTTGAGGAGCGTTATAAGGACACACTACGGTTTCCGGTCTATAAATGGTTGGTGACTTTGGATCCGGCGCACTCTTTTTATGCATTTGACTGTCATCTCATTAATCAAATATTTGACACGCTGATTGTGTATAATCCGCAAACAACGATCTTTGAGCCCCATTTGGCGCATTATTGGGAAGTTAGCGAGGATGGCTTACATTATACGTTTTATTTGCGAAAAGGCGTGCTGTTTCATCACGGCAGAGAGATGACAGCGCATGATGTTTTTTACACATTTTCGAGATTGAAGGAGCTTGGTCTTTCGGCATGTCAAGGTTGGATGAGCGAAAGTATTGAGAATATGACGGTACTAAATCGAAGTGCGATTGCTATCGAGTTGATGCAGCCGAATGTGCTCTTTTTGCAGCAGTTATCGCATTCCTCGATGGCTATCCTGCCGGAGGATATTTGTCGGGATAACGAGGGAATCTTCGGACGTATGCCCATTGGGACAGGACCATTCAGACTTGAACGAAATGATGATTATATCTGTAAACTTCGTGCTTTCGATGGATATTTTGGAGTTAGGCCACATCTGGATCAAGTAGAAATCTGGCTTTTGCCGCAGGATTTATCTGAGGTTGGCCCTAGTTGGGATATGGTGCAAGTGCTTTGCGACCATACGAATTCCCGTAAACCTGTTGGTGCTGTCGGTAAAGATACAGAATGGCACCAGATTGAGCAGTCGATTCTCGGCTGCAGCCTGCTCACTTTTAATCAGAATAAAAAAGGGCCTCAGCAGGATACTCGATTCCGCAAAGCGATTGACCTGATTATGGATCGTGATCGAATGATTGAGGAGCTTGGAGGCTTCAGAGAAGCACCTGCCAGCAGTTTTTTACTGACATTGGATCGCAAAGGAGCTGTCTCGGGTTATCGTACTGATTTCGTTGAGGCTAAGCGCCTTCTTGATGAAATGGGGTATGACGGTGAGCCCCTTCACATGTACATTTATAGTAACAACAACGAAGATGCTTTATGGATCTGTGAGCAGTGTATCAAAATTGGAATTAGGATTGAACTGACAACCCGGAGTAAGTCAGATATGATGGGGCTGGACACGATCCAAGAAGCGGATCTCATATTCTATCACATTTGTATGGAAAGCGATTATGACCTTCATATTATTCAGACGCTTAAGCAAAGTAACAGCTACGTCCGCGCTCATTTAAATAGCGATCAAATGGCATGGGTTGATGCAGAAATCGATCAAATTCTCCAAAATGCAAGTCAAGAAGCGCGCATATGCAAGCTAAACGAGTTAATTGAAGTACTTCAGGAGGAGAAGTCGTTTCTGTTCGTGCTCCATCGTTCTCAGCAAACCACGTATCATGATTCGATCAAGGGAGTGAGCATTAACGATTTGGGGTGGGTTGATTTTCGGAAAATATGGTTCACTCCAAGCGTTTGATAAATCCTATAAAACTGGAAATACTCTTCTTAATAAAAGGTAACATTAGGAGGGTATGACATGAGGGAAATTAAACAGGCGAACATTGTTCGTTTCACGGAACGTAATGATGTTCGGTGCGCCGATGTCGAAGTTAAAGCTGATGGTATAAAAGGGATTTTACTAGCTGAATTCACGGCCACGAAGGATAATGACTTTGACATGAGACATGTGTATCGCAAAGACGCATCGAATGAAATCGACTGGTATGATAACAATTTACATGAGGCGTTTAAAGATATTTCTGAGGAATTGTTCAACAACAAGGGGCTTAATAAAGAATGGGGCGAGCGCGAGTCGTTCATAGAAGAGATACTGTCGTTCGGTTCGATTCGGAAAGAGCTGGAAGAACATTTTCATCGTACTCGTACAGCTTCGCTTTTCCATACAGACGATGTGGAAGATCAGACCTTTTTACATTAATAAAAAAATAAACGACCGTTAAGGTCGTCTAGTATATGGTTCGTAGCGGCTTTCCATCGCGTGCCAGCGTGCATTAGCCACGAAGAAACCTATGAAGACAAAGACGAGAAGACGAATCGGCAGCCAAACTAATTTGAGCTCTTGAAAACTAAGAAATTCGATGACACTAAACAATAACGTGAGTCCGATACCCCAAGGGAGCAGGCCGAACAGAATTAAATACTTGGATCTTCCCAGTTGTTTTCTTTTGTGCCAAATTTCTTTACGTGGATCGCTCATAGATTAACTCCCTTTTTCTTTTCATTATAGCACCGCTTCAAAAAAATCTCGAATGATGCTCTATCCTTCAGATGAATAGTAAATCGTGGAAGCACTTAGCTAAAGGCTGAGTGCTTTTTTCTTTGAATAGTGATGACCAATCTAGGAAGATTATGGTAGGATAAGGAAGTTGAAAGGAGGGTTTACCGTGCTTACTAAATTACTTGCTTTCGGTTTATTATGGCGTCTTGTTGGCAATCCGTTTCTCGCTCTTCTTATTTTATTAGTCATTCTGTACGTGCTGGACAGAAGATTTATCGGGTTAACACCAAACATTTTCAAGCCATTTCAATTAAGTCGCAGAGCATCTAGATTGCGAAGTGACTTGCACGCTAATCCGCATAATACGTCAGCTAAATTGGAGTTGGCAAGGATTCTAATCGAGCGCAAAAAGTTCAGCGAAGCGCTTCCCTACTTGGAACAAACTCTGTCTATTATGGAAGAATCTGCAGACGTCCACTATGAGATTGGCCTTTGCCACCTGAAACTTGGGAATCTCAACAAGGGTGAAAGCTATATGCTCAAAGCGGTAGAATTAAATCCACGAGTTAAATTTGGCGAAGCTTATTTACGACTTGGTGAAGCTTTGGCTTCATCGTCACCAGTGAGAGCGGCGCAATACATCGAGCAATTCCGAGACCTGCATTCTTCGTCGGTTGAAGCTTACTACCGTCTTGGTCAGCTGTACCAGCAGCTCGGCCGCTCAGAAGATGCTAAGCGCGCTTACCGCGAAGCGCTGGATATTCACCGCGGCTTGCCGCGCTACAGCCGCAGACAGCAGCGGCGATGGGCGCTATTAGCCCGCTTTAAATGAAAGAAGGTTCCGCTCAGTTGGCGGAACCTTTTCTTTGTGCGCTCGTATACAGCCGCACGAGCAGCCAAGAGCCAAGCAGTCCGATGAGAATCGACGCGACCGTGTGTAGATCGTACAGCCAGAGCTGCTCCTTTGCTGGCGCGATGCGATCCCAAAGCGTCAGAAGCGCAGGATGTACGAGGTAGATGCCGAAAGAAGCTCCGCCTAAGGCTGATAAGGCGGTGCCGAGCGGTGAGCCGCTCTGGAGCAGTTTACGCCCCCATTGAATGCAGCATAGCGGGATCGCCATACAATACAGGAGAAGCGCTAGCTCGAACCATGAATTTTCTATAGAAGCAAGCCCATATTCGTGGAGCAATAGCATCCCAACAAAAGCGGCACCTGCTAGGAGCATGATGCTCCAAATCCAACCTTTAAAGCGGAGAGACCAAGCAACAATCGCCGCATAATGAATGCCCATGAAAGCGCCGAAAGCAAATAAAGCTGAATAGCTTAGAAACAGGGAGGCGTACTCTGGAAGAGGATACACCCAATGATGAAAGCAGTAAGCAACTGCTTGAATTCCGATACCTATAGGAATAAGTCCTTGGCGAAACCGATGAGACCGTCTAGCAGCCGTAATCATCAGAGGGAATAAGAGATAGAACTGAACAATAATGACCATATAATAGAGATGATAGCTGGCATTTCCCGACATGAGCAGTTTGATAACGTATATAACGTCAAAACCAATGTTGCCATGAAATATGAATTGATTGAATAAGTAATAAAAAAGTGACCAAAGCACATAGGGAATCAGAATTTTTCGCAAACGTTTCGTCCAGAAAACCCGCGACATTCCCGGCTCCCAGCGGTCGTAGTACGTATAAAATAAGACAACACCACTGATCCAAATAAAGAGTGGAACGGTGAACAAGCTGGTCTTGTTGAGGATGAAAAATACGGCATGAGATCCAGTTCCTAACGGCAGCTGAGTCGCGCCTGAAGTACCATGAATGACGAGGACTGCGATGATCGCTATTGCGCGTACGATGTCTATTTCGGTAAGCTTGGGCCTTGATAGCATGTCTATGACTCTCCTTTTTTCACTTTTTTCACTCTATCATGAAAGAAATGAGAGAACAATACGGTTCCCAAGAGAATCTTGCTTGGCTTGACGCTCCCCCGCACCCGCGATAAACTGAGAGTAGAATGAACCAAGTGAAAGTCAAGAGGGTGAATGAACGTGAGTTATGAATACGTCATGCAGGCTGTATTGTTAGTATTTCTGGTTATAATTACTTTTTTTGCAATGATGATTTGGACGAAATGGCGAAAAAGAGGACGGAGATAGCCCCATGTATTTTATTAATCATGATCAGATCAATCAAAGAATTCAATTTCTGGCTGCTTTAGCTGATGCTAGCAAGCAATTAGAAGAACAGTGGGCGAAAGGTACCAATGATGTTGTATGGCAGCTTGCGCAGGAACGTGTTCTGCATTTAGCGATCGAGACAGTGACAGATATTGGGAGCTTGCTGATTGATGCTTTTATACTAAGAGATGCTAGCAGCTATGAGGATATCGTGGAAATTGTACATGGAGAAGGCGCCTATTCCGAAACATTGACAGAGACGCTGCTTCAGCTCGTGAAGCTCAGGAAGCCTCTTGTCCAGGACTATGTTGACTGGAACCGCGAGGAATTGAACCCGTTAATTTCGAAACTTCCAGCAGCTTTTGAAGAATTTGCAGCGAGTGTTCGAGCTTTTATTAAGAGCGAATTGGAATAACATACATAGTTGTTTCTTAATTTACTTATTGTTAACAATGCTGTAAAATGAGACTTAAATGACAGTTCCGAGGTAGGTGAGAGAGTGAATCATGCACTTGAGACATCCACGCGTAAAGTGATTCTTTCTATGCTCAAAACTCAGGGACCGCTAAGTGTCCATGATATTTCCAAACAGCTCGGAATTACGGAAATGGCTGTCAGGCGTCATATCCATTCCTTGGAGAAGGATGATCTGCTCGAAACGAAGCTGGTTAGGCAAGCCATGGGAAGACCGTCTAACGTCTATACATTAGCTCCGCAAGCAGATGAATTGTTTCCCAAGAAATACATGCAATTGACGCTTGATTTGCTTGATGAATTAGTAGAAGACGAAGGTCAAGAGAAGATCGAACGACTTTTTGAAGGCAGGCAAGCTAAGCTTGAATCCCGGTATCAATCGCGTATGAACGAGAAAAGCTTGGAAGAGCGGGTGGCTGAGTTAGCGTCTATTCAGAACGAGAATGGATACATGGTGGACTGGTCACAGCTTGGAGAGGACGCGTATATGTTTAGTGAACATAACTGTCCGATAACGCAGGTGGCGAATACGTTTGCCCAAGCTTGTCAGTGTGAGTTAGCCTTGTTCCGGAATTTGCTTGACGCGAACGTGGAGCGAACCGAGTGTTTAGCGAAGGGTGCTAGCAAGTGTGTCTATATTATTCGTCAAAATAAATAACCATCAACCTCACATACGGAGGAAGATGGTTTTTTTGTTTGCCCTAACGCGAAGCAGCAAGGAGACTTGCAGCTTTATTTGTAACCCAATCGAAGCGGCCTGCTTCGATTTCTTTGAGATTAATCAAGGAGCCACCGATGCCTAATCCGTAACAACCTATGTTTAGGAATTGTTTGATATTCTCCTCCGTAACCCCGCCGACGGCTATCAATGGAATTTGGTCTAGAGGACCCATCAATTCTTTGATATATGTGAGACCTAAGCTCGCACTCGGAAATACTTTAACGGCCGTAGCGCCAGCCTTCCATGCTTTAACGATTTCGGTTGGTGTCATAGCGCCTGGGAAAATTGGAATCCCCTCCGTACTGGCCCAACGGATCACTTCCTCATCCATATTCGGAGTCACTAAGAATGAAGCACCTGCATGAACTGCTTTCTTAGCATCTTCTAGATCTAGTACAGTACCAGCGCCAATAAACATGTGCTGACCCGATTTATCCTGCAGCTCGCGAATCATACGCAGAGCCCCTGGTGTATTGAGTGTGACCTCCATGACGGTAATGCCACCTTTAAGAAGTGCGTCAGCTAAAGAGAGAATGTGTGTTTCTTGCACACCTCGAACGATGGCAATGATACGGGTGCGTTCGATTTCTATAAGTCCTTGCTCTCTGTTCATCTTAATCCTCCAAGTGTTCTAGTTTGATTTGTTTTCATTATGACAGGTCTCAGAAATTTTTCCAGCTTTTTTGTGTCAAAACAAGCTGCTCCTACCTATACTGTAGTAAATCATAGGCATTCGTCTAGAAGCCGTCATCAAACCTCACCGTTATTAGCTCACAGGAGGTGCCCGTCATGACATGGATAGAGATAAGTATCGTCAGTTCAGCAGTTGCTTTCATCGTGCTCGTCGGCTTTGCCATTCGCATGTTGATTACCATTGTGCAGATACTAGGCAAGTTGGGCGATACGGCTGCTCAAGCTAAGAAGAACTTAGCTGAGACTGCAGAGCAAGCGGAGCAGTTGATGACGAAGGTAGGGCTGCTCACCGAAGAGGTGCATATGCAGTTACTTACACTAGAGCCGAGTATCCAATCTGTGGAGAAGGCAGGAGCTGCTATAGGGGATGTCGCTTCTGCACTTCGCAAAGCCTCGCGAGTAATGAACGAATCGATTCATGGTGCGGAAAAGGTTGTACATACCCACCAGAAGCGAATCCAAGATGCCATGGAGTGGGCAACGACGGGTTTTGAGCTGTGGCAAAGATGGCAAGCGTATCGGAATGCCAAATCAGACAATTAAGGAGTGGATTTCTCATGTCCAATGAAAGAAAAGGTAAAGATCTTCTCATCGGTGCGGTTGTTGGAGGCATACTCGGAGCGGCAACTGCGCTTCTGTTTGCACCGAAATCAGGCCGTGAATTGAGAAGTGACATTGCGGAGCAAGCGCAAGTGGTTAGCGACAAAACGGTACAAATCGCAAGCAACGTAAGTCAAAAAACGCAAGAAGTTGCGAAAACCGTGAGCACAACAACATCTGAGCTATATGGAAAAGCAAAAGACACAGCCGTAAATGTTGTGGATACCGTTCGTTCCTGGAAAGAGTCCAAGGGTGACGAAGAGTTGGACTCACCTGATGAAGAAGTAAGCGAAGCTGCCGAAGACTTGGTCATTCTAGGAAATCGTTAAAACAGAAAAAGCAGGAAGCTCCTAAAATAGAGCTTTCTGCTTTTTCTTTTACCACTTGGAAGGATCAATTTTGCGAATATCTAAACCTTCCCAAACGTTCTTGATGTTCGCTGTTTCCGGATGATCGAAGAGAAGCCACGCTGTAGGGAGGTAACGTTCCCCGTATTCACTTGATGGCTTGTTGATGATCTCATTCTTATGAACGAGAACTGTTGAGGCGCCACCATCTAAATTCGCAGCCGTTACAGCTCCATGCTCGAGGAAAATCTGCTGTACATCATACAGCGTTGCTCCGATGCTATGCTTCTGTCTGCCATCGATGATAGCGAATAGAATGGAGCCGTCCTTCGTCTGCGCCATGCTGGTGCGCGGAGCAATTCCCCAGCCATCGGCTTGGCTCTTAATCTGCCCAACCCCATTCACAATGAACCGAGGGCTGAACGAAACAGCTTCCTGTACGCCCATGTCCACAAGCTCGGAAACCTTGTACTTGCCTGCAATCATGCGGCCTTCTTTATCGATACCAACAACTTGCACAGTGCCGTTCATGCCTTTGTCATTATAAAAGATTTTGCCTCCGGAGATAACAATTCCTTCAGGCTGGAAGCCGTTTCCTTCCCAATTGGGGTCGATGAATCCTCCACCGTTAACACCAAGAATAGCTCCGGTTCTTTTGACCATAGAGGAAACCTTCTCCCCTTTGCCCGCTTTCTCAGGTACGGCAATTCGAAGCTTTTTCGGATCCGAAATCGTGACGAGCTGTCCTTTGAAATTGGTCCCCGAAATTGGTTCAATGGTGACCAAATCTTTCTTGGCAACAACTGGAGCAAGGGGGGAGTTTTGATTAATTTCAACGAATCCTTTATCTTTCTCATCGCCCATTTCGTCGAACTTCTTCCAATAAGCTTCCACGCGCTTCTGTAATTCTGTAGATCCTATCAAATATTTGGCCCACTCCCTGTGTTGGGTTGTAATCAAAGTGTCAGCCATCATTAATCTTACATTCGAACCAGAGGAAGTTAGGAAAAACCAACATAAGGACATTACAGAAAGTAAGGTAAATCCAAGTACTCCATACACGATAAAGCTCATTCCCGCAGACCTTTTGCGTTTAACTCTCGTTAGACGAGAAGACTGCTGGGAGGTCGTTTGTTGTACAGCCATTTATTCTTTACCTATCCTCTCTGCCAAAAAATCAATCTAACCATCCATATAAATAAACGAAAAGAAAGGAGAAAAAGTTTCATAAACGAATGAGCTTTTCTCCTTTTTTTGTAAGATAAGAATTTATATGTTTTGGGTGACCGATAGGTTACCCTTTATTACAGGTGAGATAAGGCCTGATATTCGCGCTGAGTGTGGTTTGGAACGATGATATCCATCGTTGCAGAAGAAAACAGTGCTGGCTCCCGCGCTGCGTGCAACATGTAACGATGTTTTACATCGTTACAGAGGGCTCTGCTGAGCTATTGCGCGCTGGAACGATGATATTCATCGTTGCAGAAGAAAACAGTGCTGGCTCCCGCGCTGCGTGCAACATGTAACGATGTTTTTCATCGTTCCAGATGTCCAAGTAGCTGGGAGGAGGGACCTTGCTAATGGCAAGGGTTTTCTTACAAACGCGCTCGTCCCTTTATCCTTCGTATTCTTAAATATGCCGCTTTAAAGCTTGGAAAAGTGAATCCGTTCCAGAGTTACGGTCGTATTGAAACTCCAATCCCATTCCTGTGTTACTTGCTACACTGCGGACGATTAAATCATGGTATTTCTTCTGACGAATCGCAGCGATAACGACAAATTTGCTGACTCCTAGAGGATCGAAATAAAGTTTTCCTTCTTTTTCGATGTATTTCTGCACATGATTTAGGTTGACGAATAAGTCGGTATCCATCTTCTTAAATCCTTGCTCTTCAAGCTTATCTAGAAAATGACTGAAATCCAGTAAGGAATTTACACTTCGGCTAACTTTGCCAATTCGTGTATGGTAAGTAATTTCCTTCGTACTGACTTCGATAAACAGTGTATCCGACATAGGGACTAGCTCCTGCTCATTGATGGCATGGATGTCCTCTTTTTCGAGATACCCGGCTTTCTCCATAAGTTCTGTATATGAAAAGTTGTAGGCATCCGACAGCTTTTTCAGCGTGACAGGTGAGGGTTTGATTTTCTCATTGGTGGAACGATTCCGCTCTAGTTCAAGATCTCTGATGTAGGCATGTGAAAGTCCGCTTTTATGGGCTGCTTCACGCAAAGACATCTTACCCCGTAAGCTTTCCAAAAATTTACCGAATCCTTCAAATTGTTTCATAATAACGTATCCCTCCATATGTTTTAATTGTAAATGAATTCGAACGAAATGAACATATTTAAGGCGCGAATTGGTGCCAATTACCTCAAAATCCAGCCAAGAACCGCCGCGTGCATATTTAAGCACTCAATTTGGTAAATTAGTAGCAATATCTTGGAAAGAGGCTGATGGAATGGCAAGAGATTTACCCATAGGAAACGGGAATGTACTCATTAATTTCGACGCTGCTTATAATATTCGTGACATGTATTACCCTTTAGTAGGTCAAGAGAATCAATCTAGTGATCATCTTTCACATTTTGGCATTTGGTGTCCGGAAGGATTCTTCTGGATTGACGATCCAGAGGTTTCAAAAAAGCTCAATTATTTGGAAGATTCGCTTGTTACTAACGCTGATTGCGCTCATGAAAGGTTAGGTCTGGGTTTCGTTATTCGTGATGGGGTCGATGTACAGCAGAATGTGTTTTTGCGCAAGGTGAAGGTAGAAAACCGCTTTGATGTGGAAAGAGAAATCAAACTGTATTTTCATTTGGATCTCCAAATCTATGGGAATGGCGTCGGAGATACGATTTATTATGATCCTGAGCTGAATTCACTTTTATTTTATAAGGGTCATCGATATATGTCACTATCTTGCTTGTCTCCAGACGCCGAGAAAGCCATGCCTAGCGGTTATGCTACGGGACAAAAAGGGATTCATGGTCTGGAGGGAACATGGCGTGATGCTGAGGATGGCCATCTAGGCGGTAATCCAATCGCGCAGGGATCTGTTGACGGTGTAATTGAATTGACGATGAAGCTACCGCCAAAGAGCGCGAAAGATGCTTGGTTCTGGGTCTGTTTTGGGCGCACAAAGCAGGAGGTTGAACGTTTAGAGCGATTACTTCGCACAGCAACCCCGCAAAAGTTATTACAACGAACTCATGATCATTGGGTGAAATGGGTGAATCAGGACGCCCACCAGCTATCACTGCTTAAGCCTGATTTGGAATCATTTTATAAGCGATGTTTGTTGATTACCCGAACAAACGTCGACAATCGAGGAGCCATCATTGCGGCGAATGATTCGGATATCTTGAAATTTGCCAAGGATACATACTCGTATATGTGGCCGCGTGATGGCGCATTGGTGTCACATGCGCTAGACAGGGCAGGGTATTACGAATTATCTAGGAAATTTTTTGATTTTTGTATAAAGGTGCTAACGCCTGAAGGCTATCTCATGCACAAATATAACCCTGACAGTTCGGTTGGCTCGAGCTGGCATCCCTGGGTGGATAGCCGGGGGAATAAGCAGCTTGCGATTCAAGAGGATGAGACAGCCCTCGTGCTGTATACGTTATGGCATCACCATAAGCTGGCTGGGACGATAGAGAACTCACGTGAGGATTATGAGAAATTTGTGAAGCCCGCAGCGGACTTTCTCGTTCGATACCGGGATGCTTCCGGACTTCCTTTGCCCTCCTATGACCTCTGGGAAGAGCGTTATGGCGTACTAGCCTTCACAGTATCATCGGTCTACGCCGGACTTATAGCCGCAGCACGTTTTGCCGAATATCATCAGGATAAAGTACGCTCCATCTACTATGCAGATATCGCAGGTCAAGTGAAGAAAGCAGCCGAACAGCATCTGTATGCACCGGATCAGAACCGCTTTTTGCGGGCTTTATATTGGAATTACGAGCAAAATACATATGTGCCGGACTACACACTCGATATGAGTATGTATGCACTATTTGACTTCGGCTTGTTTGAGCTTGAAGATCCGCGGATTGTGGCAACGATGAAGATTTTGAAAGAAAAATTGTGGGTACATACAGATATCGGGGGTATCGCTCGTTATGAGAATGACTATTATCATCAAGTCACTAATGATGTAGCTAAGGTACCGGGCAATCCTTGGTTTATATGTACTCTTTGGTACGCAGAATGGCTGGTGGCGTCTGCCAAAACCGTTCAGGACTTGTTGGAAGCGGAAAAATTGATGCGTTGGGCTATTCTGCATGCTGCGCCTTCAGGGGCGATGGCTGAGCAAGTGCATCCTTTCACAGGAGAGCCTATGTCCGTTTCACCATTGACCTGGTCACATGCTTCCTTTATTAAGGTGACGCAAGAATATTTGTCGAAATTAAAATTATTGACCTCGAAGGGAACGAAGCAAGCCGTTGATGCGAGTGAGGATAAAGTATTGGAACCCGTCGTTCATTAGTTGGAAGGAGAGGAAGTCATGAAGGCAATTCGCGTCAAACAGCTTCGACAGGGGAACCCGACTATTCAGCTTGAAGATGTGAAGAACCCCGTGATTTCAGGGCCTCAAGAAGTCATTGTAAAGGTGCTTGCAGTTGGGCTGGACGGCACAGACAAGGAAATTCTACAGGAGAAATACGGCGTTCCTCCCGAAGGCGAAGATGATTTGACCACGGGGCATGAGTCGCTGGGGGTTGTGACTGAAGCTGGAGCGGAAAGTGGATTCCAGCTAGGGGATCTTGTAACCGCAATTGTCAGACGGCCTTGCAGAAATCAAAGCTGCGTCAATTGCCGCAATGGTCATTCGGACTTTTGTCAGACCGGTGAGTTTGTAGAACGGGGCATTAAAGGGGCTCACGGCTTCCTCTCCGAGTATTACAAAGAGGAAGGTCGATATTTGGTTCAGGTGCCGAAGGAACTGCTGAGACATGGGGTGCTAGTCGAGCCGCAGAGCATCGTTGAGAAAGTTTGGGATCAAGTGCTGCGGGTCCAGCAGCGATTGATATGGGAGCCGAGAACAGCCCTCATACTCGGGTCTGGACCGCTTGGTTTGCTCGCTGCGATGACCTGCCGCCTGCTGGGGCTGGAAGCGTACGTCTGGTCCAAATCTCCGCAGGACAGTCTGCAAGCGCAGCTTGTGAAGGACAGCGGAGGTGTATTTAAGGAGGCCGGCGCTGACAGCAGCAGCGCGGCGACCATGACGGCTTATGCCGAAGGTCTCGGCAAGCCGATAGATTTGATCCTCGAATGCACGGGTTACAGCCCGCTAGCCTTCGAGGCCATGTCTGTTCTAGCGCCGAACGGTGTATTGGCGCTGCTGGGTGTCACGCCAGCGGATCGTAAGCTGGAGATTTCATCCGACATGCTCAACCAGAGCATGGTGCTGGAGAATAAGTGCGTAATCGGCTCGGTTAACGCTTCGCGCAAAGATTTCGAGACCGCCATTTACCGCTTACAGCAAATGGAGAAGCAGTTTCCAGGCTGGCTCGACCGCTTGGTTACGAATCGAATGACTTTGGAAGACGTGCCAAAGCTGGATTTTAAAACCATACCGATCAAAGCCGTTGTGGATATTGTTCCTGTGGAACAGTGGGTTGATCTCGTGAAACAAACGAATGAAGTGGTGTATAGCTTCTCCGTTTAATGGAAGTTGGGCTGTCTCTAAAGCCAATTTATGATTTCCGAGCACCCACTAAGAGTCGAATTTCATAAATAAAAGAAGCTCCATCTCGCACTGTACTAGTGGAAATGGAGATTTTTTTGTGTAATATTTGGGACGTTCTCTATCATGCGAATACTTTTGAGACAGCCCCATTTTCCATACTCGGGAGTGAATCCATCCCCCCCAAGTCTGCGCTTGGGGACCCGTTTAACGCGGTTCGATACGGAAAATAGGGCAACTGAAGCTGCTTATTTGTTCGAATAGCTCTTGTTATGGATACTTAAGCAAGCTATGTTTGCTTATTGATCGCTAATGCGCCCAGAATGTCATGTTTTTGCAGAACATTAGCACGATCTGTGGTCTTATCTCACGAGATACCTCGATAATTAGAAGGAATTAGCACACCTAACTTGCCTATTCATTCCTATCGCAATGTAGATATTTTAAATGACCTAGCGGCAGTCTAGGTTTGTACTCGAGATAGATATGGATATGTTTCACATGCCAAATCGGCTATAAAGAAGCTCCATCTCGCACTGTACTAGTGTGAAGTGCACCCCCTAGAATTTTCATCGGTTTAACCCAGGGGTTTTTCCAATGTCTATTCTAAGGGGTGCACTTCACCACTGTGCTTGTGGAATTGGAGGTTCTTTTGCGTAAAATTCGGGACGTTCTCAATCATGCGAAGTCTTTTGAGAAAGCCCTATTTTTCGTTCTTGTTAGACTTCCTTTCTCAATTTTTTTATAATAAGGAAAAAGGGGAGGACGAGATTTGATGTCTAACAAATGGTTACGAGATAATGGCATGCACTTATCATGGCTTCTAGCATTAATAGCCACATTAGGAAGCTTGTATTTCTCAGAGATTATGAACTTTATTCCTTGTAAGTTATGTTGGTATCAACGCATACTTATGTATCCATTAGTTGTCCTATTAGGGATTGCAGCCGTGCGCAGAGACTACAAATTAACGATCTATGCGATGCCGCTGACCATCTGGGGAGCTTGTATTTCTATCTACCATGTTCTACTGCAATCGGGTGTATTTCACGAATCAGCAACAAGCTGTGGCCCTATTCCATGTGATGTTGATTACTTGAACTGGCTGGGCTTCATCACGATTCCTATGCTTGCCGGAACAGCCTTTATTCTCATCACTATTCTTCAATTTATGACGTATCGAGCTACGAAATAACACCGTTTACCTAAAATAGGCAGGGAATTTGTCTAGCGCTGTCGAAATGAATACATGAGTATTCATTCCAAAACGAGGTGCTACGATGACGCCAATTACCAAAAGTGCTGCACTACTGATCGTTCTAAGCGCAACATTGATCGGTTGTGCAGACAAAAGCCTGTTATCCCCAAACTTGAGTCAAGCTCAAAATACTACGCCACAAGCAACAGCAAGTGCAGCTGCGACTCCAACTCCAACTCCTAAATCAACTGTTAAACCCATACCCACACCTCAATCTACACCAGTTCCCAGTGCGACACCGAAGCCAACAACGGCTCCAGAGCCAACTGCAACACCAAAGCCAGCAGTGGTAGGCAACTTTTCCAAAACGAAGTCAGTGACTGGCGATCGCGTACCTTATTCTTGGTATTACATGAAAAAGAAAACGGGGCAAGTTCCTGATTTTCCAAAAGAAACAAAATCCTTCACGGCCGACCAGAAAGCAGTTTGGGTTGGGACCGGTAAAAAGGTTTATTTAACAATCGATGCTGGAGGACCCTTGATTGAAGTCGATCTTATGCTTAAATCGTTGAAAGAAAACGATGTGAAAGCGAATTTCTTTATTTCGGGCAATAACATTAAGAAAAATCCGGAGTATTTGAAAAAGGTTGTAGCAGATGGTCATTTCGTTGCCAACCATACGATGACTCATAACGATTTTAATGACATGACCGATGACCAGATTCGCAAAGAAATTACGGATTTCGAAGCCTTATATACCAAGCTTACAGGTAAAGAAGTTGAGAAATATTTCCGCTTTCCTTATGGACATTACAATCTACATAACTTGAACTTAGTATCCAGTATGGGCTATACCTCTGTATTCTGGTCAACAGCTATGCGAGATTGGGAACCGAGAGCCAACGGGGCAGAAGATCCATACAATGATATTATGAATAATTTGCATGATGGCAATGTGATATTGATGCATCAGGGATCTTTAGAAAATATGCAGGCGCTGTCTCGTATCTGTAAAGAAATCAAGAAAAAAGGCTATGAATTCGGAATTGTGAGTGAACTCCATTCCTAACAAAGTAGGTGTCCGACCAGAAATCTGATACGTTCACCTAGGTACCTTTCAGCTTGGACGCTCATATCCTATTCATGTGGTTACGTAATTCATTAACCGGCAAAGGAAGCGGATAGGTGTGCAGCAAGCGATAGCCGTACTGGACTCGGGAGTCGGAGGATTGACTGTAGTAAAAGAACTTATGAGACAGCTTCCGCAGGAAAAAGTGATTTATTTCGGAGATACAGCACGAAGTCCGTATGGTCCCCTATCTGCTGAAGAAGTAAGAATCTTCACGCGGCAAATCGTCGAGTACTTAATTCAATTTAACCCTAAAATGATTGTTATCGCTTGTAATACAGCAACCGCAGTGGCTATAGAAGATATTCGTGAACAGGTATCTATTCCTGTGATTGGCGTTATTTTGCCAGGAGCGAGAGCCGCGATCAAAAATACGCGAAGCGGTATCATTGGGGTTATCGGTACGGATGGCACAATCCGCAGCAAAGCATATGAACATGCACTAAGGTTGATTTCGCCGAACATTCAAGTGTATAGCGAAGCTTGCCCTCTTCTAGCACCTTTCGTGGAAAAAGGGCTTTTCGGTGCGGATAGTGCAAACGCGATTGTCGAGCAATCTCTCAGACAGCTAATCGGCAAGCCGATAGATTGCTTAATTCTTGGCTGCACCCACTACCCCTTTCTAGTGGAGGCCATTTCTCGTGTCATGGGACCAGAGGTGACCTTGATTTCTTCGGCAGACGAAACGGCAAGAGAAATCAGTACGATCCTTTACCACCGCGACATCCTGGCCTCATCGGGGCGGCTTCCTATCCATCAATTTTTTTGCAGCGGTGAGCCAGAATTATTTAAGAGAATTGCACAGAATTGGCTAAAAGAGCAAATTTCTATAACGCCTGTCGTTTGGCAGGTGCCTAATATTTTATAAGTGATGAAAATAGACCCTGATTGGGTCTATTTTTATTTTTAGAGGAATCTAACAATTGTAGGAATAACTCCAAAATCTGATTAGTCTCCCACGTACACCATTACTCATGCGTCCAGCATCGGCTAAAGGTATCTCCGCATGAATCCGCATGATTCGAAGCCTGCGGGCATAATCATAGCCATACGAACTAAGTAAATGGGCTGTGAGGTGGTCGTGTGTTAGGATACGGGTATTGGACACTTTGTGAAGAACTGAACCGGCTCTGCAAGATATATCCTTTTCTTCATGTAGAAGAGATAGGCGCAAGTGTGATGGGGAAAAGCATACCAGCTCTGCGAATTGGTCAAGGTACGAAAGAGATGCATTTCAACGCAGCGATGCATGCGAATGAATGGATAACGACCCCGTTATTAATGCAATTCGTGGAAGACCTTGCTTGCTCCTATGCAAGAGGGACGGCATGGCATGGCAGCAACATTAGGAGGCTCCTATCGGAGTATTCACTTTGGGTTGTACCGATGGTGAATCCCGATGGCGTGGAACTTGTTCTGTCTGGTGTTAATGAGGAACATCCCTACCAAGAGCCGTTGTTGAATTGGAATGGAGGATCACTGGATTTCAGGAATTGGAAGGCCAATATTCGCGGTGTTGATCTCAATGACCAGTTCCCTGCACACTGGGAAGAAGAGGCAGTGCGTAGAGAGAAGACTGGACCTGGTGAGCGTGATTACGGTGGAGAAGCACCGTTAACGGAGCCGGAGGCAGCAGCTTTAGCTCAATTTACAGAATGCCATGACTTTGAGCTTGTCATCGCGCTGCATACCCAAGGTAGGGAGATTTATTGGAATTATCGCGACTATGAGCCACCGGAATCTGAAGTATTTGCCGAGCGATTAGCCCTAGCCAGCAGCTATCAGGCTGTTAAGCTGACGGATAGTGACGCGGGTTACAAAGACTGGTTCATCCAACAATTTCGAAGACCCGGTTTTACCGTTGAAGTAGGATTTGGGGTGAACCCCCTGCCAGTGGAATCTTTCGCAGCACTCTATGAGGAATTGGTTCCGATCCTTTTGACAGCGATGGAGCTTTAAAATTTGTCATAGACAAGTATAACGAACTTGAGCATGCTTCCCAAGAACCGTTCCGCCCAGACTTCATATACTGAAGTAAGGAAACTGTTGGGAGGCGTGGATATGGCACCACCTAAAGGGAAGGGCAAGGCATCCAAGAAGAAAGAACTTTCATCTAGAGTGCAGTACACGATGAGGCTTGTGGAATCGTCCACTTGTGCGGTTTGTAAGACACCGTGCACAAGAGGACTTCGGTACTTGGCTATGATGTCTGAGCCAGGAGCCGTTGGTAAAGGTGTTCCGTGTATTTTGACAAGAAGAAAAGTCACCTAATGCAAAGTCCACGCCCTTGTTATTTAAGGCGTGGACTTTCTTTATTGCGGGATATGTTCGCTTGGGATGGAGCACTTATTTTCAATAAAACGAATTTGATTCTCAAGTCGATTCCGATGCTCTTCTTGTTCTTTGTCGGAAGAGGCTGCTTGCCCTTGGAATTGTTCAAGTTCTTGTTTTAAACTATGTAGGTCAGAGCCCGCATTCGCACAGTCATAATTGCTTTCTAACTGATCGAGCATATATAGGCCTCCTGAAGTGGAATAACGTTATTTCTTACCTTTCTTGTTGCGTTTCTGATCTGTTGTTCTTGTTGTTGTATTTTGTCTGGCGTGCCCTTGCTGCTTATGATCTTCTGACATTTGGTTGTTCACTCCTTGAAAAGTTGGATTTTGGGCGGTGCGAGATTATTATAAGCATTCGGCTGAATTTGATACGATAAAAATAAAAACCCCGCGAACGATTAAAGATCGTTCGTTAGGGCTGAGCTGTGATATGAAATGATGCCGTTAACTCTAACCTTTCTTATTGGTTTTCTGATCTTGTGCACGTGCCGTTGTATTTTTTTGGGATTGTCCTGTTTTTTTATGAGACTCAGACATGGTTGTTCACTCCTTAAAATGTAGGATTTTTGCGCTGCGAGATTATTATAAGCATTTGACCGAATTTGATGCGATAAAATTAAAAAGCCCCGCGAACGAATTGGAATCGTCCGTCAGGGCTGAGCTCTGAATAGGTATGGATTAATGGTTCGGTGTCAGCAATTTATCTTCTAAGGATTGTTTAACCTTCTTGATCGCATCTGTCTCTAATTTGTGGTTTTGGTTAAATTTAGTGCCTGTCAATGCAAGCGCTTCCTTAACCGTCATTTCCACACGAATCAATTCTTCACCTTGCGGGATTTGCACGGAATTATTGGGCATTTGTATCACTCCTATGTCAACTTTTTGAAGTGGAAACCTTGATTTGATGCACTTTTAATATAACACACCATGTAAGGTTAAACAAGGGTTATTAAGACCTATTTTAGAAAAAAGAATGTCGGAAACTCAAGTTATAAGATTGCTTTTTTCGGCAGCAAGAACGGTGTGTTTGAGCAGCATGGCGATGGTCACCGGGCCAATTCCAGCAGGGACAGGGGTAATTGCACTTGCCTTTATTAGACAAGCTTCGAAATCGACATCGCCAATGTTGCCAGCATTATATCCAGCATCTAAAACGACAGCACCTTCCTTCATCCATGCTCCTTGAATAAAAGCAGGTTTACCAACTGCTGCAACAACAATATCAGCTAACCCGATAATTAGGGGGAGATTATTTGTTTTTGAATGGCAAATGGTTACGGTTGCGTTTCTGTTCAGGAGCATAAGTGATACGGGTTTACCTAGAATCGGACTCCGACCAACGATTACCGCATGCTTGCCTTCAATTGGAATCTGATAATAATCCAGAATAGCTAGAATGGCTGCCGGGGTACAGGATGGAAAGCTGGCCGCTCCAAAAGCATTTTGAGCAAAGCCTAGGAGGGTAACGCCATCCACATCTTTTTCGATCTGAATGGCTTCAAACGCGGCTCTTTCATCAATATGGTGCGGAACCGGATGCTGCAATAAAATACCATGGATTTGAGGATCCGCGTTTAATTGTTGAATAACAGCAATAAGCTCCTCTGTTGTAGTTGCTTTATTTAGGTGGATTCGTCTGGAATCAATGCCTAACCGCTTGCATGCGCTGCTTTTCATACGTACATAGGTTTCGGAAGAAGGGTCATCGCCAACAAGTATGGTAGCTAAACACGGTAAGACACCTCTTGCGGACAGTTGGTTGATTCTTTCGACTAAAGTTTCGTTCATGCTTTTCGCGACACGTGTACCATCCAAAATTAATTTTTCTGAATTCATTTTACCCTCAACCCTTCATTTGTTTGTAAAAACACAAAGAGGTAAGGGGGATGACTCCCCCTTACCTCTGCCCAGGCGTACGGCTGTAAGATCAATGTGCTTCCTCATGGGTATCCATGCTTCGCCAGTCACACATCAACTTTTAATTAATCTAATCATAATGGAAGGTTATGGACTACGCAACTCTTAAAATGATTGATGGTTGTTGATAATTGTCTTGATCAACCATAGCAACGGATTTCTACAATTTCTGCCCGTTCCGTCCCGTTCGTCGCTTCAACGACCACGCGAAGTCGATCAGTCGTCACAGCTTCCGGCAAAAGATGAACATGATTACGTGTATGATTATCGAGCCTATCAGCCACTGTGATCCAGTCACCGCCGACGAAGGCCTGTATTTTATAGTCTTTGACCAGTTCAGGAATAATCTCGAATTCCGTCCGATGATGATGCAAATTAATTAAATCTTCGTTCACGTCATCACTGAAAGTGAGATGTACACTTCGAATCTGCACAGCCTCTGGCCAACTGGCTTCAAGCCATTCAGGCTGGGAGACCTCAAGGCCGGCTGACGACCATAGATGAGGGCCTCCGTAAGGACGCTTATACCCATCGGCAGCTTTATCGGCTGCGAATGCGGATGTGGGCGAGAGCAGACGGAAGCAGATTGGCTTCCGGATAAATGCTTTAGCGCTCCAATTAATGACCGGCTGATGATGATGCATATCACCGAAATCTACGGTTTCTTCTGATGCAGCATCATGCTTGAAGGACAGCACACCCGTTTGTGGTCTAGCGGATAGATGGACGGAAAGCGCCGGGTTGCTTCTGAGAATGATAAAAGCATTCTGAGCGGTTTCAGGGTGCCAAGAAAGAGCAGCCTTTACCCACTGCTGAGAACCCTTAGCCACAGCTATTTGAATGGACGTCACCTGTGTGTGTGGGACGTAGTTCTGCGGCTTCCCAGTACTCCAAAGCTCGACTGTCAGCTCCGTTGCCGCCGAAGCATCCAGCAGCAGCTCGATGCCGTCAATGAACGGATCTGCCGGCACGAGAAGCGCCACATGCGCGTTCAGCGGCAGCACCGACGCAGATTGCTCTAGCGCAAGTTGCGTCAAGGTGCTGGACGCCGTCATCTCTGCGCGGAGCACGAGGTCAGCCGCATCTGCGTTCTTCAGACCGAGGACGGCTGCATCCTGTCGAAGCAGCGTCTGCTGAAGCTCGCTCAAGTGGCTGCTGTGCAGCTCGCGGGGGGAGATGCCCTTTGCCGCGCAAAGAGCGGCTCCTGTGCCCGCGGCTTCGCCAATGACGGCACATGTCGCCATGACGCGAGTCGTGCCAAAGGCAACGTGGGAAGCGCTGATGTTGCGTCCCGCCATCAGCATATTCGTCACGTTGACGGAGTAGAGGGAACGGAACGGGATATGATAACTGCCGTCCATATGCATATGTTTAGAACCTTTGGCTGTGGCATACATCCCTTGCGGTGGATGTAAATCGATGGACCAGCCACCGAAAGCAACACGGTCTTCAAACTGCTCCTGCGCGATGATATCGTTCTGATTAAGCACGTAGTCCCCAACGAAACGACGATATTCTCTTTTCCCCGGAATGGAGCCGATCCATTCGAGCGTCAGGTTTTCACTCTCGAATTTACCGGAATTTTTGATATAATCCCAAATACCATAGATAACAGAGGACAGCTCATCTCGGATTCGCTCATTTTCATGTACAACATCATGCTCACCGCCCCACTCAATCCACCAATAAGCGCAGCCATTATCTCCGCTGCGAATGACGCGTTTCATGGGAATGGACGTTTGAGTGATGTCTTTCGCGAAGCTTGGTGCGATATATTTGACCGGGCGGCCTGCGTCTTTTGTATAGAACAGCATGGTGCTTCCTAGTGTAATATCGTCCGCGACTAGCGGTGCCCATTCCTCATTAAACTCCTCTTGGGCTTCACGCCCAATACGATACTTCGCACCTGCGAGGAAACCGACTAGCCCATCGCCTGTACAATCAAGGTATACACGGCTATCGAAACGGATACGTCGTTCAGATCCCATCATCCAGCCTGTGACAGAACGAATCGTTCGACTAGTCTCGTCACCATCGGCATGGACTTCATGGACATCCGTGTTTAAGAACAACGTGATATTCTTCTCTGCTTTGACTTTTTCCAGTACGATGAGGTCCCAGATATAAGGGTTTCCGTCGATATTACGGTACTGATTCTCCACAAATAGTTCACCCATGATGCCGGTTTCTCTAGCATTTCGATGAACTCCATGAGAGGTAGCGCCGCATACCCAGACACGAACCTCGCTGCTGGCATTACCGCCAAGGACAGGACGATTTTGGACGAGAGAGACAGTTTGGCCTAACCGAGCCGCAGCGACAGCCGCACAAACACCTGCTAATCCGCCGCCGACTACGGTTATGTCTGATAAAACAAATTCATGCTTCATAACTCAGCACCTCACTAGTTTATAGGATGTCTATAATTTCATTGTAGAATATCCTATTTCCATTGAACATGCAGACAGTTACAATAGACATATACTTTATTTCAATATGAAAGGAGTGAAACAGTGTCTTTTCGTGATGTGACTATGAAGCTCATATCCCATGTCTATTGGCACCGTAAAGTGGAATTTATGCTAGAGGAAGATGAGTATCCTTGTTGGACGATATTTGCCGTAGAAGAAGGCAGATTCTTCTATCGAGTCGGGGAGCAGAAAGGCGAAGCGAAGTTCGAAGACTTTGTCATATGTCCACCCCATACCGTGTTTCGGAGGAAAACACTCGAACCCCTGTCCTTTCACTTCCTGCAGTTTGTATGGTTATCTGAACCCAGTGTTGGCGATGAAGCCTTCTGGAAAGGGAAATTGACCATTAACGATACAGATCGTTTATCTTCCAATTATCGATATTTGAGACAGCTTCCTGGCTGGGATGAAGAGAGCACGCTGCACAAACAACACATGCTAAACGATCTATTGCGTTTGGTCAAAATGGAGCGAGATCGCAAAGATGACTCTTCCTCAGAAGTCGATTTGTTGATGGAGAAAGCCCGGAGGAACATAACGGAATATGCATATGCAAGCTTATCCCTGTTGGATTTGGCGGTAACTCTGGGACTCACTCCCGTACAATTCACCCGTAAGTTTCGAAAGGCGTTCGGACAAACACCATCTGAGTTTTTGAATGAGATGCGTCTCACAAGAGCTCGGCATTTGTTGGAGGGATCAACGCTTACTTTGGATGCAATTGCCGAGAAATGCGGATTCGAAAACGGCTTTTATTTGAGCCGCGTATTTACGCAGAAAGTTGGCATGGCTCCGTCGATATACCGAAGCAGACATCGCGTATAAAAAAAAGGCGTCAACTTTTCCTTTATGAGGAAGTTGGCGCCTTTTTCGTTGATAAGAAAGTATAAATTTGATACTTTTGTTTGCATCGGTTTTATTGGAGAAATGGGGAAATAGGAAAGGAAGTTGTACAGAGTACAACAATTTCCTTGATTTCTTCTGAAAAAGCTGAAGATGTTGTAGGTTATACAACAATTCAGCCTTCTTTCCGGCAAATGGGCTAATTTTGACTGGAAATGATGTATATTTTGCAACATTCGCGTGGAAATCGTGAATTAGCATACGAAATGTTGTACAAAGTGCAATAACAACACACGATAACCAAATAAAGGGTTACAAAATGCAATTTTACACGGATAAGCACGCGAATGTTTTAACAATACGCCGGGGCGCAACATACTTTGCATACACCTAAACTAACACTCTCATCCAAGGACTTCGCAACCCGTATGTTCAACCATTAAGGTCCGCTATAAGGTAATTTACCTTGAACATACTCATCCTCTGGCTTACGAATCCAGCGTTGCAGGTAGCCTTGCGTATACAGTGCTTTGATTAGAATGATCAATACAGGCGAAAGGATGACCCCTGCAAATCCAAAGAGGGAAAGGGATATAATCATAAAGGCTAAGGTCGTAAAGGCCGATACTCCGAGTGATTCCCCAGTGATCTTTGGCTCCATAATTTGTCTGACGAGGATGACGATCAAGAGTAAAGCACTGAGCCAGATCGCTAGGGTCGTTTGCCCGACAATAAATAGGTAGATAATCCATGGAATGAACAAAGTGGATACGCCGAGCAGCGGCAGGACATCGAATATAGCTGACAACAACGAGATGGAGAAAGCATTATTAACGCCGAGCAGGAGCAGTGCGAAAAATACGACAACGAACGTTAAAGAGATTAGTTTGGCTTGCGCTTTTATGTAAGAGACGATCCCCTTCACGACATTTTCTTTGAGAAAAAAGAAGACGGATTTGAAGGTTTTTGGTGTTTTTTCACCTGCAAGGCGTTTCCAAGAATCAATTTCAATGCTAAGGAAGTAAGCTAAGATAATCCCGACGATGAAGTTAAACATGAAGGTTGAGAAGGATGTCAACGAGGCTACCAATCCTGATAAGAAAGCAATAATAAACTTGGAGGCATTGCCGGCGAATTGCCCAGCATAATCTTTGGCTTTCGCAATTACGTCAGGCGGCAGCGTTTGGAATCGGTCGTTTAATTCGCTAATTTTCTGCACAATTTGATCGTTGAAAACCGCTTGATATTCATCCACCTTATCGACTAGACTCATGATCTGGCTGGTGAAAATGACAGCGGCACCAGTCAGTGCGCCCAGGATAATAAGGACGAATACTAAGGTCGAAATCGCTGATGCGATTGACTTACGTATCCCTTTGCGATTCAAAAACCTAGCAAAAGGCTCGATCATCATGAAAATGATCAGAGCCAGAAAGATAGGGGTAGCAATGCGATACAGGTAACTAAATAACAGCATGAATAAATAGACGGTTAGAACAATGAGAGCAATGTCAAAGGCTGTCCTCCAATATTTCTTGTAAAAAGAAATCATGCATGTTCCTCCGGTATCTTTATTGTTCGGTTAAAATAATCGGTCCTTGACTCGTAATGGCAATCGTATGTTCATATTGAGCGGATAAGCTGCCGTCATAGGTCCTTGCTGTCCATCCATCTTGATCTACTTTGGAATGGTATTTACCTACATTTAGCATCGGCTCAATCGTGAAGACCATGCCTTCTTTAATCCGCGGCCCTTTGCCTGCTGGCCCATAATGAGGCACTTGCGGCTCTTCATGCATTTCGGAGCCAATCCCGTGTCCGATAAAATCTCTTACAACGGAAAAACCATGCGATTCCGCATACACTTGGATAGCATGCGATACATCGCCGATACGGTTGCCGGGAACGGCTTGCTCAATTCCTTTATATAGAGATTCTTTCGTTACTTGCAACAATTTCTCTGCAACCGGAGAAATGTTACCCACCGCATAAGACCACGCGGAGTCAGCCAACCAACCATCTATACGTACAACCATGTCGATGGTTACAATATCGCCGTCATTTAGGGGCTCTTTCTTAGGAAAACCGTGACAGATCACGTCGTTGACGGATGCACAAGTAGCATATGGATAACCGTGATACCCTTTTTGCTCAGGAGTGGCCCCGTGCTTAGTCAGAAAGCCCTCTACGAATTGGTCGATTTCCCAGGAGGTAATACCAGGTCGAATCATTTTGGCGATTTCTTTATGGCAATCAGCCAGGATACGACCCGCTCTGCCCATTTTCTCAATTTGTTCTTTTGATTTGATTGTGATCATCAAGCTCCACTCCTCTGGTGATAGTCCCTAATTATTCATTATGTCCACTTAGCTGACCATAACTTCATTTCTTTTATTATTTGATGCAAATCCTGGCCTTTAGGTGTCAAGGTATACTCGACCGTAACAGGAACCGTAGGGTAAGCCATTCGTTCCAAAACCCCATGTTCCTCGAGGTGACGAAGGATATCCGTTAATGATTTAGGGCTGACGCCAGTTATCTGACGCTGCAGCTCGCCGAAACGCTTCGTTCCGCAAAATAATTCGCGAAGCACGAGGAAAGCCCATTTCCCGCCAATAACTTCAAGTGTTCTTTCAACGGAGCATTCGATTTCTTTGGGTACTTTAGGAACATAGTTGCTGAGTGGAGCGACTTTTTCATTCTCAAGGGTTGACATAAGACCGCTTCCTTTCAAATTGAATGTATGAAACTAACTTTGACGTAAGTTAGTTACTTCTGTGTAATTAGTGTTCTTTGTGCTCACTACTATGTATTTTAAAGTTCGTTTAGTGAATTAGCAAGAAGTAAGGGATGACTTGGGACAAAGGTTGATTTCGTGCCTTAGATTCTTTACAATAAGAAATAAAAATTAATGTTTCAGGAGATGTGTACATATGAACGTCAAAATTTCTCGTAATGCTGCTAAAATACTACAATTGGAGCTTGATAAAGAAGAAAACAAAGGATTATTGGTTCGCGTTCAAGTGACTCATTCGCACGGTGACCATGCTCACTATGGTTTGGGTCTTGACGATAAATCTGAAAATGATGTCCTTGTAAGCACGGATAAAGGTATTGACGTTATTCTTGATAAAAATGAACCTTTGCTGGATGGCATCCGTATTGATTACTTCTACACACCAGAAGAAGGCTTCATGATTACGAATCCAAGCAAGGGGAATCACGGAGATCACTAATGCGTAATGATATTCGCATTTGTGATAAATGCAAACACATGAAAGTGAAGACTGCGCTTTCTAAAATAAGTGTCATTGCACCCGATGCTGAAGTCAAAGTTGCCTGCAAATCATATTGCGGTCCTTGTTCCCGATTTGCATTTATATTTATTAATGGACGCTATGTGACAGCAGCAACAGAAGACGAAGTGATTGAAAAAGTAAAAAAGTATGTAAAATAACAAAAAGCATCCGCCCATTAGGGTTGGATGCTTTTTTTCATTCTGAGATGTTAAGCATGAACAGCTGATTTCTCAAGCAGCTTGCGAATTTGGCTGTCTATTTTGCTCGGTGAAGTAGTAGGGGAGAAGCGTTTAATCACATTGCCTTGCTGATCAACCAAAAACTTTGTGAAATTCCATTTAATGCTTGAACCAAGAAGTCCTGAAGCCTGTTTTTTCAGGTATTGGTAAAGCGGATGGGCGTCTGCGCCGTTCACATTGATTTTGGAGAATAACGGAAAGTTAACACCGAAATTAATTTGGCAAGCTTGCTCGACTTGAGCGTCGTCACCGGGTTCCTGGTCCTTAAACTGGTTGCACGGAAATCCTAAGACGCTAAAACCTTTTTCCTTATATGTGTCATGGAGCTCTTGAAGTCCTTTGAATTGAGGAGCAAAGCCGCACTTCGTAGCGGTATTCACAATAAGCAGCACTTGACCTTGATAATCGGCAAGAGACTTTTCTTCACCGCGGATCGTGCGAACTGTAAATTGATGAACGTTCAAAAGGGTCACCCTCTTCGTTTTATTTCACACAAATTAATTTTACACAACTTTAATGAGTTTGAAAAGATATTTTTTAACCACAAAAGAAAGTATAAGTTTTCGGTTCCCGAAAACAGGTTTCTTATAGGCGATAAAAACCTAATATAGGGATCTTTAGTCGTAGACCAAAGCCTCTCCTTGTTAAACGCGGTCGCTCAACTTTGAATTGCCTCGATAGAGGTTTTCTCATTTACAATTTTTTCATATCCCTCTGACACTCCACGAATATATAAACATTATGCTTATCACAGTGAAAAAAGTTTATTAGATCATGGAGGGTTAACATGAAAAGATTACTCAGAAGAAAAAGACTGCTTATTGTACTTGCGGCCATTTGTGCCGTTTCTACAACAACTGTCGTATCCGCAGGACAAGCTACGTTGGAGGCTGTTGCAGTAAAGTTTCAACTAACTTCAGGAGGGAAAACGCTTACGCTTGATAAAGATCCCGTTGTCATTAACGGAAGCACATATGTTCCTCTTCGCACCATTGGTGAAGCGCTTGGCAAACAAATCGAATGGAATGAATGGAATCAATCCATCTCGCTGAAAGATATTCCTAAAGTGACGGGCAAATTTGAGTGGAAAAATGCACCTGTTCTTGATAAAGGGATTCAAGAAGGCGGGTTCTCTGGTCTTATTCACTTACCTAAAGATGCTGCAGATACGTTCTATACATTGGCAGATCGTGGGCCCAACGGTGAAGTAGGTAAAGATAAACTTCGCACATTCCCGATTGATAACTATATTCCACGTATTTATAAATTCAAAATTACGAACGGAAACATTGAAGTCTTGGAAACGATCAAACTATCGCTTCCAGATGGCAAATTAGATAAAGTAAGCAATAGCAAATACATAACAGGACTGCCGAACTTGGTTGGAATCGATGAAGTGCCGTACGATGAGAAAGGTGTTACGAAGCTGGCTTATGATCCAGACGGTCTTGATCTGGAAGCTATCGCTTATAGCCCATCTGATGATACCTTTTGGGTCTCAGATGAGTATCGCCCATCCATTCTTCAAGTGAAACGCGATGGCACGATACTAGGGCGCTACGTCCCTAAAGGCGCTAAAGACAAGCTCGTTCAAGCTGGTGCTCAAACGCCAATTTTTGATACACTGCCTGAGGTATACAATACGCGTATTTCCAACCGCGGATTCGAAGGTGTGACGATTTCCCCAGACGGCAAATTCTTGTACACGTCCATTCAAAGTCCAATGGCAAATCCGGATAAGAAAACAGGGGAGTCTTCCAGAAATCTGCGTATCCTCAAAATGGACCTAGCCACGAAACAAATCGTGGGTGAGTATGTTTATGTGGCTGAGCAAGCAGGCATGTTCGTCAAAGTGAACCAAAAAGATATCGTGATCAGTGATCTCTCCGCACTATCCAGTGATGTGCTGCTAGTTGATGAGCGTGATAAGAATGCGGGTGCTGACGCACAACTGAAACGAATTTACAAATCCGATTTCTCAAAGGCGACGAATATTTTAGGAACAGATACAAGCAAAAACCTGGAAAGCCTATCTATTCTGCAGCTCAAAGACCAAGGTATTCAACCAGTTAGCAAGGAATTAATTGTGGATATTGCTAAACTAGGATACCCGTACGAGAAGATTGAAGGGTTGACAGTTGTTGACAAAAATACAATTGCGATTGTAAACGACAATGACTTCGGCATTAGCTATGATGATAAAGGCGTTTTAACACTTACAAGTGCACCAACTCAATTACAACTTATTCAAGTTTCAGACGACTTATCTACGAAATAAAAGTAAACGAAAACCCAGCTCATCGAGACGTTCTCGGTGGTCTGGGTTTTTTATTTAAACAATATCAGCAAGGGCTTTGTCTGCGAAAGAATACTTAAACGTAAAGCCATGCTCTATTAATACGCGAGGGAGCACCTTCTGACCTTCCAAAAGCAGTGTAGATAACTCACCGAAAATTATTTTTAAAATAAAAGCGGGAAGCGGGAATAGATTCGGTCTTCGCATCGCTTTCGCTAATGCCCGTCCAAACTCTCTATTCGTGACCGGATTCGGCGCTGTTGCATTAACAGGACCTATAATCTTTTCGTTCTGAATGCAGAATTCGATAAGCCTCACCATGTCAACGATGTGAATCCAGGAGAGCCATTGCTTACCGCTGCCTATCGGACCGCCAACACCAAGTTTAAAAGGCATAGCCATTTTTGGGAATGCGCCTTCCTTGCCGTCTAGCACAAGCCCAACGCGGACTTTTACGATGCGTGTTCCCTGTATCTGATCAGCCGCGCTTTCCCACTGTTCGACTACCCTTGATAAGAAATCGATAGGGCGGTGCGGGCTTCGTTCGTCAAAGGTTTCGGTTTCCGAGGTACCGTACACGGACATTCCTGAAGCATTAACGACGACTTTCGGTTTCACTTCCATGCTTTCTACAAGCTGGGCCACTTGCTCAGCCGCCTTTAGCCGAGATTCAACGATTCGTTCTTTGGCCGCAGCTGTCCAACGCTGATTAATCGACTCACCAGCCAAATTTACAATGGCATCCAGCCCTGCGAATGCGCTCGAATCGGTCTTTAGTTGATCCCAAGTGACGGTGCGTACATGCTCTACAACAGGTCTGGGTGAACGTGAAATATTGATGACTTCATGACCTTGCTTCTGCAAATGAGAAATCAATCGTTTGCCAATAAACCCGCTGCCACCGGTTACTGCTATTTTCATCCTTCAGCACCTCCTTTCTTTTATTATAGGGCCTATATACAGTGTTTCCAACTGGTGTTATTCTTCTCTTTACATTACTGTGTTATATTGGAAATAGGGAGGGATGCCAAATGTTTCGTTTTTTATTCCGAAAATCACCCAAACCGTCCAAGAGAAGCCGTGTAGGGAAATCCAAACCGAGCTTCCGAGCTTCAGATCTACCCCAAGGGCTTGGTTTGCTAGAAAGTATTCCGTTAGAACGTATCGTTACTAAGCTGAATAGTGCACTTCCACTAGATTATGTAGAAAGACTCCAATATCGCGTAAAAGCTGGGAATCCTTCCATGTCTGACGACGAGTTTGCGTGTAAATGGTTTGAATTAAAACGATTTTTTCTGATGAATCTCATTTTAAAAAGAACCCCGATGTTTAGCAGCGAAATCGATGAGATTTGGCATGAGATGCTGATGTTTACAAGAGAATATCAGCGCTTTGGGGATCAATTCGCTGGTGGCGCAATTCATCATTCACCTGAACGCGAACCGAAGCAAATGCCGGGTGAACGTGCATGGTTCGATTGGGTATATGCGCATTTGTTCGAGTTCGCTCCAACGAGTTCGCGGTGCTGGAACGGATTTTTCCGCAATCCGCTGGATGAGCAGCGAACAGATTTGCTTCGCAAAGGCAATGAAGATGAAATCGCCGAGCAATGGTTTGATATGGAGCAGGCAAAGCGGTATCCAGAAGTTGCAGAGACGATCCGCAACCTAATTAAGCAGGCGATTCATGAAGCCAGGCATTCAGCGAACAGCCGCAGGTTTGAGGATACAGGCTGGAAGGATTCACTAACAAATCCGAACAACATGGTGTATATGGCAGGAGCCATGATGTTCTTCTCCATTCAGGATAATGATAACTATACAAGCGGGATGAATTCTCAGTGGCCTCTGAATGAAACCCATAACCAAAATTACAAGCAAAGCAACTGTTCTTCCTCAGGTTGTGGAGGTTCTGGAGGCAGTGGCGATAGCTCTGGAGATCAAGGCGGCGGCAGCAGCTGCAGCTCCGGATCGGGCTCTTCTTGCTCGTCTGGATCGAGCTGCGGGTCTGGGTGCGGCGGCAGTTAACGTAAGCCCGTGGAAGCAGCATACCCGTTCGTGGAATCGCACGACCCGACTGGGCTTCATGATGGGAAAGCGACGAATGGACACAATGAACATAATAGATACGCTCTTTTGCACTCTCCTCGGAGAGTGTTTTTTGTTTGGAGCGTACAAGGAGGTGGAGACATGCATGAGGGAACTAGAGTGTTGTTTTGTGGTAACGAAGTTGTTAAAAGTTCTGTTGAGCGCTGTTGCTCTTGATGTAGTTGGTAATCCCAGCTTCCGAAGCTGGTTACTCCTTACATTGCGGCTCCCAAGCTTCCACAGATGGTAACATCGCTTTTGCCGGATCCCCATCTTATGAAAGCAGACGATCCCGCCATCCGCAGTCTGTAGCTTTCATGCAAAAAGTGCAGCTAATTTCTGCTCAAACTAACTTTCGGTATGCAGAAGCTGCAAAAACTACATCAAAATTAACCGATCCAGACTCAAACGCCAGTTTTGGTATGAATTTGATATACAAAATGCATCATCACTCTTCCCATGAGTCGCTATTAACAAATTTTGATGTACTTTTTGCATCAATGTTTGTCGCGAAGCAACCCCAACAACCCCAACCTTCCTGCCACGAACCGTATCCCATTCCACAGATTCAAATTTAGAACAAATTGGAGACACATATCGTCATTTTTCGTGTATAATTGGAATTCGGTGTCGTTTTCTTTGACCTTCGGTAAATTAAATAGCGATAGGAGCCCTTTCAAATGAATCGGTTACGTGGTTTTATAAGTTCTTATCATCCGATTGTACATACGTTAATTCTTGGAACCGTTATGGCCAGGGCTGCGTCCTCCATGAGTTTGCCTTTTCTCGCGATTTATTTAGCCAGACATACGTCGATGAGTGCAGTGATGATCGGAATTGTCATCGGAATGGGTTCTTTGGCTGGTACCGTAGGCGGTTTTATAGGCGGCACCTTATCGGACCGATTCGGAAGGCGCATTATTATGCTAGCTGCTCTTTTCGGCTGGGCGTTCGTGTTTTTAGGCTTCGGCATGGTTAAATTACCAATCCTGTTTATGCTGCTCAATATGCTGAACGGCTTGTGCCGATCCTTTTATGAGCCCGTGTCGCAGGCGTTGATGGCAGACCTGACAGAACCTGCGAAGAGACTTAAAGTGTTTTCGATGCGGTATATGGCCATCAATGTTGGTGTTGCTGTTGGACCACTTTTGGGTGCTTTTTTCGCTACGATGAATGGTGCGCTGCCTTTTCTTATTACAGGTATCATTTATTTTATTTATGCGGTTACCCTATACGCGCTGCTTATCGCTTTTGGCATCAAGAAAATCGAGGGTGAGAAAAAATCTTCGGTTACCTTTGGTTCTGCTTTGCGAGTAATTCGCAGTGATATGACTTTTCGCTTGTATATCCTTGGCGGTATTATTGGAGCTATCGGTTACTCACAGGTGATGGTGACACTTTCGCAATATTTGGAGATCAACTTTGTAGACGGTGTGAAATTGTTTGCGATCTTAATGAGTGTGAATGCGATCGTGGTTATTGCCATGCAGATTCCGCTTACTCGTTGGGCAGAAAAGTACACGCCCCTTACTGCAATTATAGTTGGCAACCTAATGTTTGCGTTAGGGGATGTCGGCTTTGCATTTTCCCACTCGCTGGTATGGCTTATTATTTCGATGGGGATTTTCACCTTTGGCGAGATTCTCAATTACCCCGCTGCTAATATGTTGATTGACAAATTAGCTCCCGAGCATATGCGTGGCACATATTTTGGCGCTCAAACATTAACGAACATAGGCCATTTTATCGGACCTTGGGTAGGTGGATTCTTGCTCGTTTCTTATGGTGGAAATACGTTGTATGTTCTTATGGCTGTTCTTACGATTACGGGATCCATTTTCTATTGGAGAGGCGCGAATCGTCAAATGTTGCTGAAAAATTCGTCGAAAAAAGAAATTTTTTGAAAAATAATGCAAAATTAGTTCTTTGGAACTATTCGATTTAGATACGACTTCCCGTATCCTTGAGAGTATAGTATTTATTACTCGTAACTCTCATTCATTCTGTAAGACATCTCGACAAAGGCAAAGCTGGCGAAAGCCAGTGACGCAAAGCTAAAGGGGCTTCCTTGTCCTGCAACCGGACACGCAGCCAGCCAGCCGCCGAACGATTGGGTATCAACATCAGAACCCCTCCGATCGGTTCACTATGGTGGGGTTTTTCTCTGTCATAACAAATTTATGTAAGAATAAAAGGAGGATCCAGCAGCATGCAGTCTGAAGGAATACTACAAGAAGAACAAAAAGTGACTTCGCTATGTGGTAATCATGTTGCCCGTTTGGTGCCTTCCTCGGATGGACCAAAGCTCATGATTAATCGGGAAGAATACGCGTTAAATGAGGCTTGTTGGGATGTTGAAATGTTTCACGGGAGAAACAATAGCATCTTGATTTTCTACTGGAAGGGCGAAGTTAAGCTTTCTGTAAAAATGCCGCCGATGTCGCAAATTGAAGCATTTTTGACTAGGCTTTATCAATGTTTATCATCCAAATTAAGAACGGTACAGCCTATCTAGGCGTACCGTTTTTTTATTGCCAGTTGAAAGGGATTTATAAAGACAAAATCATTGTCACAAATTGACACTAGCTGATATAATGAATGTCAGAGATTTAAGTAGTGCTTAGGAACTATTATTAGGGGGATACATAGCATGAGATTAATCACACGTTCGGATTTTGATGGTTTAGTATGCGCGATGCTTTTCAAAAAGCTAAACATGGTGGATGAAATGAAATTCGTCCATCCCAAAGATATGCAGGACGGTTTGATTGAGGTTTCAGAAAACGATATTTTGGCCAATGTCCCTTATGTAGCGGGTTGTGGCTTGTGGTTCGATCATCATTCCAGTGAACTTGAACGGATGGGCGAAAAGGTTGAATTCAAAGGGGAAACCCGAATCGCGCCAAGTGCGGCACGTGTTGTATATGATTACTATGGAGGGCGGGAAACCTTCGGCGATATCGATGATATTATGCGAGGGGTGGATAAAGCGGATTCGGCACAGTTCAGCAAGGAAGATATTTTGAATCCAAGCGGATGGGATTTATTATCTTTTATCATGGATGCTCGAACGGGTTTAGGGCGTTATCGCGATTATCGGATCAGTAACTATCAATTGATGGAAGACCTTGTGGAGCACTGTGCAACGATGTCCGTTCATGAGATTATGGAATTGCCGGATGTGAAAGAGCGTGTGGCGCGATATTTCGAACTAGATGCCTTATATCGTGATATGCTTCAAACCTATACACGGACGGAAGGCAATGTGATTATTACTGACCTTCGTGATGTGGAAACCATCTATCCAGGGAACCGTTTCATGGTATATGCCCTTTATCCAGAGCAAAATATCTCGATTTGGGTTGTCGATGGCCGAAACAAACAAAACTGCGTCTTTGCTTGTGGACATAGCATTGTGAATCGCTCGTCGAAAACGAATATTGGTAACTTGATGCTTCAAAATGGTGGAGGCGGTCATCATGCAGCTGGTACTTGCCAAGTTGACTATGTGGACGCTGAGGAAGTTTTGAAGAAAATTGTTGAAACGATGAGAACAGACGGATAAAATGAATGAAACGGACCGCAGGATGGGGAGTTCCCGGAATGCGGTTTTTCACGAAATGGGGACAGGGGGGAATGGAGTGGAGTTAGCACAAATTCATCATGTGGCAATCATTAGCTCAAATTATGAGCGATCCAAACACTTCTATGTCGATTTACTTGGATTAACGGTCATACACGAAACGTATCGTGCAGAACGTGACTCCTATAAGTTGGATTTGCGCATCGGTCAGACCGAACAGCAGATCGAGTTGTTTTCATTTCCGAACCCTCCGCTGCGAGTTAACCAGCCTGAGGCAAGGGGTCTTAGGCATTTGGCTTTTGTCGTTCTGAATATGGACGAAAGCGTTAAAGAACTTGAAAGCAAGGGGATTGCGGTAGAACCTGTACGGGTTGATCCCATTACTGGTGACCGCTATACTTTCTTTGCAGATCCGGATGGACTGCCCTTGGAGTTGGTGGAACATGCAAAATGATCGCCAAGAAAGGACAGAACAGGAGCCGAAGCTGCGGTTTGCCAAGGGCTGCCTATGGAGTATTCTTGTTTCCATTCCCATATGGGCGTTATTGATTTGGTTTTTATTTATAAAATAAAATCCCTCACTAGCTTGGTCTGACCGCTGCATGCATGCAGTTAGGTCGGATGAGCGGATGAGGGATTTTTATTTTATTTGTCTGATTGTCTGCGCGGTGGCAATGGTCCAAGATATTGGAACAGGTTACATTCGATCCGTCCATTAAATAGTTTGCGCTTCTTATCTGCGCGGCGGTTCATATAGTGCTCGAGCTGTGTGCTCGGGCTTAGGATGAACATGCTCCATGAAGGCATGGGAGCGGTGAGTGCACCGAGCTGGCGCAGTGCCACCTCTACATCTTGCGCTTCACCAAGCCGCTCTCCATAGGGTGGGTTGGTGATCAAGCAGCCATAGTCGCCGCGCGGACGGGCCTTGGCCACTGGTTCCACGAGCAGCTTGAACTGCTTCGTCAAGCCGGCAGCCTTCGCGGCAGCCTCTGCCACTTCGATGGCAGCGGGATCAATGTCACTGCCGATGATGTTCAGCGGAACATCATCTTTAACCGCGTCGAAGGCCTCGTCGCGAGCCTTGTCCCACAGCTTGCGGGGGATATTGCCCCACGCCTCGCTAGGGAAGCTGCGCCGCAGTCCTGGCGCGATGTTCCATCCGATCATAGCTGCCTCGATCGGGATCGTCCCTGACCCGCAGAACGGGTCGTAGAGCGGTCTATCGACCTTCCAACGGCTGAGTAGGATCATTGCAGCCGCCATGGTCTCCTTGAGCGGAGCTTCGGTCACGAGCTTACGGTAGCCGCGCTTGTGCAGGCTGGCGCCGGTCGTGTCGATCGTTAGCGTTGCGATATCGTTCAGGAGTGCGACTTCGATCACGTAGCGTGCTCCGTTCTCAGGGAACCACTCCGTTCCGTAGCGAAGCTTCAGCTTCTCTACGACGGCTTTCTTCACGATGCCTTGGCAAGCGGGAACGCTAGATAATTGTGACTTATGGGAACGCCCTTCCACAGGGAATTCGGCATCGTTCGGAATCCAGTCCGGCCAAGCAAGCGCTTTGGTGCCTTCGAAGAGCTCATCGAAAGTGAGGGCCTTAAATTGGCCCATGTGTACCAAGATGCGATCGGCGGTTCTGAGCCAAAGATTGGTGCGGCAAATGGCCAACTCGTCGCCAAGAAAGCGGACACGCCCATTCTCGACGGTGACTTCGTTATAGCCAAGATCACGGATTTCGCGAGCAACGACGGCCTCAAGTCCCATTGGGCAAGTTGCGATTAATTCAATTTGTTGTGGCATGTTTAGATTCCTTCCATCCGGGTTGTGCATCGCTCATAAAACTCATACAATTAACAAGTATAGGACAAATAGGTTACACTTACAAACGAAACACGCAAAGTGGATGCTTTGATGCTTTTCTAAGGAGGATAAAACATGGAAACCATAACAGCTGAGAGCTATATGGAGGGTTTATACGAAGAAGATACAGTTCTAGAGCGGGTTAAGGAAGTCATACGCAGCCAGAATATGCCCGAAATATCGATTGCACCTGGGTACGGCAGATTGCTTACTATGCTGGTCACGATGATTGGCGCAAAGAAGGTATTGGAAATAGGTGCTTTGGGCGGTTATAGCGGGATTTGTTTGGCGAGAGGCTTAAGAGAAGGCGGCAAGCTGATTTCGCTCGAGTTAAAACAAGAATTTGCTGATGTAGCCAAGCAAAATGTGACCGAAGCGGGCCTTGGCCAGCTCGTTGAGTACCGGATTGGCGAAGCACTCATTCACCTGAATGAGCTTCTTGAGCAGGGAGAGCGATTTGATTTCTTTTTTATCGATGCGGACAAAGTGAATTATCCGAATTATTTGGAGCTCGCAATTAAACTGGCGAATCCAGGCGCCATTATTGCGGGGGATAACACGCTGATGCGAGGAAAAGTCGTCGACGCGAACGAAACCAAAGCCTCGGTCCAAGCGATGCGTACTTTCAACCAGCTGATCGCTACGGATCCGCGTTTGGAAAGCACCATCCTGCCAGCTTATGATGGTTTGGCTTTAGCACGAGTGAAGTAACACGGATACTGTCACTTGATTCATTATGCCTCCTCATATGTGGTAGGCATTACTCTAAAATTTGATTTTAGAGTGATTGAGCCTTCGTGAGGGTAGATGGGCTATAGTGGTTACCCATGTTGTATTTTCTACAACAATTCATACGCCAAAGGCTACTTTGCAACTTGAAGTTGCAGTTTGTACAACATTTCGAGCTCATTTGTTGCGAAATGGCCTTTATAGGACCAAATTGTTGTACATGATGCAACAACGAAGCGAGAACGGCGAGATTTAGGCAGCAATTGTTGTACTTTCTACAACATCTTTCAAACGCGAATGTTGATTCATTCATTCGGAACCTCAAAGAGAGCATAAATGACGGTGGATTTCGATTTAAGACACATCCATGTAGATTGGACGCACGGCGTATAATCTCTAGAACTTCTCTACGTACGCAATAAGGGCTGTCCCCAAATTGCTCGCATGATTGGGCATGTCCCAAATTTAAACAAAAGCACCTCCAATTCCACTACTAGAGTGGGAGATGGAGGTGCTTTTTACATATGAAGCTGATTCTAACTGGGGGCACGAAAATCATAAACTGACTTTTGCGACAGCCCCTTTTCATTGACATATAAAAATTATATATTTTGTGGTTGGAGGTAAGCGAGGCTTACCCCTTATTTAACTTTAAGATGCTTTCTGATCTGGTATATGGAAGTCAGACTCGCTTAATTTGCCAGGAGTAATTGGTTTTATTTGCGTTAACGGAGGCACCGGTTGTGACGTGGTACTCGGGTGAGTGACTTCTTGCTTCTTGAAAGAAATAGCACTGATGCCGTTCCAATAGATAAATAATAACTCTGCACATACGACGATCAAAACAATTTTACGCCAGTTCAGCCTCATGGATGGCATCCTCACTTTCAATGATACGCCTATATTATCATATTGTGGAAGGAATTCCCATGATTATTTCTCACTCTTCATTTATGAACCAGTCCTGTAGTAATCTCTAGTTCATATCGTTGACTTTCGGGCATTTGCGCGGCGTAAGCCAAGCGAACAGCACGTTCAATATCATAAGGAACACGTACGAATTGAATCGCAAATCCAGCTTGCACATTGTCTTCGGTTTCCCCTTCCAAAACGCAGTAGCAGGCTTGCGGTATGCCGTCATAGGGTGTTCCTACACTACCAACATTGAAGAGCATCAGACCGCTGCTTGCATGCTTCACAGAGCGTTTCTCCGACGGGTTTTTGATCGTTATTAGATAGGGAATATGAATGTCTCCGTAGCCGACAATATCTGGCTGTTTCCCATCCGTCGACGTACCTGTCAGCTCCGTATTTTGAAACATTGCAAGACGTTCTTGCTTAGATGCTTTACGTTTCACTCTATGATAGACACTTTGCGCAGAAGCGTGGAACAGTCGGAACAATTTGCCGCTTACATTCAAATCAACGGAGAAAGGCAGCTGTTCCAGATAAGCAAGCCTATCCTCACCAAGCTGCTGCTGATGCCACAATCCGGCAGGATGTTCCTGTGGAAGGGTAATCCCCAAATCCCAGTTACCTTGAACAACGCATTCACATACCTCCTTGATACGGTCAACGACAGCAGCGGAATCAGGCCCTTTACCTACAAGGTCGCCTAAACATATAATACGTTTAATTTCTCGGCGTTCAATATCTAAAAGCACAGCTTCCAGTGCGGGCAAATTACCATGAATATCCGATATGATTGCGATTTTCTCCAACGTTTTCGTTCCCTTTCTCTGATAAACTCAAATGAACTTAATTATGTTTCAGTTATACCACAAGGATTATAAATCTGAAAATGAGAGTCTCTTACTATTACCCAATGAGGGTTTCTTCTGCTATAATTTGTAGGGGGAAAGGGGAATGTTTTGATTGGAATCCAGACAAGATCGTCACCGTAAACCGAAAAAAGAACGCTCTACGAACAAGAAGACCCCGCTTAAGGTAATTGGGGGACTCACGCTTGCCGCAGCAGCCTGTTTTGCTATTGGCATAGGCGCTTCCTATTGGACATCGAACAGTAAATCAGCAGAAGAGCAAGATTCAGCATCCTCACCAGTGGCTAGTGTTTCACCTGTTCCAACCAAACCAACGAATACAGCGAGCAGTGCTAGCACAGCTAGTGCGGAGCCAAGCGCGAAGCCTAGCCCAGAGTCTACGGTAAAAGCCGTTATCCCGACTCCTCCTCCTATCGCATCGAGTGAGCCCACGAGCAGTGGCGGGCAAGTGAAGTTAACTTTTGTGGGTGATGTGTTGATGGCCTCCAAAGTGGAAGATATTTTAAAGCAAAAAGGCTATGATTACCCTTATACGAATGTAAAAGACTTTCTGAGCAAGCCCGATTATACGATTGCTAATTTAGAAACACCCATAACAACTAGAGGAACAGTTCAAAATAAGGATTACGTCTATCGTTCTTCACCGATGGCGTTGCCTGCCCTGAAAGCTTCTGGGATTGATCTCGTTAATCTAGCAAATAACCACGTGATGGATTATGGGACAGAAGGTTTGCTGGACACAATGGATGCCCTTGATCAAGAGGGTGTTAAGCGAGTTGGAGCGGGCAAAGATTTGGAAGAAGCTTACCGACCAGTCATCGTGGAAAAAGCAGGGGTGAAGATTGCCTTCTTCGGCTTCAGCCGTGTCGTTCCGGAGGCTTCGTGGAAAGCAGGTCCTGGTCATGCCGGCGTAGCTGAAACATATAGCTACAAGCTGCCGGTCGAAGCCATTCAGAAAGCAAAAGAAAGCGCTGATCTGGTTGTTGTCGTTACCCATTGGGGAGTGGAAAGAAGCGATAATCCGGATAAGAATCAGAAAGACCTGGCCCATCGCTATATCGATGCCGGCGCTGATCTTATCGTAGGCGGTCATCCACATGTTTTACAAGGCTTCGAGCAATATAAAGGCAAATGGATTGCTTATAGTCTAGGTAATTTCATTTTTACAACGAATGATACCCCGAAGACATGGGAGACAGTTATTTTAGAGGCTGCGTGTTCAAAAGATAAACAATGCGACATCCACCTTGTGCCAATTTTGACTAAAGCAGCACTGCCGACTCCGATGAGTACGGAAGATGGCGCAAAGCTCTTTCAGCGTTTGAGTAAAATCTCAATAGGCGCTCAAGTGGACGCGCAAGGCAATGTTAGCAAGAAATAAGATAAGGAGCAATCAACATGACAGAAGCTGTTCGCAATATTTACTGTGTAGGTCGCAACTACCGGGCACATGCCGCTGAACTGGGGAATGATGTTCCCGATCAACCCATGATTTTTACCAAGCCGACACATGCACTTGCTCCAATGAATGGGGAAGAGTTGACGCTTCCAGGTAATCAAGGTGAGATTCACTACGAAACCGAGCTTGTTTTACATATCGCTAAGCCTTATACAGAAGGCATCCAAGTGGATGATATTGTCGACAAGTATGCACTCGGCATTGACTTCACGCTTCGGGATGTTCAGAACGTCATTAAGAAGAAGGGGCAGCCATGGCTGCCTGCCAAAGGCTTTCTGAATTCAGCGCCAATCAGTTCATTTCGACCATTTCCAGGAGCTTCAAAGCTGGCAGAATCGAACTTCCAGCTTCGCCAGAATGGCCAAGTTGTGCAGAACGGCAACATCAGTAATATGATCTTCGATCTACAAACCATTATTGATTACATTGCAAAACATTATGGTTTAGGTGCTGGTGATATCATCTACACAGGTACTCCTGAAGGGGTAGGTCCTGTACATCAAGGTGATCGCTTGGAACTGTTGTGGGGAGAAGAAGTATTCGGAGCCGTTACGATTAACATGTAACAGATCAAAGGGCAGTCTCTTAAGGTCATTGATGACCTGAGAGAACTGCCCTTTATTATTCCTTGATTAAACTTCTGTTGGATCCTCTAAAGCAGCATCTGAATATTGATCACGAACTTGAAGGATGGCCGGCAATTGTTGGAAAAATGCATCCACCACTTTGGGGTCAAAATGCTCGCCATGCTCCTCTTTAAATAAAGTCAAAATGCGATCGAGCTCCCAAGCCTTTTTGTAAACACGCTCACTGCCGAGTGCATCGAATACGTCAGCAATCGCTGTAATTCGGCCATAGATGTGAATATCCTCGCCTTTGATTCCGCGTGGGTATCCGCGTCCGTTCCATTTCTCATGATGCTCATAAGCGACAACAGCTGCCGTCTTCAGAATATGCCGATTGGAGTTCTTGAGCAAATTATAGCCAATACGTGTATGGTTCTGCATCAATTTGAATTCTTCATCTGTTAATTTCCCTGGTTTGTTTAAGACACTATCAGGGATCGCCACCTTACCGATATCATGCATGGGCGAAGCCATTTTCAACAATTCAGCTTCTTCTTGACTCATACCTAAGCCTAAGGCTAAGAGATAAGAATATTCCGCTACACGTTTCACATGATTTCCAGTCTCCTTGGACCTGCTCTCACCAATTTCCCCCATTCGAAAAATAATTTCCTTCTGCGTTTCCTCGATCTCGTTCGTAAGCAAAGCAGATTCTAATGACTTACCCGCGTAGGAGGAAGCTAACGTTAAATATTCCATGTCTTTATCTGAAAATTGCTCACTTGCCGTCAGCTTATTAATGGCTTGGTAAGCACCCATAATTTCACCTTGGCTGTTTCGGAATGGAATAACCAAGAGCGCTTTGGTGCGGTAACCCGTTTGTTGGTCCGTTCGAAGAGCTCCATTCAAGAGATAGGATTTATACTCTTCATTCGTATAAGCGTCATGAATAAATACGGCTTTATCATTCGTTACAGCATAGCCGACAAGACCAGCCGTACTAGGAATTCGAATTTCGTCAAGACCATGAGCTACTTTGGACCATAATTCATTTTTGTTCGTATCAAGCAACCAAACTGTACAGCGATCTGAGACAATCATCTCTCGTCCCATGTCGGCCATCAGCATAAGTACGTTGTCTAGGATTCGTTCGTTCGCAATTTTGGCTGCATAGTCAAAAATAACACGCAGCATTTCTTGAGGATCCAGGTCTCTTTTTAACTGGGACGTTTTATCGAATTGATCGTTCTCCATGTCAGCCTCCTAACATTCACCGAACTAAGTTTATCATAAATTTCATAGAAATTGGTTGCTTCTTGTCGAGTTAACCGAAAATTTAGATGAATTTGTCAATCATGACGAAAAGATTGTAAACGTATGACCCCGAATACGACTGTGATACAATAAGAGAGATTTTTGAACGGTTTATAAAGGGTATGGAAGAAGAATAGGAGTGCTGCATGTGGAGTGGATTTGGGGTTTAGCGGGTAGCTTAATTATCGCAGGTGGAGCCTATTGGAAGGGATCCTTATCCTTATCGGGCTTGATTGCTGCTGTGCTGCTCGGTACGTCGATGTTTGCACTGGGAAGCTTAGCTTGGTTTGGGACACTTATTGCCTTCTTCGTATCTTCTACCTTATTATCTAAACTCAAGCATCAACGTAAATCCGCAGCAGAAAGCGGTTATGCCAAAGGTGGAAGGCGAGATGCCGGACAAGTTGCTGCAAATGGCGGTCTTGGTTTATTGCTATGTATAGGGAATGCGGGTTGGCCCGATCCAGCTTGGTGGATTGTATTTGTAGGGGTTATGGCAACGGTCAACGCAGACACTTGGGCTACGGAAATAGGCGGAATGAGTGGATCTGCACCGCGTTCAATTATTAACGGCAAGCGTGTTCCGGCTGGTACATCGGGCGGTATAACGGGATTAGGACTGCTGGCTTCATTGCTGGGAGGAGCATTCATTGGTCTAGTTAGTGGGTGGTTCAGTCAGATAGGCGACTCCGGATATCAGGTAGAAACACTTGCAGCGCTAATCATACTAGGTGCTGTTTCTGGCTTGATTGGTTCTTTGGCTGATTCTTGGCTCGGGGCGACGTTTCAAGTGATGTATCGGTGTAATGTTTGCGGGAAAACCATTGAGAAACAGTTTCATTGCGACCAGAAAGCCACACAGATTCGTGGTATGAGATTGATGACTAATGATAGGGTCAATGCCGTATCCTCACTAGTCGGAGGCATTATGTGCGTAGCATTAAGTGTTTGGATTTTTTGAAAATAACTACAAAGCAACCCTGCTGCAATCTGTGCAGCAGGGTTGTTTTTATGTGCTTAATGAACCGTTGAATCACTGGGTTCGGTTTGGTCTTTATCATGCGTCGGTTGCGGCGGAGTTGGGGGAAATAAGGCATCCTGCAGCTGCTTTTCCAAATGCCGAACTTTACGCTGCAGCTTGTACTGACGCACCATTCCGAAGAGGCCGACAATCAGACCGCCTAACAAGGTGGATGTTAAAATGACAAGGATCAAGGGTGTGGATGTCTGAGCAAACATGAAATTTACTTGAACTTGTTCGACGTTAATGACGGCAAAGACAGCCGTTATGAGGGCAAATACTAAAGCAGATATGAGAATCCATTGCATCTTCATCCATCATTCATCCTTTCACCCCAAATAAACGGCTACGCCGTCCTTCATGGACGGATGCGTTTATCTAGAAATATAGCCGACTTATCATGTAAAACTTATAAATTCTTATATTTTGAGAAAAGGTTGAAGGCGTACGCCTCCAACCTTTATCAGAACAATTACTTGGTTAACTCTTCCATTTGATCAAGTAGGGAGCTGAAGACACTCATCGCTTGCTTGATTGGTTCCGGTGTGGACATGTCTACGCCGGCTTTTTTCAAGATGTTCAGCGAGTAGTCGCTGCCGCCGCTTTTTAAGAAGCCCAAGTAACGGTCTACGGCCGGCTGGCCTTCATCCAGAATTTGTTTCGCAAAGCTGGTTGCTGCCGAGAAGCCCGTTGCATATTTGTACACATAGAAACTGTTGTAGAAGTGAGGAATTCGAGCCCATTCCATCTCGATATCCTGATCCACAACCATGGCATTCCCATGATACAGCTTATTCAAACCATAATAGATTTCGCTGAATTCCTGCGGTGTCAGGGAATCTCCACTTTCTGATCTTTCATGCGTAATCATTTCGAATTCGGCAAACATCGTCTGACGGAATACTGTTGTCCGGAACTGATCCGCGTAGTAAGTAAGCAGGTATAGTTTTTCTTTCGGATCCGTTACACGTTTCAATAAATAGTCCATGAGCAGTGCCTCATTAAGCGTAGAAGCGACTTCCGCAAGGAAAATCGTATACTGCGCATAGCGGTACTCTTGGTTCTCATCAGACAAATACGAATGAATGGCGTGACCCATTTCGTGTGTCAATGTGAACATACTGTTCAAGTTGTCCTTATGATTCAGAAGCACGTAAGGATGTGTGCCATAGGCGCCCCAGCTATAAGCGCCGTTCCGCTTATTTTTGTTCTCATACACATCGATCCAGTGGTTATCAAAGCCGTCTTGAAGAATTTTTAAGTAGTTTTCACCCAATGGGGCTAAGCTTTTCTTGATTTCTTCTTTGGCTTGCTGGTAGGTGATGTCCATCTTGAACTCTTCAACCAGCGGGGCAAAAAGGTCGTACATATGTAATTCATCGACTTTAAGCAGCTTCTTGCGTAGCTTTAGATAACGCTGCAGCTGCGGCAAAGAATCGTGAATCGTGGAAATTAAGTTCGTATACACTTCTTTCTTGATATTGTCCCCAAAGAGGGTGGATTCAAGAACAGAAGGGTAGTGACGAGCCTTAGCATAAAAGATATTCTTATTAATATTCGCGCTAAGCGTTGCGCCGATTGTATTTTTATTGTTGCGATAAGTTTCGTAAACAGCATGGAAGGCGTTTTTTCGAACTTCGGCGTTGCGGCTCTCTAGGAATTGAATGTAGCTCCCATGAGTAAGTTCGACTTCTTCGCCTTTTTCGTTCTTAATTTTCGGGAATTTCAAATCGGCATTGTTGAGCATACCGAAGATGGTGCTCGGCGCTCCGGCCATGTTACCCGCTTGAGCAAGCAGGGCTTCTTGATCCTTGGATAGCGTATGCGGCTTCTGACGAATCATTTCTTCGAGTGTGTCCTTGTAGAAAGATAAAGAAGGATCTTCCACCAGCTGCTTAAGCTTTTCATCCGATAAACTAAGAATTTCTGGTGAAACAAAGGAGAGCGCTTCTCCTACTTCGACACTAATTTTTTTTGCTTTATCAGATAAGGCCTGGTAGGTTGGTTCTGCTGTATCTTCATGGTGTTTCATGTTGGCATAAACATACAGTCTTTCTGTTTTCACAGAGACTTCATCTTCCAACTGGAAACACTGCTTTACCGTAGCGGGATCGCTTAGTTTTCCTTGGAAGGCGCTGATTTTGCCAAGCGAGTTTTTCACATTCTGAAATTCCTGTTCCCAAGCCTTCTGATCGGCAAATAAATCCTCTAGATTCCATCGGTGCTCGGCCGGTACTTGCTTGCGTTCCAATATTTGAGTCATCGGAGCCCTCCTGTCCTTGTTTTGAGATTGGGGTAATCGGTTATCTTTGGCATGTAATTCGGCTGCTGGGATCGAGCTTAGAAGAAGTCCCATTGCCGCAGTCACATAGATCCAGCGCATTACGGTCACGCTCCCGGCGTATTCCCACATGGGATGTGCTTGATAAAATCCCATAACATGGTTTTCACCTAGTATGACCGTTAACCCATTCATTTATGATTATATGAAAAAGCTGGAAGGAAGTAAATTTACTTTCCGGCTCCAAAGAAGCTAATTAAGATGAGTACAAACGATAACGAAACCATGACAATCGCCAGCAAGGCTAGGTAGCGTTTCATTTGTGCCGGAAGGCTGTCTTTTTTCATAATCAAAATGATGGCTAGGCAGAAGGATACGAGTACAAATGTAATAATAGATCCAGAATCGGTCATTGTTGAATCATCCTTATCCCTATAGAGTATGACGCTTGCTAACTAACGCATGATAGTAACTTTCGCTGTGCGAATCAAAACTCCTTTTTCAGCCAGCATGCTGCATCGTTTCATCCGGATTTTCATCATCCTCCGCTTTGACCAGGATGAACTTGCCGCGAGAATCCATTTTGACGGTAAAACGATCTTCAGCAGCAATCTGTGCTTCATCGCTTAATTCCTTAGGAAGTGTAAGCTGACCGCTGTCCCCAACTTCGACCTGGTAACCAATCATTTTCGACCATTTGCCTGCTGCAAGAACTACTACGATGAGTAAACCAATGAATAGCCATTTACCAAGCGGATTTGAGTTGAAATAGGGGGCAAGGAACTTCTCGCCAGTAATCATTTTACCAGCTGTTAATACGAGAACTCCTGCACCGATGTATAGGATCGACGGATACTTCTCAATCCATTTGATGAACAGCGTACTGCCCCAAACAACAATAGGCACACTTACCAGAAGCCCTATAACGACAAGTATGAAGTTACCGTGAGCAGCGCCGGCTACAGCGATGACATTATCGAGACCCATCACGGCATCAGCCACGATAATCGTACGAATGGCAGCCCAAATGCCGTCTTTGGCCTTAATGTCTCCGTGATTCTTCTTTTCACTAAGCAGTTTATACGAAATCCAGAGGAGAAGAATACCGCCAGCCAGTAGAAGACCAGGAATTTTCAGAAGAGTAACGACAGCCATTGTTGCTAGAGCACGAATGACGATAGCGCCAATCGTACCCAGGAGGATGACTTGTTTTTGTGTTTCTTTTTTCAAATTACGAGCAGCCATACCGATAACGATCGCGTTATCTCCCGCAAGTACCAGATCAATGAGAATAATGCTGAGCAGTGACACGAAGAAACCTGTTGATAACCAATCCATGAGCGAACACTCCCTTTAGCCGATTTTTGAAAAAAATAGAGCCTAGCACCGGTGACCGGTGAAGGCTCTAATTCATCAAAAAAGACCTTCACCAATAAACATGGCAAAGGTCTTGCTAACAACGATTGTCGTTGCCAATAAAGCCGGGACCTGATGAGGATCCGAATTGACGACTTTACTGTATCAGCTACTCCCCTTTGGAGTAAAACGTATGAACTTATAAGTTAATTATAAGAAGGGTGGATGTGAAAGTCAAGGCATTAGGACCAAAGAATTAAACTTCCTTGAAAGCATCCATGATGGCTTGCCATTCTTCATCTGTGCCTTCGAATTTGTCTTTGGCAAACCGCTCATTAGCCCAGTGTAACATAGCTGGTCGTCCGATGAAGGTGTGACACTCTTCGCCCCATTGATCGGTTATTTCGGTTAGTACGATTTTACTGCCTTGTACTTCGACATTCAGCATGTTCCATTTATCTTTTTTGTAAATAACATGTTTCTTAAAAGGTTGATTTGACACTTGTTTTCCTCGTTTCTGCATTGAGCTCAAAGATATAAGTAATCGTACCACAAAAAGAGGCGATTTCCAAACAAGCCGCTGTCAATTTCTTGTTGCCTCCAATCACGGTCCCATGATAAAATCCTCCTAATCCTTTCCATAGGGAATGGGTTATGAGGCAGTTAGGCAAGGCCAAAGAGTCGAGCAGAGGAGAGATGAGCATGGAACAAAAGCGTGTTTATGAGCAAGTAGGGGTTGCGATGACCTCAAGATCGTACGCAGAATATGAGAAAATGTTTATGTTGCAGACGGAAAATTTAATGGGTAAGCGAGTCTTAGATGTTGCCGGCGGTGCGTCGTCGTTTACGGCAGAAACGCGGCAGCTAGGTATATTGTCACAAGCGGTTGATCCTTTGTATGAGAAATCTGCTGAGGCGATCGCTGAGCATGGTTTGCAAGAGATTGAGATTGTTGCAGCCAAAATGGAAAAATTAGTAGATGTGTATGATTGGACGTATTATGGTTCTGTTGACAAGCACAAAGCTGGAAGAGTCAAAGGCCTCAAGCAGTTTTTAAATGATTTTTCGAGTAAGGATGCGGCCTCTAGATATCATGCTGCTTGTCTTCCTTCACTTCCATTAGCAGAAGCGAGCTTTGACCTTGTTTTATGCAGTCATTTTCTCTTTCTATATGAAGAACAATTCGACTACGCTTTTCATCGGGCAGCTGTTAAGGAACTGCTTCGTGTCTGTAAGCCTGGCGGCGAAGTGCGTATTTATCCGTTATTAAATTTTCGGCAAGCCGAATATAGTAAGCTATCAGAATTAATTAATGAGCTCACAAATGAAGGATATTTGGTCCAAAAAAGGGAAGCCGAGCTGCCTTTTTTACCGAATTCTCATCAATATTTATGCATATTTAAACACCGCTCTGCATAGTGGAAAACGTTGGTACATCAACAAATAATAGCTTATCCACACCGTTTTTTTCGTTGATTTATCACCTTGATAATGGTATAATTTCCTTATTCGTCATAGATGGCGATATTTTTAGGAGGTTGTTCATTTGAAGGGTACAGTTAAATGGTTTAACGCAGAAAAAGGCTACGGTTTCATTTCTGTTGATGGAGGCGACGATGTATTCGTTCACTTCTCCGCAATTCAGGGCGAAGGATTCAAAACATTAGAAGAAGGCCAATCCGTTGAGTTTGATATTACTCAAGGCAACCGTGGTCCTCAAGCAGCTAACGTCACCAAATTATAAGAAACTGGGACTTCCCACTTATAAATAGAGTGTCATAGCACAAACAACAAAAGACAGTTCCCGTATCTCTCGGGGCTGTCTTTTTTGCGTTAATTATACGAACATATCGACGATGAGCACGGTTCCAAAGGCAATAAACGAGAGCAGTGTCTCGAGTACCGTCCACGTTTTAAACGTTTCTTTGACCGTTAACCCAAGATATTCTTTGACCATCCAGAAGCCGGCGTCATTGACGTGAGAGAGCATGAGCGACCCAGCGCCCGTGGCGATTACGAGAAGCTCCAAATTCACGCCTGACATGTGCTCAACAATCGGCGAAACAATGCCAGCTGCAGTCGTTAATGCGACGGTTGCCGAACCTGTTGCGACTCGGATTAATCCAGCAACCATGAAAGCTAGAACAATAGGAGAAAGGGAGATATTCTCGGCCATCTGAGCAATAGATGTACCGACGCCGCTCGCGATAAGGATCTGTTTAAACCCGCCGCCAGCACCAATAATTAAAATAATCGAACCTACAGGTAATAGGCATTCATGGGATAGCTTGCTGATATAGTTTTTATTCATTCCTTGGCGGATGCCTAAGAAGTAAAAGGCAGCAAAACATGAGATTAGAAGCGCAATAACCGAATTCCCAATGAAGACTAGGAATTTCATAAATCCGACTGGCAGTGACAGATAGGGTGCAACAACCGACAAGACCATCAATAAAACAGGCAATAAAATAATGAAAAACGAAATGCCGGCACCTGGCAGTTTCTCAGGTTCTGTGCTTGCACTTAGCAGTTCTGGCTCATTCTCGGGAACCACACGTTTATGCACCCATTTAGCAAACAAAGGACCTGCAATAATCGCAGCTGGGATCGCAATGATGAGTGAGTAGATAAGCACTTTTCCGATATCAGCTTTATAGATACCGATGGCCGTCATAGCCCCTGGATGCGGCGGTACAAGACCATGAACAATGGATAATCCGGCGATGACAGGCAGGCCGATTAACAAAATATTTTGTTTTGTTGATTTATGAATGGAAATAACCAAAGGCAGCAGCATGACAATCCCTACGTCAAAAAATACAGGGATCCCTATAATAAAACCGGAGAGCAGCATGGCCCAAGGCAATCTTTTTTCACCAAAAACTCGTATAAAGAAATTGGCGACTTGTGTGCCTGCGCCTGAATCTGACATCATTTTTCCTAAAATCGTACCTAGCGCCAATATGCCAACTAAATGGCCTAAAACGTTTCCAACTCCGGTTTCATAGGCACCCACGATTTTATCCATGGATAACCCTGCCATAATCGCTAAGAACAAACTGGCAACGGTTAAACTAATAAACGCATGCCATTTCCACCAAGCTACTCCTAAAATAACAATCACAATCGCTAATAATGTAACCATTAATAGATACATATTCATATATAATCCCTCTTCTCCATGGTGTAGTAAGCGTTATCAATGTATAGACGAGAAAAGGAACTGCGCTTTCTCCATGTATCCTAACTGTCGTAATTGACTACATAGTTGTGCATGACCGTGTTGTAATATCCTTTACTGAATTCGATCAGATCGCCTCGTTCATCATACGAATAACGTAATCTCTTCAATAGAGGGGTTCCTTCTTTTACATGCAAGATCGCTTCCACATAAGAAGGAGCAGTGGCAGCACCAAACTCATCTCGATACTTTTCTAAGGCAATTCCGTTCTCCTCAAGCAATTCATACAAGGATTGATCATTCAAATCTGAATGTTCGATATTTGACATTTGCATGGATAGATAGTGAGAGTAGTGAATATAGGGTGTGTCATTCAAGTGATAAAGACGCTCGATGAATAGACAGCGTTCACCAAATAATTGATAAGGTTCTGTGCCTACATCATTCGTTACAACTTCAGCTCGCAATAATTGCTTGTGAATTTGATGGCCTTCTTCAACTAGAACTTCTGTGAAACGCTTCCATTTGGAAAGCTTGGATGTAGAAGCATTTCGTATAACCTTGGTGCCTTTGCCGCTGCTCTTTTCCAAATATCCTTCTTGCGCTAGTTCTTTGATGGCATTGCGAATGGTGATCTTACTGACATCGAATTCCTGCTCAAGCTGTGGCTCTGACGGTATATTCGTTCCCAAGGGATACACACCGTGTAAGATGCGATCCTTCAGGATATTCATAATTTGTAAATATAATGGTCTTTTATTGCGGGATAAATTCACCAATCCAATCACTACCTTTCTACATCGCCTACGGCTTCCGTCATCGCACGAAGAATATCGCTTTCTGATGACATTGGAGTATCGCCTACAATCGTATGTGCAAGCATGCCGGCGGCCGCTGCAAATCCGACTGTTTTCTCCGGTGAAAATCCTTGGATTTCTCCGTGTACGATACCGCTCGTGAAGGCATCTCCTGCACCAATTCTATCATAGATAGAAAACGTGAGCAGTTTAGAAAAGGTGAAGTTTTGGTCCTTATAGATAAAACCGCGCAAGGAATGTGTGTTGTCACCGTTAATGTTACGGTGTGTGCCGGCTATGACTGAGATCTGATATTGCACCGCGACGGCTGGAATCAGCTCCATCAATTGTTCTTGACTTTCGATCTGTTCGGTAGGCATACCAAGAGTAAACATCGCGTCTTTTTCGTTCATCATGACAATGTCAGCCAGCTGCAGCATTTCCTCATAATGCGGTTTTGCCTTTGCATAGCCGCCTTCACCCCAATGTGCAGGACGATAGTTGCAATCGAAAACAACGGTGCCGCCTTGTGCTTTGACAGCTCTGGCTAAATCTTTCATGTGCCGCCGCACATTATCATTCATGGCTAAGGTAATGCCGCAGAAATGGACAATATCAATATTTTTAGCGATTTCAGCGAAATTATAAGTGCTTTCAGGTGCCGTGTTAAAGCTGCTTTCTTGACGGTTGGAGTACGTTACGCGGCTGGGCCGCGCACCAAATCCATTTTCTAAAAAATACATGCCCAAATAGTTACCGCCTCTAATAATGAACGATTGGGAGATACCTAATTTTCGCAAATACGATTCTGCAGCATCTCCTACGGCATTAGCTGGCAATCTGGATATCAGGTACCCGGTATGCCCTAATCGAGCTAGCGCTGAGCTTACATTCACGCCAGTACCGGAGAAAGAATAATTCAAACTGCTAGCTTGGGATAAGAGTTCATACCCCGGCACCTGCAAGCGCATCATGACCTCTCCAAAAGCAGCAATTCGTTTAGCCATGATGATCAACCAGTTTCTTCATGACCGCCAGTAATTCACGGACATCTGAGGCTCTCGTCTTTCCGGTAGCTTTGTCGATGATCGATGAATACACGTGAGGGATGACTTGCGGAACCTTAGCTTCCAGAGCGATGCGCAGAATGGTTTCGAAATTATCCATGTCGATGCCGCCAGTTGGTTCTAATGCAAAACCTTCTTCTCCACACGCTTGCGCAACAGCGCGCAATTCGTCTTCGCAGCTTAAGCCGTTCATCGGGAAATATTTCAAGGCATTGCCGCCCATGTCGCGGACAAGCGCGATGGCCGTTTTCACAGGTACAATCGCGAGCTCGGATTGTGCAGCGCTTATTGGGCCTGTTGAGATATTGACATAACCAACGCGTCCAGTAGGGGACACCAAACTGTTAATCCAGCTATCTTGGTCGCCCAGATTGGCGCGTGTTGCACCTACGGCAGGGAAAACTTGGTTAATGTGGCTGCCGGGATAGTGCTTCGCAATGGCTGCGACAACTGCAGCCTGACGATTATCGCCAGCGCCAAGTCCGATCGATACGGCTTCGTCAATGGCTTTTCCGTACTCTTTCATCGCTTCTACAGCTAATTCAACCGTAGGATAATCTTTGGAAAGAACGCCAACAAGTACGTAACCTTCCGCTGCTTCAAATATCTCTTTAGCATTTTCTACACTATTAGCCAATACATTCAATGCTGCGCGGCCTTTGTAGAAACGTTTTGTAATGTTGGACATGTTAGTTGCCTCCTACTAGTTTACGTATTTGAGCAGCGATAACCTCAATGTCATCGCCTTGAAGCGGACGTGGATCGATATCGAAATAGCCCTGTCTCACGCCATAATCGCGGGTGTAGATAGCAATTTCACCATTCTGCAGGCCTGCGACTACTTCCTTGGCCGTAGTGCCTGCTTGCTCAGGATCAATTTGAATGCGTGCGCGGAAAATCGCACGACCGGCTTCATCCTGTACAATGGTTACTTTTAAACCTTTTATTTCACTGAGAGGCATTAATACTTGCAAAGCTGCTTTTTCCTGTTCGCTTTTATCCTCTTTGACGCCGTACTCATCAAGCGCTTGAAGTAAGCCGAAGGTAGTTTCTTTGCCTACTTTCATACTTCGCCCAATTCCATGCAGTTGTACTTTTACCCACTCGATACAGCAACGCTTCCCGCCAATAATCCCTGAAGTTGGACCTTCAATGGCTTTTGAACCACTGTAGATGGCAAGATCTGAGTATTTTACGTACTTTTGAATATCTTCTTCTGCAGCCGCATCAACGATAAGCGGAACACCATTACGCTGTGCAATCTCCCATGCTTCTTCAACTGAAATCATATTTTTTTGGACGGCATGATGGGATTTCACGTAAAGGATCGCGGCTGTATTTTCAGTAATCGCATCTTCGATATGCTCAGCTTTACCCTCATTGGCGTAGCCAACTTCTATTAGCTTTCCGCCTCCCAAGTAGATCATTGTTTCAACGGGTGCTCCGTATTGGACATTGTGACCTTTGAGCATGATGATTTCGCTTTTGGCAATAGGCTCTTGATGCAGACGTTCACTCTTGCGCCGATTCCCTTCAGTCACAACAGCCGCGACAGAGAGTGCGATGCCGCTTGAGGCCGAATTGACGACAACCGCAGCTTCGGAACCAAGGATTTTAGCGATATAGTCTCCTGCTTTATCAACTAGATCTGCGATCTCAACGTAATTTTGCCCGCCATGCTTCATGGCTTCCATGACCGTATCTGTCGGAGCAGATACACCTAGAATGCTCATCCGTCCACTTGCATTGATGACACGCTTTAAACCATATTTAGCATTTAATGAGAGAGCCATTCACAACCACTCCTTTGGCTTGTATGATTTGATCTGCTATACGCTCGTCACCTTCAGAATCAACAAGAGTAGTCAGTTCATTTTGAACCGTAAACAGAGTTAGATTGGCAACGTCACCGATTTGAATTCGACCAAGTTCTGGCTTATTAAGCCAATTTGCTGCATGTGTGGTGACAGCTGCGATGATCTCTTCAAGCGGGTAGCCTAAGTAAAGAAATTTCGAGAGCACATGGGACATACTATATACCGGGCCGTTCAATCGGTTCCCGCGGTATATGTCTGTACTGATGGTATCTAAACCGATATGATGTTGCTTCGCTGCTTCCGCAACTTTAAAGGAAAAGCTTGCCGTGCCGTGACCAACATCCAGATGCACGCCTCTTTCAATAGCTTCCGTAAACGCCTGTAACGGTTTTCCATCCTCATCAAAAAGATTATTAGCTTTCCCATTCAGATAATGGGTAATGATATCTTTTTTCTCTAAAAATGAAAGGATGTCTTCGATACTCGGCGGTCCTGAACCGATGTGAACCATCAAGGGGAGAGAGGTTTCATGAGAAATTGCACGCGCAGCGAGCAAAGGTTCAATGCCGCAGTCACGAACAACACTTTTGCTTATTCTTGCCTTTAATCCAACAATGATATCTTTATATTGATTTACGGCTTGCACAGCCTTGTCCTTATCAATCCATGCCATGTTGGATAATTCATCGACTCTTTTCAAACCAATTCGTGAAATGTTCAAAAAGGCAAACAAGTTCGTTTGGGCTCGTTCCCTACTTGCAGCTAAGTCTGCAATTCGGTCAGCACCGCAACTTCCAGCGTCTACAATGGTGGTTACACCTTGCTTGATTCCGATCTCATCGATTTCATCGCCATAGGGATCAAAGTCAGGAAAAGCATGGGTGTGCAGATCAATCCAGCCACTCGAGACATAAACACCAGAATAATCAATGATCTGGTTCCCATGTCCGCTCCCAGATTTGGTTAAATCAGCGATCTTCCCGTCTTCAATTACAATATCGAGACATTCTCCATTCACGTGCTTTACATTGTGCAATACGAATCTCTCTTGCATGCTTGTCACCTTTTTCTGCAATCAATTTATTAACGCTTACATTTAAGATTGCCTAGATATCTCCTCACATACATAGGAGAGAAGTGTGATTAGTTTCTAAAGGATATAACGTTATAATGTTACAATAGCATAGAAAATTATCGAAGTAAATATAACGTTATAATGTTTAAATAAATTAAATTTTTCCAAGAAATTAGCAATGGAATTTGATGATGAGAACATATAAGTAAAAGCCTATACAAGTCCTATGGGGGAATTGTATAGGCTTTAAATTATCACTGAGGGCACGGGTAAAGCTGATGCTTTGCCATCACCAAAGACAGCAACAGAATGGCGTAATTCACCGGGAACTGCTACTGGTGGATATAATAATAATAATCTCGAAAAAATGTTAAGAGGGACGGATGGCAACGTCGGATTAGTTCCTAAAGAGATTGCTGAACAATTAAATGGAAAAAGTTATAATAATTTTGACGAATTCAGGAAAGATTTTTGGAAAGCAGTTGGTAATTCAAAGTATGCTGACGAGTTTATTGTTGACGGTGATATGACTAATGTGTACCGAATGCAGAATGGCGGTTCACCATTTGTAGTGGATTCACAAGCAAACGGTGGCAGAATTTACTACGAGTTACACCATAAAACTCCAATTAATCAAGGCGGTGCGGTATACGATTTAGACAACATTCTAATGACGACACCTAAATATCATCAAGAAATCTTGGAGAAGACTTATCATTATGGTAAATAATAATTATGAGGGAGGAATGCAACTTGTTAAAACTAAGTAGAGATGAATTAATTGAATTGGTCACAAAAATTCGTCTAGGTGAAGGTGATGACGACGAAGTAAGTAATTGGATAGTGAATATAAAACAGAGTGTACCGCATCCTGAAGTGCTAACAGTAATAACGCGAAATAAGGAAGGATTATCAGTTGAACAAATTGTTGATAAATTATTGAATTACCAACCTATTCCTTTGGACGAAGCATCTGACAAATGAGTAGATTTTGTTAGCAAAAGTCTATTTAACCTTGATTGGCTTCACGCCTTTCAGGGTTTCTTTTTCTTTTTTGGAGGGGTGGGTGCCGAATGAGCCCATCATTCAACCAATAACACAGTTAACCCATGTAATACCCGTATAAAGATTTCGTCAATTCGGTTGTACGCACGTAAACGCTTGAATTTTATACCCTAAATAACGCTATTGCGTTACATTAAACAGGTCGATTATGGTCAGATACCACCATGATTGACCTGTTTTTTGTTATCTTCGTTTTCTTACGGTTATTTCAAATTCATTCGCAACTGTAGATTACTATACAACGATAGGGACGGTGAGTATGACATGAATCGCAACTTTCAAGATGGATAGAGCGACAACTATAGTAAGAGCGATTAAACAAAGAATAGCACTTTGTCCGCAACTTAACTGACCATTGTAGCGATGATTACTGTGTAAGAAAGAAATCTGGTGACGACCAGTCAACATATACAGGTAAGGATACGTTTTTGGCTAGCCACCTTGCCCTCTAATATAGTCCGAAATTCGTTAAAAAATTTCGGTTGGGGGCTGAACATGAAAGATGTACAAGTTTCGATTGACCGCATTGTTATTGATTTTACCAACGTCTATTGGAGTTTCTTCAATCCCTTTAGGCAACGGTTATGTCATTACTTGAACGCTTCGTTTTACGTCCTAGATAAAGGGTTTAGGTATCACATCCAAGTCAAGGATAAAGGGCATTATTTGCATATCTCCTATCAACTTGTGTATGCCAAAAAGTCTAGGAAGCACACGCTTCGAATCGAATGTCATCCTGATAGTTTGATTCATTTTAAGTCATGGCTCATGCAAATGAAGAGAGTTTGCCAAGATATTCTCTTTGTACGGTGCGATGTAGCATTTGACATTCCATTGCCATTGTCAGAATTATTTACTTTATCACTGACAGGGAGAAACATGCATAACGAGAAAGGAACACGTTACTCGAATGAAAAACATCAGCGTCAGGTAGCAGGATACTGCCGAATATATGATAAGAAGTTGGAACTAAAGGAAAAGCGTGGGCAGTTAATCAAAAGGGAATTGACGAGGTTCGAAGTCGTGTATGCTCCGAAAGAGAAGATACCGCTTCATCTTTTGGTTCAATATCCGCCCATGTTCAACAAGTATTACCTGTGTGCTCATCTGACTTCACCTGAACAGTTGAAACCAAAACTGCATCAAAGAGTTACTGGGCTGATGAGTGGTGAACTAGAGCAGCGGCAAGTCACAGGGCATTACCGTAGGCAAATTGAGGATGAAATGAGGAAACGCTCAATGCTTGATTTTGATACGGTAGTGGCGGCACAGTGGGAAGAAGCCATAACATTACCATGTGCAGTCTTGAGCGGCGTGATTAACAAAGTAGCTTGTACAGTTTAACTTTACGTTATCTCAATCAATTCCTCGATGCTTATCTCAAGTTTCTTGCATATAAGTTCCAATGTTTCAAGGTACACTCTGTCTACTCGTTCTGAGCAGAGGTGGTTGATTGTACTAGGTCGCAATCCCGTTAATCGTGCCAGTTCACGTTGTGGCATATCTTTCTTGTCTAGGATTTCTTGAAGTCGGACTTTGATAGGCATTTGTTCTCCCCCATGTATAGAGTAACGCTTGAGCGTACTAATGGAATTATAACATCGTTGATGCATAATTTCATTGAATGTTTCGGTTAAGCGTTATATAATCAACGTATAGTTCGGTTAACCGTTACAATAATCTCAATTTCTGTAACGGTGGGGGAGGAAACAGCATGAATGTCATCGGTTACGTCAGAGTTTCAACACAAGGACAAGCCAAAGATGGCTACAGTTTAGCGTACCAACAAGATGAAATCCGCTACTATTGTCAGGAGCAAGGATGGAATCTGATTACCATATACAGCGATGAAGGCATCAGTGGGGCGAAGGTCGATGAAGAAGCCCTTGAGGTGGACAGAATTGGCTTTCAGAACATGTTATCTGCCCTGTCTGTTCAATCCATTGATGCAGTTGTCGTCCTCAATACAAGCCGTTTATGGCGGTCTGATATTGTGAAAGTGTTGGTGCATCGAGAGTTTAAGAAGTATGGCGTGGATGTTCGGAGCATTGAACAGCCGACCTATAGCATCCACAAGAAAGACCCGAATGACTTCCTGATTAATGGATTAATGGAACTGCTTGACCAGTACCAACGGCTAGAAATCGCTCTCAAGTTAGGTCGGGGGAGGAGCAAGAAGGCTCAGCAGGGCGGCTATGCAGGAGGAAGGGCAACATTCGGATATAAGGCAAAGAAAGGTCAGAAGTACATTCAAGTGGACGAGAAGCAAGCCCAAACCGTCCGCAGAGTATTTGAATTAAGAGAACAGCATCCGACATGGACGTTGACCCAAATCGCAGAATCATTGAACGAAGAAGATTATGCGACACAGCAAGGCAGTTTGTTTACGAAAGTGCAAGTCAAACGAATCTTAGATAAACGTGATTTTTATAGTGGTATATATCGCTATGGAGATATAGAAGCGGATGGTTTACATCAAGCCATCCTTTGACGGAACTGAATGGAGATGCTTGCGTGCCCTTGCGAATCGAAAGATTAACGCTCGAACTGAGGTTGCACCCATTCTTTAACCCCGTCAAACCAACACAGAATCCGTATACAGGGGTGAATCCTTTTGTCGCACTACAAACAAACGCATATCTATGTCGGGATGGATTTACATAAGGCTCAACATACCGCTGTTATCATTAACTGTTGGAATGAGCGGCTAGGCGAAATCCAAATCGAAAATAAACCGTCTGCCTTTGATGAGTTGATGAAATTCGTCAAGAAGCATACGCCAAAAGGCTTGACTCCTGTTTATGGTTTAGAAGATACGGGCGGCAACGGCAGAGCGGTAGCCGTTCACCTTGTTGAGAACAAACAAATCGTCAAGGAAGTCAATTCGGCTTTATCTTACAGTGAGCGTATGAGCAATGCGACAACACAAAAGAGCGATAGTTGGGATGCATTCTGCATAGCTAAAGTATTGCTTGCAAGACTGAACGAATTGCCTGACGCAAATCCGCAGGATATTTACTGGACAATTGGGCAGGTGGTTGCAAGACGGAATTCTATCGTCAAGCACGCCGCTATGCTCAAGAATCAGCTTCATCAGCAGTTAAGTTATCATTATCCTTCCTACAAGAAGTTCTTCTGTGACATTGATGGGAAAGCGGCTCTTGCCTTTTGGGAGAAGTACCCTGCACCTCATCACTTAGAATCGGTGGGGGCAGAGGAATTAGCCGTATATCTTCGCAAAGCAAGTCACAATACTTGTTCTACCCGTAAAGCAGAAGAAATACTTGAACTGGTCAAGCAAGACGGAGCAACCAAGCGCAATCTACAAGACCAAAGGGATTTCTTAGTTGTTAATATGGTTCACGACATGCGAAGAAGTCGAGAACTTATCAAGCAGATAGAGGGACAGCTTAGTCAGGTTCTATCCATGACCGAATATAAGCTAGAATCCATGGACGGAATTAGCACCGTTACAGCGGCAGAACTGGTTGCTGAAATCGGAGAAATACGGCGGTTCTCACACGCAGACAAGCTAGCTTGCTTCGCAGGAATTGCTCCCAAGTATTTTGGTTCGGGCGGCAAGGGGAAACATGAAGCTAGTGGACAAGGAAATAGAGTCCTGAACAGCATCTTCCACAATCTAGCTGTTCAGCAAATCCAAGTCGCCAAAGGAAGCAACAAGAGACAGTGTAATCCTCTAATGTACGAGTTTTATCAACGTAAGCTAGCAGAAGGCAAGACGAAGAAGCAAGCCCTCATATGCGTCATGAGAAGGCTTGTGAACATCATTTACAGCATGATGAAGAACAAAACTGAATACAGGGCGGCGAGTCCTCTAACAGAACGCCAAGGAAGCTGATATAATGGTGACAATTTGGTAAAACAGCTGTCACCTTTTTTACTCCTAAGTTTAAGATTACCACTGAGGGAATAAACCATGCCATAAGATGTCGATGATTTGTTTAGCTGCTTCACTTTCATGCGGGAACATTTTATTACCATCCCCATCACGAGCGTGTCCCATCATGAGTAGGGAGGTATAAGCACGAGCGATAACACGCGCATTGATCGGTCCAATCTCACCGGAATCTGCCGATTTGCGGAACTCCTCCTCAAGAGCGTCAAGAATGCCTTGCTCCGATTTTCGCATAGCTTTCATTTGTTCATCGGAGAGCGTAGCCTCCATTTTACGCATGAAAGAATGTAGGTCGAAATCAATTGCCTTCAGGTGCGCTTCTGTGATGTCCAATAGCCTGTCACGAAGGGAAGTCGGCTGACTTAAACGCATGAAAGTAACACGTTTTACATTATCCATCAGTTGAATCATGGAGGCTGTCAGCAGGTCTGATTTGGAGGGATAATAATAATACAACGATGCTTTGGTAACCTGACATTCTTTGGCGATATCATCCATCGAAACAGACTCGTAGCCCTTGGATAGAAATAAAGGAATAGCTGTCTTTAGAATCTTCTGAGTAAGTGGGGGTTCCCCTTGTGAAGAGCGGGGTCTGCCAAGTGGTTTGTTTTTTTTGTCCATACGTATCACTCCTGAAAAAAGAAAAATTAAAAAAACGCTTGAATAATTAACTGACCAGTATATATAATTATTTCAGTGCCTTACAACTAATAAAGAGATTAAATCCCTTTAGGAAAGAGGTTAGGATATGCATGAGAATTATTTATTCAGTAAGCTAGGTGCGATTGTCGCAGGTCTACGCAGTAAATGGATGACAGTAATGGTTTGGGTTTTACTAACTGGAATTTTATCTGTCTTCTTACCTAACGTCAATTCACAGGAAAATAATACAGCTAGACAGCTCCCGATTGATTCTTGGTCACTTCAAGCAAGTGAAATGATGCGAGAGCAATTCCCCAGCATTGAAGGGATCCCCGCGTTAGTTGTTTGGTATCGAGCAGCAGGTTTAACAGATCAGGATCTTGCCGGTGTGCAGAAGATCACGAAGCAGTTAACGGATTCTCCTTTATCCGCGCAAAAGGGGCTCCCACCACTGCACCAACTGCCAGCACCATCACTAAAAGGAAATCTGTCCAAAGACGGCACCTTGCTTGTGCTTCCCATTTCTTTTGAAGAGGGGACAGGGACTGAGATTTTGCAAGAAGACTTGAAAAAGCTGCAAGAGTTAACCATCGCACAGATAGGCAGTGATCCTTTCACAGCTAAGGTTAGTGAAGAAGGACTGCATGCTCGAATTACAGGCCCTGTGGGCATTCAAACGGATGCTACGGCTTTATTCAAGGGAGCGGACTTTGCCTTATTGCTAGCTACCGTACTCTTGGTTCTCATACTTCTATTCGTGCTTTATCGTTCGCCCATTCTTGCTATTATCCCACTTGTTGGGGTGGGGTTTGCCTATGGGATCATTTCGCCCATTCTTGGCTTTCTTGCCAAACAAGGCTGGATTACGGTAGACGCTCAGTCAATATCCATCATGACTGTTCTTCTATTCGGTGCTGGAACGGATTATTGCCTGTTCTTCGTGGCGAGATATCGTCAAGCTTTGATGGAAAAGAACGATAAATATGAAGCAATGCGCATATCCTTTGCTGGTTCCACTGGTGCTATTGGGATGAGTGGTTTAACGGTTATTGTCTCGCTATTAGGATTGTTATTTGCTCACTATGGTTCAAATCACCGCTTTGCTATTCCTTTCAGCGTTGCCATCTTGATTATGGCGATTGCTAGCTTAACATTAGTTCCAGCGCTGCTCGCGATCATTGGTCGCGCCTCATTTATCCCATTTATTCCGCTGACGCCCGACATGCGTGCAGAGAAGGAAGCTCGCAAAGGTAAACGAATACGTGAGCAAAAGGCTGTCAGCACTATAAGTGTAGCTCTAGGTCGTATTGTAACTGAAAAACCAAAGAGCGTACTTGTTATCAGCTTAATAGTACTCATTGCGCTTGCCGCTTTCGCACCTCAGATTAAGTTCACTTATAACATTTTGGAATCTTTCCCGTCCACGATGCCTTCTCGTGAAGGGTTTACACTACTTTCGAATCATGTATCGCCAGGGTCATTGGCTCCGTTGAAAGTCATTGTTAATTCAGAAGGAAAGGAAGCAGATATACAAGGGGCTCTTTCTAAGCTGCCTTATGTAGAATCTGTTTCTAAGCCTGCACAAAGTAGTAAAGATGTGAAGTATAGAGCGTATGAGCTCATTTTCAAACAAGATCCGTATGCTTTGGATTCTATCGACCGTATACCGGAAATTCGCAGTATGGTCGAGCAGAAGCTAAAGGAGGCAGGTGTTTCTGTACCGCAAGTGTGGATTAGCGGCGAAACTGCTACGCAATATGATACGAAAACGGTGGTAGAGCGAGATACACGAATTGTCATCCCCATTGTCATCACCGTTATTGCCATACTGCTGCTTATTTATTTACGATCGATCGTTGCCATGGTTTATCTCATTGCAACTGTATTACTTTCTTATTTCTCCGCATTAGGAGCGGGATGGCTGATTCTGCATTACTTCATGGACACGTCGGCCATTCAGGGATTAATTCCGCTCTATGCGTTTGTTTTCCTCGTTGCCTTAGGAGAGGATTACAATATCTTCATGGTATCTAGCATATGGCAAGAGCGAAATCGCTTAAAGCTGAAGGATGCGATACGCCTAGGCGTTAGCCAAACGAGCAGTGTCATCACCTCTGCGGGATTAATTCTCGCTGGAACCTTCGCGGTTCTAGCCTCACTGCCCATTCAAGTGCTTGTCCAATTCGGTGTTATCTGTGCAATCGGCGTTATCCTAGACACATTTATAGTTAGGCCATTCCTCGAACCTTCGATTACGATGCTGCTTGGAGAGGTGTCCTTCTGGCCGGGTAAAATCAAACAACAACCACAAGCCCAATATGAAAGTAAACGCGCCTAAACAAAAGGAGCTGTCCGCGAATGCGGCAGCTCCTTATTCAATCCTATTAGTCAATAATTTGAAGAATATCATCGACTTCTTTGCGTGCCAGTTTGCCTGGACGATCCTTCGGGTAACCGAGGGCGATAACCATATTAATCTGACATTCTTCTGGGATGTCCAGATAAGTTCGGATTTGATCTTGGGCTAGCAGCACGGGGCCCGTCATCGGGCATGTTGCCAAGCCTCTAGCGTGCGCGGCGAGCATCAGGTTCTGAGAGGCTAAACAGGAGCTCTTAATGCCTTCTTCGGCCCATACGGTGTCTTCGACGAGTTGAATCGGATCAAAAATACGATCACGGAACTTCGATTCATAAGGCGTTGCTAAGCAAATGATAAGAACGGGAGCATCGGAGAACGCTGTGGCGTAGGGACCGAATGATTTCACAAGCAAGCGTGCTTCTCGCGAAAGACCCTTTTCCTCGGCAGCCGCCGCACGGAGATGCAGTTGGTCCCAGGTCAATTGTTCGATATGTTTGATTTTCTCTGTATTTCTTATCGCAATAAACTTCCAAGTTTGGGAATTCGTATCGCTGGGTGCATATCTGGCACAGTCGATAATTTCACGAATATCTTCCGTGGCAACTTCTTGTTCTGTAAAGTTTCGAACACTGCGGCGCTCGAGTACAATCGACTTAAAATCTTCATAATTCATAAAAAACAACTACCTGCCTTTGCTGCTTGAATTGTGCATATTTTGTTACTTGGTACTAAGACTTTATCGTTATTATAAAGCAGTTGTTATTGCAGCACAACCGTGTCGCCTTCATTCAGACCTTTTAGCACCTCGGTTTTCTCAGGGGTTTCCAACCCAATCTCAATTTCACGGCGTTCTACGCCCTGAGCCGTCTGCAGCATCACGTAGTAGACTTCTTTCTCATGCAGCACAGCTAAAGTAGGTACGACAATAGTTTGTGGCTTTTTATCTGTTTCTATCGTGCCTGAGAGGCTGAGTCCGGCGATTAGCTGCTCATTTGGTTCTAATGAGATGGTAACTTCAAATTGAGCTGAACTCGTGCCTTGCTCCGTGCCAGATTTGGCAAACTTGGATACTTTTTCAACCTTACCTTGAAGCTTTTTCTGTTTAAGTGCATCTACTTTTACTTGTACAAGCATATCTGGCTTAATTCGAAATACATCAAATTCACCAACCGTGCAAACCAACTGTAATTTCGTCAAATCTACGATTTTACCAATACGCACGCTTTCTTCGACAGACTTAGGAATTTTGGAGGAGTCTTCGAATAAGAAGATGCCATTCTCAGGCGCAACAAAGGAAGCTTGCTCTACTTTCTCTTGTTTCTTAGCCAATTGCAATTGAATGGATTGATCATTGACCGCATTCAACTGTTCTTGAATTTTACGTCCTTCTGACGCGGCAAAGCGCTGGCGGGCATCATCTTCGCTAACAGCACCTGTAGCTACTGCATCCCCCCCAGGCCCAGCAGCTTTGAAATTGGCTAAGTCGGCTTCCAACTTTTGTTTCTTCAAGTTTGATTGGAGGGCTGCAATTTCACTTCTTAGCGGAGTGGCATCAAGCTCAAACAACTGCTGCCCCTTCTTTACTTGAGCCCCGTCAGTTATGTGCCAGGCTTTTATTTCGCCGGTGAAGGGGGCGTAGACGCGAGTCTCCTTCTCATAAGAAGACTTTCCTTTCACTTCAATGCTATTAACCAGATCTTCTTTTGTAACTTTGAATTGTAGGGCATTGAACGAAGCGCCTGCGTTGGCATTCTTTGTATTCATTTGATTAGGATGGCTTGATATGTATAGAAAGCTGCTAATGCCGCAGACAATGACGGCCGTTAGAATTAGCATCCATGTTTTCTTTTTCCTCATGCTAAACAATCTCCTATTCTCGTTTAATTGCGGTTAGCGCATCGGTTCGAGAAGCTTTAACTGCAGGGTATAATCCCGAAAGAACGCCCGTCATAATTGCAAAAAACATGCCGACTGGAAGAATCCATAAGCTTATAAATAAGATTTCCACGGGATCCCCTCTATTGGAACCAAATCGGATAATGATCAAATTTATTCCCCAAATGACCCAATAAGAGAGCAAAATACCTACAAAGCCGCCTAGCATGCCTAGAAGCGAAGATTCCACGATAAACATATTGCGGATTTGTTTCAAATTCGCGCCAAGTACTTTCATGATTCCAATCTGTCGCCGGCGCTGATGAGTGGACATTGTCATCGCGACCACGATGGATATGGAAGCTACGAAGAGAACAAAAAGGCCAACACCAGTGAGCAGCAATCTAACAATGGCAAATTCGCCTTTCATGCGATCTTCTTGATACAAATTAGTCTGTGTTGTGAGTTGAAGTTTTTTAATCATTTCATCAACTTGTTTCACATTCATACTGCTATCAACTTTGACTCTAACTTCTGAATATTGAACATGTCTATTTGTTGAGGATTTATTTTGGGCTTGTAGAATTTTGAGACCTGTTTCAGGGGAGACATAGGCGGATTTGTTCCCTTGCAGCATGGTTTCTGGCAATCCATCGGGCTTCTTCAGTACGCCAATGACGCGAACTGTCACCTCATTTGGTTGGGTTGTTGTCCCTGATTGGTTACCTGATTGCTCTTGGTTATTATTCGATTTCAATGAAATTTGTTTTTGATATAGAGGGTAAGGGATAGCACCCATTTGACGATAGGTTTCGGACTGTTCCTTGCTAGGATTTTGCTGCATAAGTTTATTACGTACTTCCTGCGTCTTTACATCCAAGACACCAAGTGTAGCCCCATAATTGAGGACGATATTATTATCCTGATCACTAGCCCCTCCTTGTTGGAACTTGGAGTCAAATTCCTCTAAAGTACTCAACTCCGTTGCCTTGAGATTAAGATAGCTTTGTTTGCCGTCATCGACAGTGAAGCTGAATTGTCCTAAATCTTGAAAACTAGCAACCGATTTAACATGAGGAAAGGTACGAATGAGATCGAGCTTACTTGACGTAACTTTAGAAGGACTGTTAGGATCACTGTTTTGGTCAACGATGGTGATTTCATCGGTTTTGAGATAGAAGCTCATTTGTTTCTGACTGTAGTGTTGAATTGATTCGCCAAAGCCAAGAGCAACCATGATGGAAGCCGAGCCAATGGCAATTCCAACGGTACAAAGCGCTGTCACAACCTTGCGTCGCTGCAGCTGATCCCAGCCAAGGCGAAGGTAATCCTTAAGTTTCATCCGGTTTCACCTTCCTGCTCATTTCCTTCCAGTAAATAACCATCTCGAAGCTGCAAAATGCGCTGCGTTCTGCGAGCAACTTCATGCTCATGGGTAACAATAACGAATGTAATGCCATTCTGGTTCAAGTCAATGAGGAGATCGATGATCTCTTTCTCCGTCTTCGTATCCAGATTGCCTGTAGGTTCGTCGGCAAAGACGATAGCGGGCTTCGTTATCAAGGAGCGGGCAATACTGACACGTTGTTGTTGTCCTCCAGATAACTGTGACGGAAACATATCTGACTTATCCCCGATACCCACCTGCTGTAAGAGAGCCATCGCTCTTTGTTTACGTTCTTGACTTGCGACACTTTGGAATACGAGTGGTAATTCCACATTCTCGCGAACGGTTAAATGTGGTATTAATTCATAAGATTGGAAGATAAATCCGATATGAGTCCGCCGAAATTCCGCCAAGCGGTTTTCGCTCATTTTCTCAATGGCCTGTCCAGCGATTAAAATACTGCCGCGGGTGGGCTTCATTAGGCCTGCCATCAAATTTAGCAGTGTTGATTTCCCAGAGCCTGAACTGCCGAGCAGAGCAACCATTTCTCCTTGCTCTACGCGGAAATTCAGCTCATGAAGAACGGGAGTTTCTTCTTGGCCTGTGCGGAAGCTGTGAGACAACCGTTCAATGGCTAACACGTGATCAACCCTTTCAATTTAAAACTTATCGACCACTAGGCATGCTTTCACTTTCATCGTTTTGAAAAATATGAGTGCCCAGAAATCCAATAGCCGCGACGATCGATAAGCAAGCTGCAATAACATAGACTGTGCTTCCACCAGCTAGATCAAAAATCCAACCGCCTAATGTGCCGCTAATTAGTCCTGCAATACTAGACCACGCAACAGCGAAGATGGCTTGCCCAGAGGAGCGATACTCATCCGGAATGAGTTGACTAATATAGCGATTAGCCGTGAATAAGAAGATACCAAATGTTAAGCTGTGCAACAATTGAACGCCAATGACCCATGTAGGATCTTGAATGGAACCCATAATGAAGAAACGCACGGCATATACGATTCCAGCAAAGGCAAGCAGGGGTAATTCTTTGAACCTATGTCCATGCTTGCTTAGAAAGAAAAACACCGGAATCTCACTAAGAGCCGAGGTCATCCAAGCATAGCCAATCAAAGAGTCAGATGCCCCAAGCTGGCGCATGTACAAGGCCAGGAATCCATCGTTGAAACGATGTGAAACGGACATAATAATTACTAACATTAAGAACCAGATGAACTTCTTGGAACGAATGATATTGAGCATGCCCCCGAATGCCATCTTCTTGCCACCTTGACGCGCATCTTTTAGCAAAAAGACAATGATTAACGTGCAACTAATGGTAAGTAGGCATAATATTGGCGTGAGCCCAGTGCCGTAGTGTCTAAGAATTAACCCAAAACCTCCGGCAGATACAGCAAAACCAATGGATCCCCAGACGCGGAAGGAGGCGTAGCTCTTACCGCTATCTCGAATACTTAGCATTAACTGGCTGTCATTCAATGAATTAACGGGCTGCTGAAAGAAGAAAAACATCGCTAAGCATATGTACAGCAAGGAGAACCAGCCCGCAGTAAATACCAAGATAGCTGTGACCAGCTGCCCAATAATCAGAATGATCATGATTTTCTTAACCGTTTGGAAGCGATCACTAAGGAATCCCCACAGCAAGTTGGTCGCTATCCCAATCAGTGGTCCAATGGCATACAGCAAACCGATTTGAAGCTTGGAATATCCTTTGTAATCAAAGTAAAGCGGGAAAAAAGTAACGACAATCCCCATCGTCATAAAAAAGGAAAACGTGAACAATTTGAGTAGGTGGTCTTGCGGCTTTGTAGGTATAGACGTTTTCATCTGTAGTTATCACTCGATTTCTTTACAAATTTTCTGTAGAAAAATTCGTTTGTCCATTTTCCGATGTTCGTTTGAGTATTAAGAACACAACTAGAAGCTCAGCCAGCATGCCAACCGATTGCGCGAGAGCACCGATCAAGCCATTCCAGCCGGGTACATTAGAAATGGCGATGAATAAGGTTAACACGGTAACGATAGCATTCGCTGTTTGAGAGAAAACCATGATTTTCGTTTGGCCTCTCAGCATAATAATACCGTTCATGTAATCCAGCCACGGAAATACAAGCGTCATGATCATAAATATACGCATGGCAAGTAAGCTTGCATGCATCAGTTCGGAATTAACACCCATGACATGTGTCATAAACCAAGGTCCGAGAGCTGTATAGGCAAGAATAGCGATAAGTGCTCCTGGAATAAAGCTAAGAAGGATGACGAAACGGACGACAGTTCTAGCATCTTTGCGATAGAAATTCAAAACAATTTGATGAATGTAAGAAAAGAAACTCAAAACCAATTGAGTTAAGGAGCCGGCAATCGCATAAGAGGAGATCGCTAAATGTATATGCGTTGTTTTACCTAGTATGGCATTTATGGCAGGTCCAATGATAACGGCAATGATCGAAGAATACAGAAGGGGCTTATAGAAGCTGAAAATTTGTTGTTTGGTTTCAATCGGATGATCAGGTGCCTTCTCTGGAATGACGGTTCGAAGTAAGTTAGTTCCTTCCCATATAGCAACCATAGCCTCAATAATCATTCCCACTAAGAAAATAATGGCGCCAACACGGCCACTAGAAACATTATCTGTCGTAATAAAATATAACGATAACAAATACATAGCGACGATTCGAACGCACATACCAATGGTCAACCATTTGGTCCGCATATTAAAAATAATTATACCGTGAAATAAGCACCGCAGTCCTGAGAAAATGCTAACGAACATCAAGATGCGATAAACACTAAGTGTAGTATCTAATAATTCACGTTCAACTCCAAAAAAATAAAGAAATACCCATTCTCCAACAGGCGTATAACATAAAATGAGACCAATTAAAACGATGCACGCAAATACATAGGAACTAACCGCTGCCATGGCTCGAAATGAGATGCGGTCTCTTACAAGTGCTGAGCAAGCTTGTCGCAGTAAAACAACGGGTCTTTCGGTAAGGCCAAGTAAGCTTAAAGGCAGCGCATAGCTGGCAATGACCACTTCCGGATTATCGGCCCTGGCCAAGGTGCTGTTGATAATAACATGCGAGAGGGTAACTAATGTTGCTGAAAGGCCGAGGGGGAGGAAAAAGGAGATGAGCTGTTTCCATGAGATGTTTTCTTTTATTGTCTTAGCGGTCATCCAAATCGCACTCCTTAGAGTTTTGCTTTAGCAAAACTGGCTTAGTAAGAGTAACTCTTACTAAAAATTCCCTTTTAAAAACGTTATTTAAGTATACCAGAAAATGAAATCAGGTTGACATACAATTTTAACTGGAAACCCAAGGTTTGAAGTGATACATTTAAAGGTAGAATGTTTCTTGAACAAGTCGCAGCCAGTTTTTACTGCAAGGAGGTTTAACAGAAGAATGAGCTGCTATTTTCATTATGATGCTAGACTAGGAATTGAGATTCCCGTGTTAGAAGCGGAGTGGGATTCTTATCCGCCCAGTGTGCGTGTTGATATTTTATTACATTGGGAACAAATTCGCGGTGCAATACCTGACCGTATTATGAAGCTAGAGACGACGATTATTTACAAACAAAATCAGCTGGACAAGGAAGACGATTTTCCCACATCATGCCGTTTGAATTCCGAAATTGCTGACTTAGCTTCTATCATAAATGATCTTCATCTTTGGTTCCGGGCGAATCAGGAATTGGAATCGAAAACCCACCAATAATGGTTGTCAATGAAGGGAGAATGACTGCATGCATAGCAATAAGGATGGGGATAACTGGCTGGAAGCTATTGCAAAGCCGCTCTTGGAGCATCTACCTGCTTTATATCCGATAGAAGAATGGGATGGAAGTATGGATGCACGCATTGAAGCGCTTGTCCCAGCTATGATGACCCAAGGCAGTCCGGGGCAAGAGTCTTATGGATTGGCGATTAAAGCGGGTCTTTTTTTACTGAATGAGAGTTTAGATAAATCCCATGATATTGCCCAGGAAATCACGAATGCAACAGGCAGCTACTGGCATGCTCTGATGCATCGGATGGAGGGGGACTACAGCAATGCGAAGTATTGGTTCAACGATGTCGGTCATCATCCTATTTTCTCTAACTTACTACAACATGTGAGTGAATATTTGACAGTAAAAGACTTAGCGGATTTGGACAATGAAGCCCTTCGTCAGAAGCTTGAAGTGCTTATTACTTCTCCGGAATGGATCCCTTGTGTATTCATCGATATCGTAGAGTTACAAGTATCCCTGGTTCAAAATCCTATTGTTGATGAATGGTTACGGCATATTCAACGGTATGAAATGCAGTTATTGTTGCAGTATTGCTATGAACAAAGTTGTGGAGGAAGTCTGCTTGAAGCAATTGGACAAAAGTAGCACAAAGGTTCCACAAGGCCCAATAAGATTAATGGTCAGGGTGTACCGATATATTTTACCGGACGTAAGCGATCAGCTTTCCATATGGAAATCAAAGGCGGAGAATATCCCAGATAGCGAGCTGCGTACCCAAGCATTAGCCAGCATCGCAACGAAACAATTTCATTGTCAAGGTGGCGCTGTTTATGCGGCTGCTAATTTGTCGATGCGTCATGTACTCATCCCGCTCATTGTTGCGTTTCAAACGATTAGCGATTATTTAGACAATCTATGTGATCGCAGTACATCCTTGGATCCTCAGGATTTCCGTCAATTGCACCAATCGATGTTGGATGCTGTTGATCCTTCTAAGCCTTTGAACGATTATTATGCATACAGACAAGAGAAAGAGGACGGAAACTATTTAAGAGATCTCGTCCAAAAGTGTCAGTCTTGTATTAGTTTGCTTCCGTCATATGCTCAAGTAGCTGATCAGGTGCGAGATTTTGTGGCCTTATACTGCGACTTACAAGTGTACAAGCATATTCGCAAGGATATGCGGGAGCCTGAGCTTCATCAGTGGTGGGATCAACATCATCATAGATATAGCCATATTTTTTGGAATGAATTTGCAGCAGCAACAGGTTCAACGTTAGGCATGTTTATGCTTTTCCTTGCGGCTTGTGATCCTCATTTGAGTGAAAAGCAGGTCGATTCGATACGGGAGGCTTATTTCCCCTATGTGTGCGGACTGCATATTCTACTTGATTATTTAATCGACCAGGAAGAAGATATCTTGGGTGGAGACCTGAACTTTTGCAGTTATTATGAATCTATGGAAGCAACCGTTGAGAGAATTGCCTTTATCGTACAAGAAGCTCGTAGCAAAATTTTGTTCTTGGAACATCCGCGATTTCATCGTATGATAATCGAAGGTTTGCTTGCGCTCTATTTGTCGGATCCAAAGGTCAACGGCCAACAGCAAGTGAAGAAAATATCGAAGCGTCTTATGAAAAATAGTCCATTAACCCGGTTATTTTTCTGGCTAAATAGCATGTACATCCGTACGTCATCATGAATGACATTCAGAAGAATTAAAGCAGGGAGACTTTGAGCTACGCCCAAAGATCCCAAAGCGGAGAGACTTTGAGCTACGCCCAAAGATCCCAAAGCGGAGAGACTTTGAGCTACGCCCAAAGATCCCAAAGCGGAGAGACTTTGGGCTACACCCAAAGATCCCTATATTAGGAGGAATTGAAATGTCAGCAGTAAAATCAATTGCCGTTCTCACAAGCGGCGGAGACTCTCAGGGAATGAACGCGGCCGTCCGTGCGGTTGTAAGAAGCGCATTATTCCATGGTCTCGAGGTCTATGCGGTACAACGTGGATACCATGGTTTAATTAACGATGATATTCGCCAAATGGATTTGCGCAGCGTTGGGGATATCATTCAACGTGGGGGGACTATTCTACAAACAGCTCGTTGTAAAGAGTTTTTAACGCCAGAAGGCCAGCAAATTGGAGCTGAAAACTTACGTAAACGCGGTATCGATGGATTGGTCGTTATTGGCGGAGATGGATCTTATCAAGGTGCCAATAAGCTAAGCAAATTGGGCATCAAAACGATGGGTCTGCCTGGTACAATTGACAACGACATCCCATTCACTGACTTTACGATCGGTTTTGATACAGCAGTAAGCATTGTTGTTGATGCGATCAACAAGCTTCGTGATACGATGACGTCGCATGAACGGTCATCCGTAGTAGAAGTCATGGGTCGTCACTGCGGTGAGATCGCTCTCTACGCTGGACTAGCTAGTGGTGCAGAAACGATTATCGTTCCTGAGGTTGAGGTCGACATTAATGAAGTAGCTAACCGTATGAAGGATAACTTCTCCCATGGCAAACGTCATAGTATCATTCTCGTTGCTGAAGGAGCGGGAACAGGTGATGGGATTGCTAACCAGATTAATGAGTATGTTGGTATTGAGCCTCGAGTAACTGTACTTGGCCATATTCAACGCGGCGGAGCTCCTACGCATAATGACCGAATCTTGGCAAGCCGTCTCGGTGATTTCGCTGTACGTAAGCTCATGGAGGGCGATTCTTCCAAAGCTTGCGGTGTTATCAAAGGGGAGTTAGTAGCTACTGATATTGATTTAGTTGTCAATACAAAGCGCCCTTTTAATACAGAACTTTATGAATTGGCAAGTCGTTTATCCCAGTAGGTCTACATTGGAACAAACGCTTATTGACCTGTATCATATCTTCGTTTATAATATCGAACAACATACAAAGCGACATTAGGTCTGTGAAGAGCATCCAACTCGGAGACGTTCATGATCGGTAAGGCGCAGAATACATCGTCTTACTCTAAATAAACCGGCACCGCCCGTTATCGCGGAACCAAGCGGATGATGACATGTTAATGTTATCATCAAGTTGGGTGGCACCGCGAGCAGAACGCTCCTCGTCCCAATCGGACAGGGGCGTTCTTTGTCTTTTTCCCATAATAGAAAAGGAAGCGGTGAGTGGTATGTTGGATATCAAATGGATTCGGATGCATCAGGATCAAGTGAAGGAAGCGGCACAAAATAAAGGCGTAGAATGTCCCCTTGATGAGCTGCTTGAGGTAGATGAGAAGAAAAGGCTTCTGCATCAACAAGTGGATCAGCTTCGCACAGAACGCAATCGTGCATCTGCTCAGATTGCTCAGTGTATGGCTGAGCAGAGTAAGGGAGAAGCTGAGGTTTTGAAAGATCAGGTCCGCGGCTGGAACCGAACATTAACGGAATACGAAGAGGGGCTTGCGAAACTGGAGGAGCGTTTCAAGGAGTTAATGCTTACCGTACCGAATCTGGTTTCACCTGAAACTCCAATCGGGGCTACCGATCAAGATAATGTTGTACGGAAAGTAGTGGGTCAGCCTACCTCGTTTGAATTTGTGCCTCGTGATCATATGCAAATCGGTGAGGAGTTAGATTTATTCGATTTCCCCCGCGGAGTGAAAGTGGCTGGAAGCCGAAATTACTACCTCAAAGGGATGGGGCTTTATTTACACAGAGCTGTTCAACAGCTTGCTCTTGATCTGCTATCAGATCGAGGGTTTACGGTGATGGATGTCCCTTTGATGGTGCGGGAAGAGACGCTGCAGAATGCGGGCTTTTTCCCGGCTGGGAAGGACCAGACCTATGAATTACAGGATGAGAATAAATGGTTAGTAGGCACATCGGAAGGTCCGTTGGTTTCGTATTATGCGGATGAAATCATAGATTTATCAAAGGGGCCGATACAACTGGCAGCTGTATCGAATTGTTTCCGTAAAGAAGCGGGTTCGGCAGGCAGAGATGTACGCGGATTATATCGTGTTCATCAATTTGCCAAGGTCGAGCAAGTGATTCTTTGTGAGAATGATCCCGCCATTGCTGATCAAATGTTAGATCAAATCACACGGAATGCCGAAGATATTTTAGAATTACTTGAGCTTCCTTATCGTGTTGTTGCTGTATGTACAGGAGATATGGGCGCCAAAAACTACAAGCAGTATGACATTGAGACGTGGATGCCTAGCCGGAATAGCTATGGAGAAACGCACTCGTCGTCAAGCCTTCTGGACTTTCAAGCGCGCCGCAGTGGCTTACGTTATAGGGATAAGAGCGGTGAGCTGCGTTATTGCTATACCCTTAACAATACGGCTGTCGCCTCGCCAAGAATTCTTATTCCTTTACTTGAAAATCATCAGCAAGCAGATGGCTCAATCTATCTGCCGCCAGCTCTGAGACCTTATATGAGAGGGCTCACAGTTATACCGAACAAATAAAATAACGTACCACATCCCTAGGAGATCCACTTTGGGCTGTGGTACGTTAACGTATGTTAATAACCTTCTGTTAAATCTACGACATTCATCATTTCGGTGCCATCTAATATAGCTCTTAGATTATGATAGAAAATGGTGGAAACTCGCTCTGTGTAGTGAGCGGAAGATCCAGCGATATGCGGAGTAAGAATAACATTATCCATGTTCCATAGGGGAGAAGTTGACGGTAATGGCTCCTGCTCAAAAACATCGAGTGCTGCGCCTGCTAGCTGGCCTTCTTGCAGCGCATGGATCAAATCCTCTTCTTCAATGACATCACCGCGAGCCAGATTAATTAAGAAAGCACTTGGTTTCATTAAACGCAGATGTTCTTTGGTCAAGAAACCTCGCGTTTTAGCTGTACTAGGAAGTAGAAGAACGACGAAATCACTTTGTGTAAGCAAAGTTGTTAATCCTTCTTCCCCGCTAACCGTCGAATCGAAGGCAGGCCCAATCGAACCAGAACGATTCAACCCAATGACAGTCATATCAAAGGCCTTAGCTTTGCGAGCAACAGCTTCGCCGATTGCACCTGCACCAATAATGCCAATCGTTTTACCATAAAGCTCACCAAAACTGACTTGATTGTCCCATACTTTACTTTGCTGACGCTCATGAAGAAGATTCGCTTTACGAACCCATTGCAGCATGAGACTTAGCGTAAATTCACTCATCTGGATCGTATGTACCCCACGGGCATTGGTCAGTATGACATTACGTCTGGCTAACTCTTGGAGGGGGAGTTTATCCACGCCGGCAGATATGGTTTGCATCCATTTCAGCTTGGTCGCCTGCTTGAGGGCATCCGGATTCAAGCGGCCAGCTGTGATAATTACATCAGCATCAGCAATGTGTTCCCCAGCTTCACTTGAAGATTTAAACCAATAAAATTGACAGCGTTCCTTCAAGTCTTGCGGCATCTGCTGTTGCATGGAAGTCAAATCCATCCCAGTAATGGCGACAATATTCATAGCATTTCAACTCCTTTAATTATATGATAAATCAAAACGAAAACGAAAGTAAACACCCCGAGAGCTCACTGAGCCTCAGGGTGTCTCCATGTTAATATTTCACACCAGGTGTGTAGTTGTTATTAGCGTTCCATAGGAGGAACTCATTCACGCCGTTTTCTTTCAAAGCACGTATTTGCTCTTCCACTTCATGTTTACCGTACTTGATATAACCAGGTACCCAAGAAGCAGTGAAATCTTGAATCCAAGGTCGAACAATCGGCTTCCAACCTTTCTTATCAATGGCTTCCAGTTTCTTGGTTGTATCCTTGGAGGCTCCATCGATCGTGACAAAAGGCGCTGCATCCGGCACTTTGGAGCCAAACCAGCCAGTGCTATAATGACTCGGATAAATCATGGGAGCGATGACATCCACATTTTGAGAGATTTTCTCGAAATCTTGACCAATGCCTTCGGCTGCCGGAACAGAGGCCGCATAACCAAATATATCGACAGATACACGAACACCAAGCGGCTGTAATTGTTCTTTGGCATATTTGACGAAAGAAGCGACAGCATCAATACGTGAACGTTCATCCTTCGTATATTTGAGAATGTCAGCTCTTTTCTCGAAACCTTCTGGGAATCGGACGTAGTCGAATTGAATTTCTTTAAATCCAGCTTTTACGGCTTCTTTTGCTACTGCGATATTGTAGTCCCATACTTCTTTGTTATATGGATTTACGAAGCTGTCCGGTGGGTTTTTACCGTTACCCCACAGAGTTCCATCTGGATTGACGAAAGACCATTCTGGTTTCTTTTTGGCGAGAATTGTGTCTTTGAATACAACAATACGACCAATTGGATAAATGTTATGTTCGTTCAAGGTGGTCATTAAACCTGGCATGTTACCTATAATTTTCTGAGTCGTTCCCATGGCATCAAGCTCGGCGTTCCCTGTTTCCCATGTGATGTAGCCCCAATCATCTTTGACATCAATGACCAGTGAGTTCAGTTCTGTGTCGTCGAGAAGCTTCACAAGTGTATTGAGCCGAGATCCACCCGCACTATGAGCCGTGGCGTAAATACCTTTAATTACCGGTGCGTCCTTCTGCGGATCCAATTTGTTTACAGGTGCTAAAGGATCTGTTTCTTGGGATGGTGTAGGTTGAACAATCGCCACTGCATTCTTCGCATTCAGAGAAGCTTGCACGAGCTGTTCAAAGCTGGCATCCGGGTTAGCGGCCGTTACATTACCCCATATTAGGGCAAGTGAAGCAAGTAATATTTCCATGATGTATAAGTCCTCTCCAATCTTTGTTTCTAGCTTTTATTATAAAGCAAGCACGAAACTACGCACAGAGGAAATTTGTAGAGGTTTGTAGAAAGAAGGTACCCTTTATTGAAACTTGATAAACAAATTATTTCGTTATCTGGCGTTAATTTTTTTTACTATGCTTCTAGTGCCATTTTATTGCCCTATTTACCTTTATATTTGCAAAGTAAGGGTTATTCAGCAAGCGAGATTGGACTCTTAATGATGATTGGTCCGTTCATCTCCATATTCGCACAGCCATTCTGGGGATATGTCAGCGACCGGTTCAACTCGGTGAAGAATATCGTATTTTTACTCTGGAGCCTATCCTTACTAGGAAGCTTTGGCTTGTTTTTAACAAAAGGTTTCGGGCTTACCCTTGGATTTATTTTAATGCTTTATTTCTTCTTGCTGCCATCCATTCCACTCATCGACAATTTGGTTGTCAAATCAACCGCGCATCGTGGGATGTCGTATGGATCCGTCCGATTATGGGGTTCAATCGGATTCTCAGGTGTTGCTCTAATTTCGGGTCTTTTACTCGAAGAATTAGGTGGAGTAGCCAACATACCGTATTTTTATTGGGCGTTGTGGATCTTCCCATTTCTACTGCTAGCTTTTATCAAAGACGAGAAGGGCAGCGGGCAGCGAATAACATTAAGTACGATCGGTACTATTTTCCAAAATAAAAACTTCTTATGGTTTATGGTCATGGTACTGATGATATCAATTCCTCATCGAATGAACGATGCACTATTAGGTTTATATCTGAGTAAATTAGGTGCTACGGACTCTATGGTAAGCTGGGCATGGGCCATTGCGGCATGCACGGAAATTCCGGTATTTGCCTATATCAATCGGTACATACATCGTTATCACGAACTGACCATCCTAGGTCTCGTTTCGGTCTTATATACGATACGGTGGTTACTCTACACGTTATTCAGCGATCCATGGGTGTTAATTGGTTTGCAGACGACACATATGCTCACCTTTGCTGTTTTGTGGATCGTTGCGGTACAGTATGTCGTGCGTCTGCTTCCTGAGCAATTTGGCTCAACAGGTCAATCCATTCTTGCTATGGTGTTCATGGGTCTTGCGGGAATTATCGGCGGCTCGGTGGGCGGATGGTTGAGTGAGCAGTGGGGAGGCGCTAGCATGTATGTGTTTGCGTCAGTCATGTCGGCAATAGCAGCAGGCATGTTTTTCGGTACTCAAGCCGTAATGCGTAGAAGAAGCTAATCATAAATAAAAACACCCGGTAGCAAAATTAGCCGGGTGTTTGGACTTATTTCTGAACTTGTCCTGATTCGGTATTCGTGACCTCTGCAGGATTAATCTCTTTACGGACCGGTACAGGCTGATCATCAGTAGCTGTATTACCGCCATTTCCATTCGTTGCATCTTTAAATTCACGAAACATTTTGCCAAAACCTCTGCCAAGTTCAGGCAGTTTATTAGGCCCAAACAAAAGAAGGGCGACAATTGCAATTAAGATGATGTGCCAAGGAGATAATGCTCCCATTCCAGACACCTCCATTAGTTTATCTTAATACTATTATATCATGTTCTTATCATAACCTATATACCCTAATTATTACAAACTCAATAACAATGTATGAATAAAGCATAGTTGAACAGAAAAAGACGCCCCTTAATGATAAAGGGCGTCTTTATGATGTTCCGTAATGCTGAACTGAATGATTTCCATGACATCTTCTGCTTCGAGCGCCTCAATGCCAAACCGGAGGACGATCTCGGAGTCCAGCTCATAGCTGGTTAAGAAGGGGTACAACTCGGGTGTTAATTTCATTACAATCCTGGATAATTTGACTGTCTCCACAAGCATCACCCTTCCAATCAAAAGATTAGAATACGAATTACGCCTGAACCACTCACGTTGAAACCAGAACTATATGAAATTAGTATCATTATAACACAATTCAACTTGGAATAAAGAGGCGGATTGCTCGATTATTCTCCACATAAGAAAGATAGTTTTCGATTCCCGAAAACAACTTTCTTATTGGCGATAAAACTTACATCTAAACGCGGTCGCTCATCTTTGAATGGCCTCGATAGAGGTTTTCTCACTTAAGCTTGCGGAATTCTCCGACGACACCAACGGTTTCAACGATATTCACGAATGCTTTCGGGTCTATCTTCTTAATAATTCGCTTTAATTCTACGAGTTCATAGCGCGTAGTGACGGTCATTAGCATATCATGCTGCTGTTTCGTATAAGCGCCTTCTGTCTTAACTAAAGTAACACCTCTAGGCAGGAGAAGCAGCTCGTTAATCAACTCATCCTTTTGTTTCGTTACAATGAAGGCGGTCACTTTGACGTGGCGAATATGTATGGCGTCGACGACTTTCCCGCTTATATAGATGGCCAGCATCGAGCAAAGAGCAAGATCCCAATTTTGCTTGAAATAGCCTAGTGCAACAATGACCACACCGTTCATGGATGAAAGAAGGGTTCCGAGAGGGAAATCAAATTTTCGAGTCAAAATCAAGCCAACGATATCAAAGCCTCCACTTGAGCCACCTATTCTTAAGGTGATACCGCTTCCTATTCCAATGAGTACTCCCCCAAAAACTGCACCAAGAATGGGTTCCTGCGCGACATAGCTTGTTGGTATAATTTGCATCAACCATGCCGTTAATATGACCGACGCTACACTGATCATAATAAATCTACGTCCAATTGAAACCAATCCCCAAATCATCAATGGCAGGTTAAACAATAAATACAAGAAACCAATGTTAAAATTCGTAAAATAACCAATAATCATGGCAAATCCAGAAACCCCGCCGCTAAGCAGTTGGTGAGGAATGAGGAACATGTTGAAGCCGACCGCGACAAGCAGTGCGCCAACTAGAATAATGAAAGCGTCTAGCGCCTTTTTCAAAACAAATCACCTCTAAAATAGTATGCAGCATAAAGCAAGTATAATTCATTCTTCTAAAACTTCAATCATAATTTACCCTAGGTCAATTAAATGGACTTTAATGGAAATAAGTTAATTCTTGGTTAAGATAAAAAAAGCTGTGTCCAATTCATGGACAACAGCTTTACAAAAACAAATAATTAACGTCTCTTGAAAGAGCCTGTCTTCTTAGATGTGCTTGGCTTACTAACAGATGGTTTAGTTACCTTGTTTGGTGTAGAGCCATCATTTTTGCGGGTTGTAGAGTCGCTGCCTGAACTTGGCGTACCTGTACCGCTCTTGAAGCTGCCCGTTCGATCTGACGTTGTTGGCTTCTTATCCTTCGATACATCCGTTGTTGGAGTGGTCGCCTTGCCGCCGCCTGCATTATAAGTCGGTGTCCGGGTATAGCCTCTATAATCGTCGTAAGGCCGTTTATTATTGAACCATCCCCCACCGAATAGGGATTGAAGCAGGGTGGCTGTCAAATAACCTTGCAGGAACGAGGAGTCGTAATGTGATTTGGCATATTCGATACTATCGATCTGAACAAGCGTGTTTTTACTATCACTAGGATCCTTTTGGACGTTAATGACCTTATCATTATAAACAAGGAACATTTGATCATCAGATTCCTTGCTCTTTTCCTTCGGTGACTCTTTTGAGGCTAGTTCAGCTGCAACAGCAGGGACGTTTTTGTTTTCAACTAGATAAACCTTAGAGAGATTGCTCCCTTTGCCGTCAACACTAACTAACGGATATTGATCTTTGATATAACGTCCGGCATCAGCGCCACACGCGGTAAGAAGGGCGATGATCAATAAGAAAGAAACCCATGAAGTCCATCTTTTCACTTTTCAGTAATCCCTCCTTTCCAAACATTTCTAATGATAACATAGGTTGTCTAGGGCGTCGATTTCAAAAATTTAATCTGATTGCCCGGCGTGCGCTCTCCTTCAAGAGCAATAAATTTGCCATCCTGCCATTGGAGGAAGAAGAATCTACGATCCGGTCCAAAATATCTCCAAAAGATGATGTCGTCTCCGCTGCGGAAGTCGGTGTTTCCTTCCGTCCTAGTGACATCATTGCGATGAAACTCCAACTCGAAGGTAACATCTTCGTCAAGCTCCAAACGAGTAGGGACATCATTCGGATCATCTAGTGCGCCTTCGACAAAGCTGCAAAGGAAACAGTCATAGGTTCGCCCTTTTTCCACAATCAAACACTGAATATTTTTGCCGCTTTGTAAATAATAAGCGTAACGATGTGGAGCAAACCCGCGGTCAAAATAAATGACCTTGCCGGAAACAACGTACTCCTCTAAGTCTACATTAACAATATCCCCAACTCGGGCATCTTCAAGTGGATTACCTATAGGTGTTGTTGTTGGTTCTTGTTTTTGACTACGCAGGATGCTGCTGACTCGTTTAAATATGGACATTGAAAACTCTCCTCTGTTCCGTTTATTGTTCTACCTTGTAATACGTTTAGCTTATGCGTTAGGTTTCGTTCTCATTATGTAAGACGCTACTGGAAATGTGTGTATGACTTGTGCTATAATATTTTAGATGTTCTTAAGGGCGGCCAGTTGGATCATGGAAGATGTTAAATCGAAAGTGTATTCCACCAATAAAACTATAGACACGGATAGGAAGTCGTACTTAAGGGTAAAAAAGATACAAGGCATTAGCCTGCCCTGTACAAAAGGAGATTGAATATATTTGAAAACATTTCAAGAGTTTGGTTTAGAGCCAACGATTTTACGCGCTATTACCGAGATGGGCTTTGAAGAGTCCACGCCGATCCAAGAAAAAACGATTCCTTTGGCCATGGAAGGCCGGGATTTAATCGGGCAAGCGCAAACAGGAACAGGTAAAACAGCTGCTTTCGGTATTCCGCTTATTCACAAAATCAATATGAAAGAAGAGCGCATTTCTGCTCTTATCATGTGTCCTACACGGGAACTTGCCATCCAGGTTGCGGAAGAGATTGAGAAACTCGGTCGTTTCAAAGGCATTCGTTCCTTGCCCATCTATGGTGGACAGGATATCGTTAAACAAATTCGTGCATTGAAGAAAAAACCGCAAATCATTATCGGTACACCGGGACGTCTACTTGACCATATTAACCGTAAAACAATTAAATTAGACGATGTACAAACAGTGGTTTTGGATGAAGCTGATGAAATGCTGGACATGGGTTTCATGGATGATATTCAGTCCATTTTGAAATTGGTTCCAGAAGAGCGTCACACGATGTTGTTCTCTGCGACAATGCCAACTAATATTCAAAAATTGGCACAACAGTTTCTTCGTAACCCTGAGCACGTATCGGTTATCCCGAAACAAGTTAGCGCACCATTGATTGACCAAGCATATATCGAATTGCACGAAAAACAAAAATTCGAAGCGCTTAGCCGTTTGATCGACATGGAAGCCCCAGATCTTGCCATCATCTTCGGTCGTACCAAACGCCGGGTTGATGAATTGGCAGAAGCTCTTCAAAAAAGAGGCTATGCAGCTGAAGGTCTTCATGGTGACTTATCCCAAAATCAACGCGATAATGTGATGAGAAAATTCCGTGATGGCAGCATTGATGTACTTGTAGCAACAGACGTTGCTGCGCGTGGTCTAGATGTATCCGGCGTTACTCATGTAATTAACTTTGACCTTCCGCAAGATCCAGAAAGCTATGTTCACCGTATCGGTCGTACAGGCCGCGCGGGTAAAGAAGGTACAGCTTGGACGTTTGTAACACCTAGAGAAATCGATCACCTGCACTTTATCGAGAAAGTTACACGCCACAAAATTAACAAAAAACCATTACCTAGCTTGGCTGAAGCCATTGAAGGTAAACAAAAAATGACTGCTGAGCGTATTCTTGATGTGCTTCAAAACGATACACAAGCAGAATTCAAAGGCTTAGCTATTCAAATGTTAGAGCAATATGATTCCGTAAATCTCCTTGCTGCAGCTATGAAGCTTCTGACAGGCGACAAAAAGGAAACGAATATTGAGTTAACACCTGAAGATCCGATTCGTGCAAGAAAGAAAAAATTCGATGTGCGCAGCTCAGGTAGACGAGTTGGCGGCGGCTATGGCTCAAGTTCAGGTTCAGGAGATCGTCGTCAAGGTGGCGGATATAGCTCCGGTACTGGTTCCAGCAGCTCGAACTCCCGTTACCCGCGTAAAGATAGCAGAGATTACGGTTCAAACAGAGAAGGTGGAAGCAGTTCATCTTCCAGAAACCGTGAATACGGAAGCAACAACTCCGGTAACCGCGATCGTTCCAGAGCTCCACGTAAGAGCGAAGATACATTAGTGAATAAATAAGGGGAATAACCCCAATAAAAGAAAGGCGGAGATCCAGAAGGATCTTCGCCTTTTTGTTATGAGTATATGGTTTACAGTACGAAAGAGCTAGTGATGATAACAAGTAAGATGAAGAGAACCAAAATGGCACCTACGGATGTTCCAACTGGATGAGACATAGTATCGACCTCCTGAAAATGATTTGGGGGTAGTTCTTTTTGATAATACTATACTATGTAAAAGTACCTAGAACGACTAGACATCTACCTATATGTTCAAAAATAGGCTATAATTAAACCAATGTAAAAGTAGGACAACTTGAGATGTATGCGTTTCAACAATCAACGTAGAAAGTTTCCGGAAGGAAACGCTAAGGAGGAAGCAGTTTTGGAGTTTAGAGGAGTTATGGGAGGACTGTACAGAATATCAGAGTGGATTATGCGTTTATCGGTCATTAATTTGCTCTGGATGCTATGTTCGATTCCGGTTTTCTTTTTTGCTTTTATGGGCTTAGTGAGTCCATCCGTTGATGCATTGAAGGCATCACTACCCATTATCGCCATTTTGGCACCGTTTACTTTATTTCCTGCAACTTCCGCGATGTTTGCCGTTGCTCGGAAATGGGTTACAGGAGAAGAAGATGTACCACTATTGAAAACATTTTTCCGTGGATATAAAGAAAATTACCTGCAAAGCATGGTAGGTGGCATTTTCTTCGTAATCATTTTCGTTATCATTGCGGTGAACTACTTCTTTTATTTGAAACAGGGGAGTTCACTGAAATTATTGGCCGTATTATTTATTGCTTTCACGGTCATTATTATCATTTCTTTGTTCAATTTCTTCTCGATTATGGTTCATTTGCATATGAAGGTTTTACAAATTTTGAAGAATGCTGTATTGATTACCATTGGTAATCCAATCAATTCGATTGTTTTGCTGCTTTGTAACGGAGCCATTCTTTATATTTGTTTGACCAAATTTAATTTCTTTCTTGTCGTTTTCTTTATGGGAAGTATTATGGCGACGTTCTCGTTCTGGCAGTTTAACCGCAGCTTCACCAAACTCCAAACGAAACAGCAAGAACTAGAAGAAAAGGAACAACAGAGACTGGCTGAAGCGCAAGAAGAGGAAGCACAAAATGAAACAGAAGCTTTAACTGAAGGTGAAGAAGATAGTAAGCCGGAAATTAGCTTGCATAAAAAAGATGAGAATGAAAAGACTAAAGACTAAACCTACCAGTTGATAATCAACCGGTACGGCACTATAATAAGAAATACAAAAGAATCCTGCGATGTACGTAACGGTTTTAAGTTGTTTTAAACCAATGACTGTTTCTAGGGAGACCTACATTGAAGTGTGGCTGACATGCCCTCGAAAGGGGACCTCAAATACACCTCTGCGGACACCCACCTGCGAGAGCGGGTTTGAAGCACCAAAACCGGACGGCATAGGCGGGTTTTTTTGTATTAAAAAGAGGTTGAACAGGTAATTTCCTGTTTCAACCTCTTTTTTCGTTTATGTTCAATGACCAGCCAAATCACTTAACTGATGGAATGTGTTCTGAAGTGTTCCATAAAGACCGCGATATAATTGATAGTACGCTTCATATTGTTTTTGATTTTCGACATTTGGTTCTACGCGATCGGTGACATGAATCCATTTCTCGCAGAGAGTAGTTATATCCTCTTGCAGTACGCCGGAAGCAGCCATGATAGCAGCACCATACGCAGGGCCGTCTGTGGAATTTACAGTGACCACAGGGATACCGAAGATGTCGGCAATCATTTGACGCCAGAATGGACTCCTGGCGCCGCCGCCATTCACGCGGAGTTCGGTGACTTCAACGCCGGACTCGCGGATTAGTTGCAGCGAGTCGCGGAGCCCGAAGGTAATGCCTTCGAGAACGGCACGGGTGAGATGTGCTTTCTCGTGCCGCAGGTTTAGACCGATGAAGGCGCCTCGAGCCTTCGGATCGGGGTGCGGTGTCCGCTCCCCGGATAAGTAGGGCAGGAATAGCAAGCCTTCGCTCCCTAGGGGGGCTGTGGCTGCTGCAGATGTCAGGATCTCGTAGACGTCTTTGCCTTCCTGCTGCGCACGCTCAAGCTCCTCGTGCGCAAAGTGGTTGCGCCACCACTGGAACGAGCCGCCAGCGGCCAGCATCACCCCCATGCGGTGCCACTTGCCAGGCACACCGTGACAGAAGGAATGAAGCCGATAAGCTTCATCTACTTGGTAGGTGTCGTCGTGAACGAAGACGACACCGGACGTACCGAGCGCCACAGAGGCGATGCCTTGGCGTACGACGCCAACACCTACGGCGCCGCAAGCTTGGTCGCCGCCGCCCGCGACGACCTTGGTGCCTGCGGCTAGGCCGGTTAGGCTGGCAGCTTCCGGCAGCAGATGTCCGGCCACGTCGCCGGACTCATAGAGCGGCGGCAGCCATTCCATAGGAATGTCCAGCCGCTCAGTGACGGTCTGCGACCAGCTGCGGTGCGCGACGTCCAGCAGCAGGGTGCCGCTTGCGTCGGCCATGTCCATGCCGAACGCTCCCGTCAGGCGCAGCCTGACGTAGTCCTTCGGCAGCAGCAGATGCCGAACGCGCGCGTAGTTCTCCGGCTCATGCTGCCGGAGCCAAATGACCTTGGGCGCGGTGAAGCCGGTCAGCGCCCGGTTGCCCGTTAGTCGGCCGAGTTCGGCTTCGCCGACGGTCGACTCAATGTAAGCGCACTGCTCCGCGGTGCGCTGGTCACACCACAGCAGCGCAGGCCGGATGACCTGCTGCGCCTCGTCAAGGAATACCGACCCATGCATTTGGCCGGAGAAGCCAATGCCAGCGACGGCTTCGCCAGCGACGCTTGTTTTCTCTAAAAGCGCGCGGATCCCCTTGACTGTGGCGTTATACCAATCCTCCGGATGCTGCTCTGCCCATCCCGGATGGGGCTGCTGAAGCAGATATTCTACGCTATGGCTGCCAATGACCTGACCGGAGTCATCCACAAGAATGCATTTGACTGCTGAAGTTCCTAAATCTAAGCCCATGAAATATGACATGAAGATGCCTCCTTTGTTCAATTGTTATGATTTAGTATTTTCTCTTTCATTCTTTGTTTGTTTAATAAATATACAAAGATTATTAATTATTATATTCGCACGATATAACGGAAATCCTGCTTACGGGGATATTTTATTTCCATATTAAATTCATTTCATGCCATTGGATGCCAGCGTGTTTAGAAACTGATGGAGCTACATAAAGAAATCCATTTTTTTCATAGAATGAAATTAAATGCTCTTCACACATTAAAACAATCCCTTTCAAACCATCTTTTCTGGCTATTTCGATGATACGTTGCAGAAGTTCAGTGGCTATCCCGCGTCGTTGGAAGGACGGATGAACGGCTATGGTCAAAACACAGAGGTATTGTCCGTCCTCAGCATGCTGTTTCTCCTGCTTGATACTTTCATCAGTTAATTCTTTATTATGTATCTTTACGCTATTGGTTACGCCGATGATTTGATGGTCTGGTTCATTTTCTGCCACAAGAAAATAGGATCCAAACATATGCTTTCTCATTTGAAAAGCTTCTATTGTGGCAGCCGCCTCCTGTGAGAAGACAGCAGTCTCAATTTCATAAGCCTTCCTTATCTCTTGATCACTTTTAACTGGGCGAATTAGCATCCTTAAATTCCTCCTTTTAAAAAACTTTCCTAAGGGAAAATGTTTTTTATATGCACATGATTGTTTACCTATAGCATAAGATAGGGGCATATAGTATAATCATAAATAAAGTTTCCTTTGAACAACATTATTGGTCTTGTGAAAGAAGGGTAATCAGATGGGTATAGCATATAAAAAACCAGAGCAAGAGTCCAGTGGATGGAAAGGCAAAACGTCAATGCCTAGTCTGCCTGAAGTCCATCATAGTATGCGCGTACCAAAGAAAGCGGGCTTTTTCCGTAAACTGCTTGCTTTTGTAGGTCCGGGCTATCTCGTAGCCGTAGGGTATATGGATCCGGGAAATTGGGCGACTGATTTAGCAGGTGGTTCCCAATTCGGATATACATTGCTTTCTGTTATTTTAATATCAAATTTAATGGCGATTCTGCTGCAAGCTTTGTCTGGCCGCCTAGGAATTGTTACAGGTCGAGACTTAGCGCAAGCTTGTCGTGATCATTATAGTAAACCAGTTTCATTCGGACTATGGTTGTTATGTGAGTTAGCTATTGCAGCATGTGATCTAGCTGAAGTCATTGGCGCTGCGATTGCCTTACAGTTACTATTCGGTATACCGCTTATTTATGGAGTCATTCTTACTTCGTTAGATGTTCTGTTGGTTCTTATGCTGCAAAAAAAGGGTTTCCGATATATTGAAGCCATGGTCATTAGTTTAATCGCTCTAATTACTTTTTGTTTCGTGATGGAACTTATTTTCTCGAGACCTGACTTTGCAGCTGTTGCCGTTGGCTTCATTCCTAAAACGGAAATTGTAACGAATCCTGCTATGTTATATATCGCCCTAGGTATTCTAGGAGCTACTGTCATGCCTCATAATTTATATTTGCATTCTTCTATCGTCCAAACACGCAAAATCGAGCCGACGGTAGAAGGTAAACGTGAAGCAATTAAGTTTGCCACAATAGATTCGACGGTAGCTTTAATGCTGGCTTTGTTCGTCAATGCCGCGATACTCATTCTTTCTGCAGCGGCTTTTCATTCAGCAGGTAAGGAAGTAGCAGAGATACAAGATGCTTATCACCTTTTGGGACCTATGCTGGGCACAGGAGCCGCGAGTATTCTATTTGCTGTTGCGCTGCTAGCTTCAGGGCAAAACTCTACGCTTACAGGTACACTTGCCGGTCAGATTGTAATGGAGGGCTTCCTTAATATCAGACTCACTCCTTGGCTGCGCCGATTGATAACTCGAATGATCGCGATCGTTCCAGCGGTCATTGTCATCGGTATTTATGGAGAGAGCGGCGCTACCGATTTACTCATTCTCAGTCAGGTCATTTTATCCTTGCAGCTTTCCTTTGCTGTTATACCGCTTGTTACGTTCACTTCGGACCGAAAGAAGATGGGGGAGCTTGTAACGCCAAAGTGGATGATTTTACTAAGTTGGTTTGTAGCTATTTTGATAGCAGGATTGAATGCTTACTTACTTTACGCCACTTTTTTTGGGGAATAAAATAGGGCATATAAATGGAAAATCGGAGGAGCGATCCTCCGATTTTTATTTCCCCTCTTTTTCTTAAGCCTAAACAATGGTAAGATAGAGAGCAGTGTAGAAATGGCAAGTGGTCTATATGTACTCATTGAAGGGGGAAAAGGCTTTTGCTTAAGAGAACTTTAATCGGATTACTTCGCAGTCATGAAACGACCGGAGATAAAGCCAAAGATCCTTTGCTTAAAACAAGATATTATAAGCTTCCTAAAGAACAAGTATGGGAAGAAGTCACTGCCGTTCTGAAAAAAACGCCGGGCTATAAACTTCTTCACGAAGTTCAAAATGTAGGTGAAATTCTAGCGGAACGTAAAACAATGACTGGACGAACACAGGATGTTACGTTAACGCTATTTGGGATTAATCCCGTGAAAACCGCGGTAGACATTTATTCAGCATCCCGAGGCTCAATGGGGGATCTGGGTTCCAATTACCGTACAATTATAGATATTTATAAACAATTAGACAGAAAGCTTGCTCCATATAAGATTGAAGGATAACAAAAACAAAAACAAAAAAAACAGCAGGGAAGCTAGGCCTCCTTGCTGTTTTATTTTGTGCTTATTAAACTAATTTTTTGACAGCTTCAACGGCTGTTTCGTAATTAGGGTGAGCTGTCATTTCGCCTAGGTACTCAACGTATTGAACGGTATCATTCGCGTCGATAACAAAAATGGAACGCATATCAAGTTGAAGTTCTTTGATCAATACGCCATAAGCTTCGCCGAAGGATTTTGTTTTGTAATCAGACAAAGTGATCACTTTGTCAATACCTGCCGCACCACACCAGCGGGATTGTGCAAAAGGAAGATCAACACTGATAGTCAAAACAGCAACATTGTCGCCTAGACCTGCTGCTTCTTCATTGAAGCGGCGAGTTTGTGCATCACAAACGCCTGTATCCAAAGATGGAACAACGCTGATCAGCTTTACTTTACCTGCATAATCTGCGAGGGAAACTTGAGTCATCAAATCTTTGTTTACTGTGAAGTTAGGTGCTTTGTCACCCACTTTAATTTCAGGTCCTACCAAAGTAATCGGATTGCCTTTAATGGTAGCAACACCAGTACGTTCTTGTGCCATGTGAACTGTTTCCTCCTTTAATTTCCATACTGAATAACAACTTATTTATTATAAGCTTTTTGAACTTAGGTTGTCCAATCGTTACTGTAAGGCTATAATTTAAATGTTTAAAGATCGCATAAGCTCGTAATCACGTAAGAAAAGTCGGGGGATTTATCCAAGTGGAATTAAGACAATTGCAGTATTTTGTAAAAGTAGCAAGAAAGCAGCATGTGACCCAAGCAGCGGAAGAAATGCATGTGGCGCAGTCAGCCGTTAGCCGGCAGATTCATCTTTTAGAAGAAGAACTGGGCATTAATTTGTTCGTGCAAAAAGGACGTAATCTTCATCTTACTTCAGTAGGTCATTTATTCCTAAGCCGGGTCGAGGGGATACTGACGGACTTGGAACGCGCTGTTGGTGAGATACATGAATTTCTTGACCCGGAAGCTGGGGAAATTCGCATTGGGTTTCCACATAGCCTGGTTATCAATTTGCTGCCTGCTGTCGTTGCGGCCTTTAAAAAAGATCACCCTAACGTTAAATTCAGGCTTCGTCAAGGGACTTATACGTCCTTAATCCGAGATGTCTCTAAGGGAGAGATAGATCTGGCTTTCATTTCGCCATTTCCAGAATCGCATGAACATGTTGCGGGTGAAATTTTGTTAACTGAAGAGTTGTATGCGATTATTCCCTCCAACCATATCCTTGCGGATTACACATCCATTCGACTGGAACAATTAAAGAATGAACCATTCGTTATGTTTAGTGAAGAATATACGCTGCGTACGATTGTGATGGAGGCTTGCATGAAAGCGGGCTTCGTTCCGAAGATTGAGTTCGAAGGTGAAGAAACAGATACCATTCGCGGGCTAGTAGCCGCGGGTATGGGGGTTAGCTTGCTTCCTTCCATGGCTTTAATGGAGAGCGGTCAAATGCAGCCGGTCAAAATTCGTGTGACTGATCCTGTGGTCACTAGAACTGTCGGTTTAATTTGCCGAAAAGGTGAAAAGCTTCCTTTGGTGGCTGAAGTTTTCAGACGGTTTCTATCTGATTACTTTCAATGAAAAAAAAGCTCATCTTGTATGTGTGAATAACACCGTACAAGATGAGCTATTGTGTTTTAGTCGTCACTATTACGGCCATTAAATATCATAATATATTTCAGAAGTTCAAGAACGGAGATTAAAGCGGCTGCGACATACGTTAGAGCGGCTGCATTTAATACCTTAGCTACCCCGCGTTCTTCTTCATTAGAGATGAAGCCTTCAGCGATCATTAAATCTCGGGCTCTTGAGCTGGCGTTAAATTCCACTGGAAGTGTAACTAATTGAAAAGCAACAGCTGCTGCGAAAAAGATAATGCCAAGACCGAGCAGCCATGGGATCTGCTGGAAGAAGAAGCCGGCTAGTATGAGCAAGGGAGCTACACCGGAGGCGAAATTGACAACCGGGAACATGCGGTGCCTTGCGACAAGCATGGGATAGTGAACTTGGTGTTGAATGGCATGGCCTACCTCGTGACAGGCGACAGCAACAGCAGATATGGAGCTTTCGTAATAGACTGGTTCAGATAAACGTACTACTCTGGCTATTGGATCATAGTGATCTGATAGGGTGCCAGGTACAGCTTCTACGGGAACATCATACAGTCCGTTGGCATCGAGCATGCGTCTTGCCGCCTGAGCACCTGTCATTCCTGAGTAAATTGGAACTTGGGACCATTTGTTGAATGTTCCCCGTACTCGAAACGAGGCCCACAACGAAAGTCCGAATGCAATAATAATGAGAAAATCCATGGGATGAAAAAACATTTGACATTCCTCCGTATTTCGTTATGAGAACGGATTTTTACCTAGAAGAACAATAAGCGCTTCAATACAGGCCGCAGTTGGCTGAGTAAGTATTCGGGAAAGCTTCTTCATTTGATTTGGTTTCAACTGTTGGATGATGGGTCCCAGCTCTTTAGCTTCTTTCATTAGCTGCTCTAGATGAAGCTGGATAGATGTCAGCTTATCTCTCACTGTATCATCTGGGGACACTTTACTCCATTGTTGTAAATTCGCTTTGATTTCCTCTAAGGTATATTTCTCGTTCTTCATAGATTCAATACGTTTAAGTCGAGTCAAAGTTTCATCACTATAAAGGCGGTAGTTTGTATCTGATCTTTTCTCGGGTTCAATCAAGTTCAACTTGGTGTAGTAATCAATGGTTCGAGAACTGACATCGGCAAGTTTGGCTAGTTCTCCGATTTTATAAAGCTTCTCTTTCCCCATAATAAGTTCACCTCTACTCCAATGTTTTGTATGAATTCTTCTATATATTAATGATACCTGATTACAAACCGTACAGTCAAACGTAATACTTTTCAAAGCTGACATGGATTTTAGGATAGGAATTGTAACATTTTGCTCGATATATGAACGAAAACACGAATTATGCCTGTTCGATGTCAGGTTATTTTTCGCTTTTTTCAATTTTTTAAAGAAAATCCTATTGTCAAACCCATTTAACCTGTATATAATGACATTAAGAGTTTCATTACATGTTACTTAATATAACATTAAAAAGGAAGTGGTCGTATGGTTAAGAAGTTGTTGTTAGCTTTCGGCGTTATGGCATTATTGTTCCCTACTCTCGCATTTGCTGCAGATGAAGCGACAGTACCCCAACTTCAAAGTGCAATCGATGCAGTTTGGGTTATGTTAGCAGCTATCTTGGTCATCTTCATGCAAGCTGGCTTTGCATTATTAGAAGCGGGGTCTACTAGAATGAAAAATGCCGGTCACGTAGCCGGTAAAACAATTTTAACTTTTGGCTTATGCGCCATCGCTTTCTGGGCTGTAGGTTTCGGTTTCGCCTTCGGTGACGGAAATGCTTTCTTCGGAACGACAGGGTTCTTCGTTACAGGTTTAGAAGATCAAGCAGCAGCGGCATTCGGATCCCTTTCTTTCTCAGATGTACCCATTGGTATTAAATTCTTGTTCCAATTAGCCTTCGCAGGTGTATCCTTAGCGATTGCATGGGGCGGTTTTGCAGAGAGAGCAAAACTTCCAGTTTACTTCATCTTCGGAATTTTGTTTACAGTTGTGATTTATCCAATCGTTGCTCACTGGGTATGGGGCGGCGGCTGGTTGAGCAAGCTTGGTATGCAAGATTTCGCGGGATCAACGGTTGTTCACTTACAAGGTGCAACAGCAGCACTCGTAGCTACCATCTTGTTAAAACCACGTATTGGGAAATATAATAAAGATAAAACGCCAAACTTGATTCCTGGTCACAACCAAGTGTTATCTGTCCTCGGTGTTATCATTCTTTGGATCGGTTGGTTCGGTTTCAACCCAGGTAGTACACTAAGTGCAATGGGTGATGGGTTCTTCGGTTATATTGCTCTGACAACGAACATGGCTGCTGCGGCAGGCGGGGTTGCGGCTCTCATCATTTCTTGGATGTACTTTGGTAAAGCAGATATTCCTAGCATGTTGAACGGTGTTCTTGCGGCGTTAGTTGCGATTACAGCAGCGTGTGCTTTCGTAGATACTTGGGCTGCCATCGTCATCGGTGCAGTAGCTGGTATTGTTACATTTTTCACTGCGCAATGGTTCGAAAGAGCTGGCATCGACGATCCGATCTATGCTTTCTCTGTTCATGGTATCGCTGGTATTTGGGGTACTCTTTCCACTGGTTTGTTCGCTACACCTGAGCTTTCAGCGAAGGTTGGTGTTGGCGGTGCTGGCTTGTTCTACGGCGGTGGTTTGCACCAACTGGGTGTTCAAGCACTTGGTTTAGCTGGAGCATTAGTATTCGTTCTTATTCTTTCCTTCATTATCTTAGGAATTCTGAAAGCTACAATTGGTCTTCGTGTAACAGAAGAAGAAGAAATTATCGGTCTGGATTTGTCTGAGCATGGTTCGTATGGATATCCGGAACAAATGAAAAAAGCAGCTCAAAACGGCGTGTCCATTTAATACCACATACACTTTCTACTAGAGCAAAGGGGATGCAACATGAATCATCTCTCAATGGAACAGATCCTGGAACGCATCTATCAATCGGAACAGTTCGATGAGATGCGAATAACCAGAGATCAGGTGCATGAGATGTTTCGGGAGCATCTCCTTTTCTCTCATTCACCTGAAATTGGGCGAAAAGTGAATCAAATACACGATGCTTTCATTCACAGAACGATAGAACTAGCTGAACATATGTTGGAGGATGAAGGGCATGGGAAGCCGCCTGTTCCTTATGCGTTTATTTTGTTGGGCAGTGGAGGAAGACGTGAACAGACGCTTTGGAGTGATCAAGATAACGGACTCATTTATGAAGAAAGTGAAGTTCACACAGAGGAAGAATTAGATGACTATTTTATCAAACTTGTAGATTGTATCCTTCGTGGTCTTGATGTTTTGGGCTATCCGCCTTGTGAAGGCAATGTGATCTCGAGCAACAAGCTATGGCGTAAGTCGTTATCCTCGTATATTGAGATGATGACAGCATGGTTTATGGAACCGGATTGGGAAAATGTTCGTTATTTACTCATCCTTGCTGATATGCGCTGTATCTTCGGTTCTAAAGCTTTAGTTGATCGGCTCAAAGGCGAGTTTCTTGCTTATGTTCAGGAACATCCGAGTATCTTGAAGTATTTGTTATCCAATACACTCCATCACAGAATAACATTGGGCGTATTCGGACATCTGATTACAGAGAGATATGGGGAGGATGCAGGTGGATTTGACATTAAATATGGCGCTTATATTCCTATAGTAAATGGGATTCGACTTCTTGCTATTCAAGCAGGGATCATGCACTCATCAACGTTAGAGAGAATTAGATTACTGCAGGAAACTTCCTTCATCCCTAAGCAATTAGCCGTTGAATGGCAGGCTGCTTTTGGAGTTGCGCTTAAACTTAGAGATTTGACACCTTTTCAGCTTGATGGCGAGATGTATACGACAAGAGGCAAGCTAAGCGCTGAAAAGCTGACCAAAGAGATAAAGCAAGAATTAAAACAATGCCTGCGTACGGGGATGGAGTTACAAAAGTATGTTAGAAAATCAATCGATTCACACTTAGAGACAGAAAAAGGTTAGATATAACGGGATTTATGTTTCATTGGTAGGGAGAGGTGATTCGAAATGAAAGATATGCGTCCGGCTGGGCGAATGTGGCATTTGTACAAAATGGGTGGTCTTACGCCAGCGCTTACGTCTATGTTTGATGTACAGAGTGCTCAACAGATGGCTTTTATTCGTTCCATGTTGAAGGAGCAAAGGAAAGATTCCCTGTTTGAAATACCGCTTCACTCGATGGAAATCGTTGTTTTTGATTTGGAAACGACGGGATTCTCTCCATATAACGGTGATGAAATTATATCATTCGGAGGTGTCTCTGTTATTGGCGGTGAAGTGCAAAGTAATCATACATTCTATAGTATGGTAAATCCAAAACGTAAGATTCCGGATGAGATTGTAAGCCTAACCGGTATTACGAACGAAATGGCTGCTGACGCGCCTGAATTAATAGGGGTGTTAAGTGACTTCTTGGAGTTTGTTGGGCAAAGAATACTGGTTGCTCATGCAACCGGGCATGATAAAAACTTCTTGAACTCGGCCCTATGGCGCACGTCCAAAGTGAGCTTATCACATCGTGTTCTCGATATCATGATGATTGCCAAATGGCTAATGCCGAAGAGGAAAAATTTGAGTTTGGACTCTCTGCTTCATGCCTATGATATTCCGATAACGAATCGCCATCATGCGCTTGAGGATTCCCTTATGACCGCGCAGCTGTGGTCTAGATTCATGGAGGAAATAAAGTCAAGAAATGTAGATACTTTAGGTGACTTGTACGCCTTATTAAGCCATCACTGACCGATGACAAACGAAAGTTTGTGATAAGAGGTCTGGGGGGCTTTTTTTATTTGGTAAAGCTGTAATTCGGGGAGTTGCGGTTGCTGAAAGGATAAGATCCAATAGGTAGGAATCGAATGCCAGAGTGTTTGTAGATCTTGTTCCGAAGGAACGGGAGGAGCCGTTGGGTGCGAATGGAAAAGACCGATCACGGGGTTATTGCTGTCCATAAGATATGGGAGCATCTCTACGGGACTTATTTCAAAACGATTCCTTGGGTTACTTGCGATATTGCGTAAAGGAATAAAGGTACTCGCTTGCAGTGCTTCATTCTTGTTATGGGCTTGTCCGCCGAGAATGAAGCCGCATGCTTCTTCAGGAAGTTGCTCCAAGCTATGCGTGTGAAGATCTTTGTATAATTTTGCCTTCATATATACATTCACTCTCTATCCATCTCTCCTAATCGATGTGCATGTTAGAATGAGGTTAGTATATCATGCTTTTTTGTTCATTTCCCCTTTAGGCTTAATAAAAAAGAATACGAGGGCAAGCATGAGAAGTGCCAAGGAGGATACAGTGATGAATATGGCTTGATCCGAAATGTTCATGAGCCAACCGAAAAGTGGTGGACCGCAAGCTACACCAATGAAACGGAGACTATTGTACAACGAGGTTATCATTCCACGCTGTTCACGCTCTACAGATCCGGTAATCAGTGTATTTAAGCAAGGCAGCAGCAGACCAGTACCTATTCCACTTAATGAAAGTAAACCGATAAATATGTAGAGATTGGTATTTAGGAAGATGGCTAATGCTAGCGAAACGGTCATCAGAATAAGTCCGATGTTCATTAACCAACGCATCAATATGACGTTCTCTTTGATTTTGGCCCCGGTGGTATAGGAGGTAATGACCATGCAAAGCAAAGGAATAGCGAGAATAAATCCCTTGCGAACACCTTCAATGCTATAAGGTTCTTCTTCTAATATCTGTGATAAGTAAAAGAGAACACCGAACAGAATAAATAACGAAATGGAGCCAGCAAAAAAAGCAGGGATAAGCCATCGACCTTTTTCCCGAAAAATGCTGCGAATTTGCTTCAAGTAATCCTTAAGAGGTTCCGCTTCCTTTTCTTTAGGCGGTTCCTTAATCATAAAAATAACAGCGAGCAGAGCTAACAAACAGAATATAGGGAATGCAAAAAATGGCGCAAACCAAACGATTAAAGCTAATAAAGAACCTAATATCGGGCTTACGACTTTACCGGCCCCATTAGAAGCCTCTATGAGCCCGAGCGCTTTACTCGCGGTTCCTCCCTTATATAAATCTCCTACAAGAGCCATAGCGATAGGGGCTGTCCCTGCTGCTCCTAAGCCTTGTATAGCTCGTGCTGTTATCAGGATAGGATAGGAATTCCAAACAGCTCCAAGGCCTGCTAGAACGCCAGCAGAGCCGTATACAATTAGTGAAGGGATGATGACAGCTTTACGTGTAAAACGGTCTGATAAATAACCTGATACAGGAATGATGATACCGGCTGTAATGGAGAACAAGGTGATGACGAGTGAGCTCTGAAAGCGCGAGATGCCCATCCTTTCCTGCATATCAGGTAGAATAGGGACTAGCATCGAATTACCTAGCACAAGAACTAAGGGAATCGTTGCTATTGCGATGTATTCCCAGATGTGGCCCTTTTTGTTTTTAGATTTGTTTTTAGGTTTGCTTTCAATTTTGTTTTCAGTTTTGTCTTCAAATATATTTTCGGAAATTTTTTTGCCCTTGGCTGCTTTTGTAGTCATTATGATGAGGGTCCTTTCAGAACATGATGTATGTTTACTTTTCCCAAATAAGTTGAAAGCATACTTTGGATTTTCATTGATGTTGGAATTTTGGCGAATTTGGAGATAATATAGACAGAGTGGAGGTGGAAGTGCTTTGAAGAGGAATGTGTTTGTGATAGCCCTGGTGGTTATATTAGCCGGTTTTGCTATTTATCAAAACGCCCAACGCGAGAATAAAGCGACACTTATGCCTACTGAGCAAGCGCCAAAAGTGAATTTCTTGGCCCCTTCGTTTACGTTAAAAGGGCTTGATGGGAAAGACTACACGATTGGTGGGCCGCGTGATAAGCCTTTGTTCGTTAATTTCTGGGCTTCATGGTGTGGTCCATGCGAGGAAGAGGCACCGGATCTGGTTAATGTGTACAACAAATATCAAGGGCAGTTTGATCTCTACGCGGTCAATGTGACTCCTGGTGATAAAATGGAGAACATTACGAAGTTTGTGGAAACCTACAAATACCCATTCCCGGTGTTATTAGATAAGCAAGGAACGAATGCGGATACTTATCGAGTTGTCGCTATTCCAACCAGTTTCTTAATCGATAAAAATGGGGTCATTCGCGAGGTTGTTCATGTACTCTCTCCTAGAGATTTGGACAAGAAAATTGCAAGTCTCATTAAAGAGTAAAAAAGCTGCAAGAGAAGCGCCGATGGTTGGCGTACTCTTTGCAGCTTTTTTACTCTTTAAACGCGATCGTTCAACCTTGAGTGAAGTTTACTCATTAATGGTTTACTAAACCTAGGCGCTCTTGTTGATCCTTGTTCGCAGGCTCGACACGTTTTCTTCCGATTAATGCATAACGCAAGCTATCTACGAGAGCATACCAGCTCGCTTCAATAATGTTACTGGACACACCAAGTGTGTTCCATGTGGTATTGAAGTCAGTCGATTCCATCAGAACGCGAACCTTACCCGCAGTAGCGCCTTTCACATCAAGGACACGTACCTTATAGTCGGAGAGATGAACGTTCTTAATATCAGGGTAATATTGGATCAGCGCTTTACGCAAGGCATTGTCAAGAGCATTTACAGGACCGTTGCCTTCTGCCGCGGTATAGATCGTTTCGCCATGAACCTTCACTTTAACAATGGCTTCGGAGACAACCGATTGATTAGCGGACTTCTCAACAAGCATTTTGAATGATTCTAATGTGAAAATCTCTTCTAGACCTTCGAATGCTTCGCGCAGCAAAAGTTCCAGTGTGGCATCGGCTCCTTCGAATTGATAGCCTTGATGCTCGAGATCTTTAATTTTCTCAATGACTTCTTTGGTTTTCTGATGTTCTTTATTAAAGTCTAGATTCAGTTCTTGGGCTTTCACAAGTACATTGCTTTGCCCCGCAAGCTCTGAAACAAGTACACGTTGTTTATTGCCGACAAGTTCAGGCTTCGTATGCTCATACGTACTAGCATCCTTGAGAATGGCTGAAACGTGAATACCGCCTTTATGCGCAAATGCCGCATTCCCGACATAAGGCTGATTAACAGGCATATGCATGTTGGCGATTTCGCTAATGTATCTCGAAACTGGCGTTAATGATTTGAGTTGCTCCTCGGAAATAACCGAATAACCAAGCTTTAACTGAAGGTTAGGGATGATGGAGCTAAGGTTAGCATTACCGCAGCGTTCTCCATAGCCATTAATAGTTCCTTGGACCTGTCCTGCTCCTGCTTGTACAGCGGCAAGGCTGTTTGCTACACCTAATTCACAATCATTATGAGCGTGAATTCCGATGGGGGTGGTGACATTCTGTTTAACAGTAGTGACAATGGCAGTAACTTCTCCAGGTAATGAGCCGCCGTTAGTGTCACATAGGACTATCCAATCAGCTCCGGCATCTTGTGCTTTTTTGATTGTTTGCAGCGCGTACTCGGGATTATTCTTGTAACCGTCGAAGAAATGCTCGGCATCGTAGATGACTTCAAGTCCGCTGCTTTTTAAATAAAGAACGGAGTCGTAGATCATGGCAAGATTTTCTTCAAGTGTAGTTTGAATAGCCGTTGTGACATGGAAGTCCCAGGACTTACCGAATATAGTTGCTACCTGAGCGCCTGACTCCACGAGTCTGTTCAGATTAATATCATCCGCAGCAATGGAATCTTTACGTCGCGTGCTGCCGAAGGCAGTAATCTTCGCATTTGTGAACTTCATTTCGCGAGCGCGTTCAAAAAATTCAATATCTTTGCTGTTGCTGCCCGGCCATCCGCCTTCAATATAATGAACCCCAAGCTCATCGAGCTTGCGGGCAATTTTAATTTTATCCTCGACGGATAAGCTGATGCCTTCTCCTTGCGTACCGTCTCGTAGTGTGGTGTCGAAGATTTTGACTGATGTTGGCATAGGTTCCTCCTTCAAAAGCTAGCAAAGTGACTTCGGTGCTTGATGTGCAGGTGCTTGTGCTTGCTTTAAAGCGCTAATGTATAATTTACGATTATATCATAATAGTATGGGTAAAGACATCATAACGCAAAAATACGTTTGCTTGAAAGTATAATTTTTTGTATGCTGAAAATGGCTCTAATAGTTGGTCGTTTATCAATGGGAGGGAATATAAATGGTGACAACTCAGCATCATTATCCCAAGCAAGGTAGAGTCATTTTGCATATAGATATGAATGCATTCTATTGCTCTGTTCATGAGGCTGTTGAGCCTGATTTATATAAAGGAAAGCCTTTGGCTGTTGCTGGGAGTGTTGAGCTTCGTAAAGGGATTATTGTTACTTCATCTTATGCGGCGCGCGCTGTGGGGATCAAGACAGGTATGCAAGTTAGGCAAGCGATGAAGTTGTGTCCGGATTTGATACTGATAAGACCTGATTTCGAGCTATATCGCAGCTTCTCAAGGCGGTTTATGCAGATAGCCTATAGTTATTCACCTATGGTGGAATCCATGTCAATCGATGAGTGTTTCGTCGATATAACAGGGTCCAAGCAATTTGGAACGCCACTTGAGATCGCGAATAACATTCAGCAACAGATCATGAAGGAACTGAGTCTGCCCTGTTCGATTGGCGTTGCCCCCAATAAGCTGCTTGCTAAGATGGGTTCCGATATGAAGAAGCCGAATGGGATATCTGTGCTTCGTCTGCGAGATGTTCCTACCGTATTGTGGGACAAACCGTGCAACTATTTATATGGGATTGGCAAAAAGACGGCGGATAAGCTGACTAGACTTGGCATCCACACGTTAGGTCAGCTGGCAGTTGGGGACGAGTTGCTGCTAAGTAAACACTTTGGCATCCTAGGTGCACATCTGAAACGTTCGGCTAATGGGATTGACCATTCCCTGGTAAACCCCGAACAAGAACAGAGTAAGTCCATTGGGCATACGACGACGCTTCCGCAGGATTTTACCGATACCAAAGAAATTCACCGAGTATTCTTAAATCTGGCAGATCAAGTGGCAAGAAGACTTCGAAAGCAGGAGCTGATGGCTTCTACGATCCAAATCACGATTCGTGATCCGGAGATGAGGACGATTACACGATCCGTAACCTTGCCTACGCCAACCGAGCATATGGACGATATTTATCGAACCTCGTGTCAGTTATATGATCATCAATGGGAGGAAGGCAACCCTGTTCGGCTGCTTGGGATTACGCTGCAGAATCTAACGATGAAGGAAGAAACGTTCGTTCAGTTGGATCTATTTGATTATGAAAAGCAGCCTAGACGAGAAAATTTGAACCGTATTATGGATGGACTTCGTGATAAATTTGGGGAAAATGCGATTCTAACCGCAGGGATGATGGGTGACAATCCTGCTACGTTAATTAGAAATCATAAAGCGAGAGGGACTTCCCTGCAAATGGATCATTTGAGGAACAATCCCCTTCACAAAGAAGAGGAGAAGTGACGAAAGATGGCGCATTGTATTGGCTTTGCCGGCTATTCGAACAGCGGAAAAACAACGTTAGTGGCTAAGTTAATCGTAGAAATGAAGCAGCGCGGCTATCGGATAGCCGTAATGAAACATGATGCGCATGGACATTATAAAGAAGCAGCAGGGACGGACTCCACAACTTTTGTAGAGTCGGGTGCAGAAGCAGTTGTAACTCTATCACCAGATGGGATTCATGTGTTCGAGAAGAAGCTAAAGCCAAGTCTAGAAGAACAGTTAAGTGCGTATGCACATCTAGACTATGTTTTTATCGAAGGCTTCAAGAAGGAAAAGCATCCAAAGATTGCTGTCTTCCGTACACTAGAGCAAAGTGAAATTATTCAAGTTCTTGAGCCTGAGCCCATTGCTATTGCAACAGATATGGACGATTTCACCTTTCATTTTGCAGCTTTTCCTTCCTTCGATTTGAACAATATCCCTGGTATAGCTGACTTTATTGAACAATATTTTGAGAGCAATTAATTTTAAGGTTTGAACTTTGTCCGTATTTATATTATATTTTACATTGAGGATAATTTGAGGAGGAGTTAGAAATCATGGCAAAGTATACATTTGTTGATAAAGATACTTGCATCGCTTGTGGCGCTTGCGGAGCTACAGCTCCAGACATCTATGATTACGATGATGAAGGTTTGGCTGAAGTGATTTTTGATGGAGACGGTAACAAAGGGGTAACTGAAATCCCAGAAGATCTGTTTGATGATCTACAGGATGCACAAGATGGCTGCCCGACGGATTCCATTAAAGTAGCGGATACACCTTTTAGCTAATCAGTAAAAACATAATTTTGTGAAGTGATTCGCAGAATGTCGAAAGAGCTCAGTTCCTGTAAAAGGAATTGAGCTCTTTTTTTGATATAAATTGTATTTACGTGTAACTATTTATTGCCATTTTCTACGTGCCATCTTACAATGAAGCTAGTAAACATTGGGAGGATCTTATGGGTAAGAAGAAATGGATTCAAACTTTAGCGGTAGGACTTTTGTTGATGTTATTTTCGACATATTTCTACACGGTTAACTCTAGTGGATTGTTTTATTTTGTTGAGGGGCCTCTCCAAGATGTTTTGCGAAAAGCTAAATCTGTGGATGAACGTCAGCCAGAGGATCGCATCAAAATTGTTAAGATTGATGAGAAATCTCTTAAAGCAATCGGGAAATTTCCTTGGGATCGAACTACCTATGCGCAATTGATAGAGAAGCTAGAGCAGTCAGGCGCAGCAGCAATTGGTATCGACGTCGTGTTAGCTGAACCTTCGAAAAACCCCGCTGACGATAAAGCTTTGGCTGATGTTTTGGCCAAGTATCATAATGTCATCATGCCCGTCCAAATTAACTATCCCTCCAAGCAAGAGCAAGCAGGCGATCTTGTGCCTGAGAAAATCGACTACCCCACTCCAACACTAACAACCAGTAGGCAGCAAATGGCACATATTAATGTGTTTGTCGATAAGGATGGTAAGGCTCGGAAGCTGCCTGTTGGGCTGCCTGATGAGAATGGAGTATACATACCTGCGTTCAGCGTTGCGCTTGCCAATCTAGTTCTGGATGATAAGGACAAAGTGAAGCGAGATGAAGCAACCGGACAATGGAAGCGCGGCAATATCGTAATGCCGACTAACGAAAGAAATCAAGTTACTACTGAGTTTTTCACACTGCCGAGGCAGAAAGTAGATGCTACAACAGGTTATGAATCACTCTCTTTCATTGATGTTATTAATAGTAAAAATCCCTTGCCCTTGCAAGGCAGCATAGTGCTGGTGGGACCTTTCGTAACGGCCATGCAGGATGAATATCCAACACCGATCAGCTCTGTTAAGATGTTTGGGATCGAAATACATGCAAATATGATTCAAACGTTATTAGAAAGCAAGTTTTATAAAGATACAACTAAGCCTTTTGGCGTAGGTATTATCTTACTTATTTCTTTGCTTGCCATTTTCTTATTTCATAGATATAAAGGCAAAACGGCCCTATTTATTTTCTTGGGAATGTTCGTTATTTATGGTGGAATATGGTTAACCTTCTACATTGCTGGATCAACCTTCGCTCCTCTTGTATACCCGCAATTTGCTCTGGTTACGATCTATATTTGGTCGTTGGTGAGTCATTATCTGGAAGAGCGGAAGGAGCGCAACCGCGTAACCGGTATCTTCGGAAGATTCGTTTCCAAAACGGTTGTAGACGAGCTGTTGCAATCAGGTGAAGATGTTAAGCTTGGCGGCAGTCGTAAAGATATCTCGCTTATTTTCGTAGATATTCGCGGGTTTACCCCCATGTCCGAACGACTTGAGCCAGAGCAAGTAATTCAAGTATTAAATGAGTATTTGGATGTATGTACGAAAGCTATTTTCAAATTTAACGGAACGCTCGACAAATTTATTGGTGATGGTGTCATGGCGATGTTCGGTGCTCCAATTGAATATGATAATCACCCGGAGATGGCTGTGCGAGCGGCTATTGAGATGAAGTCGCAGGCTACTGTTCTTGAGCAGAGATTGATTGAAAAGTATGGAATCGGAGTGAAGTTCGGTCTGGGTATTAACAGTGGACCTGCGGTTGTTGGAAACATTGGTTCCGAAGATCTAAGGCTTGATTATACGGCTATCGGAGATACGGTTAACTTGTCAGCTCGATTAGAATCGAACGCGAAACCTGGTCAAATTCTAATCAGTGAACAGACCTATGAGAGGGTTAAAGACCTTTTTGAGATAGAATCCATCGGTGAAATAAAAGTAAAAGGAAAAGAAAAGCCCGTTGCGGTATATGAAGTTATCGGGAATCTCTAATAAATGAATGCTGGGGAGGAAGTCAGTGTGGGAGTAACTAAGAAATCATTTGTGGCATTATTCTTAAGTTTTTGTTTAGTGTTTAGTTTGGTCTCGGCAATGCTTATAAAACCTGTAGGTGCAAAAACCGTTCGGGTGGCTGTTATTACGACATTATCCGGTGATGTAACGATCAAGAAAGGCGGAGGCTCCAAATCGTACGATGCCTATGAAAGTATGAGTTTAAATCAAGGCGATACGGTTTACACAGGAGCTAGCTCATCTGTTACGCTTAATCTAAGCAATGGGGACGCAGACGTAACTTTAGGCGAAAATGCTGAGATTAACGTGTCAGACCTAAATACCGCAAATGGAAATAAGAAATCCAAACTTAAAGTGTGGGCCGGTTCCATGTGGGTCAAGGTGAAGTCATTAGCTGGATCAGATGATGAATTTGAAGTTGAGACGCCAACAGCCGTGATGGGTGTTCGTGGAACGCAGTTCTTTGTTACCGTTGACCCGAAAACGGGCGCAATTAAGATGGCGGTTGGAGCAGGGAAAGTCTCCGCATCGACGGTAACGAATGGAGCTGACTCCACTCAAAAGACTACTATTACATACTTGTATCCGACGCAACAAATTTCTTTGGATGCTAGGGATGAGACGGATGATCTGTCTCTTAAAGTAGATTTCCTTGATTTAAATGATTTTATTAAGGATGCTTCACCGGAAATCATTAAAGAGATTATCCTGAACAAAGCCGAAATGGATAAAGAAAATGATGAGTTTATTGCTAAGAAAAAGAAAGAAATCGAAGATGGCAAACTCGTAGATGATAAAACTTCCTTATCTGCGAAGGATCAGGCTGAATTAGATAAAGTGAAACAAAACTTAGATAACTTAATAGGTAATATTGCCAAGAAGGCTCTCGCGGAAAATAAGGTTGATAAAGAGTCTTTGAATAAAATCATTGAACAAGCAAATGCAAAAATCGATAAACAAGAAAAAAAATTAGATTTAAACAATGTGAAAGAATTAGATAAAACTGCAGGTGTCGATGCAGAAAAAGAAAAGATAAAGAAAGAGATGCTTCAAAAGCTTGAAGCAGAAAAGCTCAAAAAGCAACAGGAAGAAGCAAAGAAGCAAGAAGAGCTCAAAAATAAGCTGGCTGCTGCGCTTAAGGCTTTGGAAGACCAAAAGAAAAAGATTCTCGAAGAGAAGAAAGCAGCGGAGGAGAAGGCTAAAGCCGAAGCAGAAGCGCAATATGATAAGCAGAATGGGACGAATACTTCAGCACCAGGATCAGGTGGTGATTCGGGGAATTCAGGTGGGACAGACCCCTTACTAACACCAAGTATTAGCCTTGCGCCTGGCTCTGTTAATAATTTTGGTGAATTCAATTTAAATATTAATCTAAGTGACTTTGTCGGCAACAATACAATCTATGGTGTAGAATTGCACTTATCCTATGGTTCCAATATTTATCTTAATGTTAACGGGGACCACCCATGGGTAAGTAACTCGGATATTTTTAGCCAAAGCAATAGTGCAGATCATATTAAAGAATATTCGAATGGTTTACAGAAAGAGCTTGTGTATGCAGTGACAAATTTTGGCCCAAATTCAAATAATCTTGAAGTGAAAAATGGAGCTAAAAAGTTAGTAACAATTCCGTTTTATGGTCATTCGGTTGGGACAACTGCAGTTTCGGCCGTATCCCCTGCATCATATCCAATAAAAGTCGAAAAAATCGTCATTGTTCATAAAAATGGTCTAGACGTTCAGAAAGTAGAAATTCCTGTGAAACCTGAGACAACAGTCACTTTGCCTCCAATAAATAAAAATTAATCATTTTAACATAGCAAAAAGGAGAAACCTATGAAACCCTTAAAACATATATTCGTTTCATCCCTAGTGGCCGCAACCTTACTGGGAGGTTCATCCGCATGGGCGGCAGGATTGTCGAAGGATGCTCTGTTAACCAGCAATGGACAGATCCTATCAGACGTGTCAACCTTCGCAGGGATCGGTGATTTTGAAGATAAGAACGGGGATGCGCTAAGTGCGGCATTCCGTGCTCCAGGCAGCGTTGTTCAACTTTCAGATGGCAGTATTCTTGTCGCGGATACACGGAATCATCTCATTCGTAAAATTTCAGATGGAAAAGTAACCACTTTTGCAGGCCCGGAAGTTGTTGTGACGAAGAATAACCAAGGCTTTCCAACAGGAGGTCTAGTTGATGGGAAATCGTCAGAAGCCTTTTTCAATGAGCCGACAGGGTTAGCTGTAGATGCCAAAGGGAATGTGTATGTCGCTGATTCAGCTAATAACGCAATTCGGAAAGTGGATACGAATGGACAAGTTTCCACGTTGGCAGGAAATGGCGTTCCTGGCAGTAAAGATGGAAAAGGTGCTGAGGCGAAATTTAATCACCCAAGTGATGTTGCGGTTGCTGCAGATGGAACCCTGTATGTCGCGGATTCGCTCAATCATGTTATCCGTAAAATAGTAGTCGATGGTAGTGTTTCTACTCTGAATGCGGCTGCGACTCGAGCTATTCAAGTCCGCCCAGGGGAAGCTTCTTTCGCTGGTGAATTTCAAGACGGCAGCTTAGCCACGGCGAAGTTCAATGAACCTGCTGGATTGGTTTTAGATAGCAAAGGCAATTTGTTTGTAAGTGACACAGGCAACCAACGTATACGTTATATCGACCTCCAAGCAGGGACTGTGACTACGGTGGCTGGATCGACACCCGAATTAAGCAATCATACAATCTATGATAAAAACGAGTTATATGCAGGTGGAGACTTTGCGGATGGAGACGCGCTTAAGGCGAAGTTTGACTTCCCAAAAGGACTTGCAGTTACTTCCGAAGGCGGGGTTTTAATCTCAGATAGTTTAAATCATGTGATTCGTTATTTACTGAATGGTAAGGTTTCAACGATTGCTGGGACGATCCAAACTGGTGAAACGGACGGCGTGGAACAAGCAGCTGAGTTTTACAATCCGAGCGACGTTCTAGTAACCGCACAAGGTAATATTGTGGTAGCAGACTCCTCTAATAACAAAATTCGTAGAGTAGCTCCTTACCATTTGCCGGGAGATCTAGCAAACAATAACGAAGTAAAAGTGGTAAATGGTGATAAAGTGATTTCATTCGATGCAAAGCCTGAGATACAGGGCGGACGTACAATGGTTCCAGTTCGTGCCATTAGTGAAACATTTGGCTATGAAGTCAAATATGTTGAGTTAGCTGGGAAATCAGTCGTTCAGCTTATCAAAGGTGATGTTACAGTTGAGCTAACGATAGGTGAAACAGGCGTAGTACGTAAACAAGCGGGTCAATCAGACATCAAGCAAGTGACGGATGCTTCTCCTTATGTGAAACAAGACCGTACGTATGTGCCGGTGCGTTTCTTCGCAGAGCAAATCGGCTTAGATGTCCAATGGGATGCCGCTCATCAAACAGCCATTTTACGTACGAAATCCTATGTGAAATAAGCAATCCGCATGATGAGCTTGGCAAGGGGAAACCCTTGTCCAGGCTCTTTTTTTTTTCATGACTTCATCTCTAGGTAAATTTTGCCGATAAATGAAGGAGAGTTACAAAGTTGTCGATAGGAGGTTTTCTAGATTGAAGGACAAGAATCGCATTGATCAGTTGGAACGATTTTTCCAACATAATCCGATCGAAGATCCTCTTTATCTCAAAAAATATGTGAAAGAACATCCTGATCATAAAATGGCTTGGTACTTATTAGGCAGGGAATACGCAGCACAAGGAAAGGAAGGCAAAGCAGCGTATTGTTTCGCGCAGTCTGGGGAGATCTATGAGGCTTTCGAACGCCAGAAAATAACGATCGAAGGTCCTTTACCTATTTCACCTGCTTCAGGCTTACATAAAGGTACTGTGACATCTGTTAAAAGCAAGCCCAGTGGTAAAGGGAAATGGATGCCGTTAATGGTCATTCTACTCCTGCTAGCTGTTCCCGCTGCAATGGATTTAGCGAAGAACGATACGGGGAACATCCCAGATGAGACTGTTGCTGCAGCTCCAGCGGCAGTTAATGCGCCTGCAACCCCTAAACAGGAAGGGACTTCTGGATTAAAACTCTATTTCTCTAATGGAGATTGGGGCAATAAGCTTCAACAAGTACTGTCTTCCTCAGGATCTGGTGCCGGGGAATCTGTCATCATGGGGGTTCCTCGGAGTTCGGATGGTAAATGGAACGAGTGGAATAGGTCAGTGAAGCCTTTGATCAGCGTTGAGAATAAAGGTGGAGGCGGGGGTTCAGCGGCATTAAAGTATTACCAGTCTCAGACTTGTTCCTGTCAGGCCGGAGATAGCTCTGCGCTTGTTCCCGTCATAGATAATTGGATGCATGAACGTGAGCAAGCTATTGTCTTACAAAGCGCAATCCAGGCCTACCAAAAAAAGACGGGAACGCTGCCGGAGAAACCTGAACAGCTTACGAAACCTTACCCAGATAATCTCTTGCCAGGACTCTCTCCTGAAATGCAGGAGGCCTTCCCTCAAGCTGTGAGTAAGGTAATTGAAAGCGCAAAAACGGGGAAAGATCAGGTTTCGTTACAAACGGTAGATAAAAACGAGCAGCCGAAACGAGAGCACAAAGAACAGGCTGCGCCATCTAGTTCACAACCGAAAGCTTCCACAGACCCACTGCTGGAACCGCTTAGGATTGTAATTGATACCGATAAGCATCGTTTGGCTCTCGTTAGTGGAGATTTCATCATCCGAAGCTATCCAGTTGGCTTAGGAGGCGAGAAGACGCCGCAGGGGGAGTTCTTCATTAGTGAAAAGGTGCGCAATCCGAATGGCAAATCAAATGGGGAGTTTGGCAGTCGAGGAATGACTTTGTCGGATACACTTTATGCGATTCATGGTACGAATAAGCCCTCCAGCATCGGGAAAGACGAATCACATGGCTGCGTTCGCATGCAGCAAGCGGACATTGAAGAGCTTTATAACATGGTAACTCATGAAACGAAAGTGACGATTGGTAAAGGGGTATTACCACCTTCTTCAAATTCAGATGGTGGAGATGGTAGTGGCGGCGGAAGCCCGGGACTCGGAGCTGGGGGAGGGAAGCCAGATCAATCTTTTGGTCTTCCACTGCAGACTAATGACAGCAACCCTAGTAAGAAATATAAATGGCTTGATTAACCCATGGAACATGACAAAAAACCGCCTGAATATGCTTCAGACGGTTTTGTCATGATGTACTGGCGTTCCAAGTTTTACCCTTGACAACGATGTGGAAAGCGATTACAATTCAAAATGTGATGATTTCAATCACTTCTTTACTAATCATTTGTCCAAAATGATCAGTAACGTCATAGTAATGATGACAACAAGCAAAATGGATCCTGTCCAAATGATCGCTTTCTTATTGACTTCTTCTTTGGCTCTACGATTGGACATGATCGGTTTACGTTTGGACATAGGAATCACCTTTTCCTTGGGGATTAAAGAATATGGTTCTATCATAGCATAAGTAGGGTCGTTCATAGAATATGAATGTAAAATGAATTTTAAAATCAAGTATTGACGACCATGTCATTTTATTGTAAGATTTAATCACACGAAACGCCGAATATAATTGAATATGTCAGTTTTAATAACATGTTACCGTAAGGGCATTAGTTATTGAAGAATGTAAGTCTTCTTCTATAACTATGCTCTTTTTATTTTTGCCAAAATGATAACCTGAAGGGAGTTGGTAGCGCAAACTACAAGGAAAGTTAAATTTAGGACTACGCTACTTCATAAATAACCATCAGACTTATTAAAAAAGGGAGAAGATGAACACATGAATATGAAAAAATGGTCAACAATGGGCTTGGCTGCGTCCATGGTACTTGTAGCAGCAGGCTGTGGTAAATCTGCACCAGTGGAAACAACAAAACCAGCTGCATCGGCGGCGCCGACTACAGCTGCTTCAGCGGCTCCAACAGCTGCTGGTCCCAAAAAATTAACCGGTGATTTTGAAATCCAGTACTTTGTTGGCGGTTACGGCGACAAATGGTGGAAAAAAGTTATTGCTGATTTCCAAGCAGCAAACCCTGATCTGAAAATTAAAGAAAGTGCGGGACCAAAAATCAACGAACAAATGAAACCCCGTTGGATCGCTGGAAACCCACCTGATTTCGTATATATCGATGGACCTGAATTGTTCGATCGCCAAATGGTTACAGACGGACAGCTTGAAGATTTGACGGATTGGATCAAAGATGCTAAAAACGTTGACGGCGAGAAAATCATTGATTTGCTTGCTCAAAAACCACAAGAGTTCGACGGTAAAATCTACAACGTTCCTTTCGTAATGAGCTCATGGGGTATTTTCTACGATAAAGCCCTGTTCAAAGATAAAGGTTGGGCTGAGCCAAAAGATTTCGAAGAATTCTTAGCGGTAAGTGAGAAAATTAAAGGTGCTGGCATTAATCCTTTCATCCACACGGGTAAATATCCATACTACATCAACGGCGGCGTATTGCTTCCAGCTATCGTATCTGCTAACAATAATGACTACAAATTGCTGCAAGATATGTCTACAAATAATCTAGAAGCTTGGAAAAACCCAGCTATCCTTAAAGGTCTTAATAAAATCGTTCAGCTTCGTGACAAAGGTTACATCGACAAAGCATCCGTACAAATCAACCACACGGATTCCCAATCCTTGTTCCTGCAGCACAAAGATGCTTTTATCCCGAACGGTCTATGGCTGCCAAACGAAATGGCCAAAGACGTTCCTGCTTCCTTTGATTTCGGATTCATTCCATCCATCACACAAGATAAAGGTGGAAAAGTTGTAGCTAATACTTCGACTTCTACGTTTGCTGTTGCGAAAAAAGCGAAAAACAAAGATGCAGCAAAAGCGTTTATGCAATTCGTCTTCTCTAAAACGCAAGCTTCCCAATGGGCTGAGTTGAGCGGCGCTCCTTCCAACGTAAAAGGTGACATCTCCTCCTCCAAAGCACCTAACTTTGTTAAAGATGCGGCGAAATTCTTGTCATCTCCTGAAACAGTTGTAGTGCCAACAGTCTCCTTCGCGGCTGACGTTGACAAAGCGATGCAAGATGCAACAGTGGCATTGACGATTGGTACAATTACTCCTGAAGAATGGGTTAAACGTGTATCTGATGTCGTAGCGAAACAAAAGAAATAGGAACTGAATGAAGCAGTGCGGAGAACTAGCGAGGCATTAGCCTTAGGAGTTCTCCGCCATTTTAATGATAGGACGGTGAGGATAGAATGAAGACCAAGTCAAAAATGTGGAAACGGAATTTGTTCATCGCTTCATTCATCATTCCGACTTTTCTTTTCTTCTGTGTGTTTACGATCTACCCTGTTATACAGGCTTTGCAGAAGTCATTCTATGATTGGTCAGGAATGTCAGAGAATAGCACGTTTATTGGGTTTGATAATTTCGTCGAATTATTTAAGGATCCCATTGTACTTAGAGCCATCGGGAATGATTATTTTTTAGTAGTAGGTAAGGTCATTGGCATTATGATTCTGGCGACGTTCTTCGCTGTTGCTTTAACTCGTTTCAAGCTGAGAGGCTCTGGCTTCTTCCGCGCCATATTCTTTATCCCGAATGTAATCTCCGTTGTTGTTATTGGTGTGCTCTGGAACTTCATCTATAATCCGCAAATTGGATTCCTGAATGCATTCTTGTCACTATTCACAGGAAATAAAGTGGATATTACTTGGTTAGGATTTCCACAGCATACGATCTGGATGCTATTACCCCCAACGATATGGGCTGGTATCGGCTTCTATATGATCTTGATGATTGCTGCAATCGTGAATATTCCTGCTTCCTACTATGAGGCAGCTAATATAGACGGAGCTGGTCAATGGTCGCAATTCCGCCACATTACCATGCCGCTCATCTGGGAGCAAATTAAGGTTTCCATTGTAAACATTGTCATTACGACTCTCAATGGATCATTCGTCATTGTTCAATTAATGACAAACGGCGGACAGCCTGATAATACGACCCAAGTTATGGGATCTTATCTGTATCGGATGGCTTTTCAACAATATCATTTCGGTTATGGAGCAGCCATCGGTGTCATGATCCTAATCGTTTCACTGATTACTACCCTTGTTCTTCAGCGTATTATGCGCCAAGAAACAATCGAAATGCATTAAGGTCATCATAGAAAATGATACTGAAGGAGGGGGAACCATCGTATGACCGTCAAAAACCCGTTAGCGAAAATGTTTGTCTGGATCATTCTTCTTATTTGGAGCGTCGCCGTCCTGTATCCATTGATTTGGACACTGCTTGATGCGCTCAAAAATAATGAGCAATTTTTCTTAAATGCCCCATGGGCATTGCCTAAATTCCCGCTGCTTTGGACAAACTTCTCCTATGTTTGGAGTAAATATAATTTTAGCACCTATTTCATGAACTCCATTATTGTGACGGTAGGAAGTACCCTTTTGGGTATGATACTTGCTGCGATGACAGCATATATCCTAGCTAGGTATGATTTTAAAGGGAACAAAATTCTCTTAACAATCTACATCTCGTCCATGATGATACCGTTCGCGCTAGCACTGATTCCATTGTTCTTCTTATTGAATGATCTGCACTTAATCAATACGTGGTTAGGATTAATTCTGGTCTATGCAGCACTCAATCTTCCTTTTGGAATTTTCTTGCTTGTAGGGTTCTACAAATCGCTGCCAAAAGAAATTGAAGAAGCGGCAATTATTGACGGGACCTCCCATTACGGCACGTTCTTCCGTGTTATGCTGCCATTGTCGCAACCGGGTCTAATCACGGTGATGATTACAAACATGCTGAATAACTGGAACGAGTACTTCCTAGGGGTTGTTTTGACCAATGAACCAACCAAGTACACGCTTCCAATCGGTCTTGCTGTTATGCAGGCAGAAATGCAGTATAGAGTTGAGTGGGGACCTTTGTTCGCAGGCCTGCTTATAACGACACTTCCAACGTTGATTGTGTATATGATCTTTCAACGTCAAATTGCAAGTGGAATTACTGCAGGTGCCGTGAAATAACTGTATAATTGGTTGCATAGAAAAAACACCTTATCCTAGAGGATTTTATCCTTTCGGGAGGGTGTTCTTTCTACTATAATTGGAATAAGCAAGAGCAAACAAGAAACGGCCAAACTTGTAGGCTTTTATAGGGGAACATGACATGAGAGCTATGTATATATTGCAGAAAATAGGACGTTCTTTGATGATTCCGATTGCGGTGCTGCCGGCGGCATCCATTCTTCTTCGTATTGGGAAAATGACGTTTAGTGATCCATTTCTTATGCAGGTGGCTCAGATTTTTGAGTTAGGCGGAAGTGCGATTTTTGATAATTTGCCATTCATATTTGCAATTGGTATAGCCATTGGACTTACGTCCGGGGATGGGATTGCGGCACTTGCTGCTGCGGTTGGCTATTTAGTGTTTGACAATGTCTTGAAGCATTTTCAAGTGGGGACCGACTCTGTGGAACGGCTGGATATGGGTGTTCTAGGCGGTATGCTCGTTGGCATGCTATCTGCGACGTTCTTTAACAGGTTCCAAAATACCCGGCTGCCCAAAGCGCTCGGATTTTTCGGAGGCAAGCGATTCGTTCCGTTAATCACATCTCTGGTTATGGTTTTCCTAGGGGTGTTGATGGGATTCATCTGGCCTCCCGTCCAAAGGGGCATAAGTGTAATCGGGTTATGGATCGTTGATAATGGGAACATTGGCGTATTTATCTACGGAATGATGAACAGGCTTCTAATCCCTACGGGTTTGCATCATATTATTAATAATATCGCTTGGTTTCAAATCGGAGATTATGTCACACCTACCGGTAAAATGCTGCATGGCGATATCTCACGATTTTTTGCTGGAGATCCAGAAGCGGGACTATTCACGACAGGTTATTACCCCGTTATTATGTTTGGGCTTCCTGCTGCGGCCTTAGCATTAATTAGAAGTTCGTCTTCTAACCGTCAGTTTGTTGTTCCTGTGATGCTTAGTGCTGCATTAACCAGCTTCCTTACAGGCATAACAGAGCCAATTGAGTTTGCTTTTATGTTCTTAGCACCAGGCTTATATCTGATACATGCCGTTTTAACTGGCTTTTCCATGGTGATCATGAATATGCTTCAGGTGAAAATGGGATTCGGTTTCTCAGCCGGATTTATTGATCTCGTTCTCAGCTGGCATCAAGCTACGAATCCTTATTGGATTATCCTTGTTGGGGTAGGGTACTTCTTCCTTTATTATGTCGTATTTCGGACCTATCTTCATTTCTTTCCATTCAAAGTGCCCGCTCAGGACGAAGCTGCTCAGCTTGAAACAGAGGATGCCCAAGAGATCATCGAAGAAACGAAAGAAGACCGTCCTACCAGCATTCTAAGGCATATTGGCGGAGCTTCTAACATTATCTCGATCGATGCTTGTATTACACGACTACGCCTCCTGGTGAGTGAGGAAAATTTAATTATGGACAGCGAGCTTAAAGACCTTGGCGCTATTGGGGTTATCAGACTTGGTAAAGGAAACGTTCACGTTGTTTTTGGTACGGAATCGGAACAAATTAGAGAAAGTATTAAACCCTTGCTTCACCTGCAAAAAGACAAATCAGGACAAGCCTAAATTTACCCCACAAAGTGACGTATGCCTTCGAAGTCTATTCCGATTACTTTGCGGGGACCCCGAAACAAAGATTAGGAGGTGTCTTATGATTGAACGGACGATCATTCATGTACTGTCCCATAATGTGGTGATGGCACATTTGACATCAGGGAAAAATTCAATTGCATTTGGTAAAGGAATTGGATTCAAAAAAACGCCAGGAATGCTCATTAGCGAAGGCGAAATCACACAAGAATTTCTCCTGCATACATCCGAAGTTCTTAAAAACTACGAACAAATTCTGAATGCGGTTGATTTGAAAATTATCGGGATTACAGAGGAAGTCATCGCTTATGCACAAAGTATGCTGGAAGGCGACTTCTCCGAAACGATTCACGCCTCGCTGGTCGATCATATTAACTTTGCTGTCGAACGACAAAAGCGCGGTATTTTCATCACGAATCCATTCGCTTATGAAATTGGGTATATGTATCCTGAGGAATACAAAGTAGCCAAGAAGTCCGTAGATTTCCTCAATGACCATTTGGATGTGAAATTGCCGGAAGATGAAGTTGCCTTCTTGGCCATGCATTTCAATGGCGCACGTAAAAAAGAGCAAGCTTCTGATTCCTTAGCGGTAGTTAGAGTAGTGTCGCAGACGATCGAATCTGCCAAAGAATTAGGCTTTAATTTCGATGATTCGTTCTCAACACTGCGGTTCATTAGTCACCTGAAAGGTGTCATAGAACGGGTCAAACAAAAAAAGACACTCCAGAACTCGCTGCTTGAAAAGATTAAAGAGGAGTATGGAGACACCTATGTGAAGGCGAAGGTATTATCTCTCATGCTGAGTGATTCTCTTCAATTAGAAGTGCCTGACGATGAAACGGGTTACTTGACGATGCATCTGGAACGACTGCTTCAACGAACAGAAGCATAGGCTGTTAAATAGCTAATCTGGATTCCCTTGCAACCTTCATGGAGCAGGGATTTTTTGTTTGAAATAGAGGCGAAATGCCTTTCAGTGGATTGCATATTTGCACGTTGTCAGCTAAACTGACTGTTAGAGTCATTAGAGAACGGAGTGCATAGGACATGCTGTATAAGAAGTTAGGAAAACCAATCTTGTTCCGAATGGATCCGGAGAAGGCGCATCATCTTACGATTGACGGGCTAAGTGCTTTAGTGAGCTTCCCAGGGGGAAAACAACTGCTCAAATCCATGTATGGAGTGCCCTATTCACCAATCTTAGTCCAACAATTATGGGGACTACAATTCACAAATCCAATAGGTCTGGCAGCTGGTTTAGATAAAAATGCCAAGGCCGTTAAGGGATTCTCACAACTAGGCTTTGGTTTCATGGAAGTAGGCACAATTACACCAAAGCCACAACCGGGCAATGAGCTGCCGCGGCTATTTCGTCTTCCGGATGACAAGGCGCTCATCAACCGAATGGGCTTTAATAATGTAGGTACAGATGCGATGGCTAATAACTTGATGAAGACAGGTAAACGCGACATACCCGTAGCTATTAACATAGGTAAAAATAAGACGACACCGAATGAGCAGGCCGAAGAAGATTATCGAACTTGCATTCGGGAGTTATATACATATGGTGATTTCTTTGTTGTGAATATTAGCTCACCAAATACACCGGATTTGCGTAATTTACAGCATGGGAACGATTTGAAGCGATTGCTTGATGCAGTTACAACGGAAATGCAGGTTCAAGAGAAGAAAAATGGTCAAACAGGAAAACCTGTTTTGGTTAAAATTGCGCCGGATCTCACGGATGAAGAGCTTGAATTAACCGTGCATACGATTAAGGATAGCGGCATTTCTGGGATTATCGCCACGAACACAACACTCAGCAGACAAGGGCTAGTACACCCTAATCGCGAGCAAGCAGGCGGACTTAGCGGAAAACCACTAACACAGCGAACTACAGAAGTCATTAGACGTGTCTATCAACTGACGGAAGGCAAGCTGCCGATCATTGGGTCCGGGGGAATATTTACTGCGCAAGATGCCTATGACAAAATTCGGGCTGGAGCAAGCTTAGTTGAAGTGTATACAGGCTTTATTTATGAAGGACCTGGAATGCTTGCTAGTTTGAATAAAGGCCTACAAGATTTGCTGAGGAGAGATGGGTATACACATATTTCCCAGGCAATCGGCGCAGATCAGCACTGACTTCATTCAGAATGGAGGATAAAAGAATGGATGGACGAGATTGGAAGAAATTTCTCCTGCCTTATGAACAAGCGGTAGAGGAGTTAAAAGTAAAATTCAAGACACTGCGTGGCGAACTCAAGAGCAGAGAAGAGTATGCACCTATTGAATTCGTAACAGGACGTGTCAAAAAGATATCAAGTGTACTGGAGAAAGCGAAACGCTTGAGTGTCCCCATGGATCAATTAGAGTCTGGTATCGAGGATATCGCTGGGATTCGGATTATGTGTCAGTTTGTAGAAGACATTGATCGTTTGGCCGAGCTGATTCGCAGCAGACAGGATATGAACGTAGTCTACGAAAAAGATTATATTGCCAATAAGAAACCGAGTGGCTATCGCAGCTTTCATATTATTATTGAATATCCTGTTCAAACCGCTTTGGGAATGAAACGAATATTAGCTGAGGTGCAAATTCGGACGCTTGCTATGAATTTCTGGGCGACGATCGAGCATTCTTTGAATTATAAATATAAAGAACAATTGCCATCAGAGGTTAGAGCACGCCTTAGCAAAGCGGCCGAGGCTGCTTATCTGTTGGATCAGGAAATGTCCAGTATTCGTGGTGAGATTGTCGCGTCTCAGAAGATGTTTGAGGATAACTCGAATTTGGTAAACAAAGTCCTCAATAACATTCAGGAGCTTTATTTCTATCATCGAGTTCGGGAAGCCGCTCAATTTCAGCTGAGATTTAACGAGATATGGGAGACGGAAGAAGGTTTAAGTGATCTTTCGTCCGATATTGAGGCTGCAATCAACAGAGCGAAAAAAGGAGATAATAACTGATCTATGAGTACCTACGATCGTTTATATGTGGCTTACTTATACTATTTCAATGATCAGCGAGATTATTTCGAATGTCATGAAGTGATGGAGGAGCTTTGGCTGGAGGAAGGCCGAAGCCCCTTATACCAAGGTCTACTGCAGGTTGCAGTGGGCCTTTATCATCATGCCAATGGAAACGTAAGCGGTTCCATCAAGCTCTTTAGCGCAGGACTGGATAAGCTGGCACCATACCCTGCACATACGCTCGGTATTGATTTGGAAAGATTGATTCGAGATAGTCAAGATTACTTAACAAAGCTGTTGCGTATAGAGGAAGAACCGTTCGTTCCGTATGACCTTAACATTCACATCCTAGATGATGAACTTGGTGAACTTCTTGCACAATTGAAGCTTAACCCACCTCAACATGAAGAGGAGGAAGGCCATGATTGAGGTTCGTCAGCTGAGCAAATTTTATCAAGTACATGAGCGAGAGCCTGGATTCATGGCATCTTTGAAAAGCTTGTTTCACCGCAAATTCCGCACGGTTAAAGCCGTAGACGATGTTTCCTTTTCCATACCGGAAGGTGAAATTGTGGCTTTTCTTGGTCCGAATGGGGCCGGCAAGACGACTACGATGAAAGTATTAACTGGACTGCTGCATCCTTCAGGTGGTGAAGTGAAGGTGGGCGGTTTTGTTCCTTTTCAGCAAAAAAAAGAATTTAAGAAGCAGATTTCGCTCGTCATGGGACAGAAAAGTCAGCTTATCTGGGACATTCCCGCAGCGGAAACGTTTCTCGTTAATAAAGTCATTTATGAGATACCTGATCGGGAATATGAAGAAACCTTAGGAGATTTGGTGCAGCTGCTCCAGTTGGAAGAAGTCATCCGTAAACCGGTTAGACAGCTTTCACTGGGGGAGCGGATGAAGTGTGAGCTGGCAGCGGCACTGCTGCATCGCCCGCGTATTGTATTTCTAGATGAGCCGACGATTGGCCTCGATGTGAACATGCAAGAAGTGATGCGCCGATTCATTCAGGATTACAGCCGTAAATATAAGGCGACTATCTTACTGACAAGTCACTATATGGCGGATGTTACGGCGTTATGTGAGCGAGTGCTGGTGATTGGAAAAGGTCGACTCCTATACGATGGTACTATTTCGCAACTGGTTGACAAGTATGCGCCAAATAAGCGAATTCGTCTTCAATTGGCTAAACGGATAAAGGAGTCAGAGCTAATCGAAGTAACTCAAGGCTTAGGGACGTTATTTCTTTACGAGTTTCCAAATGTGGAAATAGATGTGCCGAGAGAGCAAGTTTCGGAACTTTCAGCCCGATTATTAACCCATTTGACGGTATTGGATTTGACCATTGAAGATCCTTCCATGGAATCGGTGATCGCCCAAGCGTTTGAAGCGGGTACCGAAGGGGGAAGTTAAGGAGCATGAAGGCGTTAGCTTTATTTTGGCAAAAATATCGCATGCTGCTTCGAGTTGAATGGGCTGTTATGTTCGCCTATCGGAGTGAATCACTCATTTGGATGATAGGAGCATTCATTCAACCTCTGGTTAGCATGGCTGTTTGGCTCTCGATAAGCGATAACAATTCCATTGGTGGGTATACCGCACATGATTATATGGTGTATTTCCTGGGAGTACTTCTAGTAGATCGATTAACGAGTACGTGGGATGTGTGGGAGCTGGATGCCAGTATTCAGGACGGGTCGCTCTCCACCAAAATTGTACGTCCCTTCCATCCGGTTCACTGGAGCATCTCTCAAAACCTTGTATATAAGTTGTTTTTTGCTATCTTGCTAATCCCCGCGTGGGCGATAGCTGCTGTGTTTATCCCTATGCTCAGGGTGACTATTTCCTTGGAAATAATTGTGCTCTCGTTCTTCGCTATCGTGCTATCCTCTGCAATCCGCTTTCTAATTGGTTTCGAGTTTGGACTGATGGCTTTCTGGACGAATAGGGCTACTGCCATTTATAGCTTATATGAGGGTGTTCATTTGTTTCTTGCTGGTCGTTTAGCCCCGCTGAGTATGTTCCCTGCTTGGGTTGAAAAAATGGCAGCTTGGCTGCCTTTCTATGGAACCGTCGGATTTCCAGTTGAGCTGCTGACAGGCAAGCTTGAGCTTGGATCATCTGCGATACTTCACAACTTTGCGATACAGCTTATTTGGCTTATTGTCCTTCTTGTAACGTTTCGGTTGATGTGGGGACAAGGGATGAAGAAGTATGGCGCTGTAGGCGGATGAGGAAGGGGCGGTGCGACAGTGATCAAATACATACGACTATTTAGGGAGTTTATGCGGGCATGTTTAGTCGAGGAGTTCGAGTATAGAGCTAACTTTGCCGCGAATCTCCTTTCCACGGTATTTTGGCTATTCATGGCGATCTTGACCGTTCAATTATACTTTTATCGAACACAGGAGATTGGCGGCTGGGGTTTCTATGAGGTGCTGGTGCTTCTAGGTATTTTTAACGCGGTGCACGGTTTTATTGAATTTATCCTACAGCCGAATATGTCTCGTCTCGTCAGTCATATCCGCAAAGGGACATTGGATTTCATCCTGACGAAACCAGTGGACAGCCAATTTTACATTAGTTTTAGACATCTAGTTTTCTGGCGATTAGCTGATATTATGCTTGGCTTTGGCCTGACGGCTTACGCACTCTGGGAGTTGGACGCTGTTCCAAGTGTTATGGAGCTTATTCGCTTTGTCATAGTTTTCCTTGCATCGTTGGTTGTGGTCTATTCGCTTTGGATGGGCATGATGATGTTCTCTTTCTGGGCTGTCAAAGTAGATAACTTGTCTTATTTATTTAGCTCGTTTTTTGAAACGGCACGGTTTCCGGTCTCGGTATATAAAGGGTTATTACGTTTCACGTTAACCTATATATTTCCGATTGCTTTCATAACTACCTTCCCAGCTGCAGCACTAATTGGTCGAATCAGTGGATGGCAAGTCGTTTGGAGTGTTGGGATTGCGATGGTTTGTTTCGGATTGACTAGGGTGTTATGGAAGATTGCCTTACGCCATTATACCAGTGCGAGTAGTTGAGTTTTTGAGGCGAACAAGAGAAAGGACTTCTCACCTTGCGGTGTAAGAAGTCCTTTTGTGTTTGAAGTGAGTTACCCGGCATCTCATACATAAATTTACGGGAAGTGGGAAAACTTTCCCATAAGACATAGTTATTCCTATGAATTTGGTGGTGGCGAGCTCATGAAATCTTGGACGAAAACGCTACATCAACTGTTTAACCGAAAGAAATCAACTTCCCCCCTTTCACAGGAACGGGAGCCAATGGAGCAGCCCATTTTGCCGCATAGTCTTTTTCTTGATATTGGACTGAACATTGCTCAAATCAAAACGGTTTTTGGACATAGCTCCGATATTGTATCCGGGGAGCTGTGCCTCGATGTCGGAACTAACCATAAGATTGGCTATGTATACATAGAACAATTGGTTAATAAATCATTATTTCAAGATGTGACGAATGCTCTGCTTGCAGGAACAACTCAGCTCACCGAAGCCATGAATACCGGTTTCTATCATTCACCTGATTTGATTAGGAACACCATTCATGCCTGTGGGGAAGTCCAAACGATCGAAGATTTTCAAGAATTGTGCCAGAATATGTTATCTGGTCAGACTGTAATTCTTATAGATGGCTATCCACATGCACTTTCTGTGAATACGGCTGGCGGAGATATGCGTTCAGTAGAAGAGCCTTCAACGCAATCCGTAGTAAGAGGTCCCCGTGATGGATTTACGGAATCGATCGGTACGAATATATCCCTCATTCGTAAACGAATTAAGAGCCCCAATTTATGGTTAGAAACCATGGCGATTGGCAGAGTTACTCAAACCACGGTGTCCATCATGTATATAAATGGAATCGTAAATAACAAAATAGTCGAAGAAATACGTACCAGACTTGCACGAATTGATATTGATGGGATTCTGGAAAGCGGCAATATCGAGGAACTTATACAGGATGAAACCTTCACGCCATTCCCAACATTGTACAATACAGAACGACCCGATGTTATCGCGTCAGGATTGCTTGAGGGTCGCGTAGCCATCCTGGTGGATGGAACCCCCTTCGTGCTTGAGGCGCCAGCATTGTTCATCCAGTTTTTCCAATCCTCTGAAGATTATTATCAACGAGCAGAATTTGCTACACTGATCCGCATATTGCGATATATTTGCTTCTTTATCTCTTTGATGGCTCCTTCGTTCTATATTGCCATGACAACGTTCCATCAAGAGCTGGTACCTAGCTCTCTGCTGTTTAATTTAGCTGCACAGCGAGAAGGTATACCTTTTCCGGCTTTTGTTGAGGCGCTCCTTATGGAGGTTACCTTTGAAATCTTGCGTGAAGCCGGGGTCCGTCTCCCAAAGACAGTAGGTCAAGCTGTATCTATCGTAGGTGCATTGGTTATTGGGCAGGGGGCTGTGGATGCGGGGTTAGTTTCACCGGCTATGGTAATTGTCGTTGCCATTACGGCGATTTCCAACTTTGTAATACCTGCTTTTAGCATGGGAATACCTATACGGATTATACGGTTCATTCTGATGATTTTTGCCGCAACTTTTGGCTTATTCGGGATCACCGTTGGCTTAATCGCGATGGTCCAACATTTATGCAGCTTGCGATCATTTGGTGTGCCGTATATGGCTCCTATGGCGCCTTTTGTCCTTGATGACCAGAAAGATACCATTCTTAGATTCCCTCAATGGGGGCTATTCTCTAGACCACGTTTCATCAGCCAAAAAAATAACATTCGGCAAAAAAATATCCCAACAACGAAAACAAAACGGAAGTAAAACGGAGGGGGGGCTTTGTCTGATGAATAGATTAGGTTGTATTCTTTGTACACTTATCTTACTTGGCATGGTGCTCTCCGGATGTTGGGATCGACATGAGTTAAATGATCTGGCCATTACGGTGGGTGTAGGATTCGATAAAAGTGGCAACGAGTATTTAGTTACAACACAAGTTGTGAATCCGAACGAAGTTGTATCTAAAAAGGGGAGTGGCTATAGCACGCCAATTACAACCTTTTCAGCGGCGGGGGTTTCGATCTTAGAGGCAGCAAGAAAGCTAACGACAGTGACCCCTAGAAAAATATTCGCTTCTCATTTACGCATTCTCGTGATTAGTGAGGACCTTGCCCGTGAGGGTATTTCCAAAGTGTTGGATGGCCTTTCCAGAGATCATGAAGTTCGATCCGATTTCTATATCATTGTTGCCAAAGGGACAACGGCCGCAAAGGTTCTTCAGATTTTAACCCCTATAGAAAGAATACCAGCTAATAAAATGTTTAAAACGTTAGAAACGTCAGAGAAAGCGTGGGCTCCGGTCGTAAGCGTTCAACTAGATCAGCTAATAAACAATCTTGCTAAACCTACCAGAGATTCGGTACTTACAGGAATTCAAATAAATGGAGATTTGAAGAAAGGAAAGTCCAAATCCATTTTATCAGAAACTACACCTCGCACGTTTTTGCAATATTCAGGAATAGCATTGTTTAAGAAGGATAAGCTGGTCGATTGGCTAAATGATGAAGAAAGTAAGGGATATAACTACATCATGGGAAATGTTAAAAGTACTATGGGGCATATCACCTGTCCCAAAGGCGGAACCATATCCTTTGAAGTCATCCGAGCAAAAACCAAAGTTAAAGGCCATGTTGTAAACGGTAAGCCTGAAATTAATATTCAACTATTTTTGGAGCAAAATGTAAGTGAAGTTCAGTGCCAGATTGATTTGTTGGATCCAAACACTATCCCTAAATTAGAACAAATCGCCGAAACTAAACTAAACCAGATTATGATGTCCACAATTAAAAAGGCCAAACAGAACAAAGTAGATATTTTCGGCTTTGGAGATGCCATAGAAGACGCCTCCCCTAAGACATGGTTGAAGTTGAAATCGGATTGGGAGAACGAATTCTCCGAATTAAAAGTGAACATCGACACCGATATACACCTACACCGTTTTGGGACAACGAATAACTCGATCATTGTGCGGCCAAAGGAGGAGTGATCTCGAATTGCTGACAAATATCTTGATCATTATCGTTGCTTCTATCATCGGTGTCATGGAAGCCCCCGCTTTAAGGCGTAAAAAGCTAATCTTAGAAAGTTGGGTTTTCTTAGCTCTGCTGCTCGTTGGGACATTGCTTAGTATCTTATTAAATCTTCGTGTAAAGCTTCCAAATCCACTTGACTTGATTACCTTCGTCTATAAGCCTGTTAGTGAATTCGTTTTCGGCATCCTAAAGTGAGGTGTTTTCCAATGATCGAGCAAGGTAAAATTGGCGTTCATCAATTTACCATATTAACCATTCTTTTTACAATTGGAAGCTCCATTCTCATAGCTCCCTCAGGACTCGCTTTCGCAGCCAAGCAAGATGCATGGATTGCTGCAGTCTTGGGTCTCCTTGTCGGTTTACTGCTAATTATGCTTTATTCAGCTCTTGGAAGTCGCTTCCCCCAAAAAACATTAGTTGCCTATAGTGTGGAGCTCATGGGGAAATGGCCTGGAAAAGCGGTGTCCTTCCTTTATTTTTGCTTTTTTTTCATTCTTGCGGCACTTGTTCTTCGCAATTTAGGTGATTTTATTACGACACAGGTATTGGTGGACACCCCACTGCAATTCACTCATATCTTCTTCTTAGGCGTCATCATTCTTGGCATTCGAAATAGCCTCGAGACATTCACTCGGACTTCGGAGATTTTCCTCCCATGGGTATTAGTTTTCTTTTTCCTTATGTTTATTCTTCTCCCCTCCCAATCGAAAATGAGCAATCTACAGCCCATATTCGGGTACGGATTGAAGCCTATCTTTCGCGCATCCGTCTCACTTATTGGAACACCTTATTTGGAGCTTGTTGTTTTCTTAATGATTATTCCTTTCGTGAATCAAACCAAAAAACTGGGGAAGGCATTCCTTGTTGGAGTTTCCATTGGAGGAGGTTTATTAGTTATTATATCGATCTTATCTATTCTCGTATTAGGAGATGATTTAACTGCAGTCCAAATGTATCCGAGCTATAGATTAGCCAAAAGGATTAGTATAGGTTCCTTCCTTGAACGTCTAGAGGTCTTCATGGCAGGAATCTGGTTTATCACCATCTACTTCAAGCTTACCTTGTGCTTCTATGCGGCTACAATGATTTTCGGTGAAGTATTCAACTTGAGGGATGTTCGGCCGCTTTATCTACCCTTGGGAATGATAGTAGTCGTGCTTTCGGTCATTGCTTACCCTAACGCGGCTTATTTCATTCAATTTGCGACTAAAATATGGGTTTTCTATTCGGGGACATTCGGATTTATCATTCCTCTGTTACTACTCATTTTGGCGATTTTTCGAAAAAAGAAAACGGTACGTGAATAGCAAAAAGCAGCGGAATCTCCGCTGCTTTTATCGTAGGATTAACCTTTATACTTTTGGAAAAAAGCCTTAAATGTCTCTGGTGTGTTACCGCCAGCTGAGCCTGCTTCAGGAACACCGCCAACAATTCGCTCGACTTCTACACCATTTTTGTAGTAGACGAGTGTAGGTGTGGATTCGATTTTATATTTCTGCCAGCCTTCCTTGAATTCTTCCAAGTTGAATTGTTTGACATCAATACCTAGCTCTTTTTCTATAGGAACAAGAACTGGGGTTGTTAATTTACAATGCGGGCAGGTCGAAGCGTAATAATATTGGAAAAATGTTTCTTTGTTCTTTAGTCTTTGATCCAAATCTTTCGGTAGAATAAGGTTTTGATAGTTCGGATCCGTTAATTGTTTTACAGTTTCCGGATTTAATTTGGATGCAGCAACGCCATAGGGATTACCAGTATTAGCTTTGTCCGAAGTTTTGGTAGACTGCTGATTAACGAAATATAAGCCTCCAAATAAAACAAGAACAATGCCTAGATAAATAAGCAGCTTCTTCAATGTATGCACCTCTTTATAATGTTTACTTTCTACTACCTTCTATAAAAAGTATAGCATATCCTGTTGATATTTTGAAAATAATTGGCTGTTTGGTGACAAGTTAGATATAATACCGATATTAAAAGATGAAAGAGAAGATGTCCGGATGACGAAGCAGCTGCCTGCCCTTTTTAAAGAAAAGATGATTGATTTATTGGGTGAAAATGAATTTGAGCAATTTATGGAATCGTATGACCAAGCGAGAACGTTTGGTTTAAGAGTGAACACGGTGAAGGTGGAGAAGGCGGATTTTTTGGCGAAAAGTCCATTTGCGCTGAGCGCGGTGCCTTGGGCTACCGATGGCTTTTATTATGAAGAAGGTGAACGCCCGGGGAAGCATCCCTATTATCATGCAGGCCTTTACTATATTCAAGAGCCAAGCGCGATGGCGCCTGTAGAATTGCTGCAAGTACGCCCAGGGGACCGTGTTCTTGATTTATGTGCCGCACCTGGCGGGAAATCAACGCAAATAGCCGCTAAGCTTCAAGGCGAAGGGGTGCTTGTTGTTAATGACATTCATTCGGATCGTGTGAAGGCACTAGTTAAAAACCTTGAGCTTTTGGGAGTTAGAAACGCTATTGTTTTGAATGAGAAGCCGGAGCGGATGTTAAAAGTCTTCCAAGGCTACTTCGATAAAATACTAATAGATGCGCCTTGTTCAGGTGAAGGGATGTTCCGTAAAGAAGAAGAGATGATGCAGCAATGGGAGCGTCATTCGGTACAGGAATTTGCTAGTATGCAGAGAGAACTGCTCGGTCAGGCTGCTCAAATGTTAGCGCCCGGCGGAATGATTGTATATTCGACCTGTACGTTCTCACCGGAGGAGAATGAAGCGCAGATCGCGGAGTTTTTGGACAAGCATCCGGCGTTTGATGTGGTTCCGGTAGAGGGTTTTGGTGCTGGAAGGCCGGAATGGTTGCGTTCGCCTTGGTGTGAGGAGGAGTTTTCTGACCGCGCTCGCGAGGCTGTGGCGGGGACTGCTCGGCTTTGGCCGCATCGTTTGCGGGGCGAGGGGCATTATGTTGCTGTGCTGCGGCGGGACGGGGCTTTGGCGGATGTGGAAGATGCGGGAGATGCGGGAGATGTAGGGAGAGCTGCCGACGTTGTGTCGGCACTGGGGAAGCGCAGCGGCCGTGAGGCGCTGCGGAAGGGCCGCGCGGAGACGTCGACTCGCGCGGCTGTGAGCTTGGAGCCGCTGGAGGCGTTCTCGGGTGAGCTGCTTCGCAGCGAGCCCTTCGCCCGTGCGCGGCTTGTGTGTTACGGCGAGCACGCGTATGCGTCGCCGGCAGGTTTGCCTGAGCTGCACGGACTGAAAGTCGTGCGGCCGGGCTGGTACATCGGCGCGCTGCACCGCGGCCGATTCGAACCGTCCCATGCGCTAGCCATGGGACTGCGCATGCGCGAAGCCAAGCGAGCGCTGAGCTTGGCTTCGAGCGACGAGCGAGCCCTTCGGTACCTGAAGGGCGAGACGCTCGAAGTCGCGGAGAGCGAGATCATCCGCGACCCGGAAGTGACCAAGGCAGCCAAAGGCTACTGCCTGGTCTGCATTGAAGAGCATCCCGTCGGCTGGGGCAAATGGCACGACGGGATGCTGAAGAACGAATACCCGCCCGGCTGGAGGTGGACCTAATCGGTCATGAAACAAACACAAAGGCTCGATAAAATACTCGCCCATGTGGGCATTGGCACACGCTCTGAACTCAAACGCCTCGCCAAAGAAGGCGCGATTATCGTCAACGGTGTGAAAGTTAAAGACAGCGGGATGCAGGTGAACCCCGATACCGATATCATCACTGTAAACGGTGATCCTGTATCATACCGTGAGTTCGTTTACCTCATGATGAATAAACCGCAGGGGGTCGTCTCAGCCACAGAAGACAACCGCGACCGCACGGTTGTGGATCTTTTGGATAAGGCATATGCGCCATTCGAGGTTTTTCCTGTTGGACGCCTGGACAAGGATACAGAAGGCTTCCTTTTGCTAACGAACGATGGGAAATTGGCCCATAATCTTCTTTCTCCACGCAAACATGTACCCAAAACCTACTTCGCGAAAGTGGAGTGGGAGGTAAGTGAATCGGACCGCGAAGCATTCTCCCAAGGTGTTACTTTGGACGATGGCTATGAAACACTTCCGGGTATTTTGAAAATTTTGAAGTCTGGTAAAGAGTCTGAAAATGAGCCCTCGGAAATCGAGCTAACGATCATGGAAGGCAAATTCCATCAAGTGAAACGGATGTTTCAAGCCGTAGGCAAAAAAGTCGTATACTTGAAACGGATTTCGATGGGGCCACTTGCGTTAGATCCAAGCTTAGAATTGGGGCAAGTGAGAGAGTTGAGTAAAAAGGAACTTCTTGCCTTACAGAATGCCAATTAAAGGTGAAACCGAATAACGCGCACAGTACCGGATTGTACGAAACGGGTTGTGCGTGTTTTATTTCTTATTAACGCTCTTCCCATTTCTTTAGGATGGATGCAATAATCTCCTTTTTGGTCTCCTCAGCAAGTCCGTTCCTTAGTTCTGTGATAAATTCAATGAAGAGCAACGACAAAAGCTCATTCAGGTCCATATCCAATGGAATCTCATACTTACAATCCCAATCATCGAAAAATACGGCTATTCGGTTGACTTCTCTTGGATGGATGTCTACGTTAAGGGTCAAATAATCTCTTGCACCGGTCATACTAGGCATGTTAGACAAACTCCATTGAAACTTCTCAACTCTATTTATCTCTCGCAGATTGTTACCTACAACGCTAGTATTCGTGTTTAAAAAGTGACTGTAGTTTTCTCTCAAATCCAACACGTAATCATACAAATCCTTATCTTGGCGTACGTGATCAAGAAAATTATCAAATAATAGCTTTACAAGAAACGTTATATTCATACCAAGGAGGTCTTCATTGGTTGTGTATTGGATATCTTCAATGAAAACTTCTGCCCGGTTAAAAAAATCGCGAGGTGCACGGACTTTAACGGTTTTATAAAATTCAGGAGTTTCCCTGTTAAAGAAATTAGTCCATGATTTTAAAGTTAGCATACAAGCGGTCCTCCTTTTCTTCTCTATTACTACTTATTCTAAATCTAGCACACATATGACAATCGGCACGAAAGCTTTAGCCAAGGGGAGGGGGAAAACGAAGCGGAAAAGTAACATCTTAAAATTAGAGATTTACAAAACTACTAGTATATGGTATTTTCAAACAAGAAGAATATGGAATGCGTGCGGAAGAACCGCCCATGTGTCGCTGTGTGCTAGGCGATTACTGGGCGGTTTTTTATGTAATGCGATGTTACCGATACTGATAAGTCACGTTTTGTATTTAATGAGTGACCAATAGAAAGAGGGGATTATTATGAGAAAAAGGTTTTCAATGATTTTATGTACGGTTCTATGCGCAGCATCCATTGGGTATGATGCGATTAATTCCTCCGCACAAAGCCCCATCAAGTTCGTGGACACATCGGAGCATTGGGCCGAACAGTCTATTCAAACCGCAGTGGAAAAGAAATACGTTGATGGCTATGACGATGGAAGTTTTAAGCCAGATTTACCAATTAGCCGTGCAGAGTTTATCAAAATGTTATCTTCTGCCGCAGGTGAAAATGTAGAAAAGGTTGAGGGAAATGATTGGTACGTGCCTTATGTCAACAGGCTGAAGGAATTAAGTGTTATTCCAGTGGAATTTCCGGAAAGATATAATGAGCCACTTCAACGCTTTGAAATGGCTATGTTAAGTGCTCGGAGTGTGGATAAAGCTCTGAAGGGGTCAATGCTTGATGCTGTGAAAGTAGGGTTGATTCATGGGGTTAGCACGACTGATTTAGCGCCTTATGGGACAAGCACTCGTGCACAGGCGATTACGATTATTGAGCGTATCTTGACGGCTAAAAAGGGTGAGAAATTGTCGGTAGATAAGTATGCTTCAAGTGCTGCAGAAATTGCTGAGACTGGAAGTAATGTGGGTACAATGCTTGGTTTGAAGCCAAAGGAGATTGGAACCACTTGGAAGTATGCTGAGGGCGTTACGGTTAAGTTGAATAAACTTATTGTTGCCGACCCTGCCGACCCGGATGATCCGTATATGAAACTTGTTGATATGACTACTTGGGGAAAGTCAACTAGCAAAACCGACAACAAAGTTATTTTAGCAAACTTCACTGTAATTGCTACTGAAGCCGGTGTGGGAGCGCCAGATTTGTTTCCTTCTCAAGTATTAAAGCAGTTGGACACTTCAAATTTTCTTCTGATTTTTTCCGAACAGGCTTTGACTCGGTGGATGAGATTTAATAAACCGCAAACTAACGAGGGCTATGTAGCCTACGCACTTCCTAATCGAATTGCTAATCTTGGAATTGTGTTTAATATTTTAAATACTGATACAATATTGGCAATTAAATAGGGGTGTGATTATGTTGCTTAAATTTGTTCACAGGGCAATGTTATTTCTAATATTTATGGAATTAATATTGCCATTCTTTGACCCAGTAGGTGCCAAAGCCGCCTCATCTATTACTTTGTATTACAATTTTGAACAAGGCACTTATAGCACATCATCTGTTGTTGCCCAGTATTCTTCCTCCGCAACTAAAACATTCACTAAGGATATCAGTTCACTTGTTGGTGGGGCGATTACTGGGGTTACTTTAAATAATCAAGGCGGTTCTGGTGGTAGTGCTTCATTTACAGCAACTACTATAACTTTGACCAGTTTAGCTGGTAGGAGCACCACCGTTTATGGCAAGACTGAGACTAACCCAATGCATCAAATTTATCGCCAACCTTTAGGTAAAATATGGGAACATAAGGGATCGAAGACTATTCCGGTTGAGTTCGATGGTGCTAGTGGAAACCCTTCCCCGTATCCGGGAACTATCCCATTGTGGGGACGAAAAAGATACACACTAATTGACAATTTTAATTATGGTGACTCTGGCACTTTTGGACCTGACTTACGTTACTCCTTTCAATCACCTATATACAGCACTAATGGTGCTAGTGGCGATAAAGTAGCTGATTACGATAAAGAAGTAGAGGGCTATGCTGTTACCACAGCATATGAAGTATCTCGGGCTATTAAATGGTACTTAAATCAATCTTCGGCTATTGTGAGTGGACTTGGTGCAGATGTAACTGATCCGGATAAATTAGATCAAAGTAGCATAGAAATAATTGGGGCTGAAAAGCCGAGTGATGACTATGGTGCGAGACCTTTAGCTTATGGTAAAGGTGATGTTGCTGGAACTGGTATGATCCGCACTATGATGCTATTAGACGGCACTGTACCCGCTAACCAGATTCATGATAGTCCCGACTCTGATGGCTCTGGTGGTTTGTCACGTAACTATGAAATGTTCGCTATCGGACTTTGGAGCGGCATAACGTATAAGTATCAAATGTCTATAGACGTTTCTTACACCGCCCCAGTCAAGGCAGATCTAGCTTCCGTATCAATTGATGCTGGTACTTGTGTGCCTCAGAATGTAAGTGTAAACATCACCATCAAGTTCAAAAACTCCGGTGTTTCTATCCCCGGCGGAAATTCCTTCAACGTAACCCTAGCCGCCGACGGCACAGTATTCAAAACTCTTACCTACACATCTGGTTTAGCCTCAGGAGAGACCAAAACCGAGATCATCCCCTACACCTTCAGCGGTATGAAAAGCATCACGCTAACCGTTGACTCCAATGACGATATCTCAGAATCAACTGCCTCAAATAACATACTTAATCAGATCATTACTCCCCAAGCTAGTTGTACACCAAGCGGTGGAAACTTTAGCGGAACTACCTCAGCCGATAAACCCACAATTCCTTGGAAAGATTCCAACCTCATAAAAGCAGACTGGACGATTCCTTCTGGCTGTACGCCTGTTCGAGGAAGGTTCATTTTATCCCAAACTACGGGTGCATATATTCAATACGGATGGAGTTCGCTAAGTAGTAATTCTGTAAGTGATATGTCCATTTTTGCATATGGGATGATGGGTTTTACGGGTTATCCAGGTAATATTACAAGCGGCGAAGTGGTTATTGAATACAAGCTTGAGGATAGTTGTGGAGGAACTTCTTATTTCTATGAAGGCAAGTTTACAATTGGACCAAAACCTCCGAATAGACCACCTCAATTTGAAATCGGTTGGTTTGCTGATGCTGATTACTTTAGCAGGACTCCTTTATCCGATTCCATTGTTGGTGATAAATTAAACGTGAGGTTGTTGCCAGAAATTGCACCTAACCACTACGATCCTGACGATGATATCGTAACTTTCGAATGGTTATTCCCGAGCAGCTCAAGTGCTTGGATTAAGAGTTTTCCTTCTATGGGCTATCTGAAGGGTGAGGATAAGCTTACGTGGTTAACGGCCTCAACAGCTGGTGACCATACGATTACCGCTAGAATGTGTGATGATAAGGGAGCATGTACGCAAAAGGATGCAACAATAACTATCATGCGTCCTGAGCCTTTACCCTGTATTAATGTACCGAACCGTGTCGTGCAAAACCGTCCTCTTGCAGCTAATGCAATTAATGGAGCTTGCAGCAAACCAGCTAAAAACAGAACGATAACGGAGTATTTCTGGACGAATAATCTCCCCGTTTATCCCAATGTAGGCATAGAGACTGTAACCTTAGAAGTAAAGGACAATTACGGTGTCCGCAGCTTGCCAGAAAACATAGCAATTAAAAACATAAACGTTGTGGAGGATAAACCTCCAGTAGCTGTCATCAACTTACCTATCTTTGCTGTAAGAGGAAATGTTCCGTTCAGGGATTTATCTTACAGTCCCGATGGAGATGTAATCGTAGAAACGTCTATTACATATGTGTACGATAGCAATGACGATGGCATTTTCAACGATTATATGCCTTTAAATATACCGATAACCGTTGGTGGACCGGCTATACTTTCAGCTCCTAAGGTAGGTAAGTATAAATTAACGGTAAAAACAAAGGAGGATTGGGGGTTAACGAATACCAAAAGCTATGTGGTTGATATCAAAAATGATTCTCCCGAAGTTTCATTCAGTGTCACAAGCGCAAATCCAGAACCTCCTTTGTTTCATACAACATTAGAAAATGAAATGCTCATGGCATATGGGGATCAGTGGCAAGGTTCATCTTTTACCAATCCTAATTTAAATAAAGTGAGGGATATTGGATTTACATACAACACTGCAACCAATGGATTAACATCTCATTATGGTAAACAGCCTTTCAATGGCCCTGCCACAGGATTAACCATTACTCCTGAACAGTACCAAAAAACAACCTATAACGCTTGGCATACCTTCCCCGTTCCTCAGTTATTTACTACACAATTTTTGGGTAACAGATATGGAGTTGGTTCTATTGGTTCCATTTCATTTTTTGACGGTACAAATACTAAGATAGACGGAGGTTTGGGAAATACTTATGATTATGTTCAACAAAAGTATATCCCTATTAAGCCTACACCTGATAACCCAGGAAAGTTCCTAGCTTATGATGCTAAAGGTGGAGCTTATTCGGCAGACTTCAAATCCGGATATTATAATGATAATGATTATAGTGAGACGTGGACTATTTATCGTAAAACTGCTGATGGTTCAGTGTCTTGGAAACGTTCTGGTCAATATATCTATGATGGCTGTTCTGGTGACTGTTCATCTAGTGAAAGTGGAACAAGGTCGCCTCATGCTAACTTGAAATTAAACAATGACGGAACTAAGGTTTCGCTTGGAGGTAATTACTCATGGCAATGTTGGTGTGTAGTGACTACATGGCTTGACGTAGAGACTGGACTAGAAGTGCCTGAGAATACGGTAACTCCTGCACCTGCGCTAACGGGAATCTATGAGGATTCAGAAGTATATCTATATCGAGAACAGCCAATGAATCTAACAACAGATACATATAGTTCTGGGAGTTGGGGTTCTAGTAGTAACCAAGCAGGAACGATCAGTGAATATTTTGTTTCTTATAATAAACAAACAGGTGTTACTAAGAAGATAGAAATATACAAAGATATTTACTTCAATAATCGTTCACGGAATGATGATGGTAGCGTAATACGTGGGGATGGTTCAGATAGCAATAGTTCAACTTTAGTTGATGTGAATTATTCTGTATCGGCTGATGGATATGTCTATATCGTTGATGGTATGAACAAAATCGTAGTTGCCGATAAGTACGCAAACCAACTCGCTTCCTATACGACCAAAGGAACTAGACCAACTAATACCTTTTCTCACGAACAAACGCTTCAAGAGAGGTTTAGATATACGGTATCCTCGGCAGGATTAAGTGCAGATGGAGAGTTTCAAGTCGTTCTTCAAGAAGAGCACTATAAGTTAAGAAGATGGAACTTCCAATGGACGTCTTGCGGTTCTTGTAGTGTAGGCAGCTATGTTTCTCACTATGATGAAGATGATAGTCAATCTGAACGTAAATTCTACTACTATAAGATAAATGGTGGAACGACTAGTCCTTCTAGCTACGCTTTAGCAGAAATAGGTCAAACCATGAAGAAGGATACGAGTGTTGCTGACGCAGATTACGTGTTCGATTTCTTACAATCAAGTGTGAATATGAATGTGAATGCTCCATCGGGTTTAATCTTCAGGGCAACGAATAACAATACAATGTATCGATTAGAGTTTACAACAAACAAAATAAGCTTATCGAAGCTCGTTGGTGGTGTGCGTACCGAGTTACGATCAACGCCAGTCTGGTTGTCTACGACATCTTTTAACAACATGAAGGTTAGTGTTAGAGGTGGAAAAATAAAAGTACGGATGGGCACAGTTCCTATTCTGGAAGTAACCGATCTTGCTTTAACAGAGGGGACTTATGGATTTTTCATAGGCGGATATGGTTCTCACTTCCGTAACTTTTATGTCAAAATACCAATTGTAGATAACAACAAAATTAGCGATACCGGCATTGCGGGAGAAGAACTGACGTACGCAACGGAGTTTGTGGATCCTGAAAGTGATGATCATTTGATTAGTAAGGATAAATGGAAGTACGAGCATACGAACTCTACGAAATTTTTAGATTCGGGGGATGGTAAAAGTGGACTTTCTGCTTACAATAATCAAACATTTAATGGAGATCCGATAAAAACGCTAGATAAGGTAGGGGTTTATAAATTAACCTTTATTGGTGCAGATGACCCTACGCCTGTTGGCTTTAAATATCCGAATCTTGCCTTTGCAGAGTACCTGTCTGAATCTGATCCGTATACTAGAAATGTATTGATCCATCGTAGACCAATAGGAGTTTTGAATGTAAATCAAGATATCTATTATAACGTGACTTACGATGATCAAAGCTATGATCCTGATCGTTGGCTAAACAATTGGACTTACTCTACGGAACCAACTGGCATTGATTATTCGGCTACTAGAGGAATTATTGAGCGCAGATACGAGTATATAAAGCCAGATGGTACAACTGTAAATGGAAAATTAATGAGAGTAAAAGAAATGGGGGCTTATACGTTTAGGGTAGCTGTAAAAGATGAATACGGTGCGTGGTCTGATTGGGCAGAAGCTATATTGTGGCTAGACGCACCACCTGCGAATCATGCGCCTTTCGTTGATATTACGAGCCATACGAGTACGGATATGAATAATCCGTCTGGCTCAACAGTGAATAATCCTTTATTTACATGGAATGCGGTAGATTACGATGCGGATAGCCGAATTGTACGCTCGGAAATAGACGTGCAACAATACTACTATAATTATTATAATAATCCGCAATGGCAATGGTTTAGTATGAATAACCCTAATATTGCAAAAGTCTCTAATGTACTCAGTGATGGTCATACAGTTTCATTAAGCTATAACTATCCAATGACAGTGTACTCCAATCAAACTTACAGGGTTAGAATTAGGGTACAGGATGAACAAGGAGAATGGTCTGGATGGTCGGAAAGGTATTTTGCATTAGGATTTCCTCCTACAGCTACTTTGACTTTTCCTAACGGTACCCAAGCCAATCCTACACCTATTTCAGACGGGGTTTTGAAACCTTCTTGGAATCAAAATGATCCAGATGTTCCAACAGAGTATCGTAGTTTCCAATATCGTATTCTTGATGCTAATGGTACTCAAGTTCAGTATAACCAATATGGGTATGTGTACGATGCTCAAAGATATGGCAGCTTTGCGCACTCTTGTAGCTATAATAGCGAAAATAGCTCCTGGAACAACTGTGATTATTATACGATTTCCAATACTTGGAATACCCATCCTACAGAGTGGTTTGGTCTTTCGTTAATCCAAGGTCAAAACGGCCCCTTCCAAGTTCAAGTTAGAGTACATGATGGAAGATACTGGTCGACGTGGTCTAATTCCGGTTGGTTTACGGCGAATAGACCTCCAGCAGCGAACATGACGATTCCAAGTGGGACACAAGCTTCGCCTACTATTTTCTCCGAGCTGCGGCCTACCTTTGAGTGGAGCCAAACCGATCCTGATCCGGGTACAACTTTTACTTATTTCCAAATGCAAATTACCAATGAGGCTAACGATGTGCTGTTGCTGGACTCAGGGCAATTCTACCAAGGGACGGTTTCTAACGTGGGGAGTTGGATGGTCAATCAGGAACTTCCAGCTGGTCAAAAACTCCGCGTTAGAGTTAGAGTATTTGATGGGGTTACTTGGTCAGATTATTCAGCGCAAACTTGGTTTTATATCAATCGAGCACCTGTGGCCGAATTTGACTGGACTCCAAAGCCAGTTTGGGAAGGGGATGTAGTGACAAGCATGAATACCTCTTTCGACCCAGATGGTGATGAACTAACCTATGCGTGGAAATTAGAGCAACCTGACGGGGGTACTACCACTTTTTCCACTAAGGATATTTCTCATCGCTTTCTAAAGCCTGGGATGTATAAGGTGTCGTTAACCGTATCAGATGGACGACTTTCGAATACCGTAGTCAAAATGATTGCTGCTATGCCCTTGACGATTCATTCGGATGTAACCTATACAGACAACTGGCTGATTTTGCATGAAAAAAGCGGTCACCAAACAGTTTCGCCACCTAAGGACTTCTACTCTGGGGAAATTTTCATAGTTTCCAGCAAGAGTTCACCTGCGCCTGTAGACGAAGTGACAGCTTGGATCGATACGACAGGGTTAGATGGGCATGCGATTTATGTGTCTAAGCGTTTAGTTGCAGCGGGAGGGGATGCTACCTCTTTTAGCGGAGAACTGTTTGATGCGAAATTTCAATCATTTGCGGAGGGCTTGCCTCAAGGACTTCAAACCGTTCATTTTCAAATTCGTTACCGTAACGGTGTTGTGAAAAAGGAGGACATTCCTGTCCAAATCATAGGCAATGTCAATAAATCAGTCGGAGTTCATAGGGTTCAATAATTTGGAGGCAGTTATCTTCGGATAGCTGTCTTTTTTATGTAAATTCGATGAATCCAATGTCTTCCTATGGTACAATAGTCGATAAAAAAAGCGAAGTACAAGGGAGAGAGAAAACCTTGAAATATCGATTAATTGCACTGGATGTAGACGGAACTCTTTTAAATGATGCGCATGAATTATCAGAGCGCACGATTGAAACGATTCAGGAGGTACATGATCAAGGGTGTCATATTGTGCTATGTACCGGAAGAGCTCCTGCCAGCACGTTGCCAATTCTACAACAGCTTGGGCTTGAAGGAACGATGATTACGCATAATGGCGCGGCGACAGTTCACGCGGATGAACGGGGTCAGACGTTGATCAATGAGTTTGCTTTTACGCTACCTGAAATTGAGCCTATGTTGGATTATGTGCGAAGAGAAGGCATTCATTTCGATGTATGTACGTCTTTTAACATGTATATCGAACGGATCAGTGAGTACGAAAAACAGATGTATCAAAAGTTTATGATTAACCCCAAACTTGTGACGAACGTATCAGAGCTTGGGCTGCCAATAGTGAAATTTACAATTTTTAGCCAAAATGAGTTAGATCGCGTTCAAAAGGAATGGGAAGAACAGAAACTATACGGTCATATGCGGATGATTCGCAGTGGCGACCTCTTTATTGATGTGATGAGTGCAAAGGCCGATAAGGGCAACGCTTTGAAAGCTTTGGCTGCTTCTTTAGAGATTGATCCTAGTGAGATCATGGCTATCGGAAATTATTACAATGACCTGGAAATGATGGCTTTTGCCGGACTCGGCATCGCTGTGGAGAATTCGCCAGAAGGCGTGAAAGAAGCAGCGGATGCGGTGACTTCATCTAATAATGACGAGGGTGTCCGTGAGGCTATCTTGAAATACTGTTTATAATATAAAAATTCGATAAAATCCTCGGTTTTTGAGGATTTTTGTCGTTTTAGGGGGTTCTTCCATATTATGACGTATGGTAGAATGAGAGAAAGAAAATCGATAACGGTGGTGTAAAGATGGGGAAAGAGAAAAAACGATTGACAAAGAAAGAAAAGGTAATTGCAACGGTGGTGTCAACTGCCATTGCGACTATTCCATTTTTTGTTGGGATGACGACTTATGAGGTTGCTGCAAATGGGACAGATTCGCCAATGCCAACACAAGACCTTGTTCAAGATGTTGTGATACCGCAAAATGGAAGTTCCAGCATTATTAATCTTAGACAACTTTATAACTTATCTGAGAATTCAACTTTTTCAGTTACAAATGATGTTAATACCTCCGCTTCAGTTGAAACTAGTTTTTTAGAAAAAGGATTTTTGAAAGTAAAGGGTGGAGAGACTGGGAAGGCTAGCTTCACAATTACAATCGATGATAATGGAGCCATTTTCGAAGAATCATTTAACGTAACCGTTGTTCCAGCTGAACCTACGGGGAAAATTAATATTGGTAATTTAGTAACTTATATGACTGCTTATTCAGAGGATTTTACAACAGCAACTCAAGTAAAACAACTGTTAACAAGCATTTCCCCGAGCCTCGTTGATGAAAATACAGGAGAAGGCACAACGAATATACTAAAAAAGCCATTTCCAGACTTTACGCTTAATAAAAATTCGAATTTTTCCATTAATAACGTTATGGATGTGTATGAATATTTTAAGCAGCGCAATGTAGAGGATTCGTTGACTTTTTATGTATTCTCTTCGGATCTGAATATAATTGATATTAAAAATAATGATGGGGTTTGGCAAGTAAGTACATCTAATCTAGCAGGGAGTGCAGACATAACGGTTGTGGCAGTTAACGATTCAGGGGATATAGGCTATGATACGTTCCGTGCAACCGTATTAGCTGATAATCAAGCACCAGTTATAAGCAAGAGTGTTTATAATAAATACCATATTTCCGATGGTGGATACTATGAGCTAGACTTGAACCAATATTTCTCAGATTCTTTGGGAGATTTACGTTTTGATTTAGTCGTGGCATCGGGATCTACGTCAACTTTTGACATTCCGATTTCAGGGTCAATGCTGTACTTAAATTCTGATATGAATTATATGACAGATATTGTAGGTGTAAAAGCAACTGATACGGCTAATCAAATGGTTTCACAACAATTTACCGTCACTGGTTCTACTTATAATCCTTTTAGTATACAACAGCTTTTTGTAGGCAGTACCTTAGAATTAAATCTAACAGACGCTTTTGAAACAACTGCGCCTTTAAATTATTCCTTCGATTTCGTTGATGGATTTAATAATAACACTGTGACGGTATCGAAAGAAGTTTACAATTCTCAGAACTATCTAAAGCTTTCTAATATAGTGAACTATCCTTCTTCTTCATCCAATCTTAAAATAAATGCGGTTAATCCTACTACAAATGAAGTTTTTACAGACAACATGTTTATGTTCCAAACATTCTTTGAAGGCGGTTTTAATATCGAATCCTTATTCCCTAATGAGAATGGGAAGGAACAATACATTCAAGTATTTTCCAGTAACTCCAGTATGCCAATAATTTCTGAGGGGAATTTCTACTTTATTAATGGTACTGGGACTACAACGATAACTATTGATGTTGATCATGGCAAGAAAATATTAACAATACCTTACACCACGTCACCGATATTACCATAGTAAGCAGGTGTCACATGCAATCGTCCTACGCGGCAATCATTGAACATTTACAGCAGCAGCATTTTAAGGAAGCGGAGGTTGAAGCGAAGGATCTTGTTCGGAGTAACCCCTTGGAAGCACAGGCTTGGGTTTTTCTGGGAGAGTCCTTGATGCGCCAAGGTTATGGCTTAACGGCTAAACGCGTGTTTAACCGTGCATGGCTTCTTGATCCAGAGGCCGCATGGGTTAAATCTGTCTATGAGGCCTTGGAGCATACGACTGATGGTGAAGAACGGGTAGATATCGAAGGAATGCTGCATGTTCCCAAGGTAACGGTTGCTGCAGCAATTCTGGCTCGGAATGAGGAGCAACGTATTGAAGCGTGCATTACTGCGCTTTATGAGGCTGTGGATGAAATTATTCTTGTTGATTCATCGACTGACCGCACCCGAGAGATTGCCGCCAAGTTCAGCAAAGTGAAGATTGTCTCAATAGAATGGAGCGATCATTTTGCCGCTGCACGAAATGAGGGTTTGAAACATATTCAAAGCGATTGGGTGCTTTGGGCGGATACAGACGAGCTTTTACTCGAAGAGGACGTTACCGGGATTCGAGAAATTGCCGGTATTTTTCATCATCTTTCTATACCGCCAGTTCTTCATATTTGGCATCTCAATCAGATTCTTGGTGAGGTTCACCATGACTTCTCACAGACACGGATGTTTCCAACGAAAAGAGGGCTTCAGTTCTGGGGAAGAATCCATGAACAGATAAGCGGCTCTCTTGGTATCTATCAGGAGGAAACTTATCGTCGTGCCGTTCGTATTCGCTTTCTCCATGATGGGTACGACCCTTCTGTGATAAAGAAAAAAAATAAACTAGAGCGCAATCTACGCTTACTAAAGATGATGATTGAAGAAGAGCCGAATGATCCTGGCAACTGGCTTTATTATGGGCGGGAATCTTTGCTGGCAGGGCAGGATGAGCAGGCGCAGAAAGCATTATTTGAAGCAGAACGACTAGGCTTACAGACACCGCGTTTTGGTAGAATGCTAGATGTCTATAAGCTGCTAACGCACTATTACATGAGCCGTAGGGATTGGACTCAGGCAGAATCAAATTGCAGTAAAGCTTTAGAGCTTAACGATCAATTTCCCGATGCTCATTTCCTCCTTGCCCAAATACGAATGAAGCAAGCAGATGAACTATATATGCAAGCGGATTTTCATCTCAAAAAAGCGAAGACATCCTTCAAGGAGTACAGAGGATCTGTCTCGGCTGATTATCAGATAGGTCAATGGAAAGCAGATTTAGCAGTAGCTGATCTAGCTTTAAGAGCAGGCAAACTGGCAGAAGCTCGTCATATTTATCATGTTCAAGCGAAGCGCTACCCGAACATCGAAAGCTTGTCCCAACGAATGGGTATGATTGAAAAACAGAGACAGTTACTGAATAGACCCATATAACGGAGTTGTCCTTACACCTCCGTTTTTTCATTTATCCTGAATACTCATATTTTGGACGATGTTGGGACAATCTACAGAAGAATCATAAGAACTGTAGAGGAGGCGAGGAAAGTCGTGGCCGATATTATGCTTAGACCCGACCTGAAAACGGCAGGCGGAGAAGTCTGCGATATTGAGTACAATGGGGAGTTTGTCGGTACGTTAACGCTAGTCTACAGGGAATCGGATCGACTTAAAGGCTCGATTCATCTGGAGCAGCAGTCCATTACGATCGTGGACAAACAGAAGGTGTATGATTTCGTTCAGTCATACATTCAGAGTGTCATTGATGCACTGGCTATTGAGGAGTGCGAGGTATTAGTTAGTTACAGTGATTATGATTTCGTTATCGCGACAGACCATGCCTTACAACCTACCATGCACGAAGGGGACTCACATTCGTACACTCGTCACGAACATGACGATGAGGTTGATTATGAATGGGTGAGGGACGAAACCCGATTCGATGACATCGACTCAGAGAATGCTCCAGATAAAATGGAAATGATTCAGGAACGCAAGAATCAACAGGGCTATGAGCTTGTTATTGTGGGTGAAAGTAGAAACCGTGTGGATTATCATGTTTATGATAAAGACTCGGAGTTGATTGCCGAAATTACGCTTCATATGTATGGTACTGATGTAATTGGAGATATAACATGGAGATTCGATCCTTTTGATGAGGAAATGGACAGGGTGTCAGAGCTCATCGTCGAAGATTTCAATGAGGATGAAACGGATACGTTCATTTTTAACATGATCTATAATGGGGAAACCGTAGATACGGTGGAATTAACGCACATTGATTTATTAGATTTGGTTGATGACATGGAAGAGGATACGATGCTTCCTTCTCCGGAAGATTACACGATTAATTTGGCCAGAGATGATGGCGATACACTTACGTATGAAATTTATCAGCAATCCTATGGTGGTTTGCCTATTGGTACGGCAACGGTAGATATTAGTTCTCGCCAGCTAACAGGATTCATTGATTTCCGCGAGCCAGGGGATTCGGATGATCGAGAGCTAATTGCCACATTATTGCTTGAAGAGTTGGATAAAGAAAAAGAGTATGAAACGTTTAATGTATCCATGCTGTATAGAAATAAGCTAATTGATGAAATTTGGTTCGAAACGGATCAATATCATTGAGCTAGCACCAAATGAAAAAAAGGCATGAACTCCCATGAAAGATGGAAGTCATGCCTTTCTGTTTAATTAAAAAGTGTTGGAAATGATGATTTGATCCAAAGGAAGGCGACCTGCGGATCTTGCAGGGGAAGCAGCCAAACCTACGCTAATCAGCATAACAGGTACATAACGTGCAGGTACATTGAATGCTTCAACGAATTTGCCGGCATCATAACCACCCATAGGGCATGTGTCATACCCTAGTGCTTTAGCGGCAATCATAAGCTGCATTGCAGCTAAGGATGCGTTACGAATAGCTTCGTCACGAGCAACTTGTGGGTATTGATATGCGCCTTCGATTTGAGCCGCAAGAGTGTCATACAATTCTTTTGGCATGTGCCCAGCTTCAACTGCTGGACCAAAAACGCGTTCTGTGTTTTTGTTAGCTTCGAGATCGCCTAGAATAGCGATAACAACGGAGCTCTCAACGATTTGTTTTTGTCCGTATGCGATAGGAAGTAATTTCTCTTTTTGAGCTTGATCATCAATAACGAGAAGCTTCCAGTGTTGAAGATTCCATGAAGATGGTGCTTGTGACGTTGATTTCAGCAGCTGCTCAAGATCGGCTTTCGGCATTTTGTGCCCAGCTTGATATTGCTTTACGGAATGACGGTCTTCTAAAACTTTCAAAACTTCGGATTTAACTTCTGTACTCATTAGGTTTCCCTCCAAGGATATAAATTTTTTGTGTGTCTGTTCATTGTTTAAAAGCATTAGGTTTTATCATTTGAAAAAATCCAATCAGTAAACCAATAATAACAATTACTGTAATCATAAATATTATAGTTTAAGTTGTCAAGAGAGTCTTTCGCGATGTCGGAAAATGTTGGATAATGGAAGCAAGAAAGGGGATGTTCCTCTTGAAAATGACGCAAAAAGAGCTGAGTCATCTTATTTTCCTCTCAGAAGTTGTCTTAACCGGCAAGAAGAAGAGCCTTATGGATGAGACCCTGCAATGTTTGCTCTATATTGTAAAATCACTTGAAGAGGTTGAGCTTCCCGATACCGTAGTCGATCAAATTGAAAGTCTTACAGCTCTAATTGAATCGGATTTACGTAATGAGAATGAACGAATTCAAGAGATTCGCGGTCATTTGGACTGGTCTCAAAAGGGAAGACGAAAACAGCAAGATTGATTGTGAAAAACGGTCTCTTCGTGATAGAATGTAGAGTACTGTTTTTTTCATAATTATGAGGTGATAGATATGAGCTACGATATCCCAAGAGATGTGCAAATGTTGGGGCGTGACATCCAAGAGAACCAATTGAAATATCATCACAAATCCGTTTTGATTTCCAAAGAATTTACGTTTGACAGTGCGCATCATTTGCATTGTTATGAAGGAAAATGTAAAAATCTGCACGGACATACCTATAAACTGCAAGTTATTATGCGCGGAAAAGTGGATAACCGGGGGATCGCTATAGATTTTGGTGATATTAAACGTATTGCAAAAGAACGTGTCGTTGACCGATTGGACCATAAATATTTGAATGATGTGCTGCCCGCTATGAATACAACCGCTGAAAATATGGTCGTTTGGATGTATGAGGAAATTCATCAGGCTTTGCTTGAGGAACAACTTTATCCAGCGATCATGCTGGAAGAAATCCGGCTGTGGGAAACGCCGACTAGTTATGCGGCCATCACACGCTCGATGATGGAGGAGGATGTGTAATGCGAGATATCCGCATTCCGATGGTCGAGATCTTCGAGACGGTTGAAGGCGAAGGGACCCGTGCCGGGTTCCCGACGGTCTTCGTCCGTCTTTTTGGTTGCAACCTGCGCTGCACCTGGTGTGACACCAAGTACAGCTACCCGCCCGCGGAAGCGGAGAACGTCATGACCATTGCTGAAATTATCAGCAAGGTCCAGACGTACCGCTCCCGGCATATTTGCCTTACCGGCGGCGAGCCGCTCCTGTACGGCGAGAAGTCGCTCGCGTTAATAGAAGCGCTCGCTGATCTGGAGCAGGTCGATGACCTGCATATCGAGACGAACGGGGCGATCGATCTCGCACTGTTCGTAGAGCGTGTCGCATCGCCGAAGGTGCGATACGTCATGGACTTTAAACTGCCCGACTCTGGCGAGATGGAGCAGATGGTCATGAGCAATTTCGCCCTGCTGCGCGAGCAGGACGAGTTGAAGTTCGTCATCGGCAGCGAGCACGACTTCCGCACTGCGGTGGAAGTGCTTGAGCAGCACCCGACGAAGGCGCTGCCGATGTTCAGCCCGGTGTGGGAGACCATGCCGCCGCGCAAGCTCGTCGAGCATATGCTTGACGCAGGGTTGTCCAAGGTGAAGCTGAACATGCAGCTGCATAAGATCATTTGGGATCCAGCGATGCGCGGCGTTTAGAGCGCGCATCTACTTATAATCCATTTTTCACAAAAGAAAAAGAGGTGTCTATGATGAGCGCAAGCAACGAAAATAAGAAAAGAGCCGTCATCATTCTAAGTGGCGGATTAGATAGTACAACCTGCATGGGACTTGCCAAAGAAGCGGGGTATGAGCTATATCCGATTTCTTTTGACTATGGTCAGCGTCATAAGATCGAAATCGAGAATGCCAAGCAAGTCGCTGAGCATTATGGTGTCAGTGGTCGTCATAAGATCATCAAGCTAGATTTCTTGCGTGATTTCGGCGGCAGCGCATTAACGGATGATAACATTGATGTTCCGAATGTTGTGGATGGCTTGACGGAAGGTTCAGAGGAGTCTGAAATCCCAGTGACTTATGTACCTGGACGCAATTTGCTATTCCTTTCGATTGCTACCTCTTATGCAGAAGTAACAGGATCACAGGCCATATATATCGGAGTGAATGCTCTCGATTACAGTGGATATCCGGATTGTCGTCCGGAATTCATTCATAAAGTGGAAGAAGTGATTGCCCTTGCCACCAAGGTCGGCGTTGAAGGAAAAGGGATCACGATTGAAACACCTCTCATTGACTGGACCAAGGCACGAATTGTGGAAGAAGGCTTGAAGATCGGTGTTCCTTACGAGCTAACTACGTCTTGCTACAATGGAAAAGCGGAAGCTTGCGGCGTTTGTGACAGCTGCCGTTTACGGTTGAAGGGTTTTGAAGAAGCGGGTTCAAAAGATCCGATACCATATTTAGCTTAAGTTTCCCGCAAGAAAGGCGGAGCGTTTCGTGACCAGAATCATGGTGGTGGATGATGACGTAGATATCAGAGAGTTGATTCGCGTTTATTTGGCCAGAGAAGGTTTAACAGTCATGCAGGCAAGCAATGGACAAGAAGCGCTCAGCATGCTTGAAACAACACCGGCGGATTTAGTCGTATTGGATGTCATGATGCCTTTAATGGACGGTTGGGAACTTTGTCGCGAATTAAGGGCGCAATATGAAGATTTGCCCCTCCTTATGGTGACAGCTAAAAGTGAATCCGTCCACAAGGTGAAAGGTTTCCAGCTTGGCACGGATGACTATCTTGTGAAGCCTTTTGACCCCGTGGAATTGGTGATGCGTGTTAAAGCTTTGCTTAAGCGTTATCGGATCAACGCCTCTCAGACGATCACACTCGGTAATGTGCTGATTGATCGCACGGCATTCGAGGTTCGATTGCAGGATCAACGCTTGGCGCTTCCTTTAAAAGAGTTTGAGCTCCTCTATAAGCTTGCTAGTTATCCAGCACAAATCTTCACCCGTACGCAGCTCATTGAGCAGATCTGGGGGATGGATTATGAAGGTGATGACCGAACGGTTGATGTTCATATTAAACGTTTGCGAGAGCGGTTCGAACCACTGACGGAGGAGTTTCGTATTACGACCATTCGCGGACTTGGGTACAGGCTCGAGGTGAATGCATGATTAAGATAAGGTCGCTTTATCTGCGCGTCGTGCTGACATTTCTGGCCATAGTTGTGGTTAGTGTGTCAGTCGCCTTTCCGCTGGCAACGGTCTTTTTCAGAAATCTGATTACCACGGAATTTCAAGCAGACATGCTCGCGATAGGCCGGCAACTAGTCACGTTGAGTGAAGACATTCAGCCGAAAAATCTGGATTCTTTTGTGGCAGGAAGCAACCGATTAAACGATAACTACACCTTGACTTTATTTTACGAAAACGGAGAGCCGGCGACGGCGATCTCTTTGGACAAAAAAGGGAATCCTCGTATTGAACCATCGGAAGTGGCCTATGTTCTACATGGCAGCATTTATAAAAGCCTAGACTATGGGATGCCCAAAGATCCAATCAATCAGATTAAGGTAGGATTGCCTCTCCAAGTTGATGGCAAAACTTTTGCCCTATTCATTCATCCAAACTTCTCCGAGGTAGCTCGTCGTCAAGTGCAGACAGCTGTCATTACTGTACTTCTGATCGTACTTATTGTCGGCAGCTTGCTCATTCTCGTCGCATCTCGCTATCTAGTGAATCCATTAAAGAAGCTGACGTTGGCTACGGAACGTTTAGCTCGAGGGAATTTTAATGTTCATGTTTCAGTGAAGCAAAAGGATGAGCTAGGACAGTTAGCTCAAAGTTTTAATCATATGGCTGGCGAACTGAAACAGTTAGAACAAATGCGGCAAGACTTTGTTTCGAACGTTTCCCATGAAATTCAGTCTCCTCTTACGTCGATCCGGGGCTTTTCCAAGGCGCTAAGGGGTTCAGAAATTGACGAGGCGGAGCGTGGACGTTACTTGGAAATCATTGAACGCGAGAGTGATCGGTTGTCTCGCCTTAGTGATAATTTATTGAAGCTGGCTTCTCTGGAGTCGGAGCATCATCCTTTTCACCCAACCACATACGATCTAGATGAACAATTACGTAGAGTTGTTGTATTCTATGAGCCGCAGTGGTCAAGTAAGCAATTGGAGCTTGACTTGGAGCTTCCTCGAGTGAAAGTTACCGCTGATGCAGACCAATTAAGTCAGGTATGGATGAATCTTCTTGGGAACGCAATCAAGTTCACACCCTTTAGAGGGACAATTCACATTCAGTTAGAACCTCTCAATGACCGGATTCGCATTCGCATTCAAGATAGTGGCATTGGAATCGCTGCCTCTGATCAAGAACGGATATTTGAACGATTTTATAAGGCGGATACGTCCAGACAGCGCGAGACAGACGGAAGCGGTTTGGGACTTGCGATTGTACGGAAAATTGTTGAACTTCACCAAGGTACTATTGAACTGCAGAGTGAAATCGATAGAGGAACGTTGTGTATCGTTACGATACCGATTCTGATATATCCAACTAATAAATAAAAGAGGACAGCAGATGTTTATGCTGTCCTTTTCCTATTTAAACAGGTAACCATGCCAAGCTGTAACCCATATAGTAGGTTAACTGAAAATCATTTTTCACGTAAGAAACGAGCATATTCTAATGGGCGTTTATAAACGCTGTCACGCTTGTCTATCTCATCATACAGTTCTTTTTGTGGCTTTCCGTTCACTTCAATGATCCAAAGAAATCCGGCGCTGTCCAGCACAAGGTCAACACTAAGTTCACCTAAGTGGCAGTGGGTACCCATTTCTATGATTTCCGCGGCTCTTAAACTTATGTCGTAAATCGAGCGAATGATGGCATTAACTTTATCAGGAGGATACAATTGTTTAAGCGCTTTTTCGGATAAACAAACCTTCTCGCACATGCTTGTATTAAAGAAACCTTTATGAGCTAATCGACTGATAACGTTGGTGGCAGACCATTGACCTCTCTTATTTTTTTGTGCGAGTACTCGGATATCGAATACTTGTTCGTTAAGTGGTTGAATATCGACGCCTTTTTGGATGATGTAAGGGGTGGATCCCACAAGCTTATCAATGCTCACTTGGAATTGCAGGGGATCTTCTACGATGATTTTAGGTGAAAAATGATGCTCCCCAATGTGAATCTCCTTCGAATCTTTCACCTCCACACGATAAACACTTTTCCCTTTATTTCCATAACAAGGTTTAACGTATAGGACCTTATGAGTATCTAGTAAGCTCAAAACATTTTCCCTGTCATACAGGATAGTTTCCGGTAAATATTGTGCGAGCCATTGGCTTAAATGAATATGAATCTCGTGCTTATTAAATTGGTTGATATGATTGAAACATTTCTCACTTCCGATTATGTTACCTAAACGTTCGATGATTTTAGGGTTAAAACGATAACAACGATTGTACACAACATCGGGGAAAGGAAATTTACTTAGAAGCCATTTTCGGTTTATTCGATGTATGCCGGATATGCTATTCCGTTTCCAATCAATATCATCTGGGGTAAAACAGAATAATTTCATATTGGTCGTATTGCAGTTCAGATATTTTTGCAGGGCATACTTTCTTTCATACTGGTTAGCAACCATGATACCGACTAAACCGCTTCCTTTGGCCATCGTTTTCCTCCTTAATCCTGTAAAGAAAGTCCTATACAGAATATGTTAGGAAATTGGATGTGTATGGACAAGAATACAATGGAATAGAAAATGTGTTCATTTATTAAATTAGAAATTAATTTGCCCTTGGGGTAAAATAGCCCAGCCAAAACGTTGTTAGGTGAATAACTTGATTTTGACAACAAATAAGGAGTGATTAGTTATGGGTAGAGTACCTGGACCTCCAGGACCTCCAGGGCCACAGGGGCCACAAGGATTACAAGGACCACAAGGACCGGCAGGACCACAAGGACCAGCAGGACCACAAGGACCGCAAGGTCCAGCTGGGGGGATATCTTCATTTGCTTTCCTTTGCAGCACAGTGGAACAAAACATTGCTGCTGCATCAGTCCCCGGCGGGCAAGGCGGAGCCGTCGCTTTCAATGATTCTCTTATCAACGGTACGGCCATTTCATTCACAGCTCCGCAAACGATCAACATCCTTGAGTCTGGCACCTATAATATAAGTTGGGAAGTGTTCCCTACACCAGGTAATAATGCGTTTGGCTTGTTTTTTGATCCTGCTGGCCCTGCTCCAGCTTCCTTGGTACTTTGCAGCAACTATGGTACGAATGCAGGGAATCAACCTTACCAAGGTCAGGTCGTTACTCAATTAACGGCAGGTGGTACGTTAACATTGAATCGGATTGATAACATGGGTAACCTGATATTGCAAAACGCTATTGGCGGAGGTACACCTGTAGTAAGCGCATCCATTGTAATTGAGAAGTTAGCATAATAATCAATTAGGAAAAGGCACCTTTTATATGGCGGCGGTTCTATCATATCCTGCCACAAGTTTCTATATTAGTTAAATAAGCATTAGACAATCACTATTAGCCGTATTGGTTGTCTAATGCATTCCCGGGTTTACCTCCCGGAAATTACCATTTGCAAATGTGAATAACATACATACGTAAGTCCAAATATTTCTTATTGTCTGGTCTCCAATAGATCCCCGTGTTATTCACGGAGATGATTGGTGACTTTTTTTATTTGTTCATATTGGGTTCATATTGAACCTGTATGGTTAGCGTATAAACATTTGATGAGAATAAGTTTACGCTTGTCATGAGGGGAGTACAGGAATGAATCGATTAACACAGTTTTCCATGAAGAATGTCTCGGCATTATTCATTATCATGATCATGCTTTTTGTTGGCGGATTTTATTCATCCACACAGCTTAAAGTAGAGAACATGCCAAACGTTTCTTTTCCAGTAGTTGCTGTAACAACTACCTATACAGGAGCGCCCAAGGATGTCATGGATGAAATTACGGCTCCTATTGAAGAAAAGCTAGCGAACATTGAAGATCTGGATTCCATAACTTCAACTTCGAGTGATAATTTCTCCATGATTATCGTTCTGTTCAAACAAAATGTAGATATTGACAAGAAGAAGCAGGCCGTTCAAGATATGTTGGCTGAAGTTAAGCTTCCGGCTGCTGCAGGAGCGCCAAAAGCGTCAACATTCGGTGCTGCCTCTTTCCCTTCCAATTACTTAGTCGCTTATGCGAAGGACGGGGTAAGCCAAACAGAGCTCGACAAGTCTTTTAAAGATAAAATCAAGCCAGGTCTTGAAGGAATTAAAGGGATCGACCATATGGACGTTATTGGTGCCAGAAGCACATCGCTCGATATTGAGCTGGATGCTGCTGCGCTTGATGTATATGGATTGTCACCAGCTCTAGTGAGCAATGCAATTAATTCCGCTGCGACGAAGAGTCCGATCGGTAGCGTAGAAATTAGCGGCAACAATAAGATGACTCGTGTCACTGGCAATTTATCAAGCTTGTACGATTTGCAACAGGTCGAAATCACCACACCTAAAGGAGATATTGTAACACTAGATCAAGTCTCCAAGGTAAAGGCGATAACGGAATCTGACTTCAATGGTAGACTGGATGGCAAGCCAGCTATTGGTATGATTTTGTACAAAGCAGGCAGTGCTAATGCGGTTGATTTCTCAGGATCCATCGAGAAGCTCATTCATGAGTGGGAAACATCACTGCCCAATATTACTTTCAAAAACACCTACGATAGTGCAGATCAAATTAAGGAGTCCATTACAGGACTTGTACGTGAAGGTATTGTTGGGGCGATATTGGCTTCTTTAATGATACTTATTTTCCTCCGGAACATTCGGATGACACTCATTGTTCTCGTCTCGATACCACTTTCCATTTTGATCACCTTATTATTAATGTCGCAATTAAATTTAACGCTTAATACGATGACACTCGGTGGTATTTTTATCGCAGTAGGTCGTGTGGTTGATGATTCCATTGTTGTTATCGAAAACATATATGCTTCATTGGAAAAAGCGCAGGAACGCAAAGAATCCGTCATCGCCTTAGCGACGAAGCAAGTTTCGATGGCTATTACGTCCTCAACTTTGGCAACCGTAGGGGTTTTTGCTCCACTGGCTTTGGTAACGGGTGTTGTAGGAGGGTTCTTTAGACCTTTTGCCTTAACAATTGCTTGTGCACTTTTATCTTCCTTAATTGTTGCTTTAACGGTTATTCCGATGCTCGCTAAATTGCTCGTTCTTCGAAGCAAGCCGGGTAAGGGACACCATGATGAATCAAAGCCAACTAAATTAACAACATTCTACGAAAAGGCATTGACATGGAGTTTGAAAAATCGGATAAAAACATTGTTAATTTCAGGACTTATGCTTGTAGTCACAATTGCGGCGACGGTACCGTTCCTATCGGTTTCGTTCTTGCCTAGCTCGAAACCTGCAAAAACAATGTATTTCCAGATTAAAATGCCGTATGCGACTTCTTTTGAGGCTACAGATGCGAAAACGAAAGAAATTGAAACCGTCTTGCTAGATACGAAAGATTCCAATGGCGAGCCTGTGTTCAAATTCGTTGAAGCCTTGGTCGGTTATGCAGGTAAAGATGACGAACGGACGCCTTATGCTTCACAGATTTTTGTCCAAGTGAATGATAAGGTCGATCCGAATCAAGTGAAAGACCAAATGAAAGCTTATATTCTCTCTGAACTGCCAAGCGGATCTGAAGTAGAGCCTAAATCCATGGAAGGTGATTTCGGTGTTTCATCGACTGACTTTGCCTATACCCTGCAAGGCGAGGATCAGCTTCAATTAGAGAAAGCAGCCGGTTTGGTTAAAGAGAAGCTAAATACATTCACGGAGCTAAGTGAAATTGCGGATAACCTAAGTGATGCCAAAACAGAAATAGAAATTGCTGTGGATCAGAAAAAAGCGAGAGCATACGGACTAAGCTCATCGACCGTACGTGATACTGCACGTGCTTGGATTCAAAAGCAAAATTTAGGTGATATGAAATTCGATAATATCGTTTATACGACAACGGTATCGTTAGACAAATCGGACAAAGATACACTTGAGAAAATAGGTAATATCCCATTGACCGGATCAAATGGTTCAAAGATTTTATTGAAGGAAGTAGCTAAGGTCAATGAAACGAAAGGCGCTGCTTCGCTCGCACGTGAGGAACAGCAGCAGCTAGTGAAAGTGACTGCAAAAATCAATGCAGCTGATAAAACGGGTGTAAGTGCCAAAATCAGCGCCGCAATGAAAGATATCGAATTGCCTGAAGGCGTGACACCAAAGATAAGTGGTGTTTCGGATGACGTGAATGAAAGCTTTATGCAGTTGTTTGTCGCGATGGCTGCGGCCATATTCGTAGTTTACTTGATTATGGTATTGGCCTTTGGAAACGCAAGTGCACCATTCGCCATCTTGTTCTCTCTACCGCTTGCAGTTATTGGGGGTCTTCTCGGACTTGTCATAGCAAGAGAGCCGTTAACCGTAACCTCTATGATTGGTTTCCTTATGCTTATTGGGATCGTAGTGACGAATGCGATTGTATTAATCGATCGTGCCCAACAGCTTCGCGAAGATGGATACACGGTTCGTCATGCTCTAATTGAAGCGGGGAAAGTAAGACTTCGTCCTATTATTATGACCGCTGGAGCTACCATTATGGCATTGGTGCCTCTTGCGCTCGGTATTTCTGGAGAAGGCGGATTAATCGGTAAAGGACTGGGTGTAGTCGTTATCGGTGGTTTGATTACCTCTACGCTATTGACACTAGTTGTCGTACCGATTGTGTACGAATTGATTGAAAGTATAAAGAACCGTATAGGTCGTATGTTCAATCGTAAGAAAGTAAACGAAAAAACGATGTTAGAGGTATAGGAGGCACATAGATGATTAACGATAGTTCGCGGAAACGAAAATTTAAATCCCGTTCGATGGGGGTGATAGTCCTATTGACCGCTGCGGCGGTCTTGGCCTCAGCTTGTTCAGCTCCAGGTGCAAAAGGGGCTGCAACGGTGCAGTTAGCACCAAAGGCGATTAAAACAGATGTCATAAAGAAGCAGAAAATTAGCAATCCGATCGAACAAGTTGCTGATGTAGCGGCAGGAACGACGCTTGATGTTGTATCAAAAGCTAACGGTGAAGTAACGGAAGTGCTAAGAAAACGTGGAGAGTATGTTGAGAAGGGGGAAATTCTCTTCGTTATTGATAATAAAGATGCCTTATCTGCCAAAAGAAAAAGTGAGCTTTCTGTGAGAAGTGCCCAAGAATCCTTGCAGCAAGCAAAGGATAATAAAGTAAATAACCGCAAAGATCTGTTGGACAATGTAACTAGATCGCAAACTGCACTCAAGAATGCTGCGCAAGAATACAACAAAGTTCGGAATGAATATGATGCAGGCATTGCTGTTCAACATCAAGTGGATCAATCCAAACAAGCACTGGATAGCGCTCAGATGAATCTAGATGCTGCACAAAGCAAGCTTTCAGCCTTTGATAATTCCGATTCGATTTCGGCTATTCAAACACAGGCAGAGTCCGCTAGTCTAACATTAGAAGATGCGACTCGTTCATTAGAGAATTATCAAGTTAAGGCACCAGGTAACGGGATTCTTACTGATTTCAACGTAGTGGTTGGGCAAACAGTAGCTGCCGCGGCAGGGAAAGTTGGGCAAGTCCAGCAGATTGATCCGATCAAAATCAAAACCGAGCTTACGGAAACGAATTTCCTCCTTGTGAAAGGAAAGCAAGAACTCATTTACTATAATCCGGATTCGCCTGACAAAAAAGGAACAGCTAAAATTAGCTACTTGGCACCTATTATGAGTGCTGCAACAAAAACGTACACGTTAGAACTGGAAGTTCCCAATAGCGATCATCTGCTGCAGCCTGGTAATCGATTCATGGTACAGCTCACGACTGAGACGGAAGAACAAGTGGTTGCTATTCCTACATTAAGCATCATTCGTGAAGAGTCCGATACCTTCGTTTTTGTTCAGCAAGGTGATCAATATCAGAAACGGAAAGTGAAATTAGGACGCATTAACGGGGAGTATCAAGAAGTGATCGAAGGCGTCAAAGACGGCGAGAAATTGGTTACTGCCGGACAGAACACCTTGAAGGACGGTCAAAAAGTAGACAGTGCTAATGCTAGCGCGGAGCCGCAGCCGACAACAACACCAGCAGCCAAATAGACATCAGCGAAACTTCACAATAAGGAGAGTACTTACATGAAAAACAAACCATGGAAATCTAGCTTAACAGCCATCTTGCTAGGTACAATGATCGTTCAAGGCAGTACGGCGGTATGGGCGGCCGACTCGGCGACACCTAGTGTCTCTGCACCAACTGTCAATTACGGATTGACACCCGATATACGTGCCGCGATCAAAAGTGCAGCTGTGACGCCAACCGCGTCAGGTTCACAACTTGCGGTTACTGTTCGCTTATATAACGGAGGTGCCGTGCAGAACAGAGTTCCCGAGCACGAGCTTCGTGTTCAAACCGCTAGTGGCGTTTCGTATACATTGAAACCAAGTGCGAGCAATAAAGAAGCTCTGCAGCCCAAAGAAATCGGCGAGCTTGTGTACATGACTTCCGTTGATAGCAAGGAAATTGGTCAAATTGAGCAGTTATCCTTCGTGAATGTAGATATCTATTCCTATCCAAAGGTGGAAACTACACTGCTAGCTATGCCAACTAAATCCGTGTGGTATGGCGGTACAGGAAATACAGCTTTGCAGAGTCTCGAAAACTTAGCATGGGGTCAAGCATTCACCATTCCAGGGGTTAATTCAGGACTGACATATTCACCAGTCGAAGTTTCTATGCAAAATACGGCGTCAGGCCGCGTAGCCGTCGTAACGGTATTAGCTAGTAATCCCGGAGCAGGGCGGGAAACCGTTCCTGCTTTCCGAATGGACGCGCAGTCCGAGCTGAAAAGTTATGAAGGTAAACGTTCCGAAGTGGACCCGGTGACCTTGGAGGCAGGCGAGAAAAAATACATCCATTTCGCGATTCCAGTGGAAAATGGGGTGACGCTGTCTAACCTTCTCGTTGTATCGACGGATACGTTTGTACCCAAAGGTGGAGGTCAAGCCACTACGCTAGCAACTGGAAAACTAGCTATCGCATGGCCAAAAGAGCAAGGGAATTCTGCTGCAGCGCCTTACACAATGGGTCAGCCGATCACATTTGATGCTTTGACCAAAGTGGTTGATAAGTCAACAGAAGTATCGCTTATGGAGCTTCATCTGCATGAGAATCCAGGGGAAGGCTACCAAACTGCGGTAGCTAAGTTCAAATTAACGAATACGAGTACAACGCCAACAGCAACGCCTGCCTTCCTATCCGAATTGGTCAATGCACAGGGGGTTACTTATCAAGGTTCCCGTCAAACGAATGTAACGACGATGCTAAATCCAGGATTAAGCTATGTGGTAAGCTACTCCTACATTGTGCCGCAAACCGAAGAGAGCACAAGCTTCTCGTTAAAGCTGCTCGATTCAGTAGCAGCAGCACCTTTTACAACAACGATTGCCGCTCTGCAAACGGATGTACAGAAGGAAGAAACGGATTCCACCATTTCGTTATATCCATTTGATCTGACGTTCAATGATGTCACAGTGAGCACACAGACGACGGCTCAATTGGCGTATACGTACAAGTTCCGACTTGATCTGGACATTAAACAGAAAGAGAATGTCGTGGTTGACAACAACTTCTCGAAATTGAAATTTGAAATTGTTGATAACGCTGGACGTGTTGTCGGTTCTAAGGATGCTTCCTTCACAGGTGTAAATAAACTAATCAGCGGGAAACAAATGCTGGATGCAACGAATATTACAACCGATCAATTCAGTTATCCTTTCACGGTCAATGTGTATGAAACGATCGAAACGCAAAATGGAACGGCGAAGCGCTTATTGAAAGTAATCAAATAAGGGTTAGTTGAACGAAAAAAGAGAAGGCAAGGATATTCTTGCTTTCTCTTTTTTTGTTTTCTGTCGCTTACTTGGGAAAGTTTCACCAGACCTCTAGTTAGGGGAACGTCGATTCGTTATTTTGGGAAATCTGCGATAGAAATCGAATGAGAGGACGTGAGGGCGCTATTTGATCAAAATGTACGATCTGGAGAAAAAAACAGTGAAATAACGCATCGTCGTTCCTCTACCTGGTGATTTCAGGTGTTTTTGGTCCAAATAGCGGAACGTCGTTCCCTCCAGGTAAATCTGGTTGGGACTCAGCATTCATGGTGGTGGCCGTCAGGCCATGTTAGTTCGGGATGCCCCTATTCATCCCTACAAACGAGCTTTAACGGACTTTGCATAGTCGGAAGGCGGCATGCCAACGGTTTTCTTAAAATCTCTTGAGAAATAGTGAATGCTGGCATACCCCAACATGGCTGCAATCTCTGTAAAATTATATCGGCCGTCTCTAATAAATGTTTTGGCTTGTTCAATTTTGAGGGACTTGAAAGCTTCCAAGACGCCTGTCTGCATCTGGGATTGGAAAAGTTCCTTTAATCGGCTTTTGCCCAAGTGGAACGTTTGGCATAAATGGTCTTGCGTGAAGGATTGAGAGAGATTGGCTTTCAAATACTCCATGATTTGCTGAACGATTCGTTGTTCGGCTTTTTCTTTTTGAAGGGATGATTGTTTGTATTTCATAGAATCTGGTGTGGAAGCTTGCTCTTGATTCCGAATGAGTGTGATTAACAAAACCTCTAAATAGGATTTGATCATTTGTTCGCTGGCAAAAGGCGCCTGCGGATTTCTTTCCAAATGATGAACGGTTGGTTTGTCAAAAGGGGGCAGGAACGCCTGAAACCCTTCTTGGATGATGAGGGATAGGATATTTCTTTCCCGATCTCCTAATGCCAGAATCTTTTTCTCGAAAATAGCCATGGCAGGAGAAGTACACTCGAAGCATATGACGATAAGGTTTGGCGGTGTATGCTCGTGCTTCACGCTAACCGTATGGAATTCCTCGGGTTTGTGGAAGATCATATTTCCTTGATGTAGGGTATGAATGTGATCATCGGCACGAACTTCAACTTCCCCTTTGTCCACATAAAGAATCTCCCAGAAGTCATGCTGTTCTCCGTCAAATACAAATCCCTTTGCATACTCGAAATAATGAAAGGAAAAGAGGGTTTGAATGGTAAGTGATTCCTGTAGTTGTATACTTGGGAAATCCATGCTGCTCGTCCTCTCTCAGACTCGATCTTGTTCCAAACTCAGTGTTAATCTCATTTTACCATATCCATTTTTGCAAAAGTGCAAATAAATCGGCTTTTTGGATAAATCTTATCGAATGCGGCTCTTTTATAATAAAGGGAAGAGACGGAGGAGATAACGATGAAAAAAGGGATTAATATTTGGTCATTTCCAGGCGCTATGAAAGTGGAGCAATGTATAACCGTAGCTAAACAAGCAGGATTCGACGGCATTGAGCTGGCTCTAAACGAGACTGGCCAATTAAGCTTGGAAAGTAAAGAAAGCGAAATCAAGGAATACCGTAAGCTTGCGGAAGATCAGGGCATTGCGCTTTCGAGTTTAGCCAGCGGATTATACTGGACTTATTCGTTAACAAGTGGACATGCACAAACGCGTCAAAAAGCGAAAGATATCGTCAAGAAACAATTGGAGAACGCTGCAATTCTAGGTGTTGATACGATATTAGTTGTGCCAGGTGCTGTTGGCGTTGATTTCATTCCGGATTCTGAAGTGGTTCCATATGATCAAGCCTACGACTACGCTTTGGAAGCTTTCATTGAGCTTTCCGATGTTGCCCATTCATTGAAGGTATCCATTGGTATAGAAAACGTATGGAACAAATTTTTATTATCCCCGCTTGAAATGAGAGATTTTATCGATAAAATTAATTCGCCATATGTTGGCGCTTACTTTGACGTAGGGAATGTCTTATATGCCGGCTATCCAGAGCATTGGATTTCCATATTAAATAAACGTATCAAAAAAGTGCATTTCAAAGATTACCGCCGCGCCGCAGGAGGCTTGCATGGTTTTGTGGATCTTCTAGCCGGTGATGTTAATTATCCAGAGGTTATGAAAGCCCTTCAAACTATCGGGTATGGCGATTATGTCATTGCGGAAATGATTCCAGGTTATACGCATCATGGTGAACAGATTATTTATAATACATCGGGTGCTATGGACGCCATCTTAGGGAGGAAGTAATTGACATGCTTAGAATCGGATTAATTGGATTAGGCTTTATGGGTAGGACTCATCTGGAGAATTACGTTCGCCTGGAGTCAGAAGGAGTTCCCATTCAAGTTGTGGCTTTGTGCGATATTGACAATGAGAAGCTCGAAGGTCGCGCGGCTGCAGGCAACATCGATACGGGTTCATCTGGCATTGACTTCGGCCGCTACAATAAATATACAAGTGTGAGCGAAATGCTTGAGAAGGAACAGCTTGATTACGTGGATCTTGCACTGCCTACTTATCTACACAGAGACATAGCGGTTCAATGTTTGAATCATGGTCTTCATGTTTTGTGTGAAAAACCGATGGCGCTCAATGCTGCGGAGTGTAAAGATATGATTCAGGCAGCCGAGGCGAATGGAAAGCAGTTAATGATAGGTCAATGCTTGAGATTCTGGCCGGCCTATGTATATCTCAAACAGGTTGTTGAGGAGAAAACGTTTGGTCAGGCACTGGGTGGTTATTTCTACCGCGGGGGAGCAACTCCGACTTGGGGACCTTGGCTTACACAAAAAGAGAAAAGCGGCGGAGCGCTGCTAGATATGCACGTTCATGATATTGATATGATACATTGGTTGTTCGGTAAGCCTGAATCCGTATCCTGTTTGGCACGTAATGTCGTTCCCGGCAGCGGATATGATGTGGTTTCTGCCAACTATCTGTATGAAGATGGCAAAGTCATCAATGCTCAAGCTGATTGGACTCTTGAAGGAGATTATGGCTTCGACATGCAGTTCCGAGTTAATTTTGAAAAAGGCAATATCGTTTTCAAAGGCGATTCCTTACAAGTAAATGTGAATGAAGGAAACGGCTTCAGTCCTGAACTATCCTCGGAAATGGGTTACTATAACGAAATTAAATATTTTATTGAGACGCTGCTTTCAGGTGAAAATATTTCAATAGCGACTCCCTCCAGTACAATGGGCAGCATTGAAATTGCTGAGGCTGAAATCGAATCTGCGGATAACCGCGGTGCATGGGTTAGCGTTAAAGGTTAAATGGGACTGCAGAATAAGTAGAGAAAACCTTGGAAATCGGATCCGATTTCCAAGGTTTTTTTCTAGCTTTTAATTACCAGCGTGTTTATTCGCATCATCAATGCCGTTATTACTGTTGCTTTTATTCTTGTTGCTGTTTTTACCTGCATTTGGATTGTTTTGCTGATTGGCTTGATTTTTTTGTTGGTTCGACATTAGCCCACGTCCCTTGATTGTATTTTAAAACCTTCGTTATTGTGAGCAGTCTAACGCTTCTTATTCATTGATTTCAAAATGGGAGTAAGTAGCATTTGACTGCAATCGCTTACGTATCCTACACTAATAACATTTGAACGGAGAAAGTGTAGGGATTGAAAGACATGGAATCGATAGCATCTTGGAAAAAGCTTGGTCTATTCGCGGTCACATGGCCGATATTCGTTGATTCCGTCCTGCGGATGATGCTGGGAACGGCAGATGTGTTTATGCTCAGTCTGATCTCGGATCAAGTGACTGGAGCAGTCGGATTAGCAAACGAAATCATTGTTTTCTGCATTATGATGTTTGGCTTCGTTGGGATTGGAACGAGTGTAGCAGTCGCACAAAATCTGGGCGCCGGTAGGGCGAAAGAAGCCAGCCGCATTTCAGCTCTCGCGATTACAATAAATTTGATCTTTGGAATTTTGATTAGCATTTTGTTGGTTGTCTTTGGTGAATCGCTGATGCGTCTAATGAATTTGGCGCCGGAGCAGGTAGAGATAGCCAAAAAGTATTTAAATATCATTGGCGCGTTTATATGGATTGAGGCGTTGTCCTATGCGATCTCATCTGTGCTCCGTTCAAATGGTCAGACTAGAGACGTCATGTTTGTTACGTTGGGTGTGAACCTGATCCATGTAGCGGGTAACAGCCTTCTTATCTTTGGAAACCTTGGTTTTCCGGAATGGGGAGTAACTGGGGCTGCGGTATCCACTGTTGTAAGCCGTCTTATTGGGCTTATCGTTTTGATTGTCATCTTATATCGCCGTATTCCCGTACCGATTCGTTTGAAGCACTATGTCACATACGACAGTCGGATTGTGAAGCAAATCATGAGCATCGGCATACCGTCAGCCGGTGAGCACCTGTCTTGGCAGTCTCAACATATGATGATCGTCAGTTTTATTAATATCATCGGTCAAGCGGCTTTGAGTACGCATATCTACATGATGAATATAACCAACTACTTCATGGCGCTAGCTATGGCAATAGGAATGGGGACAGAAATCATTGTAGGTCATATGGTAGGTGCTGGGGCATTCAAGGCAGCCTATCATAAGTTAATTCGAAGCTTGCGGATTAGTCTTCTTGTGACCTTTGTGGTTGTGGGAATTGCTTCTATTTTCCGCAAAGATCTGATAGGGCTATTCACCGACAATCCGGAAATTATTGCGATGGGTTCTAGTATTTTAATACTCTCGGTTCTCTTAGAGCCTGGCCGGACATTCAATCTAGTTGTCATTAACTCCCTTCGTGCCGCTGGAGATGCTAGATTTCCTGTCTTCATGGGGATTCTATCGATGTGGGGGATCGCAGTGCCGCTTGCGTATTGGCTAGGTATTGTCATGAAAATGGGCCTGCTAGGCGTGTGGGTGGCATTTGCGGTAGATGAATGGGTGAGAGGTCTACTCATGTATTTACGGTGGAAGAGCCGTGTATGGCAAAGTAAGGCGCTCGTGAAGCCAACTGTAGGAACAGTCGCCAAGTAAGAATGCGATAGAATGCAAAGAAGCACAGGACCCTTGAGGGTTCTGTGCTTCTTTTAGTAAGAGTAGAAACATGAGCGTAGCAGCTGGCGACTGGTACAATATTAGTATATTCAGATTCTTGTAAAAGAACTGGATGATTAACGGGATAATAGAAAAAGTGCTAGTGTCCCATTCAATAGAATTACTTCTTCAAACCAGTGTAAATATGGATGGCATCTCTCAGAAACTCAGCCGTACCGGGCTGCTTTTCATCATAGTAAGCCTTAAATCGTTCGTCATCCACATACATTTGGGCTAAGCCAGCATGCGCCTCTTTACTATACTCGTTCCAGTAATAGCTTAGCCACATCTTATGCAAACCCGCGGCTGCTTGAGCCAGTTCACTGGCAGGGTCCCCATTTTTGAAAGCTTCGGCCAATGTAGCTTTAACTTCATTCGCTAATCGCGTTATCTCGTCTTGCTGTTCCTGTGTCATGTTTTTGATTTTTTGGTTGGACTTATCTACGGTTTCATCGCCATACTTCTCGCGAATTTCTTTCCCGTATTTTTCCTCGTTATCATCGATCATCTTTTGCTTGAAGCCTTCGAATTTCTCCTTATCTGTCATGGTTACTCTCCCTTCGGTTAAGGCAATTGTTTTTTCAACATTTGCAATCAGTGCATCTAATTGTTTTCTTTTGTCGAGGAGTTGTTCACGGTGTTCTTTCAGGGCATTGGCTCCATTGAAGGAGGGGGCGGTGACAATTTCTTTAATACTGTCCAGACTGACGCCTAACTCTCTGTAGAACAGAATTTGTTGTAACCTATCCACTTCAGCTTGACCATAGATTCGGTATCCTGACGAATTGATTCTTGCCGGCTTAAGAAGCTCAATCTCATCATAATATCGAAGCGTTCTGGTGCTGACTCCAGCCAATTTGCCCAGATGCTGCACGGTGTATTCCATCTGTTCACCTCCTGACAACTTAACTGTACAGCTTTACGCAACGTGAATGTCAAATGCTTTTTTGAAATTTAATTCTGCAAGTAATACAAGTCATACTCTAGGAATAGGATGATACGAGCCTTGAAGCATGTACATATCAATCAATTAATTAATGAATGGGTGATTCAAAGTTGTATACGATTCTTAGTTTTTTTCTCTTGGGTCTATCTTTGGCTGCGCCAATTGGTCCTATTAATGCAGCTGTGTTAGACAGAGGGATTAAGAAGGGTTTTTTTCATGCTTGGGTAGTGGGTATTGGAGCACTGATTGCTGATGCCTTGTTGATGATCCTTATTTATTTCGGACTTGTGCATTTTCTAACGACACCTTTTATGAAAACGTTTCTTTGGTTATTTGGCTGCTTTATTTTGCTCTACTCGGGTATCGAAAGTTTGATTGATGCGGGGAAAATAAAGGGAGAAGCATATAGAAACGAAATTACGCTTTCGAAATCTTTTTTCTCCGGTTTTTTCATGTCTATAACTAGTCCCTTGTCCATACTCTTTTGGCTTGGTATCTATGGGTCGGTTTTAGCTGAAACAATTGCTGATTTCGATAGAAACCACGTATTATTATATACAGGTTTTATGTTCGCTGGTATTTGTATGTGGGATGTTTTTATGGCATCGTTAGCGAGTACGTTTCGAAAATTTCTCACAACTCGCGCGCTCTCATTCATATCCATTGCATCAGGACTATCCCTGATTGGCTTTGGGTTGCATTTTGGGATAAAAGCCTTTCATGCGCTTTTTGGATAATGCTAGGTCGCCCCTTCACGATTATCATGTTTAGGATTTGGCAGCTCTTTCGGCTTGTAAGATGTTCCGTGGGCGTTCTTTTTCCATTTGAAACTCATGCCTATTGTGACCAAGCCTATAATCCCGACAAATAGGAGGCTTATCCAGAATCCTGGTCGGCTCGTTTCATGAAAGACTGTACCCGTGATAGCGGTAAGGATTAGTGCCATGCCCAGGTGTCGCTTGATCTTTCCCCATGCGGATAGTTGTAGTAAACGGCCTGATGATAGCAGGATGAAGAGCCAGTTCAAGAGCAGCATAATCCCAGCGGCTGTTGTTACGTATTCATAAAGCTCTTCTGGCAGCAAAAGAGCCATCAACACCGCTACAGCTATACCTCCAGTCGTAAAACCGATGGCGAATAAAGGCATTTGTCTTTTCCCTGATGTTTTTTTGGCAAAGATCGAGGGGGCATCGTGATCTTTGGCTAACGTGATAAGGATAGTTGTCACCGCAAATAAAGAAGCAACCATCGTAGAAAATCCTGCAATAATGAGGATCGCGTTAAACGCATGCGGGACAAAAGGGAGATTGTAACTTCCCAATGCAACCTGAAACGGGCTTTCCTTTCCCTGTAAGGCATTCAAGGGGATCAAGGTTAAAGCAAGAATAAGAGATGCGATATAGAGCGTTGTTAAAAGAAGGATCATGATATTGCCTGCTTTTGGAGCCTCTTCGGGCTTCTTCAATCTTGTGGCCATTAAACCCATGATTTCAATACCGCCAAAGGCATAAAAAGCATAAATAAAAGAGGACCAAGAGCCCATTAACCCAGCTGGCAAGAAGGTTTCTTTGGCCGCCGGGAATCTCGGCTGATGAGCTCCACCCGTGATAAATCCTAAGAGTACGGCGCCTGCTATAAGAAGAAACATAACGATGGCGGATACTTTGATAATGGCAAAAACGTGCTCTGTGCGCTCGAATGCTTTTGTCCCGAGCAAGATAACACCCAGTCCAATCAAGGCGTAAACCGTTGCGAAAATCCACATGGGTATTGCTGGAAACCAGAATCGGGTAAAGAGGGACAAAGCTGTTAATTGACTTCCCATAATTAAAAGCTCTGAGCTCCAATAGACCCATCCGCTGCTGAAGCCTGCCCAGCGTCCATATGCTTTTTTGGCATATGCCCTAAAAGATCCTTGCTGCGGATCTGCTCCCGTCATTCGCGCCAAAACATCAAAGACAAAATAAGTGCCTAGGGCTGCAAGAATGAACATAAAGATGACGGATCCGCCGCCCAATTTGATACCAATCCCTGAGCCTAAGAAGTAACCCGTACCAATCGTACAAGCAACTCCAAGCAATGACAGCTGCCACCACTTCATAGTTCCTGACTTATCACTCTTTGCTTTTGTGGACATATAGCCTCCTACTGCCGTTCGTCTAGAAATAACAGCTGTTAGTATAGCTTGTCCATTGGTAAAATATACTTAGAGATTAACGCATCTGAGCTAATAGAGTGCCGTCTCTTAATATGACTTCATACGAATGGAGTCTAGCACTTGGCACATTATGGCAGCGACCCGTATGTACTTCAAACGTCCATCCATGCAGAGGACAGACGAGCTCTCCGTCTTCAAGGTCAACAGTGTAACCGGCATGAGGGCAAACACTAGACAGTAGGGTGTATATTCCATCTATCTCCGCAAGGAAGTACAGGGTATCCTCTACTTGAACCTCTGCCGGAAATGATGTGAATTGATCCTTTGTTCCGATTATGATTTCTTTCATCGTTATTCTCCTTTTCAACCAGGTTAGTTTGATTATAAGTCACGGCTGTTGTTTCACCAAGTGAAAATGACAAAGGAGGATCATACAAATGAGCAAGAATAACCCATTATTAGAAGCGTTTCATCAAGCAAGTTACCCAGTAGGTGGCCATAGTAAAAGAAACATTCAGGTTTTGAAAGAGGTATTGAATGATATAGATGGGAATCTGGACAGTGATATGTATGGTTCAGGTAAGCTTATCGAAAGTTTTCAAGAAGAAATGGCGACGTTCTTGGGTAAAGAAACAGCCGTATTTTTCCCTAGTGGAACCATGGCGCAACAAATTGCCTTAAGAATCTGGTGTGACAAGAAAGGTATTAAGAAAGTGGCTTATCATCCTTTGAGTCATTTAGAAATTCATGAAGAAGACGGGTTAAAAGAATTGCATCAAATTGAAACTATTTTGCTTGGGGATAAGGACAGACTGATTCGACTGGAAGATGTTATCCATATGCAAGATGATATTGCTTGCTTATTAATAGAATTACCGCAACGTGAAATTGGCGGACAGCTGCCAGACTACGAGGAGCTTGCTGCTATTTGTACTTATTGTCGCGAGAAAGGAATTAAATTGCATCTAGACGGAGCCAGACTATACGAGATTCTACCTTATTATCAAAAAACAGCTGCAGAAATTTGTGAGCTTTTTGATAGTGTGTATATTTCTTTCTATAAAGGGGTTGGCGGGATCGCAGGAGCCATACTTGCTGGTAGTGAAGCTTTTACAAAAGAGTCCAAAGTATGGAAAAGACGATACGGAGGTGATTTAATTAGCCTTTATCCGTATATCCTAAGTAGCAGCTATTATTTCAAACGGAGATTGGCTAAAATGACGCAGTATTATGAAGAAGCCAAAGTGCTTGCTGGATACTATAATCAATGCCATGGCGTTGTGACAAAACCGTTAGAACCTGTGACTAACATGTTTCATGTGCATGTTGATCTGCCGAAAGAGAAGGTTGAACCTATATTAGTAGCCTTGTATGAGGAGACGGGTATAGGATTAACCCACTATGTAAGAGAAAACAGCGAGACAAGTTGTTCTTATGAAGTAAATATCGGTGATCGTTTTGCGAATATACCCAAAGATGAGCTTAGGAAAGCATTCCAGCTGTTGGATGTGAAAATGAGAGCTGTTTAGATCGGTTGCGAAAGTGCCACACTGTGTTATGGGGTGGTTAGAAATGCTCTTTGAGCCAATAAAACCAATGATTGTGAGTATCGGTAAAGAAGCTTTTGATGACGAGAATTATATATTTGAACCCAAATGGGACGGATGGCGAATCCTCCTGCATAAGCAGGGTAATCGCATTGAAGCTTTTACACGTAACGGCATGTTGATTTCTAGTAAATTTCCAGAATTAAAGGAAGCAGCAGCGGCCATCAAGGCTCAAACGGCGATTCTTGACTGTGAGGGAATTGTTTTGCGCGGCGGCAGACCGGTATTTGATGATTTTTCTTATCGTGGTCGATTGAGTAATTCTGCGAGGATTAATCGCGCTGTAAACACACATCCCGTAACATTTGTAGTATTTGATATCCTTTACACAGATAGAGCTCATTTGGATGAATCGTTGACGCAGCGAAAACAGCGGCTTGGCGACATCGTCGATTCTACCCCCGTTATCATGCCTACCATGTTCGTAGGAGGACAAGGTAAGGCGCTTTTTGAGTTAATGAAAGTACGAAATATGGAAGGCATTGTAGCGAAGCGAAAGAACTCCAAATATCAACTGGATACCAAAAGTGCCGATTGGCTGAAAATGAAATATTTTAAATCGATTGATGTGGTTATTTTGGGCTACAGAACGAATCCTTTTGGTCTCGTTATCGGCTTGAATTTCAGAACAGTGAAGAATAAGCCAGTTGGGGTGGTTGAGTTTGGCTTTCTGCAAGAAGATAAGCAAATGTTTTTAGTGCTAGCTAAGCAATTGAACACGTTCATGGATGACCAAACACAGTGGATCGAACCACGCTTGTGTTGCCGGATTGACTATTTGGAGCGAACAGACACACATCAATTAAGGACTACGGTGTTTCGTGGTTATTTGCCGGATAAGAAGCCTGAGGAATGTAGATGGGAATCTTAATTCATTGAATTCAGCTAATTAAAAAAGGAGCGATTATATGAACATTATTTTTCATGGACAAAGCTGTGTTGAGATTCGATTAAAGGAGCATACGCTCATCATTGATCCCTTCTTGAACCATAACCCTCTGGCCGCTGCAAAACCGGAAGATATTAAGGCCGATTACATACTCGTTACTCATGGTCATGCCGATCATTTAGGTGATTCACTAGAGATTGCAAAGCGCAACGAAGCCATTATTATTGCACCCAATGATTTGGGGAGGTACTTATCTTTCCAAGGAGCAAAAACCCACGGAATGGGGATCGGCGGAGAATTTCATTTTCCTTTTGGTAAAGTAAAAATGACATTAGCGCTTCATGATTCTTCTTATAACCCGCCAGGAACCAAAGAAAATATTTATACAGGGATGGCTAGTGGTTTCCTCATTACGGCTGAGGGGAAAACGATTTACCATGCAGGGGACACAGGCCTTTTTGGAGATATGCAATTGCTGGGCAAATTAAATGCGATTGACCTTGCCTTCCTTCCAATTGGTGACAACTATACCATGGGCCCCCGCGACGCTGTTATCGCCGCACAATTCTTACAAGCAAAAATGGTCGTTCCGATGCATTACAACACATTTCCTCTCATTAAGCAGGATCCGAAGGCTTTTGTCGATAGTCTGGCTTCTGAGGGAATTAAGGGATTTGTCATGGAACCTGGTCAAAATCTAGCATTCTAAATTAATCCTAAAGGAGGCTTTTTTAGCCATGATGTTTGAGCACCTGGTTTCGTTCAGATTTAAAGAGAATTTAGATCCACAGAAGGAAAAGGAATTGCTTGAAACCTTATTGTCATTAAAAAATAAGATCCCTGGGATCGTCGATTTATCGGCAGGCGTAAATGTGACAGAAGAAACAGATAATGTACAAGGATACACGTTAGGACTTCGTGTGACTTTTGAAGATCAAGAATCTTTACGACAATATGGACCGCATCCTGCACACCAGCAATTCGTGAAATCATTAGAAGGAATTATTGAGAATGTCATAGTGATTGACTACCCGATCGTGAAGTGAGTGATAAACAGGGGGAAAGCCGAGTGAAATTAGCCTTTATTTCGGATATACATGGGAATGCAATCGCACTGGAAGCCGTTCTGGAGGACATAAGGAAGAAGCAGATAGACCGCATTTATGTACTGGGTGATCTTTGTTACCGTGGACCGGATCCCAAGCGATCTCTTTCTTTGGTCCGTTCTTTAAATACTCAGGTCATTAAAGGAAACGCAGATGAATGGGTTGTGCGCGGCATAAATCAAGGAGAAGTCCCGGAACAGGTCATTGACATGATGAAGAGAGAACGGGAGTGGACCGTTGCGCAATTGGACGAGCAGGATATCGCATACTTGGCGAGTCTGCCTACTGAAATGAAGCTTGAGATAGAGGGTATCTCTATTCATGCGTTCCATGCGACGCCAGATAGCTTGTTCGAAATCGTACTTCCTGGCGCTGGTGATGAAGTGCTGAAGTCAAAGCTTATGTCCGCGTCGGATGCGGATATTTTCATTTATGCTCATATCCACAGACCATTCATCCGTTATATGGAAGGTAAAATACTGTTGAATACCGGAAGTGCAGGTCTGCCTTTTGACGGTATGTCTAAAGCTGCCTATGCCATTGTTGAAATTGAAAATGGACAAATCCGAACATCGATTGAACGTGTTCCATTTCGGATTGAGGACGTAGTCAAGCAATATGAAGAAGTTCATTACCCGAATGCAGAAATGATGACGAAAATTGTTCGAAACGGTCTTGTGAAATAAGAAAGAATCATTGAGCGTCGGTATTATTCGTTTGGCGGTCTTTCCAAAATAAGACGGTCAGCATACGCTCGACCCATTCTTTATCTTCTGTCGTAAGTACAAAACCATCAAACATGAGCTCATTCTCTCGGAGAAAACGCCGTAAATTAACGGGATTGCTTTGAAATTGCTGTTCAGACGGAGAAGACTCCAGATATCCAGCGATATCCATCAGTTCGGAATAGGAAGTGTTAAGCCCTTCTGACAGCTTCATTAATACTTCTGGTGAAGGAATGCCGCGGTTACCGTTCTCTAGTTGGGAAATATAAGCTGCTGAGACACCTGAACGGTCTGCAAGCTCACGGATGGTGAAGCCTTTTAATTTGCGCATATCTTTTAATTTATCGTAGAAATACATAGACCCTCACTCACCCTCACTAACAAAAGTAAACATTAGTAAACGATTTAATAGTAACAGTTTACTAAAGTAATTACAATCGAAGTACCAGATAAAATTGATCCATTTTAGGTTACTTATGTAAACAAAAATGGTTGCATAAGTAAAATTTAATGGTATAATGTTCTAAGGGGAACAAAATGAGAACGGGGGTCTATGGCAGAATGAATATAAAGATCTTGGCGAAGACCGATGTTTTTATTAAAGCGAGAGTCATTAAAGGTTACTCCCAGCGAGAGTTGGCGAAGCACTCGGGTTTAAGTCATGCTTATATCAGTCTGCTTGAACGATCGATTAAATCAGTGGGTCCATCCACGGCTAAGAAATTGAGTGATTTGCTAGATAAGGATTTGGAAGAATTATTTCTGATTGAGATGTAGTTTAAATTGAAGTGATTTTAAGGAAAAATATAGGTGAACTAAGATCCGCAGCATGTTGCTGTGGGTCCTTTTTTTTAGGATGTTTGAGATGATGAGAGAAATAATTTCAGAAGAGAATCATGCAGGAGCATATACCTCCTACGAAACTGATGAACCCTGCAATGTTAAGCTAGCTAATGGATACGCTCGCACAACAATAAGCAATAAAAGATTAAACCCTTTCAGTTCTAGCATGGGCAGATTAATCCTAAAGAACGGGAAGAAGTTTTAGTTCGGTTTGTTTGCATTACGAAAGGAATCTGGGGGATAATTGACATTGAGCGTCATAGTATGAAAAACAAATTTAGGGAAATGGAGGGTTTTTAATAATGTCGGATAACATGGCAAGCACCAATCCTGGAAAAATACACTTCATGTTATGGTCTACGCCGCCAAGAACAACTTTTCCTCAGGATATGACCGAAGAAGAACGGAACGTTATGCACCAACACATCGCCTATTGGACGGATAAGCAAAATCAGGGGATTGCTCTCGTTTTCGGACCTGTTCGAAAACCAAACGATCCTCATGGACTCGCCATCATTGAGGTTGAGAATGCAGACCAAGTCCCACAACTCATTGCCAAAGATCCTGCCGTTATCGCGGGAGTGATGACTACGGAATTTTATCCGATAATGGCAACCTTACCGAAATAACACTCTTCACTCTGAAGTAAGATGTTAATGGGGCTGATGCGACAAAGGTGTTGGCTCCATTATTGCGCTAACGGAAAACGATAGTTGAGCGGAGGGCTCTCTTCGCGGTTCCTCTTCTGAACATTGATGTAACGAGCTGAAATCTATTAACAAATAATTCTGGATAAAAAAAGATTAATCTGATAGTATAAGGAAAATTTAAGTGGGGTGGTTATTAAATGAAGAGAAAGATTGGTTGTTTGCATGCCCACTACTCTAATATTGAGTATATTCAAAAAGCTATTGCTTCAAATGATTTGGAGTTAGTTCACTTTGTCGACCCAGGCTTAATGAGTAGAATCGCATCAGATGAAACTTTTGATTTAACAAAAGCCCAAAACAAAGTAAATGAGCAGATTGAATGGATAGCCAGTACCAAGGTTGATGCAATTCTAATTACATGTACCAATTACATTGCTCTTCTCGACGATGAACAACTTAAGACATCAGTTCCTATCATAAAAATTGACGAGCCATTTTTCCATTATGTTTGTAGCATAACGGAGCCACAAGTGCTACTATTTACTAATCCAGCAACAGTCGAAGGAACGATGAAAAGGCTTAATGAATTTGCAACTACACATGCTAAACCTATTAATATCGATGTGCAAATCATAGGGAATGCATTCGAGCTAATAATGCAGGGGAAAAAAGAGCAATATGTAAACGAATTATCTAATTATATTAAGGGTTTGCTTATCTCTAATCAAAACAAGATCCTCTCTGTCGCTCAATTATCTATGGTCGAAACTGCTGAAAAAATTGAGTGTGAAATGGGTGTAAAAATCGGAAATCCATTGAAAACATTAGTAACCCATATTGAATCGAGTTTACAAGGTTTATTCAGCTAACGGGTAACCATAGCTTCATAATGGAACACTACGGCAGCCGGTCAATACGATCGGCTGTCTTTGTTGAACTAACTGGCAGGTTTGTTGAACAAGTTGTAAATTTAACATTTTAAAGTAAGAGCATTTCTTTGTAATGAGAAATGCTTTTTATTTTTGTTAAAATTAAAAGAATATTTCAATAACAATAATAATATAATAAAAAACAATACGAATTTATTGTAAAACGATAAATCATATGCTAAAATCATGTTGTTATTAAATAAGTGAGGTGTTTTAAATGAATGTTAAACGAGGTTCAACCACTTTCTTAAAGGTAATTATTTTTCTGGCTGGAATTGCAGTGCTTGCTTTGTGTATCTGGTTGCCTGAGATAGCCGTTAGAGATGCAAGGGTACATCCAGATACGGCTTACTTCCTAATCCCCTTTTTAGTATGTGCATACGGATTCTGTATTGCGTTTTCTGTTGCGTTGTATCAAGCATATAAACTATTAACCTACATCGAAAAGAACAATGCTTTCTCTGAATTATCCCTTAAATCTTTGAAGATTATAAAGAAATGTGCTTTTACAGTCATTTTCCTCATTTTGTTAGGAATAATAAGCTTAAGGGTGCTTGCTAAAATTACAGGTAGTGATGATGCAGCGGGTCCTACATCATTATGTCTAATGGGTATTTTAGCAACAAGTATCATCGCAGCCATTGTGGACGCACTTCAAAAGCCATTAAAAAATGCCCCAGATATAAAGTCAAAAAATGAATGATTAACGGATATGAAAGACTTTGGATTGTCAGCCAGGTGATTTTTGGAGTACAAAAGCGACGAAGACACTTAATAAAAACAGACAACTAATTTATTTAACTAACGGTGAACGTTAGTTGAATAACCAGGGAGTAGATTGCCGCGGCAGTTGCTCCCTATTTTTCATTGAAGTGACGGGCAGATTAGAGCAGCATTAAGTGTTATAAAGATATACATTGCATTTTAATTTAACAGCTTAGTTTATTATCCTTGAATTCCTTGACTGGATGATGTACATTAGTTGTATGACTATTAAACTAACAGAAGAAGATGACAACAGGGTACGGATCTTCAAGGCATTAGCCGATCCCACCAGAATCGAAATCATTCGAATGCTTCATCACACCAAGCAGGAAAAAAGTTTTGGTGCAGTCGGAGAACAATGCGATACGCCGAAAGCGAACATTTCTTATCATTTTCGCACGCTGCGAGAGGCTGGCTTGGTAGTCATCCGACAGGAGGCTCAGACCAAATACGTTACGCTAAATACGGAGGTGTTTGAACAATATTTGCCAGGGTTCCTGAATACCCTATAACTTCAGGTACTTTTTTTAGTATATAGTCAAATAGTTGTTTAACAAATAAACAAACAAATTGAGTTAAGAAAAAGATACGGTATTTGTTTTAGATGACATTTTAAGTCTAAAGAAATGGAAGAGGTGCAAGCTATGTTATCCTTTAAAGGACAAGAAATTCGTTTAACAAAACGTCCTTCCGATCATGTTCGCAAGGAGGATTTTGAGTTGATGTCAGTAGAGATTCCAGAAGTTCAGGACGGTCAAGTGCTTGTCAAAAACAAGTTCTTGTCACTCGACGCGGGAATGCGCCTGCGTATGATTGATCTGCACATGCCTGTTCCATTATATGCGGTTGGTGAACCAATGTATGGTGACGCGATCGGTGAGGTCATCGTTTCAAAAGATGCTTCCCTGCAACCGGGTGATACGGTGCGACATCAAATGGGATGGCGCGAATACGCATTAGCCGATGCTAATACGTTCCATAAAGTAGACCCCAACTTGTTCCCCACGCTCTCAACACATCTGAGTCTGGGCTTAACCTCTTATGTAGGCATGCTTGATGTAGCGGATTTGCAAACGGGTGATACCGTTTTCGTGTCAAATGCCGCAAGTTCCGTAGGCAGTTTAGCCGGACAGATCGCCCGATTGAAAGGAGCTAAAAAGGTCATAGGTACCGCCGGCTCCGCGAAAAAGGTCAATTATCTCGTAAAGGAACTGGGTTTCGACGCTGCATTGGATTATCATGACAGTTCCTTCAGAGAAAAGCTGCGTCAGATCACGCCTGACGGGATTGACGTTTACTTTGATAATGTCGGAGGCATGCAGCTTGAAGCCGCTATCGACGTTATGAAGCCATTTGGTCGCATCACACTGTGCGGGGCGATGGTATCGGCGGAAGGAGTGTTTGAAGGAGTCTCCAACCTTGTGCTCGCCATAGGCAAACGGCTCACTATTAAAGGGTTTAATGTGATGGATCACTTGAGCCGCGGGGCATCATTTCATTCAGAGTTTAGCAAATGGTTGAAAGATGGAGCTATCAAATATTCGGAAACTGTTATCGAAGGAATCGAACATGCGCCCCAGGCGTTTGTCGATCTTCTTGCGGGAAAATTCATAGGTAAAGTTGTCATCAAAATCTGATCTAATACTAAGCTTGCAAACTATTGGGGCAGTAAATAAGAATTTACGATTAAGCTAACGAGAAACGTTACTTAAATAGGGATCGCAGGGCTGCAGCGCAGTCGGTCGATCCCTGTTTTGCTGAAGTAACGGGGCAGTAGAGCGTGGTGTCATTGGAATGCTTTTGTGGAATTATTAGGAAGAATAACACAACGATATAGAATGTATATACGTCTAATATGTGAAGAAACGGGGTGCATGCATGATACGAACAAAGATAACGATCGGAGTGCTTGTTGGTATCATCGGGGTGTTGGTAATGATCTTGGTTATTCATTTAACGACTGACAAAAATGCACTTGAAAGAAAAGATATTATCCTTCACCATTTCAAGAAGGTGGATGTAGACCGTTTAAATGAGATGGTTCAGCGCCATAAAAATGGAAAAGGCGACTATCTTATGCTCATTCCACCGATTATCGACGGTGGTTACTGGATACATGATGTGCATTCAAACGGCAGGGAGGTCACCTGGACCATTGATAATACCAGGGATGGAATGAGTTCTGAGCGTGGAAAACAGGTTTACAGATGCAAGAGGATTAGCGTGGATGAGACAAAAGATCATTATGTGTATACAGTTAATCAATGTGAAAATGAAGGTGAAAAGAGCATACCAATTTTTAGCCTCCTCAAGGAAGATGTTTTGATACGCTCCCTCGGAGAACGATAGTTAAACATCTGAAGGTCTGCCACGTGGTAGACCTTCACTCCGCTATCGGGCAGGATTCTTTAAGAGATACAATGAAATATTAGTACGAATCATCTTTAAAATTGGTATGTAAGGAAGTTGAAAAAATGGGGCTATCCGAAGAAATACTAAATTCTTTTAATCTTAGCGGGGATATTGTGCCATTGAACGGTGGGCAGAATACATCAGTAAGAGTTAGTAATGCTGTATTAAAACCTGTGGATGATATACAGCATTGTGAATGGTTACTGAATATTATTTACAAAATAAACCCTCAAGGTTATAGGGTATCAAAGCCTCTTAGAAGTAAATACGGTACTTTTGTAAGTAAAGGATGGGCTTGCACTCATTATGAAATAGGCCAGGATATAAAAGGGCATATAGAAGAAAAACTTATGGTATCGAGGTTATTTCACCGCGATCTATCTTCTATTAATTTTCGGGACTTCCCTCATATAGACAACCCTTGGTCCAAAGGACATCGCATAGCATGGCAAATAGATGATTTGTCAAGTGAACTGCCTAAAGAGATGCAAGAAAGTATAAATAATTTACTTAGAAGGGTAAGCCTAAAAGAGCAATATAAGGTACAAATTGTTCATAGTGATTTGTCGGGAAATATTCTTTTTGACCAAGTTTTGAATCCTTTGGTAATTGATTTTTCTCCAACAATTGCCCCAGTAGAATATGCTGAAGCCATTTTAGTTTGTGATTGTATAGCATGGCAAGGAAGCGAGGTTTCTGAAATAGACCTGCTTCCAAGTGATGAACTATATAAAGAAATGATTATTCGGGCAATTATTTTCCGTTTAGCGGTTTGCGCTATTTTTTCAAAAGGTGATTATAATAAATTTTTCTTCGAGTATCAGGCATTTAAACCCATTATTGAGTATATCAATTAGGATTCCTCTATTGAACTAACGAGAACCGATAGTGAAATAGCCCAACATCATAAAACAGATCACTTCATGGTATCTATTGCCCATAAAGTGATCTTTTTTTACACGTATGTCGGCTGTATCTGATTTCGGGTTTGGAAATACTATCTTCCATCTACTTTGCGAGTGGTAACAGCTTCACTGGTACTACCCCAACAAGCCGACTTGCTACCGTGGCTCCAAAAGAAAGCAGCACCACAATCCCTAAGGTTGTGATGCTGCTTTTGCTTATTACTACTTTTGAATGCCGCCTAAACTGGCGCCTTTGGCAAATAATCGCATGATGTTTTTTTCAACCGTTGGATCCGGTATTAACGGCGGTGCTTGGTGCGGTTTAATTCGCGCATCAATCACAACATTATCGCAAGCCCAATGCTTATTCTCATAAAAACTGTTCACGCCATATATATCATGGGAAGGGTTGCTACGGGTGAATGTAGCCCAAACAAAGTTGTTAATGGTCTCACTCATAAAATGGCTGTCATCACATACGATGATCAATGGACAAGCAGGGAGTGGGCCCTTTGCTCCAATAGCCTCGCATAAATCTTTCATTTCAACCTGTGTCTCGCCGTAACTTTTAAATTCAGAAAGCTGAATCGCGACGATTCCCGGCATGACCAAACGCGCATGTTGGATTCCCGGTATTTCATTCATGAAAACGCCAGGAACCTCTAGACATAAATCCCTTTTTTTATCTCCGACTGCTGCGAATACAACCTTACTGCCGCTATTCAAACCTGTACCTGAGTAATCTAGGGTATCGATAGTCGTATTGGTATAAAAATGAAGGTCACGATGAAGGTCTATTCGAGCCAAAACGTAAGTTAAGAAATGCTCTACATCATGAATATCCAAAGGCTGGCTCTCTTCTGCTGTGATGAATAGGTACTTGGCTAGGCTAACTTGTCCCGTCCCTAAAATTCGATTAGCTATCGTGAGTAGCTCTGCCGGCTGCTTGACTTGTTGATAGGGCGTGTAACGTTCGCTGCCTATCGCAAAGAGCAAGGGATGTACGCCCGCGGCATCTACGGCATGAACTTCTTTGACACCTGGAATTTCTTGCTTGATTGCATCGCCTGTGAGTTCATGAATTAATGCACCGAACGCCGTATCCTCTTGAGGGGGCCTGCCCACAACAGTAAATGGAAAGATCGCATTCTTCTTGGCATATACTTTGTGGACTCTCATGAGAGGAAAAGGATGCGTAAGGCTGTAGTAGCCCAAATGGTCGCCGAAAGGGCCCTCCGGCTTGGTTTCGCCAGGATATATTTCTCCAGTGATAACAAAATCAGCATCATGACTAATACAATAGCCATCAATATAGCTGTAGTGGAAGCGGCGCCCTGAGAGCAAGCCCGCAAAGGTAATCTCACTCATGCCTTCCGGCAAGGGCATAACCGCTGACAACGTGTGCGCCGGCGGCCCGCCAATAAAACAGCTTACTTTTAAAGGGGCTCCTTGCTTAGTTGCCTTTGCCTGGTGGACTCCGATGCCGCGATGAATCTGATAATGCAAGCCGATCTCTTTATTTAATTCATACTCGTTCCCGCTCAGTTGAATCCGATACATCCCGAGATTGGAATTCATAATTCCTGGTTTCTCCGGATCTTCCGAATACACTTGAGGCAGGGTGACGAATGCACCGCCATCCTCTGGCCAGTGCTTGATGAGTGGGAGGTCAGCAATGCTGATTTCCTCAAAAGCAGCCGGCAGACCACCGGTTATTTTGATCGGCAGTGCTTTCCAGGCAGCAAGCCCCGTACCGATATGTTTAAGTGGGCTTTTCATTGCCTTCATGGGATCGTTTCGCAAAGAGATTACGTTTTTCACGCCTTCCCAAGTATCTCGAAATATATATTTGCTGCGCTCTACTGTGCCGAAAAGGTTGGATACCGCCCGAAACTTCGAACCTTTAACATTCTCGAATAATATGGCCTGGCCACCGGCTTCATGAACTTTCATATGAATGGCTGCCATTTCAAGCTCAGGATCAACTTCTTCATGTATGCGAACCAAATGTCCGTTCTTTTCTAAATCAACTAAGCATTCTTCTAAATTTTGATAGATCATTATTTTGCTCCAATCGGATACCTTTTCCCCAAAAGGTCTATGTAATAATGTCATTCTACAACAAATGCCAAAAATAAAAAACATGTCACATCGACGGATATGCAAGTAATGAATTGTACGTTAGAAGAAAATAGCGAGAGCGTTAGTGAATGTTCTCTTTGGTGCGCTTCGCTTGGCAGTACATCGGCTAAGGAGTGATAGTCTCCAACATACTGCGAGGTGGCGGAAGTGCATAGCTGACAGGCAGTGCGTAGTCCGTGAGGATACGTGCGGAGGGCTTGAAGGCAAACCCCGGAGGGGGAAAGTCGGTGACATGCCCCAAGGAGGGCTCATCGTTTGCGCAAATGCGATAATCCACTTACAAGATCGTGACGATTAAGGTTTGGTTATGGATGGTGAGAAGTCATACGAAGGGATGGTAGTGAACAAGCTCGCAGGAAAAGCCGCAATGGCGAGTCACTCTATAGGAATCTGCTCCGCCGAGTTTATCTACATCGCTCCCCAATCCGCCAAATCCAGCAATATTGGGATCAATTCACCACGGCAGGTATTACTTTAAATGTTTCGAATACGAAGGTGGCTGGGCCGGTAACACCGCCAACATCAGAAGATCCGTCGGCAACGCCAGTGCCAAGTCCGACGCCAACACCAGTGCCAAGTCCGTCGGCAACCCCGACGCCTAAGATGGCAATGAAACGGAAACATTCATTGATAATTACGTTCAAGACATTCCTCTCGGAACTTTAACAGCTAACGGAATACCAGGACAAACACTTCCGAAGACAGGGGAAACCAGCCATTTATATGTAGAGTTAGTCGGTTTTGCATTGATCCTTGCGAGTCATGCTGAGAAAAAGAGTATGGAAGAAGAAATAAAATTAAAGCCTGCCGGAGATATCTGGCGGGCTTTTTATTTGGAAATAGAAAAATTAATTCGTTATAATCGCTTTGGTTCATTCCTTATTGTGGGATCTGAAAAGTGACGGTAGTGCCCTGATCCGGTATACTTTGAATTTGCAATCCTGTGCCGTAAAGCTGTTTGAGTCGTCGGTCCGTATTCCGAAGACCAATACCCATACTTATGTCTGATGGATTTGCAAACAATCGCCTCAATTTCTCCTCATCCATTCCTACCCCATTGTCACTTATCGTGACTTCAATCTGCCCCGCAGTATTCGTAATCCGGATATGTACCATTCCCCCTTGAGAACGACGCATTATTCCGTGATTCACGGCATTTTCAACGAGTGTTTGAATCGTAAGCGGCGGTAAAGCAAATTGCAGGTTTGCTTCCAAGTCCCATTGTACGATAAGCCGATCTCCGAACCTTTCTTTCTCAATAAATAAATAATGCTTCACGAGCGCGAGCTCACGATCGATTGATACTAGACGATCGGAGTTGTGAAAATCAAAACTTTCCCGCAAATAGCTGCTGAATTGTGCAAGTAACTCTTGCATTCTGAAAATATCCAAGGTTCCGAGTGCGGCAATGGTATTTATTGTGTTATGAAGGAAATGCGGCTTAATTTGGGCCTGAAGCCATGCTGCCTCCAAACGCAGACGTTCCTCAATTGAAAGCTTCAGTTCTGTTAAAGCACGGACCCGGGATTTTAACTCCCAAGAGTCCACCGGCTTCGCAATATAATCATTCGCTCCCGATTGAAAGCCTGCAAATATATCTTCTGAACGGGTTCTTGCCGTTAACAGCAGAATCGGAAGTTCCGATACGGAATATCGCTCCCGAATGATACGTGTCAATTCATACCCTGATAAATGTGGCATCATCACATCCAATATCATGAGATCAAAATATTCGATTTCCATTTTGGCTAAAGCGTCCGAACCGCTAATAGAGGTTGTGATATCATATTCAGCAGTGCCAAGAATATCAGTTAATATTTTCAAGTTGATACTATCATCGTCTACTGCTAATATTTTCGGCTTTTTCGCCATGCTTGTGGAAGAAGATCGAGGTGGAGCCTTGGGCATCACCGCTGCAGCAGTCTCGGACATCTGGGAATGCCCGATCGCGAGGATGCGTTCCGCTTTCACTTGATAATCGGTATCCATAGCTAAGGGCAGCGTAAATGTGAAGACCGACCCGTGACTTAGGGTTGACTCGACCTTAATCCCCCCTCCGTGGAGATCTACCAACCATTTGCAAATACTTAATCCGAGTCCAAAACCTCCATATGCAGTCGACGTATCCAAATTACCTTGTTCATAAGGAAGGAATATTCGCTTCTGCGTTTCCTCATCCATACCGATCCCGGTGTCCCTAATATGAATGTGCGCCAATCCGCTTACAATGTCTGCATGGATGGTAATATCTCCTTTATCCGTAAATTTAAATGCATTGTGAAGCAGATTGAACATAATCTGAACGAGTCTGTTTTCGTCAGCTTTGACAGCGGGAAAATTGTCGGCGACATCAACATAAAGATCAACGGGCTTGCCGTCCAACATGTATCGGATCACTTCGACGACACCGGCAACAACGGACTTTAAGTTCACATTGCTGATCTGCAGCCGGATGTTTTTTTCTTTTAATCTTGCCACATCAAGCAGATCATCCAGCAGCAAGGACATTCGTCTGGCTACGACAACTTGAATTTCCAGTCTTGCTTTATGATCCTCATGCGTTGGATTGCCGGTATCTTCTAAGACGCTTTGAGCGATGTTTATAATGCTATGCAAAGGATTTCTCAGTTCATGAGAAGTATTTACCAGAAAATCGTCTTTTTGTTGATTAGCCAGCTGCAGTTTTTCAGCAAGCAGTTTCGTTCGAGCGATCGATCTAAAAAAGCGCTTAAACCAGAAAGCAGCAAAAGCAAGCACGGTAAAGATCAAATCAAACGGGTAATGCATCATGTCCATCTGAATTTTAAGAAGGGTCCAAACAATGTTTACACCGAGACTGATACAACCTAGCTGTAAATAAATGACATCCTCTTGTTTCCTGGCTGAATGCAAAATATGGCCTGAAACGATCACAGCAATCAGAAGGACCGTGCCCAAAATTTTGAGTGAAGATAAGATGTAATGGGACGGGAATAAGACGACGAAAATTGCATATATGAGACAGTAACCTGCAAACCAGCGATTGACCTTGGCATTTCCGTATTCGGGAAACATGTGCTTCAGCAGCGGGGGAATGAAAGCCACAACACCGATATAAGATAGAATCGATATTTTAACCGAGGTTTCGAACGGTAGCGGGAACCACACAAGCAGCAGTTTGTCGTCAACAGCAAGTACGCTAATAATGGCACAGAAGGTAACCAGTGCAAAATAAAATAGCCCTTTGTTAGCAGCCCCCAAGAAATACAGCATAAGCGCATACAAGCAGTGTACAAGCAAAATGATGCATAACAGCAGCTGCAGACCGATGGAAAGCTGGGTGCGATGATGCTGCGCTTCAACCGTACCGAAATGAATCGCCTTCGTTATGCCCCCGTTCCCCGCATGGTTAGCCACCTGAATGATAATTTCGATGGACTTGCTGTCTGCAGGAAGGGGGATGGTGTAAGGGATGTCCCATGGTTGATACAGCTTCTGGTCTTCCGAAGGCCGCCCGGACCCGGCAGCTAAGAGACCGTTTACATATACAGCGGAAGCATTATTAATTTCATACGTTTTTAATTGAAACGTTTGGCCCTGTTTGTCGTCGAGCAAAATTCGCAGCCGATATGTGCCGTAGAGAAACGAGGTATCAGTACCTTGTTGGAAATAACGTTCCCATGCACCTGGAACCGGAATGATTTTTTTTTCGGATGCATAGGGTGAGGCTTCCATGAAGGTAGTGTCAGGCGCGATCAAGCGTTTAGGATAAAATTCCCATTCCCCGTTCAAAGTAAAGGTTTTGTTTGACGGAATCGTCCATCCTCGCAGATCTAGGATGCCACCGACAACGTGCGGATGTTCGATCGATTTTTGGAAATATAGCACAGTTAATCGTAACCCGATCAGGGTGGCAATAAAAATGGATAGAACTAGCAACAGCTGTTTTTTCGAAAGCAAACCATCAACCTCAGTTCAATTTTATGAGAATTTTTTCCTATCCATCATATCAGATATGTACAGAATTTTGTCGAGATATTGTAGAGTATGTCATGACAATATGGTATTTCATTGCTTTGAGCGTTACATGTTCCAGAAATGAGTTCATTGATGCGAATGATAAAAGAACTTTGTTTTTCCTCACCATAAGATCTATGCAGTTGACGATTACGTTTAAAGTAATACATAAAAGGAAGAATGTACATATTAATTCATAGGAATACCGAATTTCGAGAACATAATAATGAAGTTCTGAGGTGTGACGAGTGCAGCAAGAAAATTGTGACATATCCCCGATGAAAGAACAGTTGAAGCAACAATTGCGCCACATTTCCGCTGAAATAGAGTGCAGCTTGGATACCTTAGATAATGATGAAAATAACTGTCTTTTAAGTCGATTTGACGAAATTCGTGAAGCCTTCAAACAAGTCGAATCCATAGCGGCTTCCTTCTATTTGCAATGTTATTTATCCTCTTTCACCAACCATTATTTAGACTTGTCCATTTGCATTCAGCATCTGTCTGAACGCCGACATGGTGCTCTGATCGTGATCCAGAGAAATGATCTGCTGGATATGTTTATGCACTCAGGCATTAGGTTGGAAGCAACGTTGACTTACTCGTTATTGGAAGCCATCTTTTATCCTGGCAACCCGCTGCATGATGGAGCCCTACTGATTCAATCCGATCGAATCGTTTCGGCTGCGAATGTTTTGCCAGTATCTAATATTTCGGTTGATAAAAAACTGGGGACAAGACACCGCGCGGCGATAGGTTTGACAGAGCGAACCGATGCTCTTGTACTCGTTGTTTCAGAGGAAACCGGTAATGCTTCGTTTGCCTATAAGGGAATCCTGCACCCCATTAATTCTTTAGATCCAATGATCTAGCTGGCATAAGTACGACAGATTAATCACTTTTTCCGGTTCATAGATTTTACATAATTTCTCTAATTTATGACTGCTCTGATGTCCGTTTAAACTGATATGGGGTCAATCCCACGTGTTTCTTGAACATTTGGCAAAAATAAGAGAAGTTCCCCAGTCCCACGGCCTGTCCGATTCCCTGTATAGAGATGTCACTTGTTTTAAGTAGTAAGCAGGCCTGACGAATGCGTCTAGCGGTTAAATATTCGGTAATGCTGCTGCCTACGATTTGCTTAAATACCGCGGATATATGATTTGGAGAAAGATGAATGGCCTGTGCGAGCTGATTAAGCTCAAATGGCTCCATGTAATGGATTTCAATCCATTCCATAACCTTCTCAGCAATGGACGAGGACTTTACTTTGGAATTACGTTCCGTGGATAGGTTGTAGCCGGTTAATGGATAGGAAGTTTTCAAATGATGCATCAGGTTGGTTAAGAAGAACAATTGCTCTTCCAGCAAATGTTCTGGTTTGGCATGCTCAATTGTATGATGGTGTGCTTGGAGCAAGTTATGAAAAGCCTCCGTGTCTAGTCCGCTTATCTTTTGAATAGACAAGGGGTCTTTCCAAAGCTTCTGGAAAAATTCACGTGTGGAAGGGAATGCAGCTAAACAGTCATCAAGCAGTGTGGGTTCAAATACGAAAAATGATCGGATGTACGCATGCTGGGCTTGTTCGTTCATACGAATCCGATGAAGCTGGAAAGGTCTGAAGTAAAAGAGCATACCTGGGGCCAGATCGAAAATTTGTTGTTCCACAATGACGGTACCGGTGCCTTCGTGGACGATAAGGATTTCCATACCTTGATGTGCGTGATAGATTTCAGCAAATGCATTTGTCCGATTTCGGTAAAATTGAAGATGTGCAGGATGTTGATTAAGGTTCAAGTAATTCATTACCTTCATGGTCCGAATGACTCCCCCTCTTCTCTAATCTGATAAATCATAATACAACAACATTTTATCATAAGAGCACTACACTCTGTTCGATTGATTTTTGCTATACTGAGGGCAAGAATTTCGGTAGGAGTGATAGACATTGCTTGGTCAACGGTTGATTCAGAATTGGGAGCATTACTGTGGGAGCCTAGGAGGCGTGTGGGAGGTATGGCGGGGCGATAAGCTTCAAAATCACTATAATGTCCCATGGAAGCAAGTAGAGCTTCCGCATTCTTACAATGCTTTGGATACGATGGACCCAGACAGTAAGTACTATCAAGGACAGGGCTGGTATCGCACAAAGCTGGAGGTGAACAATCCGTATCCGAACGGGCGAACGCTTTTGCACTTTGAAGGAGCTGGACAGCGTTCAAGCGTATTTGTTTATACCGAGCAGGTGGGCGAACACCTTGGAGGTTATGATGAATTCACAGTTGATATTACTGAAGCTGCTGCACGAGCGCGTACAATTGAACGTTATGAGGGTAAAGTAGCCGTAGCCGTCATGTGCGATAACAGCCGTGAGCTCGAGACGATTCCGTCAGATGCTAGTGATTTCCACCTATATGGCGGTGTGTATCGCTATCTGAATCTGGTCTATGTGCCAGCAATGTCGCTGGAGAAAGTACATATCGAGACAGACACACAAGCCTTGCAAAGGTCGATGGTATCCGACTCGGATTCGATATCCTCCTGTGCGGTGAAAGTTCGCGCTGCGTTATATAATCCGAAGGGCTTGAACGAAAGTGTGCAATTGACGATCCAATTAACAGACCCAACGGGCAAAGTGATAGCGGTTTCAAATGTGAGCTCAATGCCGTGGGAAGGTGATAAGGAGCTAACCGTATTCGAGCTTGATACTCCTCAACTCTGGTCGACGGATCAACCTGTCTTGTATGGGTGTAATGTGACACTTTCGAGTGTGCATGGAGAGACAACGGTTAACGAGAAATTCGGGGTTCGTTTCTTTGAGTTCATAAAACAAGGTCCGTTCAAGCTTAACGGTGAGCGGTTATTGCTTCGCGGTACGCATCGACACGAGGATCATGCCGGTGTTGGGCCTGCGATGACAGAAGAGACGATACGTGAAGAAATGCTATTGATTAAGAGTATGGGAGCTAACTTTATTCGGCTAGGCCATTACCAGCAATCGAGAATTGTACTGAATCTATGCGATGAGCTCGGCATATTGGTTTGGGAGGAAATCCCCTGGTGCCGTGGAGGTTTAGGCGGCGAAGCTTACCGGCAGCAATGTCGCGATATGCTAAGCGCGATGATCTCTCAGCATTACAATCATCCGTCCGTGATTCTTTGGGGGCTTGGCAATGAAAATGATTGGGAATGCGATTTTGATTATTTTGATCAGGGAGAAATCCGTAGCTTTATGAAAGAGCTTCATGACCTGTCACACCAGTTGGATGCAGGGCGTCTGACCGCGATACGGCGATGTGAGTTTTGCAAAGATATTATTGATGTCTACTCGCCATCCATTTGGGCCGGGTGGTATCGAGGCATATACACAGACTACGAGAAAAGCTCCCGGATGGCCTTTGAACAGGTGGACTCCTTTTTCCATATGGAATGGGGGGCTGATAATTTGCCGACTCGGCATGTGGAGAAAACGTACACAGGTTTCGAGTATATCCCTCGCGGAAACGGAGCTACAGAAGAGCGAGATGGGGATTATTTACTTACTGGAGGCGAAACGCGTGTTTCTCGCGACGGAGACTGGTCGGAGACCTACTTCTGTGAAATGATCGATTGGTATTTAAAATGCCAAGAGGGAATGGATTGGCTGACAGGTGCAGCTCAATGGTCCTTCAAGGATTTCGCCACGCCAGTCCGCCCAGATTCACCGATCCCGTATCTGAATATGAAGGGAATCGTTGAACGTGATTTGACGAAGAAGGAAGCTTTTTATGTATTCCAATCCTATTGGTCTAAAGAACCTATGGTGCGCATCTACGGTCACACGATGCCAGTCCGTTGGGGTGATGAGAATGAGCAGAAATACCTAAAGGTTTATTCCAACTGCTCTAAGGCGGAGCTTTTCCTTAATGGGGTTAGTTTAGGTATAAAACAGCGAGATTCCAAAGACTTTCCATGTGCGGGTCTACGTTGGAACACGACCTTCAATCCTGGCATGAACCATGTGCAGGTCATCGCTGAGAAGGAAGGCATCATCGTGAAAGATGAGCTGACCTTCGACTACCAGACAGAGACATGGGGGGAGCCGACGGAGCTGCAACTTACAGCAGTGAAGCAGGATGATGGTCGTATCTATGTGGAAGCGCGTATGTTTGACGAGAAGGGTGTTTTTTGTCCAGATGCATCTCATTTCATTCGTTTCGGACTTAGCGGCGATGGTAAGCTGCTTGATGGTCTTGGTACGATCCATGGCTCGAAGCTTGTGCAGTTGGCAACTGGACGTGCGGGGATTTATATCGATCCGTTAGGAGGAAGCGCAGCTGCCATCGGCGAGACTGCGTTCATATCTGCGGGCGGACCAGCCATGGCTGCGGTCAAAGCAGGCAAAGTGACTCATCTGCCTACTTCAATAGTTAGCGCGAAGTGTGAAGGTATTGCGACTGCTTTTATCACTATATAATAAAACCAAAGGAGCGAATCGAATGGAAAACAAGACAACGATTCAAGCTGACAAGTGGAAAAACGCGGCAAGCATGAAGGAAGCACTGCCCCTCGTATGGGAGGCGCTGCAGGTTAAGGTAGATAGAATGATCGAGCAGCTCGGGGATAAATCTCCGCATGTGGCTAAGGAAGACGGTATCTACGATGATATGCGGCATGATTGGTGGACATCCGGTTTTTGGCCAGGCATCTTGTGGATTATGCACGAAATGACAGGCAAGGAGCATTACAAAAAAACGGCTTGGAGCTGGGACGAGAAGTTTGAAAAGAAGATGATCGAGGCTAACAACTATCATCATGATGTAGGCTTTCAATTCCTGCCGACGGCGGTTATCAAATACAAGCTGACAGGCGATCAGGACGGTAAGCGCCGGGGGCTGTTCGCGGCAAACTTCTTAACGGGACGCTTCAATCTGGCTGGTCAGTTTCTGAGAGCTTGGAATCAAGAAAAAATCGGTTGGTCTATTATAGATTCTTCTATGAACTTGTCTATATTGTTTTGGGCTGCACAAGAGTCTGCTGATCCACGGTTTGAACATGTAGGCAAGGCGCATGCTGATACGGTGGTGGAACACTTTATCCGAGAAGATGGATCTGTGAATCACATTTTAAGCTTTGACCCTAGGTCGGGTGAACTCATCGAATCGCTTGGCGGGCAGGGGGCAGGACCTCACTCTTCCTGGAGCCGTGGGCAAGCATGGGCGCTGCATGGTATGGCGAACACATACCGCTATACAAAGGATGCCAAATATCTCCATGCCGCTAGACGCGTTGCTCACTATTTTCTAGCTTGCTTGCCTGAAGATTATGTAGCGCATTGGGACTTCCGCGCAGCCGAATCATTGGAAGGCCTCCCGCGCGACACGTCTGCGGCATCCTGCGCTGCGTCTGGTTTGCTTGAGCTGGCTGATGCACTCCCATCCGTAGAGGGCGCACTCTATCGCCAGGCAGCTGAACGGATCCTGCTTTCCTTGACCCAGAACTATGCGACATGGGATCAACCGAAGCATGAGGCAATCCTGCTTGGTGGAACTGGCAATTTACCAGCTGGGCAGAACATTGATGTTTCCTTGATCTATGGGGACTATTATTACGTTGAAGCCATTGCGAAGCTGCTAGGCTGGAAGAATCGAATTTTCTAGCAAACTGGCCTGTGATTAGCTAATTTCATTATGGAATTAGTGGGTCACAGGCCAATTGCTTTTACATGAGTTGCACGCGGAAGGTTAGTAATCTGCAGGGAGGGGCCTGATAATGGGAATCTTAAAGTTAAAGAAGGAACAATGGAAAGATTACTTTGAAATGGACAGAATTCTCCATGATGCGGAGGAATCGCTTCACGCCCCGACGATACATATAACAGATCATATTGCTCTTGGAAGTCCTGGAGGCTTGCATGATTATTATTCGAATGGAGACTATTGGTGGGCGAATCTGGATACAGAGGACGGACTGCCGTATATTCGCCGCGATGGCGAAAGTAATCCTGGCAATTTCGATCATCACCGGAGTACGCTTCGGCTTATGAGGTCGCATGTGGTCAGGTTGACCTCGGCCTATCGGATTACTGAGGACGAACGGTATGCGGCAAAAGCGATACAGCTTTTGAAGGGGTTTTTCTTGGATGAACAGACCCGAATGAATCCGCATCTGCTGTATGCCCAAGCGATTCCTGGCGTATGCGAGGGAAGGGGAATCGGGATTATCGATACGCTCCATTTGATCGATGTAACGGCAGCATTTGAAGTTTTGCAAAGGTCTTTAAGTGTGGAGGATGCTTTCAGGTTGGGACTAGAGGATTGGTTCTCCAGTTACTTGAATTGGATGAGCACGCACCATCAAGGTATTGAGGAACGGGACGCGTCCAATAATCATGGGATCTGTTGGTTCGTACAAGCAGCTGCATTTGGACGGATGACTGGGAATCAACAAATGCTTGCTTATTGTCGAGAACAATTCAAAACTCGCCTGCTGGCTGAACAAATGGATCAGAACGGCAGTTTGCCGAGGGAATTGGCACGAACTAAGCCTTACGCCTATTCCATCTTCGCATTGGATAATCTGGTCACCCTCTGCCATATCCTATCGATTCCGAACGATAACCTATGGGATTATCAATTACCCGATGGAAGGGGAATCCGGAAGGGAATCGATTTTCTGACGCCATATTTGATGAATAAAGCTTCGTGGCCTTATAGGCATGATGTGGAGTGCTTTGAAGAGTGGCCTGTTGGGATATCGTTTCTATTATTCGCAGGGCTTGCTTACGAATCTAATGATTTGCTGAAGATGTGGCACTTGTTGGACAAAAGCCCAGCGAATTCAGAGGTGCGTCGAAATATGGCCATCAGACAACCAATGCTTTGGTTGTAAGAATGTAGAGGTTATGCAGTGAAGGGATGTCTGGTAACCAAGGACACTCCCTTTTTTACGTTTACATCCCTATTTGAATATCCAGATGAGGTAATGAGGGTGTGGAGTTTCGATTTTAAAGATGAATTTACGATTATGAAGATTTATTATCTCCATGATTTATATAAAATTGAGGGAGAGTGCGCACTCGACGACAATGAAAGGAGTTCAATGGTTGGAAGGTTTGGTGGTTCGTTAATGAAACCAAGATAAGAGGAGGATGTTTTAATGGGAAAAGGAAAAAAAGCAGGCATTGTTATGTTATTGGTTAGTTTGTTTCTTGCCATGATCCCTTTTTCAGGTTATGCATCGGACGCTAAATTTTCGATCGCAACGTCTGGCGTGACGGCGAGTGCCGATGATGGGAACGTACCTGCCAATACGGTGGATGGAAGCTTAACGACCCGCTGGTCTGCCAGTGGTGACGGGCAATGGATCAAGTTCGATTTGGGCTCCGTAAAAAAAGTATCTTTTCTTAAAATCGCTTTTCTAAGTGGGGATATCAGAACATCCAATTTTGATATTCAAGTATCTACGGATAATGTTACTTTTACGACGGTTCAGGCTAACGTGACGAGCAGTTTGAATACAAGCCTGCAGGTTTTTGATTTTCCGGATGTAGACCCCGTCCGCTATGTGCGGATTGTTGGACATGGCAACTCTGTTAACGCATGGAATAGTTACACAGAGGTTGAAATTTACGGAGACACTTCTGCAAGCGCTTCCGCGGATTCGAAGTTCTCCGTCCCCGGGTCTTCGGTGACCGCTAGCGCGGATGATGGGAATGTGCCAGCTAACACGGTGGATGGAAGCTTGACCACACGTTGGTCTGCTAACGGAAATGGGCAATGGATCAAGTACGATTTGGGCTCGAATGTCAAAGTCGCCTTCATTAAGATCGCATTTTTAAGCGGGGATACAAGAACTTCTAGTTTTGATATTCAAACTTCAACTGATAACGTGAATTTTACAACGGTACAGGCGAACGTGACCAGCAGTTTGAATACAAGCTTACAGGCTTTTGACTTCCCAGATGTAACGCCAGTCCGTTATGTGCGAATTGTTGGACATGGCAACTCCGTCAACACATGGAACAGTTATACTGAGGTAGAAATCTATGGTGTTGTTCCTGTTACTCCTGGTATACCTGTTTCCACATCCGGAGAGTTAGCAACGGCCTTGAGCAATGCAAGTGCGGGTACTACGATCGTTCTCGCTAATGGGACCTACTCACAAACAGGCCCCTTTGTCTTGAGCAACAAAAACGGCACAGCGAGCAGCCCTATCACGATCAAGGCAGCTAATCAAGGGCAGGCGATTATTTCTGGCGGGGCGTCTCTCCAAATTCAAAACTCTTCCAATGTCGTTATCGAAGGGCTTAAATTTACAAACTTAGGAAATACAGCCCTTCTCCTTGATGGATCCAATAACATTCGAGTTACTCGAAATCAATTCGCGCTGCAAGCAACCGGAGGAACCCTCATCTGGCTTCAGGTTAGCGGAGTCAATAGTCATCATAATCGAATCGACCATAATGACTTCGGTCCCAAGAGCGACACGGATCCTCTCATTGCCTATCAAGGTGATAATAACGGAAACATCTCTCAGTATGACGTCATCGAATATAATTACTTTCATGATGTGGGTCCATGGGTGGCTAATGGCAAAGAAACGATACGCCTTGGATTATCGGGAATCTCCTTGTCCAATGGGTTTAATACCATCCAGTATAATTTATTTGAGAACTGCGATGGCGAACCCGAAATCGTTTCTGTGAAAAGCAGCAATAACACGGTTCGTTATAATACCTTCAAGACCTCCAAAGGAGGGCTCACCTCAAGACATGGACATAACAACTCATTTTACGGAAACTATTTCCTTGGTGATGGCGTAGAAACGGAAGAAGCGGGAATCCGTATTTATGGCAACGACCATAAGATATACAACAATTACATGGAGAACCTCACGGCTAACGCCATTATTCTTGACAATGGTAATTATGATGGGGGCACGAGTGGGTATCCTTCCAATCCAACGCCTGATGACTTGAGAGCGCAGTGGAAAATTTACCGAGCGCAAGTCGTCAACAATACGATTGTTAACAGCACGACGGGAATTATTGTTGGTTCCTGTAAAGCGTATGCCACTCAGGACAGCAGAATAGCTAATAATATCGTGAGAAATTCCACGGGCACTCTTTATGATGAGGTTGTGACTACCAACACCGTATTCGAAGGGAATATTGGGTTCGGCAGCACAGTAAGCAATAATAGTTCGAGGACGGCTGCCCAAATTTGGGGAATCAATCCGTTGTTAACAACCGTTAACGGGTTGCAAAAATTGTCCGCTACCAGTCCGGCGATCAACGCTGCAATGGGAACCTATACCTATGTGACAGAGGATATGGATGGAGAAACACGCTCCACCACGGACATTGGAGCAGATGAACGGTCTTCAAGCACATCCTTTGGGAAACATCCATTGGTGGTAACAGAGGTAGGGCCGAATGCGCCTTAGGTAACGAACAGTTTGGCTAAAATGAAGATCGCAACAGCTTAGGCTGTGCGGTCTTTTTTTCGCATAAACAGTCCCCTAACTGTAAACCTCAACCGTCCATTTCGTGTCGATTTTCCCATATAGCCGCTCCTTAGCAAGTAGCCAAATAATTAATGTTCACCCACCTGTGAACATATTCTTGATTTTCTACCTGCCCTCGCACTCAACTTTCTACAATAAACACCGTTAAAGGAGCTTCCATCTCAAGGCACAATCAAGGCAAGCCGCAACCATAGTTCTTCTATCAGCATCCCAAATTCAACCCTCGCACGGTCTCACCAGATTTTCGCGGAACGTAGAAGCCTTATTTTGCTCAAAAACGCGTATATCACGTTTTCGCGGAACGAGGAGCCTCTATTTCCGCTTTCGAGGCGGAAAAACCGGTAAAACGCCAAAATAGCGCCCCCACGTTCCGCTTACCGGCCCTGTATCGGGATAATCACCGAAATAGGGGCTCCTCGTTCCCTCAGATCCTCAGATTAGCAGTTTATATGTCCGAAATCACTCCACAGAGTTGGATTTGACCAGCTGTTTACCAGTATTTGAATTGAATACTATCTAGCTGCCCTCGCACCAAACTTTCAAAGTTGTAGAAGTCCATCTACCTCACGTAGCTGCTGAACGACTTTAAGGGGCGGAGTAATCACTTTTTCTTATAAAACTTGATAATGTTGGAAAAGGCAAGTAGAGTTGAAAGGTAGAAGTTGAAAGTAGGGGGTTGTTTTATTTGAAAAAACTAGGTATTGCTTTTCTGATCGTCTCAGGGATTGCCCTATTGTCGGCATTGACGATTCCCTTCTTCATTCATACCGGAAGAGGGATTGCTGGTTGGATTGCTGGTCTCCTTATCGTTAGCGAGATTGCGTTCTGGACAGGCGGCATCATTCTTGGTAAAGAAGTGGCAAGAAAATATAGACGGTACCTAAATCCTAAAAACTGGTCGCGAAAACAGCATAAGTCGAGTAACGATGGAGAATAAAAGAAGAGACACTTCCAGGAAAGTTTAGTTTTTTACTTAATTTCAGGTATACTATAACCTGCAGATGAAAAAGGGGTGGTCCAATGTTTACAATGACAAGTTACACTGTTGAATTAGTGAAAGACCCATTTGGGATATTAACGGGGCAGCGCTATGAATTTCTCATTGATATTGAAGTTGAGGAAGATGACGAATTATACTCGGAAAGCGGATTATATATCAGAGCGATCTATAGCGTGGAAGAGGAAAAGTCTGGAATTATGAAATACGAACTATTTGAGAAAACGACGCAACTCTATTTGGATTTTGATTTAGAGGATGATGAAGTTGCCGCAGTAGAAGCGTTTTGCAAAGAGCATTTTCATGAAGGAAATGAATAAGTAAGCGAACAGCCATTCGAGATGCATGCATCTCGAATGGCTTTTTTTCATCCCAATGAATCAAGTATCAACGCGGTGTATTTATTCATATCTAATGGATGCCGAAGCAGTAAACTCAACTATAAACCTGCCCAAGTGTGGTCAACCCAATAAAATAGCCATATTCTTCCCATTCATCTTTTTCAAGTGAAACAAAGGTACCTGCATTGTCGCTATATATCCTAATAAACAAGCTATTTACTTGTTCTCTACATCTGATAAGTCATTATAAATACTATAAACTGACAACGCATTTACTTATCATGTCTACTTAATTCAATTGAATAATCCGAAAGCATCGGGACCGTCACTCCATTGGGAGGGCTGTCCTTTTTTGTTTGGATCATAGAACGACGAACGTCTCATTAAATTTTCACATTTAAATTAATTAAGCACAAAGCGCGGAAGATTGCAGGAATATTTTGGTATTTATTGAAATGAATAAAGGGGCGCTCCACTATTGGTTTATATAATACTTGAACTAATGAACTTTTCATTATTAAAACAAATGATTACCAAGCAGATGTTGAACATCTTATTCAAAAATGGTTTCCTTACGATCGCTGCAACAGCTAAGGCCATACGTGAATATTCGGTTAAGTTTACAAATCTGATGACCCTTAAATTTCCACCTACGGTGACGTCGGGAACATAAATACGTTTAGATGAAACCTGCCGAGAGCATTAAAAGACGAAAATACCTTAGATCATAAATACATAAAAAATCATATTAAGGAGTAAAATGATGAATCCACCAAAACATATCGTTTCGGCAGCTGCAATTGTAATAAATGACAAAAACGAATTATTACTTATCAAAGGACCAAGAAGAGGCTGGGAGATGCCTGGTGGTCAAGTAGAAGAAGGAGAGTCCTTAAGTCATGCTGCAATAAGAGAAACAAAAGAAGAATCAGGAATAGACATAGAAATTATTAAATTCTGCGGAATATTTCAGAACGTAGGAAATTCAATTTGTAACACCCTATTTTTAGCGAAGCCAATAGGCGGAAAATTAATACAAACATCAGAAAGCTTGGAGTCAGGCTACTTTCCGATAGAAGAAGCACTAAAAAAAGTTGAATGGAAAGATTTCAGACAAAGAATAGAGTACTGTTTAAAACCTGATATGCAACCTTTTTGTGTTGAGTTTAATGATGAGAAGAATATTTGAGGGGATCTCAAGTAGCCGCAGGCATCATATAACACCGTATTCACGCTGCGGGCTTACGCCCATTGGTCTGCCAGAGGCATTTCGGGGAAGTGGAATCAGGCAGAGAACTCTGCACCACCTAACCGCATCGCGGCAGGGACTACGTCCCTTAAGGTGGTGAGGGTTCGTGAATACAACAACGTTAGTTGAAAGGGCGAAGCAAATATAAAATAAAACTCAATTAATGTAGGGCATCTTCGTAGTTGTCAAATCGAAGAATATGTTATAATTATTGTAGAGGTGATAAGTATGATTAATAAAGATGAAGTCAAACAAATAATTGATAATTTACCTGATGACTGCTCGATTGAAGACATTCAATATACATTATATGTTAGAAAGAAAATTCAACGTGGACTTGATGATTTAGAAAAGAACAAGATTCTAACTCATGAGGAAATGGAGAAACGAATGTCAAGATGGCTAAATCAGTAGTTTGGACAGACACAGCAAGTATTGATTTAGAACGTGCTGTCGAATATATACATGAAGACTCTCCTGGATACGCTCTTTCATTCTTATCTGATGCAATGGAAAGAGCCAAAACATTGAATTAATTTCCACTTAGAGGAAGAGTTGTCCCAGAAATAAACAATCAAGAAGTAAGGGAAATATTTGTACACAGATATAGACTTATTTATAGAATTGAAGAAGAACATATAGTGATTTTAACTTTTATACATGGAGCAATGAACTGGAATGGTCAAGGAATATCCCACATCTGATGTGGGTTTTATTTTTATAGTTCAATCCAAAATATGGTAACAGAACAAATAACTATAAATATTTTTTTGTGAGTAACTCAGGGCCCCATCACCTAACAACATGTTCCCGAGGCGGATCGCAAGCGATCTTTGGTCTGCCCTACGTTTTTCGAGGAAGCGAATCAGGCAGACAACCCTGCACCACCTAAGTCCTTTGGACCCGATAGCAACGGTGCCTGAAGGCGATGAGGGTTGGGGAAACACAAGAATCTTGTTAGAGAATGATCGAAATAATTAGAAAAGAAAAACCCCTCACGTAGTAAGGGATTTTCTTCAATCTAATAAGGCGTACTTCTTATCCTTGAAGGATGTCTTCCACCTTTTGCAATACATCTTCCGTCAAGCGGATGCCGCTAGCTGCGCAGTTTTCAACGACTTGCTCAGGGCGGCTAGCGCCAACGAGAGCACTTGCCACATTGTTTTGTCTGAGGATCCAAGCAATGGCCAGCTGAGAGACCTTGATGCCGAGCTCATCGGCGATTCCAGATAATTGTGCCACTTTATTCAGTGAAGCTTCGTTTAATTGCTTATCGCTCCAATTCTTGCTGCTTGCTCGGCTATCGGCTGCGATGGGTTGTCCTGCACGATATTTGCCTGTAAGAAGCCCCTGTGCAAGCGGCGAGAAGACAACCTGGCCGAATCCCTTAGCCTCACCAAGTGGGATAATTTCTTTTTCGATGTAGCGATTGAATAGGTTATAGATCGGTTGATTGACAATGAGTTTATCTAACAAAAGCTTGTCTGCAATGGCATAGGCATCGACAATCTGAGCAGGCGTCCATTCGCTGACACCAATGTAGAGTACCTTGCCTTGTGTAACTAAATCGTCCAATGCACGCAAAGTTTCTTCTAGCGGAGTTTCAGGGTCATAACGGTGGCAATAGTAAATATCAATGTAATCCGCATTCAGTCGACGTAAACTGGCTTCGGCCTGTTCTTTAATATGCTTGCGGGATAAACCGCGATCATTAGGACCATCGCCCATCGTATTAAAAACTTTTGTGGCTAGAACATAGGATTCCCGTGGATAGGAAGCGAGTGCTTTGCCCATCACTTTTTCTGCTTCACCACGTTCGTAGACGTTAGCTGTATCAAAGAAATTAACACCCAAATCATAAGCTTGTTCAATCGAACGGACGGCAGGGTCTTCCCCGACATAACCGCCGTATGTGAGCCAACTGCCAAGACTGATTTCACTGACTTTGAGACCGCTGTTACCGAGTTTGCGATATTGCATGATTGTTAACCTCCTAGTGCAATGTGGGATAAGTACTAACTATCTATATTATAGAGACATTCCCCGGTTAATGTAAGAACTGACAATTAGGTGATTAAGTTACCTGGAGGTGCGACGCTTACTTCGAGGTAAGTACATACGTGATCGCAATCTGCTCTGTAGCCAAGCGCCATCTTTTAACGTAAAATGACTGTGAAAGGAGGAGGTATTCATGTTAGCTTCCCTATTTGTTGGCATCGTAGCCATTGAACATATCTACATTCTAATATTGGAAATGTTTTTATGGACGACACCTCGCGGTTTGAAAGCCTTCGGAATGACGAAGGAACAAGCACAGGAAACCAAATCACTTGCTGCTAATCAAGGCTTATACAATGGATTTCTTGCTGCTGGTCTTATTTGGGGGCTCGTTCATCCTGATGCATCTATTGGTCGTTCCATCGAGATTTTCTTCTTAATCTGTGTTATTATTGCTGCCTTGTATGGAGGGGCAACTGCGAAAAGGTCAATTTTGCTAGTACAGGGTTTGCCTGCGGTTATTGCTCTTCTTTTTGTCCTTTTGTAAGATCCAACACGACATAAGTAAACAGTCATTCACCGACTTACATAAGCAAGGTTTTTAGCAATAAATAAGGGAAGTCCCTATAGTTACAGGGGACTTCCCTTATTTATTAGGCATACTTCACTACCTTATTTTTGCCGCTTGTTTTTGCTCGATACATGGCTTCATCGGCCTGTTTGATGAGCTCCTCGGCGCTTAGACCATTCTTATACTTGCTGTAGCCGATGCTTGCGGTTACGATCGTTTCCTTTTCGATTCGACTGCGAACGCGTTCCGCAAAGGCATCCATTTTGACACTAGGATCTGTCACCATGACGACCATCTCTTCGCCACCGTATCGGCCTGCAATGCCGCATTCTTCGGCTTCTTCTTTCATAATCAGGGCGACCTGCTTGAGCACATCGTCCCCCATCTGATGACCTTGAGTATCATTTAGCTTCTTGAAGTTATCAATGTCGCTAAATAAAATGTACACAGGCAAATGCCGTCCAACATATTGGGTAACGCGATTATAGAAAAATTTGCGATTATATAGACGTGTAAGGCCGTCCGTTATGGATGAATTATAAATGGCCTGCATAAGCTCTACGACACGTTCAAAGAGCAGCATAAATAATAAAAAATAATAAATAATCGGTAAGACATTGGCTGCAATGGATAACAAAGGCTGAACGTTCCCATACATATAGGCATTTACAAGGTGGACAGATTGAATGAAAAAGTAAACCGTCAGTGCCATTTGATATTTGACCTGTTGGCCGATGTACGGCGGGATTGTGTAGAAACAAAGAAAGATCAATACAAATACATAGAGCTCTAGACCAATATCCTGAAGCAATCTAACTTGCTCATGCGTCCCTGTATACATATTCGGCACACTGAAATGAAGGATAGAAACGACAAAACCCATAATCATTAAGCCATAGAAGAATATGTACTGCTTACGATTCGTACGATTGTATAACTGATAGATCCCCATATTGATAAGGATGAAGGATATTATTTTAAGCATTAACAGCATGTAGGCGGTTAAACTTGTATCAATGTTGCTGAGTGATAAATATAATTGTAATAGGTAATGAATGCCTACTATAACTAGTGAAATGGTCATCGACATGTAGCCTTTTTTGCGACGGTCTAGAAATAATCGAAGAGAGATCACGAACATAAGGGCAACAATGACAACGATAATGGCATTCGATAACAATGAAGCTAAATCACCGAAAAGCAGATCAACGACGTTCATACTTTCCTCCAAAATACCCTGTTTTTCGACATGTAGTGACTCTATTATAAAGGAAAATGCGAGAGAGGGATAGAATCGATTGTAAGGGCTCGAAGGTGTTCTCTTTTCTATTCGGCGCACACAAGTTACAATAAGAAGGTAAGCTCAAGGATTTGGGAGAGGGGCTCATGCAATGAACATATTGCAAGCATTGTTTTTCCCCCCGGAACAGCCGGGTGGGGTGTCATCCATGGTTCCCTATATATTGGACCGTTTTAATAAAAAAGGCTGGGAAATGGAATTATTTTCGCTACCTAAGCGGATTCGAGGCAAGGGTACTGAGGAAGTGGAGTTCGTCACTTTTGATTGGCGGAAGTATGCCGGAAACCCGATCGTTGATAAATACATTCAGACGTACAAGGATTATGTTTGGTGGACGAAGCTGAGAATTTCCAAGAAGTATGATATCATCCATGCCCATCATCCGATTGCGGCACTTGCCATGAAGCAGATTTATCCCGAAACACCCGTCATTTTAACCATTCACTCTAGCTTTGAGAGAGAGCTTATTTTGAATGGACGTATTCAAGAGAATGGCGTGGAGCATCAATTCCTTACTCAAATTTATGGGGAGCTTGAAGCGAGAGTCGATCAGATGATCACAGTCTCTAATTCGTTCAAGCAATATATGGCGGAATATGTGCAGGATAGTGAACGAATTGGCGTTATTCCCAATGGTTTTGACGAAAAGCGTTTTCGTCCGATTTCACATGAAAATCCGGTTACGCAGTTCATAACCGTTTGCCGTTTAGTGCCTGCCAAAGGACTGGATACACTGCTGATTGCTTGCGGAGAGCTAAAAAAACGCGGTCATCCCTTCGTTTTACATATTATTGGTGATGGACCGAGCCGAGAAGAGCTGGAGAAGCTCGCGATTCAGCATAATATTTACGAAGAAACGATTTTCTATGGCTATATGCTGCATCCAGAAGAATTTATGCCGTTCTTTGATGTATTCGTTCTGCCATCGCGTGCGGAGGCATTCGGGTCTGTATTTGCAGAAGCAGCACTGTGCTGGTTAGCACTGATCGGAACTGATGTCGGCGGGATTGCGGAGCAAATCGAACATGGACATAACGGCTTGCTTGTGCCGGTTGGTGATGCGATGGCGCTTAGCCATGCTTTGGAAAAAGTCGTCATTGATCCTACTTTCCGCTATAATTTGGCACGAACTGCTTGGGAAAAGGCGAAGAAAACTTATTCTTTAAACCGTGTGCTGCGGCAGCTTAAAAGTGTATACGAGAGTTATCCAATCGCTGCTCAACCCAGTAACGATGATAGTGCCGATAGTGAAAAAAGCTGAATTAGGAAGGCGTTTGAGACATGAAACGACTGCGGTTTATGCATGCCGCCGATCTGCATCTGGACAGTCCGTTCAAAGGCATGTCGGCGCTGCCTGAACGGGTTCGTGAGCGAATACGAGAATCGACGTTTGAAGCTCTCAAGGAACTCGTGGCTTTAGCGATACAAGAACAGGTAGATTTTGTACTCATTAGTGGGGATGTTTATGATTTATCCGATCGTTCCTTGCGCGCTCAAATCCGCTTCCAGAAAGCACTGGAGCGATTAGCGGAGCAGGGAATTCCTACTTATATTATTCATGGAAATCATGACCCGGAGGATGGACGTGCCGCGAAACTGGATTGGCCGGCAGCAGTCCATTTTTTTGCGTGCGACCAAGTAGAGACGATTAGCGTGGAAAAGCCGAATCGCGGCATCATCGCCCAGATTCATGGCATTTCGTATCGAAGCGCTGGGGTTACGGATAATTTAGCTATTAAATTTAGAGCAGGCCGAGAAAACGTCTGTCAGATCGGCCTTTTGCATACGAATGTCGACGGTGATCCCGGTCATGATAATTATGCCCCTTGCAGCAAGCAGGATTTGCTTGAAGCGGGTATGAACTACTGGGCATTAGGCCATGTACATACGAGGAATGTGCTTCATCAGCAGCCGGCGATTGTTTACCCAGGGAACCTGCAGGGCCGAAGTATTCGGGAAACAGGACCACGTGGGTGTTATATCGTCGATATGTCTGAGGATGGACGAGCTGAGTTAACCTTCCATGCGTTGGACCAGGTTCGTTGGTTCCTAGAGCGGCTGTCTGTGGCAGGCATACAGACAGAGCAGGAATTGAAAGACCGGCTCGGGGAGCAGCTCGAGCGGATTCGGTCTGAGGCGGACGGCAGAGATGCTGTCGTCCGTCTTGTTCTGGAAGGGCGCAGCGCGGTGCATGGCTTGCTGCGCAAGGGGCGGGCTCTGCAGGAGCTGACCGCCGAGCTGCGTGAGGACGAAGCCGAGCGGAGCCGCTTCGTCTGGGTGGAATCGATCGAGGACCGAACGGCAAGTGAGCTCGACCTCGAGGCCATACAGCAGGAGAAGAGCTTCCTTGGCGACCTCCTGCGGTATTCGGCTGCGCTGCAAGGCGACGACGAAGCGCTTGCTTTGTTTGCAAGCGAGGCGCTGGTCGCGCTGCAGAGCTTGCCGCAGGCAGCCGGTAACCCGGCTGCGGCGGAGCCTGAACGGTTGCGCGAGTGGCTGCGCGCCGCACAAGAATTAGCCGCGGACTTGTTGTCCGCGGATGGGGGGGGACATGGATGAGAATCGTATCCATGCAGGTTCAAGGCTTCGGCAGCCTGCGCGAGCGGCAGCTTGATACGGACAGCCCATTGGTGCTGTTTTACGGCGCCAACGAAGCGGGCAAGAGCACGCTCATGGGCTTCGTCCGCGCGGTACTGTTCGGCTTCCCGACGCGTCAGAGCCGGTTGGAACGCTACGAGCCGCTGGGCGGCGGCGCCCATGGAGGCGCGCTAACCTTGCTCGATGAGCAGGGTCAGCTCATTCGCATCGAGCGCTACGACGCGCCCGCCGCAGGCGGCAGACGAGCCTCTGCGGGGCTCGTCAAGGTCACCCTCGGTGATGGCACCACCGGGGGCGAAGAGCTGCTGAACACGCTGCTGGGCGGCCTATCGGCCGACCTCTTTCGCAGCTTGTTCGCTTTCGGTTTAACCGAGCTGCAGGAGCTGCGCACCCTGCAAACGGACGAGCTCAGCGGCTATCTGTATAGCGCTGGGCTTGGTGTAAGCGGCTCGGCCATCATGGAGGCCGAGCGCAAGCTGACGGCGCAGGCCGATGGCCTGTACAGACCCCGCGGGCGCAATCAGGAGATGAACCGTCTCCTGAAGGAGCTTGAGGGTCTGGAGCAGTCGCTGCGCCGCAGCCGGGATCCAGCAGCCGACTACGATCGGCTGCGAGCGGAGCGCCGCTCCGCGGAGGAGCGCATTGCTGCCCTGGAGGCGCAGCAGGAGTCGCTGCGCGCGGAGCTGCACAAGCTTGGCCTGGCCGGCAAGGCGCGCAGCGGATGGATCCGCTTGCGTCAGATCGGCCAGGAGCTTGCGGCGCTGCCTGCGCTGGCGGGCTTCCCCGAGCATGCCTCGGCGAGGCTTGACGCGCTCGAGGCAGAGCTGGAGCGCATCCACGCGGAGCGCGCTCGGCTCTTGCTGAGGCAGATGAGCCTAACGAGCCAGCTGCGCGCCATAGAGCTTGTGCCTGATCTGCTTGAGCATCAGATCGAGCTGAATCATTGGCTGGAGCAAGCAGCCACATATGAAGAGAATAAACGCAGCATGGATCAAATGCGCGTGGAGCAGGAACACCAACGCGCGCAGGTAGATAGGCTGCTTAAACAAATAGATGTTCACTGGGAGGAGACACATTTAGCCTCATTCTCGGTAACGATTTCGCTGCGTGAACAGGTACGAGCTTACAAAGAGCGGTTTCATAAGTCCAAGGAGAGTGAGCTGCGCGTCAGAACAGAGCTTGAGAGTCTGCAGCAGCAGGTCGAACGCGTCCAAGGCACGGTAAGGAGCTTAGAATCCGATCTACATAAAAGCGGGGTAAGAACAGATGGTTCAGCCTCTCCCGATTGGGGAGGAGCAGATCCATCTTCCACCTTGCACAAAATAGCGAGAGATTATGCCAGGTGGCAGCTGCTTGTGAGAGAGCTTGCCCATCAAAAAGAACGCGATGCTGTGGAAAATCAGTTCCAGCTTAGTCTGGAAGAAGCGGCGAAAGCAGGCAAAACGGCCTCACGGAGACTACGTCAACGCATCGTTGTCATAACCGGCCTATTGGCCGTCTTGGCGCCATTATTGCTGTTATGGCAGGGCAACTGGCTGGCAGCTCTCTGCGCCTTTCTTTTATTTGCTGGTACTGCACTCTATTTACTTGTTTCTGATCGTGCAGAGACAGAGAGTCGCTCTTCCAGAGCGATGACTTCATCCCCGATCAGGGAAGAAAGTCTGAGCGATGAACTTCGCTTGCTGGAGCGCCGTCTGCAAGAACAAATTCAACCTTTTGCCCAGCAGCAAACGGGCTACGGTGAAGCTGCGGCAGCATCAGCTGCTTATTCGTTGGGCCGATCTGTATCAATGCCTCTTGAGGTGCTCCAGCCTCAACTGGATGCTTGGATGCGTGAAGCTGAGCAAAATAAGCAGCAACGAAGCGAGCTGCTTCGTAAACTAGAGAAGCTGCAGGATACGAAGGAGATGCTGCAATCTCTTCGGCAGCAAGAAGATCAGCGCAGTGGCTATTTCGAGCAGCTTGTGAGAGAGTCAGATCAGCTAGAGTCGGATTGGAGTCATTGGTTGCAAACGCTCGGACTAAGTACGCGGTTATCTGCAGATGCCCTGCTAGAAACCATCCAGACGATTGAGCAAGGACAGGAAAGTCTTCGTCAGCTTCATAAGCTGGAGTCCAAGCTTGAGACATTAGTAACAAACATCGATCATTACGAAAAGACAGTCGGTTCACTCCTTCGGCTTTCACCAGCGGTGCGTCAAGAGCCCGTATTCGCGCTCAAACGCTGGAAAGAACAGGAGCAAGAACAGGTGAAGCTGCTTGCGGAGAAGAAGCATAGCGAGCAGTTATATTCGGAAACCGAGCAAGAGCTGCAGCTTCTACAGACCAACGAGCAGCGTACACAAGGCCGGTTGGACCAGCTTTTACAGGAAGCCTCTGCATGTGACGGTGAAGAACTGCGTATTCATCAGAGAGAGCAGGATCAACGCAGGAAACTTTCGGAAGAACAAATATTGCTGGAAACCTCGCTCGAAACGTTACTTAGCCGCTCCTTACTTGCCAGTTACACCGAGCTTTTGGAAAACCATGGAGAAGAGGATATCGCACTTCAAATCGCATCCCTTCAAGGACAATTAACCGATACCGCCCATGAAACGAATGAACTTCGAGAAGTTGTTGGCAAGCTAGCGGGACAAATTGAGAAGCTGGAGCAAGGCTCTGAACAGGCCGATCATCTTCTTCAAGCTGAAGCTTACCGGGCTACTATTCGTCAGCAAGTGGATCAATACGCCGTAGCTTCTTTTGCTTCACTGCTGATGAAGAAAGCCCGCGAATTTTACGAGCATGAACGGCAGCCTGGCGTGCTTCTGCGAGCATCGGATTACTTTGCGAAGATGACGAACGGTGCCTTCACCCATGTCAAAGCGCCATTCGGTGAGCAGCGTCTAGTGGCCATACGAGCGAATGGAGAGTCGCTGGATACGAGTCAGCTTAGTCGGGGAACGGCAGAGCAGCTCTACTTATCCATGCGCTTTGCACTCGCCCAGGAGTATGCTGGCAAGGCTATTTTACCGCTGGTGATGGACGATATACTCGTCAATTTCGATGAGGAACGAATGGAGAGCTGTTTGCGTGTTCTTGCAGACATAAGCAGCAGGCATCAAGTGCTGCTCTTTACCTGTCACAGCCACGTGCGAGATGCGGCAGCAAGAGTTATTCCCGGAAATCGCTTAATTCGTTTGTAGAAGCGTTGCAATGGAGGAATCGGAATTGGAATCAGAAAACGATAAGAAGAAAGAGCATCGGGAAATCACCTATCAGGTCGGATGGAAGAAGGGGAAGATCGAATGGAATGAAGGGGCATCGGAATCTTTAGCCGATAAATTATCGATGGAAGATGAGGGGCATGTTGGAGAAAAGCGTCTGCAGCTGTTTTGGCTTCCAGCCATGAGTCTTCCTAGTTGGTTGCTTCTCCCCTTACTTTATTCGCTTCCCGTCTTCTGTTTCCTATTAACGCTTGTTCTCATTTATGGGTTGCGTCATGGCTAACAGCAAGTAAGGATTGAATGAAGGGGGGATCAGCTTTATGAACATGCTATTAGCTATTATAGGTGGCCTGCTTGGCCTTTTTGTAACAGGGGTTGCCATATATACAGCTTGGATGGTTCATCAGCTTTGGAAGCAGCAGGCGGCAGCGCCAAAACCAGCAGGTCAGGTGGAAATTGCCGTCAAATACTTTTCAAAATGGACGGTCATTGATTACGCGGTCATTTTATTATTTATTATCGGTCTTTTACTATTGTTAGCCGAGCTAATTGCTGTTTGGCGAGATCAAACAGTTATTGCCAATTTCCATTTCTCCTATTTGCTTACTGGAATCATTATTTCTGCGATGGGTATGCTTCTGTTGTTTGCACGATTGATTATCGTTCTTGGTTTTATTCAGTCAGGAGCCCTACATCGCACGCTTGCGGTTGCGCCAGATCATCAGAACGAGCCATACAACACTGATAAAGCCAAATAAGGGATACAAAGCGGAAAGCAGTATTTTGAAACCAATTTGACTGATTAGATAACTAAGTATTAGGATACTAACCAGAATAACCTTAGGGTGTAGTTTCATGCGCTGTTGAAGCTGCTGGGACAAGCCGTAGGCGTCAGCAATGAAGGTCGTGAAAATTTCACCATAAATAACGAGTAAATAAGCAATTTGCGGTACGGATCCTAGTCGGGTAATAATATTCCCCATGGGGATCTCGAATTGTGCGATACCTGGCATTTGCGCGGAAAGTGCGTAATGTGCAGACAACAGGAGCAGCCCAATGCCTGCACCGCCAAGCAGTCCGCCCCAGTAAAGAACGGATCGATTGCGAATGGACGCTCCCATTGGAACGAGCACAGCTTGGGCCATCGCTAAATTAAAGGCGGTATAGAGGAAAGGTGCGAACCATATTTTTTCTAGTGGATCATCGCTTGTAATGCGCAGCCAGTTTCCAGAAGAAGGCGAATGCCACGTATAAACGACGATGACCAGGCTGAAGAGCAGCATGATGGGAACGACGATTGAATTCACGGTCATAATGGCGCCAATTCCGCGGGATAATACGAAATAGGCGAGCACCAATGTCACGAAGAGTCCTGTTTGGTAGGAGAGGTGCAGCTGTTCCTCAAATACGGTTCCGCCCCCAGCGAGCATGACGGTTGTAATCCCAAAAAGGACGATCATCATAAACAAGCTAATGGCGTTACCAATTCTTTGGCCAAAAATGGCTCGATTTAAATCCTCATAGGATGCGGCTTTCAGATCATGAGCCATCAGCATGAGTTTAATGCCAATCCAGATGAAAAGGATGCTGGATAAAGCAATCGTCAACGAGGCTAGCCAGCCGTAACGTGTGAAAAACTGCAGGATCTCTTGTCCAGAAGCGAACCCTGCTCCAACAACCGTTCCAATGTAGGTAAAGGCAACACGGACGATCTGTGAACCTGTTCGCATAGATTGCCCCGCTTTCTTTCGTTTGATATAGTACAAGGTATGTTCGGGATCTCACGCGCATGACTGGAACTTGGGGCAAGCTGTCATTTCTGTTAGAATGGGATTGAATAAGACGAAGTACAATGCGGGAGTGAGTCTTTTGTGAAGGAATTTCTATATGATTTCATAAGTCATTATGGATATATTGCTTTATACCTTTTGCTGTCTGCTGGAATCGTTGGGGTACCCGTACCAGATGAAACCCTAATGGCTTTTGTGGGTTCGTTAACGGCACTTGGAGGTCCCTTTGAGTTTGGAACAGCGTTAATTGTGATTTATGCCGGCACGATGACAGGGATGGTTGTTAGTTATTTAATCGGTCATCGCGTGGGTAAACCGTTTCTTTATCGGTATGGCAAATGGTTTAAACTAACACCGAACCGGATTGAGCGGGCCGAGGGGTGGTTTAAGAAGTATGGGCTCTGGACTGTTTTCTTTGGGTATTTCGTGCCGGGGGTACGTCATTTCACTTGTTATTTGTCAGGTGTAAGCGGAGTTAAGTTTTATAAATATTTGTTCTTCGCGGGCACAGGAGCTCTGCTGTGGTGTACAACCTTCTTAACATTAGGGCATTTTATTGGCAGTAACTTGGAGGGTTTATTCCAATTGATACATAAATACATGGGAATAAGCTTATTGACTATAGCGGTTATAGCCATTATTGGAACGGCCATTTACTTCCGCTTCCGGAAGCGGAGAGCGATATGATTCCCGTACACATGAAATAAGACCATAAGTGCATCCTATAAGAGGAGCATTCATGGTCTTATTTTGCATTCTTTGCATTTAATGGTTTGCGAAAAGTTTAATCGATTGGATGGTGCCCTCCGTCGGATCGATGTCGAGCTTAAGCAGTGTTCCTTGCGACTTGTAGGAAAGAACATAAGTGGAGTTAGTATCCGGTTTGCCTAGAATGTCAACAGCGTCTTGGACTTTCTGACCGAGGCGCAATCCGCGCAGCCCAGGATCAATCTCCGTGGAATGTACGTCAACAAACTCAAGAGCATCCTTCTTATTGAAGCCTACGGAGAAATCCGTGAAATCATAGACTTGAATGGCGTCTTCATCTGCATCCATCACGAATTGTTTCTTCGCCTTCCCAAAACGTTCAAGCACAACGTCCTTACTCGTTCCGAGCTTCAAGCCCATCAACGTTGGTTTTTCCTGTTGGTACGCATCCTCTGCTTTAATCTTCGGCTTAGCGGTTGGCTTCGAACTCGCAGATAATGGGGGGATGTCGGTTAAATCCGTTTTGGACGTGCCCGCGACTTGTGCCTCGTGCTTCGCCGTGTCTTCCGGCGTTGGCGAAGGTGATGCTGTCGCTGTTGCTACTACGATCGCAGGAGGAGTGCTTTCTGCAATAGGGTTATTTTGTACATGGTTAGTTGGATCTATAGTAGGCTGTCCGGAAGGAGCAGATGACTCTTGGCATCCAGCTAACAGTAAAGAAGCAAATGCGACTGGCACAAAGCCAAGCATGACAGGTTTAAGCAGGTTGTTCATCGTCATCTATCCTTTCTGCCGAATAATTGGAGTGAAAAATGCAACATTACTAATCATACTGTTTTCTGGTTCTATTTCAATGCATCAAGTTACCCAAATGTGAGCAATTGTAGACAAATTTCAAAATGCTGAAGCCTATATACATATAGACACCTTATACAGAGTAAAAGTTTCACTTCAAAAGAGGGATATTCACAAATTGGGACTTGAAACCTACTTCATCAATATGGTAACTTACTCATAATAGACAGGTTTAGGGGGCTAGAATCATGGAATTATTAAAACAGCGGATCCTAGAGGTCGGTGTAGTCGTGTCGGATCAAGTGCTAAAGCTGGATGCCATACTTAATCATCAGGTTGATCCTGTACTCATCATGGAGATGGGGAAAGAATTTGCAAGATTGTTTAGAGAAACGAAGCCTGACAAGGTACTTACTGTAGAGTCGTCTGGGATTCCGATTGCATATACGACAGCTTTACATCTTGAGGTTCCCATGATATTTGCACGTCGGAAGAAGACGTTGACCATGGATCAAGATACATATAGTGAGCGTGTGCCGTCCTTTACCAAAGGGATTGTTACGGACATTATGGTATCCTCTCATTTGCTTCACAAAGGCGAGCGAGTTCTGCTGATCGATGATTTTATCGCGAATGGAGATGCAGCACGCGGATTAATTCGTATCATTGAAAAAGCGGAAGCTGAGCTAGTTGGTGTAGGAATTGCTGTAGAAAAATCATTCCAAGCTGGCGGAAGCTCGATTCGAGAGCGTGGAATTCGTGTGGAATCCTTAGCTCGAATTTCCTCACTTGCGAATGGGCAAATCACTTTTAACTGATTTTACAATTTGTTCATGACTTCCCTCAAACCGATTTATCCTTTATAATGAGTATATGGTATGAGAGGAGGCTGACATCTATGGGTATCGAAAATGGTTCCATTGAATATTTTATGACAAAGCTTGGGGAAGCCAAAACACATTTTGAACGTGCGCTAGATTGTAAGCATACAGAGTTTGATGATCTGTATCCGTATATGATCGAACACCCTCAATTTTTCTGGTACAAACGATATGTAGCATGGTCCGAGTTATTAACAATCGTAAAGCTCTGCACCGAACTGACTATCGAGTGGGAACAACATTTCTCTGCCGCACAAGTGGAGTATATTCAGAAGCGCGTAATGTCTAGCAAAGTCCTTGATTTCTGGTACGAGACGAATGATTCGAAGGAACATGTTAGTTAATTTATGCCCATATAAGAAAGAGGCCAATGGATCCGAGAGGATTCGTTGGCCTTTTTCATGAAATAAATGGTGTTGGTTTCTTGGTTTAAGGTTAGTTTTTTTGAATTGAGGAACTACGATTCGTTATTTTTGGAAATATGAGCTAAAAATTGAATTAGCGGAACGAGAAGACGTTATTTGATGAAAATTGAAGGATTAAGGAACCGAAACAGTGAAATAACGAATCGTCGTTCCTTTTAACCGTTAATTTAGGCTCATATCGCACAAATAGAGGATCTACGTTCCCTCACGGAACGGTGGCACCGGCTTTTTCGGATTCGCTGAAGGGGAAATCAGATTTAGACGCATGCTCGACAATGTCTCAGACTCTAACTCAGACGCCATTCTCTGATTCTAATTCTAACTCTACTCAATCTCTAACTCAATCTCTAACTCAATCTCTGTTTCAACTAACTCAGACTCCATTATCGAGAATATTCATGCTTTCAATATGCCTTTTCGTTTGTTCAGAACCAAGCTTGTGAAGAGTTCGGTATACTTCCGTTAAATAATAATCGTATTCCTGATTGGCCTCATTGGAGTAATAAACTTTCCAAGGAAGCCAAGAAGTTGCATAGCTGCCTTGGGAGGAGTTATCGGTTTCCTCGAAAAGCTCTTGAAGCTTATCAATTTCTTCTTCGGTTGCTGAGATCTCGAATTCGAAATTAAGTGCTCCTTTGTCTTCCAGAACTTCCCCCGTGCCAACGTTGATGTAGTACGTCTTTTTATCCACTATAGAACCTCCCATGGAGTAAGTTTGCTTTTTGTGTTAGTTTTGTTTCGTCATTAGTTAAGTTAACCTCAGTAAAGCGGTTTTATGTAAAGTTTGATCTAAATCCGAATTAGTGTATGCTAAAGAAGTACATATGAAAGGTTGGAGGTAAGTTAATGATATCGGAAGAACAGCTTGATCACTATAGAGTTGAGAGCACATTATTGCGTGTTATTCGGGACGTCAGTCCAACGAATGATGTGCGTGGAATAGTAGTAGCTTGGGATGACGAGAGCGTCTTAATTCGCAAAAAAAACCGCAAAGTAGTCAAGCTCGCACGCAATTATATCTATCAACCATATGAAGCCGAAAGACCTCCTGAATTTATGCTTCCGCAGGATCCCATCGAACCAGATGGCGTTTCTGATGACGAATAAGGACGCATGGATGGGATCCATGGAGGTTCCTATCTCTGGTATTCGCATGGACTTGGTTAGTTCTCACCAAAGTACATACTTGCGGATTTGCAGCGAAAATCCGCTGCGTACGCTGAATTCTTCGCCGTGGGGCGGTGGATTCGGCACGCATAAGGTGATGATGAATCGGCAGGTGGACAAGCTGTATAATGAGGCTGATCCGCTCCGTGAGATGGAGGAATTCATCCAGCGTGAGGGTTTGAATCCCCAAGAAACAGCGGGTATGCTGACCGCGGCGAAGGTAAAGGAAGTTGGCTACAGCAGCCTTACCTGGGAAACGGGCGAAGACGGTGTTATCAGCGAATTCGGCCAGAAACTTGCAATGAAGCCAGAGCAGGAGCCTCTTCAAGTTTGCTCGTGGGTTACGGTGGGGCTGGGGAATAAAGCAAGAGCAGGAGCTGAACTGCCTGCCGCTTCCCTTTACCCTGGAACGATTAACACGATTGTCGTTATCAATGGTTGCTTAACCGATGCGGCTATGGTTAATGCTGTCATTACAGCAACTGAGGCCAAAACTGCAGCTCTACAAGCATTAGGTATCCTCGTTGAGGGTCAGCCTGCGACAGGAACGACAACCGATGCCGTACTTATTGCTGCTACGTGCCGTGGCCAGACCTATCGTTACGCGGGTACAGCGACGGCACTTGGTTACTTGATCGGAAGAACGGTATACGAAGCCATCATGCATTCCGGACAATTGTATGAACAAACGCCCTACTAATCCATGTGGATAAGTAGGGCGTTTGTTCCATTTGGTAGGCTCCCGCATTTGCATGAAGGATTCAAGTATTGTTAGTTAAGTTCTACGGAAAACACCGTAGGCAGCTGCGGTTGCAATCGCGCCTAGTCCAGATTCATCCTCATCTTCACTTTTGTAGTTAGGATCATGCACAATGGCTTCAGCTTCACCTTCTGTAAGATCCCTTTGATTACCTGTATATTTCGGTTCCAAGGCGTTAATTTCTTCCTCGTTAATAGGTCATTCCTCCTTTGCGAATAGGGTTAGGAGTGAAGGGAAGAATTATTCACGAATTGTAAAAGTGTCGTTGACGAGCTCTCATTTCCCATGTTATATTAAACTTTGTCGCAGCTATTATGACTTCGTTCATAGAGCAGCCGTATACGCGATCATGGCGGAATTGGCAGACGCGCACGGTTCAGGTCCGTGTGGGCTTACCCCCGTGGAGGTTCGAGTCCTCTTGATCGCATCAAGTAACAACCCTTTCAGTTAAGTCTGAAGGGGTTGTTTTGTTTTTGTGCAACCATGTTCGTCTTTTTCATCAATTTGGGATTTGTTATTGAGCTCTAATGTTTTAACCGCATAGATGTATAGCGGCTTTCATGAAAACTAGGTATAATACATAGTATAGATTGTACATCATTACAAAGGGGCTGATGTTTCATGGATAGAACGATTACAGTTACGCATTCTGGCAGTTTTGCTCATGTGCTTCAAACGTTTGCAATTTCCCTGTTGGTTTCCTTCCTCGGGACATTGATCGGTGCAATTGTCGTTCCGCCATCGATGGTCATGCTTTTCATCATTGCTGAGGTGGTCATGCTGGTGGCCGCAATCATCATTCGTGTTCGCGGCAAACATATCGGTTATGGCTTTCTTTATGCATTTACCGCGATTTCAGGGGTTACTTTGTACCCAGTTATTATGGCGTATGGCGGGTTGCTGGGGGCAAATGTAGTATCTGGCGCATTCTTCGCAACTGCAGCAATTTTCGGCGGACTTGCCTTTTATGCCCATCGTTCGCAGCGTGATTTCAGCTTTCTAGGCGGCTTCTTGTTTGCAGGGACGATCGGACTCGTGCTCATGAGTGTAGTCGGTATGTTCGTTAACTTTGGTTCTGCAATGAACCTAGTATGGTCGATGATCGGCATCTTGATTTTCAGCGGTTGGGTTCTCTACGATGTAGCTCAATACCGAAACGGTGTATCCGCGGAAGAGGTCCCACTCGCAGCATTAAATATTTATCTCGATTTCATTAATCTCTTCTTGTACATCTTGAAGTTCCTAGCTTCAATTGTTGGGTTAAACAGGGATTAAACAAATCATCAGAGACACCAAAAAGCACGTTCGTCTCTCACCGTACGGTGAGAGACGAACGTGCTTTTTTGCTTGAAGCTATCTTAGGAGATCGAGCTTGGGCTTGACCTGAACTTGAACGGAATGAAAATAGGAGATATCTCCGCGGAAGCTTCGATTAATTTCGAGCAGGGTATGCAGGATTTGGATGAGTTCAGCATGGTTTAATCGGACGGTTGCTGTCTCCTCCTGCTCGGTTCTGCTCAATTTGACTTCGAGTAGATGATTGGATTCGTCCATTTGAATCTCTAGCTGTTCCGTTAGCAGCATCTGTTTCCACATCCAAGTCAACACCTCTCTCTCTACTTACTCTAGTGTATGCTTGGATAACGTGAATAGACGTGTAAGACTGCGCTATGATCAATGGATTTTTAAGAAACAAGCACGATTTCCTTTCTCTGTTCATACAATTTAATGATCCTATAAGGGGAGAGAGGAGATGACCTATGGCGGCTTGCAGCACATGGACGTATAGAGGGATTTCGTCTTCGGTATTCAAAGCCTTACAACAAGTCGGCAGAAAGCAGGGCATTACGATTCCTAATACAACACAAGGCAAGTTCATGGTAACGGTGGTTGGCATGAATGTCGGATTTCAATATGCATGGGATACGAATGCTCATACCTTGTTATTGCAGTGTGATAATAAACCGATGCTGCTCGGATGCAGCACGATTAAATCTTTTGCAGACAAAATCATTGCGGAGAGTGGCGGCAAAATCGGTTAATCCCCTATATCCACCTGTCTTTTGCAAGTTTAAGCTCCTGTCTCTGTGGTTAAAATAGGGATAGAAGGCAGGTGGACATATGGCAAAAAGCGATGATCTGGTTAAGTACATAACACAGCAAGTCGTCACGTATATAGAAACACCAAGGGAAGTTCGACAGCAAGTCAAAGCCATAAGCAAGGAACAGCGGGAAAGCTGGCAAACACGCTGGTTCGGCATGCTGCCGCTGGCCACACGTATGTTAATTGATCTGGCGAAACCCAAAAAGGTAAAATGACAAAGCCTCTTCACCTATGATCGGGAGATTTAATTCATCCTGATAATTGGTGCGAGAGGTTTTTTTGTTTATATATCGAATATATCAGGACGAACGTTACTACCATAAATTGGGGGAAGATGTCATAATGAAACTTGAGAAAAATAATAAGCTTGTCATGATTGGTGATTCTGTTACGGATTGCGAACGATCAAGACCGATTGGCGAAGGATTATTCGGAGCTTTAGGTAAAGGCTATGTTTCTATCGTGGACGGGCTGATCAATGCTACGTATCCAGAGCTTCAAATTCGTACCGTTAATGTGGGTACCAGCGGTAATACGGTACTTGATCTCCAAGCTAGATGGCAAACGGATGTCATCGATTTGAAGCCGGACTGGTTATCTATCATGATCGGTATTAATGACGTTTGGAGGCATTTTGACGTACCGCATCAAAAGGAAAACCAAGTGGGCATTGAGACTTATGAAAAGACGTTAAGAGAGCTGGTCGAACAGACACGTCCTCTTGTCAAAGGGCTTGTACTGATGACACCCTTTTACATAGAGCCGAATCCGCAAGATGCCATGCGTTCCCAAATGGATCAATACGGGGCAGTCGTGAAACAGATAGCCGAAGAAACAGGCTCCCTTTTCGTGGATACACAAGCGGCTTTCGAACCTGTTCTACAGGCTTACTACCCTGCCTACATCGCTTGGGATCGTGTTCATCCGAATAACGTTGGTCATACCATTTTAGCTAAAGCTTTTCTTGAAGCTATTGATTTTACTTGGAAATAAAGCGGAAAGCCTTAGACCTCTGGAAATAGCGGTCTAAGGCTGTTCTCACGGAAAAATATGTCCTAACTTTAAAGCATTCTCCAGCAGCACGTAACGGGGTCCAACATGATCTAAAGTCAGGTAGGTATCCCCAGATACCCATTGTTGATAACCCAGAATGGCGAGCGGCAGCGTGACTTGACCATCATAGAGCTCGGTGACATAGGTTAACTTAGCCTGAGGGTTTAAAGCCTTTTGAAGTTCGCTCAGTTTGGTCACTGGAAGCGGTTTGCCCTGGACCCACGGGAGCCTATCATAAGGATCAAAGGCGGGATATAACGCTGTTTGAGCTTTGCTCGACAAATCGGTTGCATCTGGACGATCCTCAGTTATCCTCGGGATAGGGTCCTCTTTGAGCGGAAGCATCTCTCCGGATTTGGCATCCAAATAATAGGTTTGGTCTTGGAGAATTATTTTCCACACAGCGGTTAGCTGGTCCATATAAAGTCGGTCTAAAATAATCGTTTCATTTTGAACAAAATCAGAGTAAGAAGTAGTAGTTGGAATGAGTTCCTGCTGTACCAAAGAACGATACAGCGTGGTCAAGCTGAATAGCGGATTGTTCCCTGTTCCGTACTCGGTTAATCGGAAGGAGCCGTTGTCCGCGGCATGTACGATCATATAGCCAACATCCTGTCCATGATCGGTGAGGATAACCACCCAACCATGTGTGCCTGGTCCGAGCGGATAACTGTTCCAAACTGCCGTCTGCCAGCGTTCAAACCCCGATTCCCGAGCGAGAGTTGTTCGCCAAGTGTTGATCGTAGCGGTCAAAGTGGATTCACTCCGCAAATCAGGTAATGGCTTCGTTTCTGTGTTACTAGCTATCGTTTCCCTTGCCGCCTGCGTATAGCTTGTCCGTTCTACGGAGTCGCCTGCAGAGGTTTGGAGCGGTATGAATAATAAACTGCTCACACTTATGAAGCAGGCCGCCGTCCATGTTGTCCACAGCTTCATTCTCGTTCACCTACCTATCGTTAACCTCTAGTGGTATGAACCTATTAACCTATTGTAATTCTTATGTCTTAAAAAGATTGTTAGAACCTGTAGTGTTAATTTTGCGATGTTTTAGCGACTAACGTCAGTTTCTGGGTCCTCGTCCGGCATTTAAATGAAACAAACCGCAATTGATGACAGATACGACAATACGGGGTTTGTGCTGCCAGTCAATCTCTTGCAGACGGTTACGGCATTGGGTTTCGATTTCGTCTCTTTTGTCAGGCTCAGCGCTCAGCAGAAGACCATTGTAATAAGCTTCCACACGATTAATTTCGCTGCGGTGCTGCTCGTTAGCTTCATCAGCCCAAGAATGATCATACGCACTGACCTTACGTTCGAGCATCATTTCAAGGGCATTAATGGCTTTAGGCAGTGAAATCGTGTCAGGCAAAATGTGACTATTCGCAGGAAGCTTCGGAGAGAGGCTCTTGGTAAGCATATGTTTATGAAAATGTTCCCGAATTTCACCGCTATTCAGATGAATAGCCAGAGAGTGAATCTCGCTTCGTTTGCGGTCGCAAGCAAGTTCTACCTTGTAATTCACGCAGAACCAGGTGTCATAGACAAGCGCAGCGTGATAGGTAGCACTCATCGGGAATGGTTCCTCAAACAAATGAACGAATCGTCCTCGTTCACGGACAATGTTGAACATTTGTTCCAGACGCCTACTGCCGAAGGTTACTTCGTCCTGCGGAAGCCGCTGGGAGATGACTGTCGTAGGTACGAAGCCGAAATAGCGGCCAAGAATGCTGTCTGAGTTTGCGTCTGGTGGCTGGGGGACTTGGTTCTGACCTTGCCCCTGGCTCTGGCCCAGGCCCTGGCTGGGCGACCCCGCGTTAGGCGGGCTTTTGACAGCTGTTGCGGTGGTCTTCGCTTTAGTCTCCAGCTTCATCTGTTCAGGATCGAAGATGAACTTATAGGTCATCGTTTCGGCTGCAGCCCCTGTACGTTCTACGAAGCTCCAATAATAAGGGCGGCCTGTCATCTCCCTATCTGCTTCAGGAGAGAGCTTTGCAGTGACGTAAGCAGGTGATTTCTCTAGAATCGTGCAGTTATATGCTTCAAGAAAGCGCATGACGAACGTGTGAATGTTTCGTTTATTCATGGTCTTACCTCGATGGTATGCGTGCCGCCAACAGCATCAAGAATACCTTGGAAGGCTGCCCCATATACCGGATTTTGTTCAATCTCTGATTTGACCTCGATAAACGAATGACCCAGCTCATCGATCTTTCTGCGTATATCTTCGCTAGAGCCAGCCTCCATGACCATGCGGAACAAAGACGTTTCGAGGGAGCCTTTTTTCTCGATTTTCTCAAGGATCGTATCGAGTTGACCGATAACCAGCTCAAACATATTGATTTTCTCATGCAGCAAAGAAAGAATATGCTCCTCAATCGTGTTTCTGGTGGATAGGTTATAGATGTTGACATCATGCGTTTGCCCGAGTCGATGGACACGGCCAATTCGCTGTTCCACACGCATTGGGTTCCAAGGCAGATCGAAATTAATCATGTTATGGCAAAATTGGAGGTTAATCCCCTCGCCGCCAGCCTCCGTAGCGACAAGGACTTGTACCCGATTACGGAATAAATCCATCATCCAATCTTTTTTACCGCGATTCATACCGCCTCGATAAGGGACAGCTGTTATTTTATGCTCCTTCAAATAGTTGAGAAGATACTCTTGAGAAGCGCGGTATTCGGTGAAAATGATGACTTTATCATTAATATCTTGTACGAGCTTCATCGTGGTCTCTGCTTTGGTGTTCGCTTTAATACTGCGAATCAGCTCAACTAGCTCCCATATTTTGGCGCGTTGCGGTGAGTCCTCGGCTGTTTTCTTGAACAAATTGACGAGCGTGATGAACACGGCGTCCCGGGAACTGCAGACTTCGCGCTGCAGAGTGATAAGCGAGAGTACGCTGCTTAGATCACCAGCGCTCTCTTGGTACCTGGTTCGAACGAAATTCGTTACCCCATCGTAGAGTGCCTGTTCATCATTCGAGAGCGTGAGAGGAATGTTCCTAACAACCCTTTTGGTATAATGAACGCCGCCGTCGCCGCGACGATTGCGAATCATAACCTTGGAAAGCTCCTGTTGAAGCTGACCCTCGTTTTTCGGTGTCCTTTTGCCAACCACATAGTTGGTTTTGAAGTTGCTATGAATCCCTAATTGACCTGGTTTGAGCAGGGTGATGAGATTGAATAGCTCTTTTAGGTCGTTCTGCACCGGCGTGGCAGTGAGCAGAAGACAATATTTTTTTCGCAGCTCGTTCACGAAGGTGTAATTGGTCGTTTTTTTATTTTTGAGCTTGTGGGCTTCGTCGACGATTAACATGTCATATTCAAGACCCATGACAATTTCGCGATGCGGGTCACGCTTAGCAGTGTCCATGGAGGCAACTATGACGTCGCTTTGTTTCCACATATAGGCTTTTTTATGAGCAACAGCTGGAATGCCGAATTTGCTATTCAATTCCCGGACCCATTGCAGCACAAGGGAAGCGGGTACGAGGATAAGTGTTTTGCGGACCAAGCCGCGGATCATGTATTCTTTTAAAATCAAACCAGCCTCAATCGTTTTCCCAAGCCCAACTTCATCGGCCAAAATAGCCCGGCCACGCATCTCGTTTAGCACACGTTTCGCTGTATCAATCTGATGAGCCATAGGTTCAAGCTGCCCTAGATGAACGAGGCACTGCATCTCGTCAAACGTCGAAATAAGCCCCGATTCTTCCGATTCGTAGGCTAGCTGGTACAGCGTCCAGTCGTCCCATGGACCACCTCCGCGCACACGATTGTCCAGCTCAGTAAACCAGTCCCTCTCAAAGTGCATGTCAAGCTGATTATGAATGGGGCGAATGTTCTCTTGCTGTTCATGTTGACGCATCGATGTGCCCTCCTTAAAGTTTTGCGTAGCAAAACTATCTTCGTAAGCATGAGCTGAGCTTTCGTTAATAAGCAAACCTCGTAAGCGTGTACTGAGTTTTGCGTAGCAAAACTATCTTTGTAAGAATGAGTTGAGTTTTCGTTAGAAAACTAACTTCGTAAAAAAATGACTTTGCAAGCATGAGCTGAGCTTTCGTGAGAAAATTGAGAATGAAACAATACTGGGTCTCAGAGCCGGGAAATGGCTCCAAGCTCACCAGTTTGCATCGATTACGTGTTAGTATGTCCAGAAGAGGCGCTTTCATAACTTTTCCATGGAAGTTGTCGTGAACCTTATCGAAGTTAAAAGTCCACCAAGTGGCGCGGAACCTGAATTCATGTAAAAAGTGCATCAAATTCAGCCTGCAGCAGCGTATTTGAAAGATTTGCTGCAAAAAGTGCAGCTAATCTGGCAATTACGGCTCGTTTCACGCCAAAACTCGGAAATTTGCTGCACAAAATGCATGATAATGACTAATAAAGGAATATGGATGATAATTTGCTGCACATTTTGCAGCTTCTTGTTACTAGAAGTCTCTGACACTGTCGGCTATGGCTCATGAAGTAACCGCATAACCGATTAATTGTAGCTCCCGTGTGGAGAATTGATTACTTGGAGTAGCTAGCTCTTGTATTTGGGATTATGTTCTGGATTTCATTGGCAGGCAGAGTCTCACCACCGACTCTAACATCGTAAGCATGTACGATTTTATGATATGATATAGGTTGTCTTCGGATAGCAAAGTGGGAAGGGTGACAGAAAGAGATGACGACATGGCGTTTTATACATACAGGAGATCGATCTCCTGCTGAAAATATGGCATTTGATGAAGCAATACTGACCGCCCATAGTGAAGGGCTCGTTCCTCCTACGGTACGATTCTACGGATGGAATCCGGCAACGCTGTCGATTGGGTATTTCCAAAAGGCATCGGAAGTTGATCAGGAAGCGGTAGCAAATGAGGGAATTGGCTTCGTAAGGCGTCCAACCGGGGGGAGAGCCGTTCTACACGATAAGGAGCTGACATATAGCATTATCGTTGCCGAGGACTATCCGGGCATTCCGCGAAATGTGACCGAAGCTTATCGCGTGCTGAGCGAGGGGCTTTTGCAAGGATTTCGGGCGCTTGGGCTGGGCGCAGAAATGGTCCAGCTCGCGAGTGATGAGGAGAAGGAGAAGTACGCATCCGCCGGATCAGCGGCCTGCTTCGATTCCCCCTCATGGTATGAACTGGTTGTTGAGGGACGCAAAGTCGCCGGCAGCGCACAGGTTCGGCAAAAAAATGTCGTGCTGCAGCACGGCTCCATCCTTCTCGACATGGACACCGATCAGCTATTTCGCATGCTGCGTTTCTCCAATGAGAAGGTTGCGGATCGAATGAAGACGAGCTTTTTGAAGAAAGCTGTGGCGATTAATGAGCTGCTTCGGGCGCAAGGAAAAGAGGCTGTAACGCTCAGACAGGTGGAGGATGCGTTTCGTCGTGAGATCGCACGGGGTCTTGGTGTGGAGCTTGTGGAGGAATCGTTGACACCTTATGAGATTGAGCTTTCTGAGCATCTTGTGCGTGAGAAATATGGCACGGATGAGTGGAATTTGCGTCGTTAAGCGAAAGCGTGTGGAAAGAGCAAAAAAGCACGGACCTTTCTAGGAAAGGAGCGTGCTTTTTTTTAGCAAAGCTTACCCATTCTTTATTCTGCGTGGACGCGCAGGATGGTTTGCTGAGAAGTCAGTTTCGGCTTCTCAGACACAGTTGGCTCGGCGAGCTCTCAGTGAAAGCGCGGAAAACGCGCTTATTCTTACTGTGCAAAAGTACGTTCAAAATCACTCTGCAGGTTGCGAGTAATCGGACCTGGTACACCGGTTCCAATTGCTTTGCCATCAATCTGTAAGATAGGTGTAATTTCCACGGTAGTTCCCGTGATAAAAGCTTCATCAGCCAGCAGAAGCTGCTCCGTCGTAAAGGATTCTTCTTTCACTGTGATATTTTGTGAGTGAGCTATTCTCAAAACGACAGCCCGAGTGATTCCATGAAGGATCAAATTGTTAGCTGGGTGCGTGTAAAGTACGCCATCTTTGATCATCATCAAATTAGAGGCGCTGCATTCGGTGACAGTACCGCTGCGATGGAGCACGACTTCTTGCACCCCGTGATCAAGCGCTGCTTGTTTGGCCATGACATTTGGGAGAAGATTGAGCGTTTTGAGATCACATCTCAGCCAGCGGATATCCTCTAATGTGATTGCGTTAATGCCATTATGTATCGTGGCGATGGGTCTGCGCACCTCTGTGCAGTAGGCCAGCAGAATGGGCACAGCTTGAGCAGGGAACGGATGTGCCCGAGGAGCTTCGCCTCTCGTGATTTGCATATAAACAGTGCCTTCATTGAGACCATTCTTTTCAATAAGCTGCGTGAGAATTTGACCCATTTTTTCAATAGTAAAGGGTAGTTCTATCCGCACTTCACTTGCGGTTCTTTGGAGTCTCTGCATGTGAGCAGCTTGCTCGTAAATATTCCCGTTATATACCCGGAATACTTCATATATCCCATCTCCAAAGTAGTAGCCACGATCATCGGGTGAAATAAGAACGTCCTTCTTGTTGACGAAATCATTTTTAAAGAAATACATATCCAACATCTCCTCAAGCGTTATCTAAAGTAGTACTGAAATCATTTTCCATATTTTAATAAAGATATTTATCGAACAAATGTTCTAAAAAGAAGTAAAATGTGATATCCTATTTATAGGTTAACAGAGGAATTAACGATCGTCAAAACGAGTTGTATAGCCTATCTCATCTTGCTTGGTTGAATGATTAAATTTGGTTATTCTGACCGTGAAAAAGAGAGAATTAGTAAGTAAGGATTAGCTAATATGATTAAGGGTTGTCTTAATAACGAAATTTGGTTCTTTAGCTATTAGAAGATCAATATATAGTGAGGTATAATGAATTTCGCACACCACATATTGTAATTTTACATAAACTTCATAAAGTAAAATTAATTTTAGTTGTAGCTGAGTATGTAGCTTATTGGGAGGGAATTATGGATGGGGATTGTACAGTCTAATAAGAAGCTGGATGGATTAAGCGAGAAAATATTTTTGGATCGTTATGCACTCAAAAATGCGGATACGAGTTTGGCCAAGGTGGGCGATACCGTTCTCGTTTTAACGAAGGATGACCCTAAATTCCCAGCCAAAGAAGTTGGCGAAATTATCAGTCGTAATGGCAATACCGTCAAAGTAAGGACAAGAAGTGGTGAGACTGTTGAATCTGCAGTGGAAAAGCTCACTTTAAATATTGAGAAGACACCAGAAGAAATGTGGGACCGTTTGGCAGGTGCAATGGCATCGGTAGAAGCAACCCCTGAAAAACGCAAAGAATGGACAGATAAATTCAGATATATTCTTGATGATTGGAAGCTTGTACCAGGCGGACGTATTGCTGCTGGTGCTGATGCAAGTGATGAACTGACCCTATTTAACTGCTATGTGATCCCGTCTCCACACGATAGCCGAGGCGGAATTATGAGCACACTCTCGGAAATGACTGAAATTATGTCACGCGGCGGTGGAGTTGGTATCAATCTTTCTTCCCTTCGTCCACGCCGATCTGTTGTGAAAGGTGTTAATGGATCATCTAGTGGGGCTGTTTCTTGGGGGGGGTTGTTCAGCTATACAACAGGCTTAATTGAACAAGGCGGCAGCCGTCGCGGTGCTCTTATGCTCATGATTAACGACTGGCACCCTGATCTTGAGGATTTCATCACTGTTAAGTCAACGATGGGTCAAATCACGAATGCAAATTTATCCGTTTGTGTTAGCAATGCATTTATGAAAGCCGTTAAGGAAGATCTCGAGTGGGAGCTTGTTTTCCCGGATACGACGGACCCTGATTATAACGATAAATGGGATGGCAACTTAGATGCTTGGAAAAAGCTTGGTAAATCCGTCAAGCCTTACCGCACTGTAAGAGCACGTGATGTTTGGCATACAATCATTGAGTCTGCTTGGAAATCAGCTGAACCGGGTGTTGTATTCTTGGAATACTACAACCAAATGTCCAACAGTTGGTACTTCAATCCGATTATTTGTACGAATCCATGCGGGGAACAGGGGCTTCCGGCTTGGGGCGTTTGCAACTTATCTGCTATTAATCTATCTAAGTTTTATGATGTGGGGAAGCATGACGTGGATTGGGCAGATTTGGCCAAAGTGGTCCGTTATTCGACTCGCTTTCTTGATAATGTTATCGATAAGACACCGTATCATTTTGAAGAAAATCGTACGAATCAACAAGGCGAGCGCCGCGTAGGTTTAGGTACTATGGGCCTTGCTGAACTGATGATTAAATTGAAAATTCGGTACGGAAGTCCGGAATCCTTGGTGTTTTTGGACAAAATCTATGGCTTTATGGCTAGGGAAGCCTATCTGGCATCGGCTGAAATTGCTGGTGAAAAAGGGTCTTTCAAAGAATTTATTGAAGATAAGTTCCTTGAGAGCGGCTTTATGAAAAACATGACGAAAGTATTCCCTGAAGTTGGCGATGCGATTAAGCAGAATGGCATGCGCAATGTAACCGTAATTACCCAAGCACCTACTGGAAGTACGGGGACAATGGTGGGTACATCGACAGGCATTGAACCATACTTTGCCTTTGAATATTACCGCCAAAGCCGTCTTGGCTTTGATAAACAGTATGTGCCGATCGCACAGGAGTGGACAGATGCGAATCCGGGTCAAGAGCTGCCGGATTACTTCGTAACCTCCATGACATTGACTGCGGAAGACCATATCCGAGCGCAAGCTGCGATTCAAACATGGGTAGACAGCTCGATCTCCAAAACAGCGAATTGTCCTGCGGATTTCACCGTGGAAGAGACGAAACGCTTGTATGAATTGGCATTTGATCTAGGTTGTAAGGGTGTAACCATCTACCGTGATGGCAGCCGTGATGTGCAAGTATTGAGTACAAGCGCGGAGAAAAAAGAAGAGAAGAAAGCAGAAGCGGCTCCAGTGGCTGTTGCAGCGGAAGCTGTGAAAGAAGAAGAGAGCTTTACTAATCTATCAGGCAAACTAGCTGTAGATGTGGATGCGAAGACGGAGCAAGTCTTCGATAAACAATACAAACGCCGCCCGCAAATTCTACGCGGTGCAACATATAAAGTGAATACACCATTCGGGATGGCGTATATCACGATTAATGACATGAACGGTACGCCGAGTGAAATCTTCCTCAACGTAGGAAAAGCAGGCTCCGATGTGTTCGCAATGTCCGAAGCACTCGGTCGCGTGTGCTCCTTGTTCCTGCGTTATGGCGATCACGGCGATAAAGTGAAGCTGCTCGTGAAGCACTTGAAAGGCATTGGCGGCTCTGGCGCCATTGGCTTCGGCAACAACCGCGTCGAGTCCATCGCGGACGCGGTTGCGAAAGCGCTCGAGCAGCACGACGAAGTGATGAACGAGCAAGACGACGCGCGGAACTACGTTACCGCGACGAGTGAAGTGCTGGATGCGCCAGCACCGGCACCGGTAGTGGCAGCGGGGCACACGGGTCATGGCGGCAGCGCGGTTAGCGCTGCGCCGAAGGACCTGTGCCCGTCGTGTGGATCCGCTTCGCTGGTAAACAGCGAAGGGTGTAAGAATTGCGTCAACTGCGGGTACAGCAGGTGTTCTTAGGATTGAGCCAGGGCGGAAGCCCTGGTTTTCCTTTCTTCTGTTATTTTTCATAAATAACTGTAAATGTTTCAAATTTTACTGTAGTTTTTGTTTCAAAAAAACGTTTATGCATGCTTTTGCATAAAAATACAGTTGTATTAAAAAAGGGAACTAAGGATTAAAAAATATCCTTAGTTCCCTTTTTTTATGTCTAATTATCATATTACTTCTCTTGTAAACATAAAAGCTGATAGAGTTTGATTTTAGTAATTTAAGGAGGTAATCGAATTGCAAAGAATCTTAAAGAGACCAGATCCATACTCATATAAAAAGTCTCAGAGGTTATTTAGCAAGACTAGTAAGTGTTAATAATGTCACTACTATGGAATTATTTAAGGAGATGGGTTTGAAAACTGGGAAACATCAAATTAATTGTTTTTATGCTCAAGAAGTCGTCTTTTTCCTTAGATGAAATCGCAATAAAAATACTTTATGAATTAACATTTCATAATCAATTCGTTTTTTTTGTTGGGAGGGAGGTAATTATAAATTACATTGGGAGAATGGGAGTGGAGTTAATTGCGGCGGAACTAGGGTTTGCACATTATGTTTAAAAGAATCACCTCATTTTCGAAAGATCTGGGATATTAACTTAGTTACTGTATGTCCAAAGCATAACATTCTATTAAATGTTGCATGCACTAATTGCGAACGAGAAATTAAAATAGATAATAAAAGTTATCTGAGGTGTAAATGTGGATTAGAATACACAAATTTAACTAAGCAAGTAGTAGATAATTCTGAGTGTTATTTTGCTGAACAAATGGATGCATTACTTTGAGGGACGAGCACAAATCTGAACACTCATTTACAAACATTCAATTTAGTTGATTTAATTTATCTGATAATGCGAGTTTCACTTGTTATATCAACAATTCTATTTGAGCAGTATTTACAATTCAGCGTTAAAGAGATATTAAAACTGCATCAAATTATTCAAAAGGCGGTAAGGTTATTTATAGACTTGGCCAAACAATTTTTTTTCTTTCTTAGATGAATTAATGACAATTGAGAAGCAAAAAAAAAAATATTTATTATAAAAATTCATTTAGAGAATTAATAATTTCAAATTACGATTTTATCAGAACTGAGTTCGAAACCCATATAATTAATAATTGGAAAGAGGGCTTAATGCCTTATAATGCTCTTGCTAAAATATCTAGCAATAATACCAGCATTATTATGACTGCGAGTCATGTTGCAAAAATTCTTAGAATGACAAGAGCAGGTATTGTCTCTCTAATTAAAAATGGAGATCTTGAGGAGATTGTAAGTATCAATAATAATAACAAAACTGTATTAGTTCAAAGGGAATTTGTAGAGCGATATAAAAATAAAGGGGAAACTTATATGACCAAGGAGGGGATGATGAGATTTCTCCAACTAAATCAGAAGGTTGCAGAGAGATTAATTTCTAGTGGACTAATTAATGGAAACATAACTAGTTTAGGAAAAAAATTTGGTTACTATCTAAAAATGATATTAGGGATTTCTATCAAACATTTTATAAAAACTCTATTAGTATCCGAAAGAATACTGGAGCAATTATCTCATTCGGGGAAACTGTTCGTTTATTAGGTTTAAAACGTATTAGAGTAGAAGAATTATATTACTCCGTTTAAAAGAAGAAAATAACTCCTCTATTTATGGGGGGCTTTGTTTGATTCATATTTCTAAATTTCTTGTTCAGTAGATCACTTCAACCTTCGGCTATCGGGTCGGGTATTCTGCCGGTTTCCGGATTCGTATGCGAGCAGGCAGGATCTTTCTCGATGATCGCCTGGCTAAGTTAGCTTCAGATGCTTAGGGATTAGAGGAGTTTGCAGTATTAACTTTATCCGTCTTTGGGGGGATGAGGGACGGTCTAATTTTTTGCTTCTTACCCTGAATTTATTTTCAATAATATGGGGGTTTCGGCGTTTTCAGTGAAATGAGAAAATAGCCGCAAACGTAGAACTATGAGGAGACCAAGATGGGCGGATCGTTCAATCCGGTCCTTCTTCTTTAACGAACGCCGGGAAAATATCGTGAAACGATGATGCCAGCCAAAACTGGCTTAGACGTATAAAAGGGCAGCCTCTTAGTGGGCTGCCCATATTTGATTATAGACGTGTATACTGACGATTTTTAATGTCGTAGTGATTTCTTTACTTCTATCCTGCATTTCTTACAAAAATACACAGGAAATGAAATAAAGAGCCTATTCACTTTCGTCTTCGTGAGGCTACACTTGGAACCAGAAGCTAGGAAAACTTAACCATCAGTAAACTGTTGACAATTTGAGACGTTATCAGTGTCACCGTCGTCAAGCAAAGAGTAGCAGCTGACGAATCTGACCTATTGGGTGTCCAATCATCCTGCAGCCTCTTCAAAAATGAAAACGCATGCAAAAATGGGCATGTACAAAGAACTGGAGAAAGTAACCGGCTTGAAGGTCGAATTTCATGAGAAGTGTTGCTTTCGGCTGCGACCCGAATTTTTTTGTAAAGGGGGTGAGTTATTTCCGAACGGTAGCAGATCAGGTGTTTAGTTATTCCGATTTAAAAATAAGGAGATGAAAAAGTGTTGAAAACTAAGCAATCTTTCCGTTTTACCAAGTTCGCTGCATTATTCGCGACACTCCTCATGGCCGCACAGACGGTGGATTTAGGCATTCCTACAGCTCATGCTGCTTCGGCTACAGTTCAATCCGCAGACATGCAAGTTACGATTGACGACCAATTTCCAAGGGTCATTCAATACGAATGGCTGAGCAACGGAAAAATCATGTACGGTCAAGAGGACGCTCTTTCCACGGTAAACATCAATGGCGTTTCTTATACGCCAGCGGTACAGTTCTCGAAAATAGCTGCTAATAAGGCAAACTATACACTTACTTTCGCTAGCATTAATGTCGTGCTAACCGTCGAGATTGAGGTTGTCGATAACGTGCTCAGCTTCAAAGTGACGAACATTCAAGAAAACGGTTCCACGCTGGTCCGCACAGTTGAAATTCCGAACCAAAGTCTGATCTCCATCCGTGATACGCAAGCAGGCGCGCAGGAAACGGGTGTCGATGTGCGGTCATGGAACAGCACGAAGGAAGAATACAATCTGCTTGCGAACAAAGCACTGGATACAGCCCCGGTCGGGAAATCGTATGTGATCCTGAATACGAACGAGCTTGCGGCATCGGTCTACAGCAACGCATTCGAATTCGTGCCTGAAGACCAAAAAATCAGCCCGACATACAATGAGTACGAGAAACATTACGTTTACCAGACTGTTGCGAAAAACGGCTATAAGAAACTGGGCGTTTGGAGCCATCCTTGGACATACCGGGAAATTTACGGCAGCAAGCAAGACACCGTTGAGCTCCCCTACGTGAAGGTTGCTATTAACGCCGATGCGAATTCGGACGGAGTCGTGAACTGGCAGGATGGCGGTATCGGCTATCGGAAAATTATGACGCTTCCTTTCGGCTCCGACATCATCCCGAAAGTGTCGCCGCACATTTCCCACACCAGAATGCTGACGCAATGGCCATTCCTGCGTGTGCTTGATAATTTGAAGAAATTTTATCTGTATTCGGACGGCTTTGGACAGCTCTTTGAGGCTAAAGGTCAGATGGAAGGGAATAATCTTCAGCCGGATTATGGTAGGAATTTCGACTCAAAAGCTGGCGGACAGACGGATCTGAACATATTAGCGACGGAAGCCCTCAAGTTAAATGCGTATGTAGGCATCCATATCAATCATAAAGAACTAAATCGCGCAGCGGATTACTACAGCCCAGATAAGTCTCAAGGGACATTAGACTGGAAAGGTATTGCCCCTATAGAGAACATAAAGCGCTGGGATGATGCGATCGATAACGGGCCAACCGGATTGGCTGCCAGAATCGCTGAAATTCGCAAGAACGTTCCCGACTTGAAATGGACGTACCTCGATGTGTATTCCGGTAATGGTTACGCTCAGTGGAAGCTGGCGCACGAATTGAACAAAAACGGCTTTATGATCGGCACGGAATTCAGTGGGGCACTCGACCGCTACAGCATTTGGAATCACGTTGTACAGAACGAAAGCAAGGTGGAAAGGTTCATCAGAAACCATGTGACCGATGAATTTATGTACGATCCGATTTTGCTTGGCAGCCGTCATGCAGGCTCCATGTCATATGGAGACGATGGAGGCGAAGATCAGGGAGATAGTAACTTAACTGTCCAGGATCAGATGAAAATCTTCTTTACGAATAACTTGCTCTTTAAATACATGCAGAATCACGAAATTATGAAGATGAACATCGATCAGACGTTGAATCAAACGACAAGTGTTACCTTCCAAGGAGGTTTGACCGGTCAAGTCGTGACTCCGGGCACGGTAACGAATGACGGGACGAATGTTACCAACAATCCTAAAGTTGAATTGAGGAAGAATGGAGCATTGATCGCAACGTACCAAAAAGAGTTTAAAAAGAAAATCGTACCAACCACCGATGCAAATTATCACGGGAAGACTGTGACGCCTCAGCTGACTCAATATTTGCTTCCATGGGATCCACAAACAGAGACCAAATTGTACCACTGGAACTCTGTAGGCGGTAATACGACATGGGCACTTCCCGCTAGTTGGGCAGGCGTAACGACTGTCGATCTGTATAAGCTTACGGATATCGGTAAAGTATTGGTGACGAATTTGCCGGTGACCTCCGGTCAGATCACCATCAACGCAATCGCGAATACGCCTTATGTTGTCTATAAGGGCGGTCAAGCGGATGCGATCACCCCGGCTTCTCAATTCAATTTCGGTTACGGCGGTCTGGTCAAGGATCCCGGTTTCGACAGCCGCTTGCTGAATAATTGGAACGTCACTTCAACCGGTGGCAGCACAAGTCATGTGTCTATCCAGACGGATGTGGGCGGGGGAACGTACCTGCAGGTGAAAGGGAACAACGGCACCGATGCAACCATTGCCCAGACGCTAACCGGTTTAACGCCGGGCAAAACGTACCAGGCATCCGTATATGCGGAGGTCAAGAACGGTCGGACGCTGACGATCGGAGTGAAGGACTATGGCGGTGCGGAAATGACCAATACGCTCACCAAGTCGAACATTCCGAACAAAGAATACAATACGCCCCGAGGTTGGTCCGGAAATAGCTATATGCAGCGGATCTTGGTCAATTTTACCGTACCGGCCGGTTCTACAAGCGCAACCTTCTACATGAAAGTGAACGCGGTTGCCGGATCGACAACAGCGGAAGCGGATTTGGACGATATTCGTGTGGTCGAGCTTGTAAATAAGGCGCCGCAAGGCAGTCATTACTTCTTCGAAGATTTCGAAAGCAACCAGGAAAGTCTCACGCCGTTCGTCTATATGAGCGGGACTCATCAAATCGCGAGATTGCATGCAGGATACACTTACAATACACTGGGCGGAAACTATTCGTTTAAATTGACAGCTGGCAATAACGCCTCTGGTGAAATCGTTCGCACGATTCCAACGAATCTTAAATTGCTGCCGAATACGACCTACACGGTAAGCTTCCCGTACAAAGTGCAGTATGCGAACAGCTACAGCTTTGCGTTAACCAGCGGTTACGGATCGAGCGCCGTTGATCAGTGGAGCGATACACTCGACGTTGGTAAATACTTTTACAGCAAGACGTTTACGACGGGCAGTGCAGATGATTACAGCTTCCGCATTACCAAAAAATCCGGCGGATTGAGCTTGGATAGCAATCAGGAGCTCCTAATCGACGACTTTACCGTGGATGGAGGCACAGTGACGCCGGTCGAGACAGCGGATCAGACGTTCGACGACGGCCAGTTGGGCGGATGGATCGCCGGATATGGTGAGGGGCAGCTCCAGGTGTTGAACCAGCAGCTATCCGTGAATACGAGTCAGTACAGTACGATAGCGCTTGATCAGAATACGCCAGATATCGGCGACGGTGAAATGACGTTCACGATCACGCCGCAATCCGGCAATACAGCGGGTGCCGTCATCCGTTACACCGGGCCGGACAGCTATACCAAAATCTATTATGATACGGCTGCAGGCGGTTGGTTCTATATGGATCCGCAAGGGCACACGGGAACAATAAACGATCCCCCTCCGGGAGAAAACAACGGCATTCATCTGACCCAAGGCATTCCACATTTGGTGAAATTGACGTATACGGGCAGCCGTTATAAGCTCCAGGTTGATCAAGTATTGCTCTATGACGGCGATATTTCGGGGCTAAAAACAACAGCTGGACGCACCGGATTCTACGTCAAAAAAAGGACGAACGTTTCCATCGATAATGTGACGTTAAGAAACCTGGGCGGACCATCGGGCTCTACGCCGATAACGCCGACGCCGTCGGACGAGCTTCCTGAGCCGGTCGAGATTCCACATTCACAAATGACGGCAACGGCGACGAGTCAAGAAACTATTGGTGCCAATAATGCCGCAGCAAACGTATTAGACGGCATTCCAAATACGATGTGGCATATCCGTTGGCGCCATGTCGATCCGATGCCTCAGAGCATCACATTGAGTTTGGGCGGAACTTCCAAAGTCACGCAGCTGAGCTACTTGCCCAGACAAGATGGACAAACGAACGGAATCATTACGTCCTACAATATTTATACGAGTACGGATAATGTGAACTATATCAAGGTAGCAAGCGGAACGTGGAATGCGAATGCGACCTTGAAACAAGCGGTATTTGCTCCGGTTTCAGCAGCTTATATCAAGCTGGAGGCGATCGCGGGAGTGAACGACTACGCCTCAGCAGCAGAAATTAATGTCTATAAGGTTGACGATGTTCTGGTCCGTTCCATTGCAGTTAGCGGCGAGAACGGAAAAACTTTAATCAACCAGGTGAACGGAACGCTGCAAATGACCGCTGCTGTGCAGCCGAATAACGCCACCAACAAGGCGGTTACATGGGCTGTATATGGCGACAATGGGACGACTACCGATGAGGCGACTATTGATGCGAGCGGTCTTCTCACCGCTCATAAAAACGGAGTCGTAACTGTGGTCGCTCAAGCGACTGACAATTCCGGCGTTAAGGGCCAAAGTAAGGTAACGATCGATACGCAGCCGCCTGTTACGATCGATACGACGCCGCCTTTGACGACAGCTACCGCAGCGCCGGCAGCACCAGACGGCCCGAACGGCACATACGTGAATCCGGTCACGGTCACCTTGGTCAGTTACGACAGCTTATCGGGTGTGGCCAAAACCGAGATCAGCCTAGACAACGGGACTTCCTGGCAGCTGTATACGGCGCCCGTTACGTTCGACACAAACGGCTCCTATAGCCTGCTCTACAAGTCTACAGACAAAGCGGGAAATGTCGAGCTTCCTCAGCTGTTCGGCTTTACGCTCGCGACGAACGCAGTCAAGGTGCAGCTCAAGGACAGCAACGGCAATCCGCTTAGCGGCGGCAACGTGATATATTATGACGGCGGCTGGAAAGATTTCGGCATCACCGACGCTTCCGGATCGGTAAGCAAATCGCTGCCGAAAAAGTCCTATACATTCGCGTTGACGTATGAAGGGACACGCAACGAGAAGGTGCAAAATACGGGTACCAACGCCGTTGTCGGCTTCCAGACGGTGAACGTCAAGGTGCAGCTGAAGGACAGCCAAGGGAATCCGCTTGATGGCGGTGCGGGCACTTATTATGCCGGCAGCTGGCGGACGATCGGCAGCACGAGCGGTGGAGTGGTCAGCAAGGAACTGCTGCCCGGGTCCTACACATTTGCAATGAAATACGAAGGCACGTACAAGGAGAAGGTGCAAGATACGTCAACGAACGCCGTCGTCGGCTTCCAGACGGTGAACGTCAAGCTTCAGTTGAAGGACAGTCAAGGTAATCCACTTGACGGCGGTGCGGCCTCCTATTATGCGGGCAGTTGGCGGACGATCGGAAGCACAAGCAGCGGCGAGATTAGCAAGGAACTGCTGTCCAGGTCCTACACATTTGCGATGACATATGAAGGCACATACAAGGAGAAGGTGCAGGATACGTCGACGAACGCTGTCATCGGCTTCCAGACGGTGAACGTCAAGGTGCAGCTGAAGGACAGTCAAGGGAATCCGCTTAATGGCGGTGTTGCCTCCTATTATGCTGGCAGTTGGCGGACGATCGGAAGCACGAGTGGCGGTGAGGTCAGCAAGGAGCTGCTGCCCGGCTCTTATACCTTCGGGATCTCCTACGGGGGGACACACAAGGAAAGCGTGATCGATACATCTACCAATCCGACGGTTGTATTTCAGCAGTAAATAAGTCTATAGGTGAACCATCTTTGAGGGCTATCCTCCGAGTCCGAACGGAATCGGTCGGGGATAGCCCTTCCACATGGCAAAAACTTTCGTAACCAAATTTATTATTGACGAGACTCTCACGACGCAATACTAATCGCGTATGTGCATAAATTTTTTATTATTCGTTATAGAATTTGGAGGATGTAGCCCAAGCGCAGGCGCGGGAGCATTCTCTTTTTTTGAATTTATGGAGATTAGATAATTATTAAAAAAGTATAGTTCATTCGAAAATTGAGCCTTGCATGTGACAGGTGTTGTCGGTTAGAGTAAATACCTGAGAATGCTTACACCTAAGAGAGAGAGGAGTTCCTACTTGAATCTGCTGGCTTTGTTTACCAAACAAAAGAAATCCATGTTTCGGAACATGATTACTGTCTCCCTTATATATCGATCTTCTGAAATCTGCTATTCGACTATAAACAGGATTTAATTGCCGATCATATAGACTTCTTCAATTGGTGGGTTACAAATATTTAATAAAAAAATAAATCTGAGAAATGGGTGTGTCCTGTTTTGAAATTGCCTATGATTTTACGTCTTATCAACAATCGCAAAAGCGCACTTTCGACGATGATCGCGTCCAATTTGTTCATACTAATGATACCGCTTGCAATGGGGCTGTTTTTATACGCCAAAGTGGAACAAAGTCTGGAGAAGAGTACAAATCGTTCCAATGCGGCGATGCTCGAGCAGTTGAAGATGTCGCTGGACAATAAATTGTCTGAAGTTGATAATTTAATGCTTCAGGTTGCGCTCGACCCAAAGCTGGATTATATGCTCAAAATCCCTGCTAATGCTGATGAGGTTGATAGATACGGGTTCGTTGAATTCATGCGGGATAAGATGAGCAAGTATGGGAGTATGACGAGCAGTTTTATCTTTGATTATTACGTTTATTTCGCAAGCAGCGATACGATTGTTAAGGCCGATTTGTTGACCGATTCGCGGACATTTTATTCCACCTATTACGCCATGAAAAACATGTCGTATGATCATTGGCGAATGCTATTGAAACAAGAGCATAAGATGTCCTACTTACCCGTTGCTTCACTTTCCACTAGTGTCGATTCGTATTCAAACATTGAAAATATGCCAAAAGAAGTTATTACCTATATGCAATCGTTGCCCGTCCTTTCGCAATCTGACAATTTAGGCAGTTTTATCGTGTTGATTGACGTCGACCAGGTTAAACAAATGTTCGCCAGTCTTGAATCAGCAAGCCATAGCGTCATTTACATCATTGATGATACAGGGAAAACGATCATGGGTACCAGTGAAACGCCGTTTCCGTCCGATTTACTAAGGCGCATGGAAGAAAGCACGGTTCCGTTCGAATATCGATTTGCTGGAGCTGATCAAATGGTGTCGTTTACGTCTTCGCAAAAAGCGGGCTGGAAATATGTTTCCATAACGCCAAACGACGTTTTTATGCAGCAGGTCAATCAAATTAAAAAATGGTCTATCGGGCTGTTCGTCCTCTGTTTGATTGCCGGGCTGTTAGCTGTAATTGTCGGGGCCTACCGGAATTATAAGCCTCTTCAAAAAACAGTGAATGCGATTATGCGCGGAAAAGACATGATCAAGCGTCCATCCTCTAACGAATATGAGTTTATCCGGCAAACGATCGAAGGCTCAATCCACGAAGAGAAAAACTTGCGAAGCACTTTGGCGCAGCAAATCCCTTTCATCCGGGCCAACTACTTATCTCGTCTTTTACAGGGCTATATGGACGTTGACGTTTCTGCGGAAAGCGAAGATACGCTCAGGTATATGGAGCTATCGTTTGTAAGCGACCGTTTTGCCATCCTCCTTGTCAAGATCGAGGACATTCATGGCTTTACCAAAGAAGAATCCGAACAGGAATGGGCGTGTGTAAGGTTTATTGTGTCGAATATCGGCATTGATCTGATTGAGCTTAATCATAAGGGATTCTCAGTCGAGCTTGACCGTGATCGGCTCGTATTTCTTGTCAACCTGGAGGCGGGTCGAGATGAATTCGCCGAATCTGATATTCGGGAAATGGCCCAGTCTCTCTACAGCGTCATCTCGCAAAGGTTCAAAATCGACATGACAGTGGCGACCGGTGGGATTCACCAGGGTCCCAAAGCGATTCGCAATTCTTACCCGGAAGCGCTGGCGGCTCTTGAATATCGACTCATTGTGGGGAAAAATGCCATTATCCATTTCCAAGATATTATCGATGCCAAGCAGCACTACTATTATCCGCTTGAAATCGAGATACAGCTCACCAATTTCGTTCGGAGCGGAGACACCGACAATGTTGAGAAACTGCTCGATAAGATTTATTCGATGAATTTCGATTCAAGCCACATGACGCCGGAGCTGGGAAAATGCCTGTTCTTTAACGTAACGAGCACGTTTTTGAAAATCCTTAACTCCACGAATACGAACCAAGAAGAAGTGCTTGGAGCGGACTTCGATCCGATCAAAGCGGTTTTCAGCTATCCGACGGCGCAAGGCATGCACCAGAAAACGAAGGAGCTGTATGAAACGCTCACCCGCTCGTTCAATGTGGAACGATCCGATCACAATACGCAACTGCTTCAGGAGATTATTAGCCTGATTGACCATAGTCTCGATGATCCGAACCTCGGTCTGGCGCATATCGCGGGTCGCTTCGGGATGACTCCGCAATATATTTCTACTTTCTTCAAAAAAAATCAGGGGCAAAATCTGTTAGATTATGTGACGCATAAGCGGATCGAAATCGCCAAACAACTGCTGGGAAGCAAGGATCTGACCATTGCACAAATCGCGCAAAAGCTCGGGTATAATAATTATGTCGTATTCATCCGCGCCTTTAAAAAGCTGGAGGGCATTACGCCGGGCAAATACCGTGAAAGAATGATACCAGCCAAAACCGGTTCAGACATATAGAAGGGCAGCCTCTTCGCGGGCTGCCCATATTTCATTATACACGTGTATAATGACGATTTTTAATGTCTAGTGATTTCTTTACTTCTATCCTGCATTTCTTACGAAAATACACAGGAAATGAAATAAAGAGCCTATTCATTATCGGCTAAGTGAGGCTACACTTGGAACCAGAAGCCAGGAAAACAATAGCTTGGTTTTAACCAGCAGCAAACTGTTGACAATTAAAAGGGAGGCAAGAACGATGAAGAAAAAATTGAAACAAGTAGGCTCCATTATACTGATTTCCGCACTCACGATTTCGGTTGCGGCTTGCAGCAATCAAAACGGGGGGGAGAAGTCATCAGCGTCACCGCAGTCAAACAAAGAATCACAACCGCCGAAACTGACGAATCTGACCTACTGGGTAGCTAACAACTCTGCAGCTTCATCACAAATGAAAACCTACGCCGATATGGGAATGTACAAAGAGCTTGAAAAAATAACCGGCGTGAAGGTCGAATTCCAGCATCCACCGCTTGAAGTCCAGCAGGCCAAAGAACAGTTCAACCTGATGCTTGCCTCCAATCAACTGCCGGACGTTCTGGAAACGGGCTGGACGACGGGCTATCCTGGCGGGCCAGAAAAAGCGATTAAAGACGCCAAAATTATTAAGCTGAACGATCTGATCGATAAGTATGCACCGAATCTGAAAAAACTGTTGGATGCACACCCAGACTGGAAAAAGCAAGTCACGACGGACGAAGGCAGCATGTACATGTTTCCGTTTATTCGTGGTGACGACAAGGTCAGAGTGTTCTTTGGACCGACGATCCGTCAAGATTGGTTAGACAAGCTCGGGCTGAAAATGCCGGCGACGATCGACGAATGGTATACCGTGTTGAAAGCGTTTAAAGAAAAAGATCCGAATGGCAACGGAAAAGCGGACGAAATCCCAATTTACCTTGATAAGGAGTTGTTCAAAGCCGATGCTCCGTTCCTTGGCGCATGGGGAATCAATTATAGCTATTATCAAGACGGTGGTAAAGTAAATTACGGCCCAATTCAGTCGGAATATAAGGAATTCCTGACAACGATGAACAAATGGTATAAGGAAGGCCTGCTTGACAAGGATTTCGCAGCTCCGAACGATAAATTGTTCGATAACAAAATGACGACGAACCTGTTAGGGGCATCCGCACAATTTAACGGAGGAGGCGTAGGCAAGTTCGGCACCCTCATGAAGGACAAAGACCCGAACTTCAAACTTGTCGCTGCTCCATATCCGGTATTGAAAGCTGGGGACAAAGCGATTTGGGGGCAAAGAGATTTTGCTGCTAACGGCGTCGGAGCCGCAATCACGACAAGCAACAAAAACCCCATTGAAACAGTCAAATGGCTCGATTACGCATACGGCGAAAAAGGAAATCTTTTATTCAACTACGGCATTGAAGGTGTTAGTTACAAGTCGGAAAATGGTAAAGCTGTATTCTTGCCAGAAGTTTTAAACCCTCCGGCTGGAGTTAGCCTCTCGCAATCGTTAGCGAAGAACACCCGGGCGGCCTGGAGCGCACCGTTCGTGCTCAGTGACAATTTCCAATTGCAATATCTCGCGCTTCCACAGCAAAAAAGTGCGTTGGAAATTTGGTCCAAACCGACAGCCGAACGCAAAATGCCGCTAGTTTCGCCAACGCAAGAAGAGAGCAGCAAATTCGCTTCGATCATGACGGATATTCAGACGTATCAAGACGAAATGCTTCTCAAGTTCATCATGGGCGTGGAGCAGATCGATAACTTTGACAAATACGTCAAGAAGATCCAGAGCATGGGTATCGAGGATGGAATCAAAATTCAACAAGCGGCTCTTGAACGCTTCAACAAGCGTTAATCGAGAGTTTGGACTGGGAGATGAAATAGCTTCATCTCCCAGATCTTATATCGTATCTAGAAAGAAAGGTAAGGAGAGACGATGACGCAAAACACCGGAAACGTTCAGGCAAGCAGAACCTCAACCCAAATTTATCGAAATCCGACCGTCTGGCAAACCATTCGTGCCGATTTGAAGCGTCATTGGGCCATTTATTTGATGGCTTTGCCAGTTATCGCCTACTATCTCATCTTCCATTATGGACCGATGTACGGTTTGCAAATTGCCTTTAAAGAGTTTTCTCCGGCGAAAGGAATTTGGGGGAGCCCATGGATTGGTTTCAAGCATTTCGAAAGCTTTTTTAACGGTATTTACTTTTGGAGATTGATAAAAAACACCATTTTGATCAATATTTACGATTTGTTGTTTGCTTTCCCAGCAGCTATTATACTGGCGCTGCTGCTTAATGAGATCCGCAGCAGTTTATTCAAACGAGTTGTACAGTCCATCTCCTATTTGCCGCACTTCGTTTCGGTCGTTATTGTGGCCGGAATGATGATGGACTTTTTAAGTCGCACAGGTCTCATTAACCAACTCATCGGCAACTTTGGCATCGAACCGATCGACTTCCTGAAAGAAGCGGGCTGGTTCCGCTTCCTATTCGTTTCGTCTGGTATATGGCAAGGCATCGGCTGGAGCTCGATCGTTTATTTGGCGGCGATCGCCACCATTGATCCGACGCTATACGAGGCTGGTCGGATGGACGGTGCTAATCGCTGGAAGCAAACGTTGCATATTACAATTCCCGGCATAATGCCGACGATCGTTATCTTGTTTATTTTACAAATGGGCAACATGCTGTCGGTTGGCAGCGAAAAGGTGCTTCTCCTGTACAATCCGCTCACGTATGAGACGGCGGATGTCATATCGACTTACGTATACCGCAAAGGGGTATTGGAGGCAAGTTACAGCTTTACGGCCGCTGTCGGGCTGTTCAACTCCGTGATCAGCTTTATTCTGATCGTGGCTGCCAACAGCTTCGTCAAGCGGATCAGCGAGAACAAGCTGTGGTAGCTACCTGTCATCTAGAAAGGCTCAGAAAGGAGGTTGGCAGATGAAGCCAACCATTGGAGAACGAACATTTGGCTACTTCAATACGCTGTTGATGCTCGGTCTCTGTGCAGTTACTTTGTACCCGTTCTTGTATGTGCTGCTCGCCTCACTCAGCGATGCGACGTCACTTTTGCAGCATCGCGGGCTGATGCTCAGGCCGGCCGGTTTTGATCTTGGTGCATACAAAGCTGTATTCGAGAACCCGATGATCATCAAAGGGTACCAGAATACGCTCATATACGTGCTGCTTGGCACGGCAATCAACCTGTTAATGACGTCTATCGGCGCCTACGTGTTGTCCAGACCGAATTTATATTTCAAAAATATGATCATGTTTTTTATCGTTATAACGATGGTGTTCCATGGCGGCTTAATTCCGAGTTACCTGCTCGTGAACGAGCTTGGGATGATGAATACGATGTGGGCGCTCCTCATTCCCGGAGCGATCAATACATTCAACATGATCATCATGCGTACCTCGTTCCAAGGTATCCCTGTCAGTTTGGAGGAATCTGCAAGAATGGACGGCGCAAACGACTGGACGATTTTATTCCGCATCATCATCCCGCTGTCGATGCCGGTGATTGCCGTCATGATTTTGTGGTATGCAGTAGGACATTGGAATTCCTACTTTAGCGCGCTGGTCTATTTACGGGATCGCGAAGCGTATCCGCTCCAGCTCGTGCTCCGTGAAATTTTGATCCAAAACAATACAGATTCCATGATGACGGGATCCATAAGTGACGACAAATATGCCATTGGTGAAACCATCAAATATGCGGCGATTATCGTCTCGACCTTACCGATACTCTGCCTATATCCGTTTTTGCAAAAGTATTTCGTCCAAGGCGCCATGATCGGGGCGATTAAGGAGTAATGGAAGGGGATCCTATTGTTTAGGGCTTAAATCCCAATAGCATACATAAACGTCTGGAAGCCTACACGGGCCGATGGCGTTTTTTGCATGGGCATTTGGGGGGACTATTATTACTTCGAAGCACTTGTAAGGGTTTATAAAAATTGGAAATTGTACTGGTGAACGAAAACGGACACATGGTCCGGGAAATTCGAAAGAATTAAATAGGAGAATGTCTAATGAAACAGCTTACAGCAATTATGATAGGTGCAGGGGCCAGAGGCGCGGCGTATGCGCAGTATGCGCTCGATTATCCTCATGAACTGAAATTTATTTCCGTGGCCGAATCGAATCCGGAACGGTTGGCCAAATTCGCAGAGCAGCACGGCATTCCGGCGGAGCGTCAATATACGTCTTGGGAGCAGATTCTCGAAGAGCCGCAGCTGGCCGATATTGCAATCATCTCTACACAGGATCGGATGCATTATGAGCCAACGTTAAAAGCGTTAAAGAACAAATATCATGTTTTGCTTGAGAAGCCGATGTCGCCGGATCCTGTGGAATGTATCCAGATGGAATTGGCCTCCAAAGAGAACGGAAGGTTGCTTACGATCTGTCACGTGCTTAGGTACACGCCGTTTTGGTCAGCAATTAAGTGGCTTCTTACAGAAGGCCGCATCGGCGAGGTCGTTTCCATTCAGCTTAACGAAAACGTCGGTTACTGGCATATGGCACATAGCTTTGTACGGGGGAATTGGAACAGCTCTGACAAGTCAAGCCCAATGATTCTAGCCAAATCGTGTCACGATTTGGATGTCTTATCTTGGCTGATGGATCAATCTTGCCTGCGCGTCAGCTCCTACGGCTCTCTGAAGCATTTCCATTCCGGCAACGCGCCAGAGGGCTCTTCGGATACTTGCATCAGCTGTGCAGTGGAAGCTACGTGCCCATATTCGGCGCCACGCTTTTACTTTGGGGAAGGGAAAGCTTGGGCGCGGCATTTTACCGAAGAGCTTACGCGGGAAAACATTGTGAAGGGCTTGAAGGAAACGGATTACGGTCGCTGTGTCTACAAGAGTGATAACAATGTAGTGGACCATCAAGTCGTCAACATGGAATTCGCGGGCGGCGCCACGGCATATTCGCGGCGAGGAAGACAAAATTACGGTGATGGATTTCCTTACTCATGAAAACATCGAGATTCAAATCCCAAAACAGACGTCAGGGCATGGGGGCGGAGACAGCAGCATTGTCCGTAGCTTCCTGAAGGCAGTACGCGACTACAATGGCAATGAGAGCCTTACATCCGCAGCCGCTTCGGTACGCAGTCATCTGATGGCGTTTGCAGCGGAACAATCCCGATTAAATAATGGCGAATCTATTAATTTAGATGCTTTCTACAAAAAGTTAGATAGTGAATGGAGAGATAACCAATGAATCCATCGATAGAAAAGAATGAAAGATCTCTTGAAGAAGTAGGCCATAGTGATTACGGCTTTGAGCGGTTGTATCACTTGCCGGAGGGGTGCTTCTCTGGGGATGGAATCACGCATGAGGACTATCGATACTTGAGGGCAGGCGAAAGTGCTTCTTTGCGCTTTTCGGGAAACGATATCGGATGGCTCCCGAGCGAAGGCCGGAGCTACAGAATAAGGCTCATCGGGGAAGTTGATCTGCCCCCAATCTGGATGACGGAACAGCACTTTCCTCCGCTTTACCGTTTGATCGACGATAGTTTGTGCGAACCTGTCACCCACCATAGCCGATTCAGTCTGGACTTGAGAGGTACAGGTGAGGATTATCCACGGGAAGCTTACACCAAAATAGTCTGGAACGAGGTCGAAGGTGAATTCCCAGAAGTAAGGAATGCCGGAGTTAAATCGTTAGGGATGTCGGTTTGGTGCAAAAAAGAACAAGTGAAGCTGTTGCCGGGTGGATCACTCGAGATGGTGGCGGAAGTGTTTTATCTAAAGGAAGGGAAGCATCCACGGGATATTTCCGAAACACCGGATGCGATTTATCGGATCGACATTGGTGCAGGCACGTGCGGTTGGGAGCAAAAAAGCGTCGTCATCCCGGTCGAAGGCAAGCTCGCCTGCTTGCTGATACACGTTACCGGAAGCCACTATTCTGGAAACGTCTGGTTGGAAGATCCATGCCTGCAAGCGGAGGGATCCCTCAATCTGCTTCCCCCGTTTGCGCCTTCCGTGCCGTTTTCCACTTCTTTTTCCTGGGTGGGACGGAACTTGTCCAAAAAAGAATGGGCGAAGTTCCGCGTGAATATCAATGGACAGACTGTATGTGAGGGAGAATGTTTTCAACGGGATTACCGCTGGCCGGTGTCCGAGTTCGATATTCCTCATGGTGTCCTTCATTCGGGGGATCATGACATGACGATCACACTTGAATCCGACTATCGGGAACCGCTTCCCTACAAGCTGAGATCGGTCGAATTCGTCAGTCGGCCCAGTGATTTCGGTATTGTGTCATGCCCGGACATCGTAACCGCCGGCGAAGCTTTTGGCGTATGGGTTCAAGCGGGGCAGCCGGGTATCAAGGTTCAAGTTTCGGTGAGCGGTGGATCGCACATCCAGCCAGAACAAAGCGAGTTTATAACGGAATGTCAAGGACTTAACGAGATCCGCTTTTTCGCGGAACGTACAGGAGGAAGAGCGACGATCGAGCTGTTTACCGAATACGGTACGTGGAGTGATACAGTGGAACGTTCCGTCGAACGAGACGACGATCATGTGCTGACCGGAACATCCGACCCCGTTTACATCGAAACGGATGCCCGCGAAATGGCATATTTCCTTACTTGGTATATGAACCAACAGATCGGCAGCATGACCACATTCCGTCCTGTCTACCGGTGGTCGGGTACGAGATCACTCAGAGAGCGGGATTGGAAGCAAACGAAGGAACTATGCGAAAAACTTGGCCTGCAATACGCCCTGATCGTCGAAAGCAGAGAGTTGTCTGGATGCGGTGTTAATCCGGACAGGAAGACGCTAGACGGTCCTAACTTTCTGGGAAGTCAAGCGCATGAACGAGATGGATTTTCCAGTTACTGGGGGGCACGTTCTGGCGCCGAACGGGAGCTGTATAGCGACTTGCTGAACAGAATGTCGCGCTTGGAAGGGAATGTCGTATTCCAAACGCCTGTGCGAACATCGCATGGCATTTACTATAATTTGGATCCGCGGGCGGCGACGGACATGGAACAGGCTGCTCAACAGTTCGTTAAGAACGTCGGGCTCGTTCCGCACTACGCGTCGAGGCACACAGGACCTTCCGTCTTGTTCAAATATTTATACCAGGCCGGGATTTCTTGGCAAGGAGCGGAACTGATGTACGGTCCGCATGAAGTTATTATTTCAGCGCTTCGAGGGGCATCTCGCGCATACGGTTGTGACAGTTTCGGCGCGCATCTGGCGGTACAATGGTCAACGACGCCACACGATACTGAACAACGTTATCAGCGGTATCGGCTTGCTTTATATTTGTGTTACATGCACGGAGTCGATCAGATTAATACGGAAGAAGGCCTTTGGAGACTGGAAGAGCGTTTTGCCGATCTGGAGAGGTTCAGCGTGGCTTGTCGCCGTCATACGGACGAACAGCGGAATTTCTACAGGTTTGTTCGCACGCATACCCGGAGGGGCAGGCTGCACGGGCCGATGGCATTTTTGCATGGACAGAATGACGGGTGGACGTGTTTTGGCCGCAGGAATGTATGGGCCCAGCAGGGGGATGAATGGGCGTTTTCCGCTCCGGAAGAAAGCTGGGATCTATTAAATGTCTTTTATCCACGGTCGGTTCTTTCACCCATTTACAGACATCCGTGCCCCTCTGAACCGGTCGGCTACTATACCGGTACACCGTATGGCATCGCGGACATCGTTCCCGTTGAGGCGGATGATCAGATACTTGGAAGCTACGCGTACATGGCCTTTCTTGGCTGGAATACGGCGGATGCGGCGCAAATCCAAAAATGGATCAGGTACGTGCGGGAAGGCGGAACGCTACTCATCGGGCTGCCGCATCTGTACGCGTCCAAAAGTCGTTCGGATGCTTTTGGAGAAGCGCCAGCTCTGGTTGATTCCCCAGACATTCAGCAATTGATTGGCGCCGAGATTACAGGCTATCAAAGCACGAAGCTGGATACAGGCGAAACGCTCGAAATCGGTAGATTAGAGACATTGACTGCCGCTGTCCTTGCGGTAAGCGCCAACGGAGACCCGTTGATTCTGGAGCATCATTTGGGAAAAGGAAAAGTTCTGTATGTGAATGCAAAGGCGTATCCTGCAGATCAGCGAATTCGGGGATGGTATGAACAGTTGTTGCATGGCTTTGGGGCGTCCGTTATTGAAAAGGAACGTGAGCGAGCCTGGATAGCCGGTAGCCCGGATATCGGGTTTACGGTTTATGATCGGGAAGACGGCTTGCGTGTGATTTACACGCTTAATATCAATTGGTGGGAAGATAGCTCTGCTCCCGTTGGAACCGCCTTGCTGTGGGGAGACCAGGAGATTGAAGTGTCCGTCAATCGGGACGAGATGCATATGATCACCTTGTCCGACAATGTGGGGATCATGACATCCGACAATGAAACGGACGTCATTGACCTGCGTGAGGACAAACAGGGGGTCGAGGTGACGATTCAGGGCAGTGGAGATACAGAACTTACGGTGTTCGTCAGACATAATGATTCAAATAGCATTCTATTTGCAGAGACCGAATCGGGAGAATCGCTGGCGATTCGATGCGAATGCTTCCCGCATACGTGGAAACTGAACATCCATCTGACTGGCTCTGAGATTATCAGACTGAGTTTGGTGTGAGAGTGGTTTACTAGAATTGCAGATTAGGTAGAATGCCGACTGTTCTGATCTGTCGGCATTTATTTACATGAGATAAAATAACACTCTGTAATAAATCAGAAGGTTTTCGTATGAACGATGAGATTCGTATTGAATATCTGAATCCGGGATACGCCATCTCTCTCGTGCATGCAGGTAAGGAAATTGTGATGGATAAACGAACCACTTGGGAAGACGCTGTAGAACTTGCTTTTTATTTAGCTAAAACTACACAACTACCAGTTAATTACCAGGGGGATTTTCAAGAAAGAAATTAATGAAATTATCTTTCCTAAAGCTAATTTCTCATATTTTATGTTGTTTCAATATTCTCTGAAAGCGAGTGACGATATGAAAATAGCAGCACAGCTCTATACAATAAGGGATTTTTTGAAAACTCCCGAGGATATCTCAATCAGTCTTAGAAAGGTTAAACAAATCGGCTATAATGCCATTCAAGTTTCAGGAATAGGTCCTATAGATAATAAGGAATTGAAAGAAATTGCAGACAGGGAGCAACTGACAATCTGTGCGACCCACATTTCATACGCGGATTTAACCGATAATTTGGATGCTGTTATTGAAAAACATAAGATTTGGGATTGCAAATATGTGGGATTAGGAGGTATGCCGCTGGTAAATCGCAGCAGCAAAGAAGGATTTGTGACTTTCGCAAAAGAAGCATCGGAAATTGGAAGAAAATTAAAGCAGGCAGGATTACAATTCTTCTATCATAACCATTCTTTTGAGTTTGCAAAATTTGGTGGGAAAAGCGGGTTGGAAATCCTCATGGAGGAGTCAGCCCCAGAAGCAGTGGAATTCTTACTTGATCTCTTCTGGGTACAATCTGGAGGAGCGGATCCGATACAATGGATAAACAAATTGAAAGGAAGAATGAAACTCGTTCACTTGAAAGATTTTGCAGTGATGAGTGATGGCGAACAGCGATTTGCCGAGATTGGTGAAGGTAATATGAATTACTCTCAAATTGTGGAGGCATGTAAACACGTTGGTGTAGAATGGGCCCCAGTTGAACAAGACGATTGTTATGGCCGAGATCCATTTGAATGCTTGGCGACCAGCTTCAATAATTTGAAGAACCTTGGAGTGGATGTTTAATTTTTAATGGTTGGATAGAGAAGGAGTGCTGCTGAATTGCCTATTCATGACACTCAACATTACATGGTATCCATAGAAGAAGTGCGAACCCTGCTGAATCACAGCATAAAAAGCAGTATACTCAGTTTGTTCTGTATTATCGGAAAGATATCTTGCAGAAAAATAATATACCGATTCCGAAAACATTGACTGAATTGGAAGCGGCGGCCAAGAAGCTGCATGACCCAGGGAAAGATTTCTACGGTATTGTCGGTCGGGGGCAAAGCAACGCCCTGGTTACCGCCGTAGCCTCGTTCGTCTTCTCCGAAGGCGGCGACATTATGAAAGGCGATAAGGCAACTGTCAACACGCCAGAAGCGATACGCGGGTTCCAGATTTACGCGAATCTGCTTAAAAACTATGGTCCCCAAGGAACGCTGAATATGAGCTGGCCTCAAGCAGCAGGGTTATTTGCACAGGGCAAAGCGGCATTTTATGCGGAAACAGCTTCCATTTACAAAAATACAACGGACCCAGAGAAGTCGCTGGTTGTCCTCAGGATTCTGTAATTGAGGTGAAGTTATTTAGGGATCTTGAGGTTATTAATGATGTTCTACAAGGGTTTGCTCAGACATTAAAGTAAACTCAAGCGCATCATAAATCAATTGGTTATTATGTTGTGTTCCAAACATCTGATAAATATAAGTTTCATTGCGAATCCTCAATTGAGGTAGCGGGAACATTTATCTATGTCTACAGTATTGATATAACCGGTTTAGGTGGGCAGAAGTCTTATTAACAGATTTACTTTTGGTGAAAGAAATAGGTCCTACTTTTGCATTTGAATTATTTTCAAGAAAAGCAAGCATAAATTCGATTGCTGATCTAAAAGAGATTTATGGAATTGGTTTGAAAAGAATCGAATCCTTAGAAAAATATTTAATATTTAGTTAACAAGATATAAAGCAGTAATATTAAACTCGAAGTGAGTTATTTCTCTGTTATGTTTGAAAGGTATATGAATATTTATGCATATAATGCATGTGTACAAATTTCTATTACAAATAATTTTGAAACAAGGCTCTATCGGGATACAGCAGAAGGCAAATTGCTATTAATTATGAAACAAAACAAACGGAGCGCCGCGGGTTTGCGGGCTCCGTTTTATAATTATTTATGAAACATCACAGTTTTTTTTGTTTTTTTTGTTTGTTTTGTTGTTCTCTCTTTTCAATTCTTTTTTATTGTGTGTGTTGTCATAATTTTCGAGGAAATTTCAGAATTAGTGAGGATAGATTCTTAAAAATGTTGAGAAATCTATAATAATGAATTAACATACAGGAAGTAGTTTATCCAAGTCTTCAAAAGTAGTTATTAAACCAATTACGAGACAAGTGGAGTGCTATTCACTCTAAGTTTGGAACGGAAATAAAGGGAAGTAACGGTGGAAGCCCTTCTCATGAAGGGCTTTTGTTTTGATGTGAACACTCAGGAAGGCAAATCAACCAACAAATTTCTAATTCAATCGTTAGTACTAGTAAGGCCATTTTACTTCATAGGAGCGTCTGAAGGACCATGATAAAGAAAGAACTCGCACATATTCGCAAACAGCTTAAGTTGGATCACGACATGCTTGAAATTTTCAACATTCTTAACGTCTATATCATGAAGGAAAGCAACGAGATCTATCATTGCGAGCGTCAGTCGTTCGCCCTATTGGACAGGGAGAAGCAGGAACTATATATGGCCAATTTCAAAAAACTGCTGACCGGTGAATTGGATCAGAAGATGTTCGAGTTAAAGTTTCAGGAGGAAGCGGAGACGCCTTCACAGGTGCTTCTCCATCAAGGTCTAGTGACCGGTAATCCGGAAGAATGGCAAGATCTGATGCTCCTGTTGGTGGAGAAAATGTTGGCGGATACCAAATATGAACGGGATACGGTCATTACTTTCGTCCACGGACAATATTTTAAGCCGACCAAGATCAGGAATGAAGAAGCTGAGGAGAGCGAAAAGGACGAGATGTTCGCGAATCCGTTCATTCTGTGCAGTGTGAATTCCACTGAGCAACAGCGGAAAACCCTCATGTTTGATTACGTCGAGCGGGAATTCAAGTATAATGTCTTCGTAGATCCGATCATTAAATTGAACTCGCCGGAGCAAGGTTTTTTCTACCCAAGTGTGACGGACAACTATTCCGACATGAATCGCATTCTGTATTGCACGGGTAAAGCCAACGAACCGAATTTGCACTTCATCGAGCAAGTTTTGAATGCCGAGAAGACCGTGACGGCGCAAGAAGAGAGAGCCATTTTTGAGGAAATTGTGAAAGAAGTGGCGGGAGATCAGCTCGACGCTTCAACGATCGCTCACGTGTATGAGGAAATTCATCGGGTTATTGAGACTAACGAGGAGGAGGAACCTCCGAAGTTGGACTATAAAGATGTGGAACGCATGCTAACGGTGAGCGGTGTGGAGAACGTAACGATGGAAAAGGTGGAACGAGCGTTTCAAACGGTCGTCGACAACAAAAACTATGAAATCAAAGCGAGCAGCGTCATTCCGAAATTCACTTCGAAATCGATTAAGATTGATACGAAGATCGCCACGATTTCAGTCAGTCCGCAAGATTTAAAGTACGTGAAACAGGTAAATTATCAAGGAAAACGATGTATCTTGATCGAGGTCGACGAAGACGCCGTAATCGAAGGATTTACGCTCAGTACGGAGACGTTGTAGAGTAGGGAAAACGTTCACGCAGACGGCGCAATTGGATTATCGTTCTCAGAAGCAAAGATAGTCGATATCGGCAGCTTGTTCAACTAATGCAGAACGCTTGCTCAATAAAATACCAAAACAGGCTACCGCAGATTTATTCTCGGTAGCCTGTTCCGCTCCCTCAGCATAGTTAAATATTACACCTTCACAAACGAACGTATATTCGGTATCATAGAAATGGGTTATTATTCCAAGATGAAATGGAGATTCCAATATGATTAGCTTGGGTAAAAGTACGATTCTTCGGTATAAAGAATTTACAGAGTGGACAGATACCTTACATGATGTACACGGGAGCATTTGGTTACAACCTATCGCTGAAAGAAAAGCATCAATAGGAGAAATTATTTCGCATCTTAAAAATTGGGATACTTACCTCATATCGACGATTATACCAGCGATTAAAAATGGTGAAGGAATGGTATTTCCGGATTTCGATTCATTTAACAAAATAGCTTATGAATATGCCAGATCGGGAATTTCTAAAGATCGCCTGCTCGATGAATTTAAGCTAACCCGCCTTCAACTGGTTGAAATACTGTTAGCCGATTCAGACGTTGTTTCTAAACATGTTACCGTGAACGGAGTAGAAACTTGCCCGCACACCGGCACACCCTATTCCTTGCTTTACATCATTCACGAATTTAACGATCACGACAACCATCATAAAAATCAAATTCTAACGGTAATATAATTCTATCCGTTAACGGGGAACGATAGTGTGGAGCTGCCGCAATGAAGTGACCCCCAAAAGTTAGACAGTATATAGTTAGACTGCCTTTAGCGCATGAGTTCGGTACTGTACCGGGCTCATGCCTTTTAGTTTTGCCTTTATTCGTTTATGGTTGTAATAGTGGATATATTGATCAAGTTCTACTTTGAATTGCTCAATGCTCTCAAATTCTTCTATATATAAAAACTCGGATTTTAGGATCCCAAAGAAATTCTCCATAACAGCATTGTCGTAACAGTTCGCTTTACGTGACATGCTCTGTGTTATGCCTTGT